>DASRCX010000054.1:0-30546 GCA_035652895.1 Terriglobia bacterium
TGCCAACTCCAGCTGAAAAACTCTTCTCGCTGTTCCAAGGCGGCCCACCCGCCCTCGCTTTGCCCTCGCGCCGCTCTCGCGCTCATGTCGGCGCACCAAGAAAAAATCCCGCTGCAAAATAGACCGGCGCTACCGCCCCCCACCACGCGACCTGCCTGAAACCTTCCCCCGCGGCCCTCAACCTCATCCCTTCATGCAGATTCCGAAACGGCTGCCAGGGGCGTGTGGTGCTTGAGAATGCTGCGGGTCTCAAGTTATTGTTTGAGGTTTGAGGTTTGAGGTTTCCTAATGGCACGCAAAAGGGCATGGCTATCCTGGAGCACTGGAAAAGACAGCGCATGGTGTCTTGAAGTGGTCCGCAGGCAGGGCGAGTATGTTGTTGAAGCCCTGCTGACGACGGTCAATTTGGAGTTTCAGCGTGTTTCCATGCATGCAGTGCGCGAAACGCTGCTGAGAGCGCAGGCTGAGAACGCCGGATTGCCTCTTGTCACCGTTCCGATTCCCTACCCGTGCCCCAATGCAGCCTACGAACAGGCGATGGCAACAGCTATTGAACGCGCGCGACGCGAAGGCATCACACACATCATCTTTGGAGACCTCTTCCTCGAAGACATCCGCCGTTACCGCGAAGAAAAGCTGGCAGGGACCGGAATCGAACCTGTTTTCCCGCTGTGGGGAATCAATACTGACCAGCTTGCGCATGAGATGATCGATTCCGGCCTCCGCGCCATAATCACCTGCGTCGATCCGAAAAAGCTCGATCGGTCCTTCGCGGGCCGGACTTTCGACTCGGAGCTGCTGGCCTGCCTTCCATCAGACGTTGATCCTTGCGGCGAAAACGGAGAATTTCACACGTTTGCTTTCGCCGGCCCCATGTTCAAAATCCCAATCGATGTTGAAACAGGCGTCGTCGTGGAACGTGACGGGTTCGTTTTTGCCGATGCACAGTTAAGGCAGGGTGCGTAGGCTCAGTCAGAGAAGCCTTCCCGGGAACGTTGGTTCAGTCGGATTCCCAAAATATTTCCGATTTGATTCTGAAGCCGCTGTCGTTTTCCAAACCACACGTCAGGGACTCGAGTGGCGAACAACCGGCGAAGACATGACGTCGTGATCAAGAAATAAGGACACAGCCGGCCATCCAATATCACTGCGTAATCTTAACTGTTCCCTGAATTGTCTTCATCAACAAGTCGCCTGCGTCTCCCTGGGGTGAGGATTTTTGGGGTGTAATTTTTGCGCGAAGAATTGCTCACAGTATGCAAAATGTTCCATTGATATGTATAAATTTCATACTTAACCTGCGAGTAAACGTTGGTCCCCGAAGAATTTTGATTGGCAGTTTACTGATATCGAGGTAGGACGGAATAGCGAGGGGACTCTGCCGGCTGACACGCCATGTGCTTTCCAGTCTGCACCGCAAGCCTCACAACGCGCAGGCATTAAGGAGAATCGCGATTGAAGCGTATGCAGTGAGGTTTTGAACAATGCCGAAGGCTGACGAAAATCATAGCCTCCTGAGTGGGTCTTCAACAAGCGCAAGTTGGGCTAAATCCTGTGGAGGAACGGTCCGATTTGATGGTTCGAGCCGCATTGCCTCTCTGATTGGAACAGCGTTTGCAAAGGGTAAAGACGTCGGCGCTTGGCAGTGAAGGAAGTTCGGCGCGTTGGTAACACGCAATACGCAGAAAGCGTGATTACAGAGCGGCCAGACAAAGATTGAGATTGTTTCCCCGCGCGGCTAGAGGCGCCCCGGACGCAGTGAAGCTGATAAGGCGTTCGGCATGAAAAAGGCGACACCGCTGTGAAGGGAAACGACGGATGACCCGAGGCCAGCGTCCCCCTCCCCACGGCACTCGGGGCTCAGCCTGGGTTGCAGAAGCAACCCAGGCTATTTTTTTTGTGTGCAGTGGTCCCAGTTTTGACCGAAGCGGAAGCGGCAAGCCATGCGCAGGATGGAGGTACGTGGACCCTGAGCCGGCGTGGCAGGATGGAGATCTCCAGGGGCAGCGTCCCCAGCGGCTCGCCATCAATCTCGATTTCGGTCGTACTGCTGGATTCGGCCAGAATTCTTCCAGCCTCAAAATGGCGTACCAGCGGATGGGAATAAACCTTGCCCGAGTAAAGTACAGAGATGCTGGCCAGCAACCTCATCGCCCCTGCGTAGTCAATGATGGTCACATCAAAGACGCCGTCGTTCGGCGCGGCCGCCGGGCATGGCCACATTCCTCCCCCATGGAACTGGCCGTTTCCAATGGCAACGTTAGTGATGAAGCACGAGAGTGCGTGCGCGCCTTCATCGAGCGTCAAATGGACATCCCGGCCGCGATAACTCAGAAAAGTTTTGACCGTCGCCCAGAAAAATGCGGCCCTTCCGCCGAACTTGCGCATGAAATTCTTCGACTGTGCCGCAACGTGTCCCCCCATTCCAAAACTGACCAGATTGACAAAATAGCGGCTCGTGGGTTGGCCGTTTCTTGCGCGAAAAGTCGCGAAGCCGACATCAATCGGCGTGGCAGGACCTGATGCAAGAACATCGATTGCGTCGGAAGGTCGCGTCGGAATTCCGAGGGTGCGGCGGAAGTCCCCGCCCGTTCCGAGCGGCAGAACTCCGAGCGCTGCTTCGGGGTTAATCATGTCGTTCCGGTCGAAAAATCCGTTGGCGACTTCATTAATCGTCCCATCGCCGCCAACCGCGATGATCAGGTCATGCCCTTCCCGCAACAGTTCCTGCGTGATAGCGATTCCCGCGCCATGATCGTCTGTAAATCGCGTGTGAACCGGCCCGAGACGGTTCTCGAGAAGCGAAGCCAATTCCGGCCATTCGCGGGCGGTCCGGCCACCCGCGGAGTGCGGGTTGACGACAACAGCAACCTTTCGCGGCTTGCTCATACGGAAGGACGAAGTTGACCGCTCCGGTAAAGACGCAAGTGGACGTCTTCAACTGTTTCCTTGAGTGTCTCTTCCGGATCGCGGGTCACGAATCCAAGCTCAGTGCGCGCTTTCGTGGAATCACAGTACCAGTAGCAAGCGGACATTTTTACGGAAGCATCATCAAGTTCAACCTTCTTGCCCAGCAATGGATACACCGCGCGCAAAGCCCGAGCGCCCCACAGCGTTACCTCAGGGTGCGGCTCCAACGCAGGCGGCTTTTTGCCGGAGATTTCCGCTACCTTTTCGATCAGTTGCCGAAAGGTCCAGTTAACATTGCCCATCAGGTAACGCTCACCGGGACGGCCCTTTTGCATGGCCATAATCAATCCGCGTGCAACATCCCGGACATCTACAAAGTTCAATCCGCCTTTGGGAATCACCTTGATTTCACCCTGAAGGAACAGCGCCACGTCGCGAGTGGAAGAATTGCGGTCATCTCCCACTCCGAGCAATAGGCTCGGATTGACAATGACGACCTTAAGGCCCGTGCGCGCCTGGTAATCAAGCGCCAGCTTCTCCTGAAAAATCTTGCTCAGATAATAGGGCCATTCGGCCACTACATCGTTCTTGTAGCCGGATTTTTCATCATGGACGGTGGGTGTTGTTCCAACGGCAATGGTTCCGGAACTCGACACGACGACAACTTTATCAACTCCGTGCTTTAGCGCGGCCTCGCAGATATTGCGCGTGCCTTCGATATGCGTCTTGTAGAGGATTTCCTGGTCTCTGGAATTGCGGGACACGATGCCTGCCAGATGATAAATCTCCGAAACTCCCTGCGCCGCACGCTCCACGTGCTCTCTGTTCACGATGTCACCATGCACGATTTCCACCGATGAATCGTGTTCCCAGGGCGAGAGGGATCGGCAAAACACCCGCAATCGGGCGGCGCCCTGATCAGCTTTCAGTTGCTCGACGAGGTGCTTGCCCAGAAAGCCTGTTGCACCTGTGATGAGAATGGTCTTCATGGCCGTCAAATGGTCTCGGGAGATCCTCCCACGTCCGCCATCAGGATGGGTGCAAAGTGCATCATGGTGATGCTGGGCTTGCGGCCTACGTGGCTCTCCGCCATTTCAAGGGCCTCGTTCATGGTTGCGGCGGTTTCCCATCCCATAATATCCGCTGCGCGCTTTGATTCCGCCCCAACCACAATCACTTTGCCCACGTGCGCGCGGCCGTTCTCGCCCCAGTACCACATGTAGAACGGATGGACGCCGTGATAGGCGTGGCCTGTCCGGTACATGCGGATGTAGTCAGGATCGTGCGCGAACTGTGATTCATATTTCTTCTGCAGGACGAACGAATCACGCGTTTCCGTCAGAATCCTGTTGAAAAACTCGATGTAAGACGGATGGTGCAGCGGATCAAATTCATTGTAGAGGGGGTGCGTGATAATCAGCACACCGTTCTTCTTCACTACTGGCATGCCCCGATACATATTATGGAAATACCCGAGCGCCATTACCTGCACCAGCAGCGGGTTCAAAATTGAATTGACGTTGTACGGCGAAATAAACGGAATGCCATAAACAACCACGTCGGACTGCCCTTCGAGCGGAGAGCAGTATTGCGCGTAGCAGTAGGCCAGTGTTTTGGCGTGCGTCGGCAGCGTCGCACCGGCGTGCACGGCGATCATCTGGTACGGAGCAGGAATCGCAAACAGCACTTTGCGCTTTGCGGCGCGGGGAAGCATCCCCAGGCCCTTGCGCGTGGCCTCGAACGCCGCACGGTCAACTCCCGTCCAGCAATCCTCATTCCTCGTAAAAAAGGCCATCGCAAGCTCAAACATACGGTTGTTGAGTACCGTTTCGATGTGAAAGACCTTCAGATGACGGTTGATCACTTCCATCATGCGGTCGCAGGAAGATGCCATGGCTGACCGTGTGTGATCAAAGTACGAATTGCTGGCCAGGATTGTCTGCGGCGTGTGATGGGCCTGCAATGAAGCATAATCGCACAAGCCTACGCCCACGGACTTGCTTCCACCGTCCATGGGAACGAGATTAATGTTCACGTAGATCAGGAGGTCGGACTCCGCTGCGCGGCGGTTGATGCGGACCTTCTCGCCGTGGTCGGTCGTCCCCAGTTCGACCATGCCGTTCGGATCTTCGCCATCGTGATTGTAGAGCTTGTCGGGATAAAACCTGGAAAAAATCTGATTGCCCACCGCGTGCCGGATCTCCGCCGCCGTCATGCGCCGATGGTAGGAAGTCGCGATGATAATCTGAAAGTCATCGACGCCTTTCTCAGCCAGTAATTTCAGCACAATCATGAGGACGGACTCGCGGATGTCAGGCTGCTTCATCTTCGGCAGCGGCAGCGAGATGTCGTCGATGGCGATGGTCACTTTCATGCCGGGGCGCAGCAGGGCTGCAAGCGGCTCCATCTGCTCAGGATGCTCAATGGCGTAGCGGATACCGGCTTCGCGGTCTGGAAGACCAGGAATCGTAGGATTGGGATAGACCACGCGCGTGCCCGCAGGCATTTTCACGGATAGCAAGTCCTCACCAAACCACATCAGGCGGGGCGCAGAGTTGCCATCCAGATGGACCACTGTGCCCTCGTGTGAAACGAGCGCGTTGCGGCCCACGGCGTTGGGAGTGGGTTCGCCAAACTCAAACGCCGGCGACCCTGCCGGGTGATTGTTCCCGGCGCTGTTTGACATCGATGCCTCTCTTCAGGTCCAGAATGGCCCAGCCGCGTTCAACTGCCACACGCCTGAGCCGTCGATCAGGATTTACGGCGACGGGAATGCCCACCGCCTCGAGCATGGGAACGTCCGAAAAGCTGTCCGAATAGGCCTTGCAAAGTTTCATTTCCGTGCCAAATTTTCGGCACAACACTTCCATGGCACGGACTTTCTCTTTCTCGGCAATCAGTGGAGGCTCAACTTCTCCGCTGGCAACACCATCCTTGAAGATCAGATGATTGCAGATTACAGCCTGAAATCCAAAGTGCCGGATGACTCTGTCCAGTGCGATGTCCAGTTCCCCGGTCACGAGCACCGGAAGATAACCCAGGCGGCGGTCTTCTTCTACAAGCTCTTGCGAGTGCGGGTAGATGGACGGCAGAATTTCTTCATCGAAAAGACGCTGTGCCAGCCCGCGAAGCGTCTGCTCCTTCATCCCGGCATACTCGCGAAAAAAAATTTCATTAAACCGCCGCCGCGACCGGAACTCTATCGCCAGCCACAGGGGAATGCTCGCCAGCAACTTTGCAAACTTCGACGTCGATCTCAGCCTTGAAGGCTGGTGCAGCGTGTAATAGGCATACCGCCGAACGATGTTTCCCGAAGTCAAAGTCCCGTCAAAATCGTAAAAAGCCAGTCGCTGCTTTGTGCTCATGTTCTCGGGAAAGCCCCGCGCTCCAAATATTCGCGACTCCCGGATTCCCTCTGAATTTTCGCCTCCTTCGTACAGAAAAAAGCAAATTTCTCCATGCTGTCGTAATTTTCCATTTCGAGCTCTCGCCTTCGATGATACCGTTCAGGGACGCCCGGCAAACAAGAGTGGGATTTCCCGGAGGCCGGCTGTACTGCACAACTGGAAAACATGTTCCGTTCACGTTACGCCATAGAGAACTTATCTGGAACTGCTTCCCGGGCCACTGGAATTCGCGCTTCTTCCCCTCAGCTCACGCTGAGCCACAAGGTTCCTGAAATTCTTCTGGTGCCTCCAGCCAAGGAACAGCGTCAGCAATGCCGCATAAAACGCATCACGCGGGCTGACGAAAGCCAGCATTAAAATAGTAAACAGCACCCAGGTGCTCATCGATGCGGTTGCCCCTGCTTCCGGCCACTTTCGCCGGCTCCCGGTTAATCGCATCACAACAAAAAATCCCATGGCGACAGCCGCCCAAAGCGGATAGAGGCGCAGCATGACGCCCGCCGAAGTGGCAATACCTTTGCCCCCATTAAACTTCAAGAAAGGCGAGAAGCAGTGTCCCAGAATCGCCCCGAAGCCGAATAGCCATCCGAGCGCGGCTCCCGGGGCGCCGTGGCTGACCAGCCAAACGGCGAAATAGCCTTTACCCATGTCGCCGATCAAGGTCACGACGGCCCGCCATTTGTTGACGCGCAGAACATTGTTGAAGCCCGGATTGCCAGAGCCCACGTTGCGGATGTCGATGCCAGTCCCCATCATGGCCAGAACCGCAAAAGGTATGGATCCAAGCAGGAAGCAAGCAGCGAACCGAATGATGATTCCCAATGTGCTGGCGGGCATATTCAGACTTCTTGCAGATTCCCTTTCCTCTATCCGGAGCAGAGCCTCGCGATCGCATTGCGTACCTGCTCCCGTAAGACTACCAGATCGCGTGCATCGTTGATCTGAGTAAAAACAGGCTCGCCCACAATAACCGAGGCTTCCCCGCTCCCGAGCATCTTCCTGCCCAGTGAAAGTATAGACGAGGTTCCCCGAACTCCAACGGGATAGATCGGGCTGGCGGTCTGAACGGCAGCATCGAGAGCATCCAGGCGAAAGCGGCTGAGATGCGCCGGCACTGTCGGAGGCCCTTCCGAAAGTACCACAACAGAATGCCCTTCTTCGAGCCCCCTGCGAATGCGCTGGCCCAGTGTGCCGCCCGGCGGGACGGCCACATCATGCAGCACGGGCAACACAATGGGCCGCAGCAGGAACGCGACAACTCCCGGAAGGAAATCAAGCGCACCGGAATCCGAGAAGCGCACAGGCGTGGGAAGAACTGCGGCCAGTGCCAGAGCGTCGAACAGCCCCGCGCGGTTAGCCATCAAAACACACGGCCGCCCAGCCTTAATAAGGTCGGCGCCCGTGAAGCCAACCTTGCGGCCCAGCAGCCGCAAAAGGATTCTAGCGCTCGCCTGAACGGCTTTTTCCTTGCCGCGCCATCCGGGAACTAATCGCGCCGCCAGTCCGCCCGCAGTTGCCACGGTTGAAAGCAAGGTCTGTGCATATTTCCTGTAAAGCCAGCGGCCTCCGTTACCAAGTTTCAGCCGAATCCATGCGCCCAGGTTTTCCCACCACAACCGCAAAATCTGCATCCAGGGCGGCCGTCGGTTGAGCTTGAGTTCCCCGCGCTCATAAAGCAGTCTTGTTTCATTGCGCCGGATTTTGCCGCTGGAAGTTTTGGGAATGCTCTGAGGCGCTACCAGTTCAACTTTGTCGGGCGGGATGCCAATCGCCAGCCCCACTCGCTCAACGATTTCGGCTTCGATGCGATCCAGGTCTGCCCTGTTGGCCACGCGCGTTTCCGCTACCACCACCAGTTGTTCCGTGCCAAGTTCCGGATCACGCCTCCCGAACGCCGCAACACAGCCACGGCGCACTTCGGGAACTTCCGCTGCAGCCATCTCCACTTCCTGCGGAACAATGTTGCGCCCGGACTTAATGATCAGGTCTTTGGCACGTCCGGTAATGTGGATTTCGCCGTTGGCCCAGTATCCCAGGTCTCCCGAATCCATCCAGCCGTCTTCGGTTGTAACGGCGGCGGTCGCCTTGGGATTGCGAAAGTAGCCTGACGTTTTCGACGGTCCGCGGAAAAGCACCCTGCCCTGGATGCGTTCCCCCAGTTCGCGGCCTTCCTCATCAACCACCTTGATTTCGTGCTCCGGCAAAGGTCTCCCGTTTGCTACGAAACGCAGGACGTTTTTTTCTTCGGGCGGTGCGGGAACGGCCTTGCCTTCAGACTCAAAAACGTCGCGGCGGATGCGGTCAATCACCGGCCTTCGATTTATGGGCGGGAAAGCAAGCGCCACGGACGACTCCGCCAGTCCGTAGCAGGGCACAAAACTTTCCGCTCGGAATCCATACGGTTTGAAGCGCCTTTCGAAGCGTTCAAGCGTATCAGGCAGGACCGCCTCTCCGGCATTGATTGCCACGCGCCAGGCGCTCAGGTCCAGTCCTTCGATTGCGCTGTCCGGAATTTTGCGCGCGCAAAGCTCGTAAGAGAAATTCGGTGCAGGACAGAGCGTTCCGCGGGAATCGTGCAGCGCCCAAAGCCACTTCTCCGGCCGGCTCAGAAAAGCCAGCGGCGAAAGAATCGTGATCGGCAGAGCGTAATAAACGCTGTAAAGCCACGAGCCGATCAGCCCCATGTCGTGGTAAAGCGGCAGCCAGCTAACGACGATATCCGACGGCTGGACGTTCACCGCCCAGCCGATGCCGCGGATATTCGCGAGCAGATTAGACTGCGTCAGCACCACGCCTTTGGGATCGCCTGTGCTTCCCGACGTGTACTGGATAAAGGCAGCTTCGGCCGCATCGATGGCGCCGGGTTGTAGTCGTGCTCCGCTTGCCGAAAGCTCTTCCACGGTGGTCACGCCAAGCATGCTGGGCAGGTTGAGGCGAAGGAGTTCCGAAACCCGCCGGGCGGCCTCAAAGCTGATCAAAAAACGGACCTCAGCATTGCGAAGAATTCCAACCTGTCGCCGGACATATTCTTCAATCTTGTCGGGCCGCGCCGGTGGATAAATGGGGACTGCGATCCCACCTGCCAGCATGACGCCGAAAAAGGCATAGAAGAATTGCGGCGAAGTGGGCAGCATGATGGCAACGGTTTCATTGCGCCGGAGGCCGGCCGAAACGAGTCCCGCCGCCACGTTCGAAGCCGAGGCCAGCAGCTTGCCGTAACTGATGTCCTCGCCGGAATTGCCCTCGAGCACATGCGCCTGGACGCGGTCGGGATCAACTTCGGCGTGCCTGCGCAGAACTTCAATCAGAGTGCGCGCCGACTCCGGGGGCGGAGGAGCAAGCCGTTCAGGCTGTTTGATAATGTAGCGCGAAGATGTGGGAGCTTCCTCTTCACCGCCCGCAATGGCGCGGACCCAGTCGCCGGGCGTATCGGCCTCTTCGGCAATATGATCAGGCAGGCGGACGTTAAAATGCGATTCAGTACGGACAAGTAACTCGACCATCTCCAGACTGCCGAGCCCAAGGTCGCGCTCGAGCGACGAATTGAGCGTGACGGATTCCGCCGCCCGCGCCGACCCAAGTTCGGCCAGAAGATCGCGCACGATCTTCAGCATCTGCTCTTCAAGCTGCGATGCGTCGATTTGTCGCGGCGTCGTTGGCATTGATGAAAGGCGATTGACAACCTTCCCGAGTTCACTGGGCTCGGGCGAAGAATCTCAGCATTTTGCTCCAATCGAACTCAACGAAGAAACCTGTGCCACGGAATCAGCCCAATGCTGGCATTCATCCCCGAAAGAGCCCACCGGAAATGCCCGGGACAACGTTTCGCGCTTTCTCCTTCACTTATATCTTAAATGACCACTCCTTGACGGCTTCCGGTTGAACCCACTTTTCGATGCCTGCGATCTGATGGTGAATCCAATAATTCTTCCAGTGGATCTTTTCCGGGTCCCACGGGAGCAGCATCCTGTCTTTCTCAGAAATCTTCCGACAGGCGGCCCTGATATTTTCCGATTCAAAAACATAGCGATTGTGCAGAATGAACGGAAGGTACTGATCAAGCGTCTGCTCCCGAAAGCGTTCCCGCAGGCCCAGGGTACGCAGCGCGCTTTGCAGGCTCGCCAGCGAGTCCTTTCCCGGCAGTCCGGTGCTCTTCACTGCGGCATGAATGCGGTCAAGGATGGCCTGTGCCCGCTGGATGCGTTTTTCGAGCTTCTGCCGCCGCACGCGTGCTTCTTCTATGGAAACAAAACGCGCACGCCCGCGTGACTGTGCAATAGGAATGGGCAGGCGGCCGCCGCCGTTTTTGCCCGCGCGTTTTCGAGCTTCCTCACGAAGCAGGTTCACCAGATGGCCCAGGCGGATCGGGTTGACGTCCGCAGTGCCCAATTGATATACGTTTTCAGCACAGCCGTCCAACAGAAGTGCTGCCACAATCAGTATCGCAGCCGCAACGAGGTCCACCGGTACAACTTCCAGGGGAGTATTTCGCCGCACAGGCCAGTGTCTTAGCCCGCCCATGGCCATCAGCACCAGCGGTGCCGCCGTCCTTCCTCCCTCGATCCAGCCGGGGAAAGGAAAACGCAGGGCGCTTTCGACGATTGCCGGCCGCACAATACTCCACTCGATGTCTTTCTGTCGGGCGATCAACTGCTCGCCCAGGCTTTTCGTATAGGTGTATGTATTGACCCAGCCCCAGTGCTCCGCGCGCCGCTTGCCCAGCGCCGCCAGCTTCTGGATTGTTGCCTTGGATCGTGCGCGTGGATTTTTCGCTTCAGTCGCGCCGTCGGTCTCTGTGATCAGCCTGATCTGCTCCCGGCAATAAGCCAATTCTTCCGCCACGTTGAAAGATTGATCATCGGGGCCCTTGCGGTGGGGATAGAACCCAAGGATTGGCTCCGTTTCTTCAACAAGGCCGTTGGCCTCGCCCGAAACAAAGCAGGTGGAAACATGAAGCAGCTTCGCACCGGCGCGCCGTGCCAGCGCGATAACATTCTCTACGCCGTCAACGTTTGCCTGGAGTGACTCATCGACCGGAGGGAAGAACTCCACCTTGCCGGCACAGTTGATGACAAGCCGCACGCGGCCTGCCAGCGCGCCGAGGGCAACCACGTCCATCCCGCAGCCGGGCTGGTCGAGTTCACCTTCCCAGATGGTGACCTTTTCGCGGACGAATTTCTCGCCTTTCTCCGTGATGAGCGCCGCCATCACCGGTGAATTCATCACTTCGGACTCGAAACGCTCGGCCGCGGAGCGTTCACGGCCAGGGCGTAGCAGCAAATGAAGATGCTTCAGGCTCGGGTACCGTTCCAGCAGCATCGCCAGGACCACCTTGCCCAGGAAGCCATTTCCCCCAGTCAGGAGGATTTCATTCTCCCGAAACATCCGGCCGGCATCCGTCAATTGGAGTTGTTGTGTCATCAGCAGGAGGGAAATCAGAACTGGTTTAAGCCCTTTGGGGCACCAAGGTATTGCATGTTATCGATCGATCCAATTTAGTGTCAAGACTGGGCTACTGGAGTGGCGGGGCTTTTGGTAAGCTCTTCCGCGGCAGGTCGCGCAGCTTCTGATTCAAGCCTTCGTGCCTCGTGGTACGTGTGCATGACCCGGTGGATCACCGTCAGGTTTGAAAGAACGACAATCACCCACAGCACTGGCGCCATGCGGTCAAACAGCGCGCCGATAATAATCAGAACGACGCGCTCCGGGCGCTCGAGGAAACCGACCTTGCACGAGGGAATCAGGTTTTCGGCCCGCGCCCGTGCGTAGCTCGTCATGACCGACCCGATCATGGCAAGTGCCACCACGACGACATACATGAACCGGTTGACCCGCCCGTAATACACTAGAAGGCCGGTCAGCAAAAAGAGATCAGAATACCGGTCCAGCACCGAATCGAAAAAGCCTCCAAACGGTGTCACTCGCCGCGTCCGGCGGGCCACAGGACCGTCTGTCAAGTCAAAAACCCCGCCCAAGATAATGGTTACGCCAGCCCAGCGGAAATAACCATAAGCGAACAGATATGCAGCAATCAAATTTATAGAAAAACCGGTAAAGCTCAGGATATTGGGATTGATCCTGATCTTCACAAAAGTTCGTATCACCGCGTCGTAGGCGTACCAGCAGACATCGCCGATTTTCCGGGTAACCATCGTGTCAGGCCAGGAATTCACGGGACAGGGAGCTTCGTGCCTGGAGCCATGATCAGCAATTCTTCTTTCCCCGCCGTCGTTCTGTGGCTGCGCCGACTTTACCATCCCGGGCGACCACGAACTATCCTCGTGAAGCGTATCTTATCGGAAATAAAGCAGCACTGCAACTCGGGTAACAGAACATGGTTAACGTCTGGGCATGCACAATCGGGGACATGCGGCTATTTGCAGGGTGGCCGACTCTCCGGCACACAACGCCCATCCGATGAAATCAGGACAAGCAGGGGAAGCGTTACCAGGTGTCCGCTTGAAAAATGCGCAGATTTGGCCTGCAGAGCCGTTCCCAATGTCGCTAGTATGCTTACATTAGGGGCATCGTCAGAAGCATGTTACTTTTTATCTTGACTTTCCTCGAACGTAGTGATATGAGCTATGAGCATTGGTTTTTGCAAGCGTTTTCGCAGGGGCTTAACGGGCAACTCAGGCTTGGGTAATTTATTGGCAGTTGGGCTCTAAGAGGGGCGGGGGCGTCTTCACATAAGCCCATAAACTAATGGATCTACTTGTGCCGGCCATTGTCGCCAATGTGCCCGGCTTGATTGCGTCGGGGCTGGTCAATAATCGACAACTTAATGAATGAAAGAAGCGTGGATGAAAGTAAGGATATCCACTCTTGCAAAGGAGCTGGACGATGAGTAAGTGGCAGTCTTTCATACGTGTGGGGCAAATCTTATTCGCCGGCTTTATGGCGCTTGTGGTGCTGGCGCCGGGGCTGCGCGCGCAGGTTGACACGGGCACGATTCTCGGAACCGTCAAAGACCAGTCTGGAGCAGTCGTCCCCAATGCAAAAGTTACGCTGACCAACGAAGGGACAGGCTTCACGATCACGACTACAACCAACGGTCAAGGCAATTACACTTTTACCCCTATTAGGATTGGCACATACAGCGTAAGCGTCGAAGCCCCGGGATTCGCCAAGGCCGTCCAGTCCCATTTGACTCTTAATATTGATCAAAAGCTTGTCGCAAACCTGACCCTCCATCCGGGAGCAGTTACACAGACGATCAACGTGACAAGCGCACCTCCAGCACTCCAGACGCAGGACGCCTCACTCGGGCAGGTGGTCACCGGACAGAATGTAAACAACCTGCCGCTTAACGGAAGAAACTTTACTTTCCTCGCCCAGCTTGTCGCCGGAGTCAACACGCCTCAGGCTGACACGCGCGGCAACGCGGCCAACGGGGCTTTCGCGGCAAACGGATTGCGGCCTGCACAGAACAACTACCTGCTCAATGGGATTGACAATAACTCCGACAATGTGGACTTTCTGAACGGGACAAACTTTAATGTTCTTCCGCCCGTGGACGCGATTGCCGAGTTCAAGGTGCAAACTTCCAATTACAGCGCACAGTACGGCCGGGCGGGAGGCGCGATTCTGAATGCTACGATCAAGTCGGGGACCAACAGGTTCCACGGCGACGTTTGGGAATTTCTCCGCAACGATAAACTCGACGCCGCCGACTTCTTCGAGAACAAGAACGGGCTGAAGAAGGGCGAATTTCGGCAAAACCAGTTTGGGTTCACTGCCGGCGGCCCGATCAAAAAGAACAAGATATTCGTTTTCGGCGACTACGAGGCGCTGCGCCGGCGTCAAGGCAGTGTATTCAATACTTCGGTTCCCACTAATCTCATGCGGGGTAGCGGCTACACGGATTTAGCCGACCTCGTCCTCGAGCAGTCCGGAAGCAAACCCGAGGTGGATGCGCTGGGGCGGCAGTTCCCGGCAGGAACGGTCCTTGACCCCGCTACAACACGCGCCGTAACTGCAGGGCAGGTGGATCCAGTCACAGGCCTTGTGGCGACTGCAAACGGTTACGTCCGCGACCCCTTTTACGGCCCCAATGGGACCAGCAGCGTCGCGGGGATCACGGACTTCACCAACGCCTGCACGAGCGCGTCGAACTGCATGCTGAACCAGATTCCTGCCGGTCGGCTTGATCAAAACGCGATCAAGCTTTTGAATCTGTATCCCGCGCCCAACGGTACGACACCCTTCCAGAATTTCGCTTCAAATCCGGTCCTCCGCGAAGACCGCAACGCTTTTGACACGCGCGTTGACTACGATATGAATGAAAGCAACCAGATGTTCGGGACCTTCAGTTATGTGAAGGACCCGCAATTCATTCCGGGCCCGTTCGGCGGGATCGCCGACGGCGGCGCTTTCCAGCAGGGCAACCAGAACGCACTCTCGATCCTGGCAGCATACAGCTATACGCACATTTTCTCCCCCACTCTCATTAACGAAGCGCGCGTAGGAGAAAGCCGCCTGCACGCTACGCGCTTTGGACCGGTTGCCAATCAACTTGGGATTCCACAACAGTTTGGTATCTCGAGTTCCATTCCGCAGGTGGCCGAAAACGGCGGGCTGCCGGCATTTGGGATTAGCGGCCTGAGTACTTTGGGAAGCAACGCCTTCCTGCCGTCAGATGAAATCAGCCAGACGACGCAGGTGACGGACAATCTGACCAAGATTTATGGTGCTCACTCTTTCAAAATGGGCTTCGAGTATCAGCACATTAAGTTCTCCACGCTTCAACCTTCCTGGTCACACGGTCAGTTTAACTACGGGGGCGCTTATACTGGTATACCAAACGGCCCAAGTGGTAACACCGGCATCGCCCAGTTCCTGCTGCTTCCTTGCCCCGGGCCATCGCCTGGGGGGACGCCCACGGGCTGCCCCAGTGTTCAGGGCGCGGTTCCGAATCTGGGTGGCGCTGATAACATGTATTCGTCAAATATCGGCTTCACCGATGACGGAAAGAACTACTACGGTGCTTATTTCGAAGATGACTGGAAGTTTACTCCCAAGCTGACTCTCAACCTTGGCCTTCGCTGGGATTACTTCGGCCCGGTCTTTGAGCACTTTGGTGCCCAGGCGAACTTCGTCCCAGGACCTCCGGGCCAGGCCGAATACCTGATTCCCGCAAGCAGAACCAAGATACTTTCCCCGAGTTTTCTGGCTTTGACGGCACAGGACGGCATCAAAATTGTTCCCGTCAGCAACACAACATCCGGGTTGATTGACGTCCAAAAGACCAATTTTGCTCCGCGGGTCGGTTTCGCCTATCAGGTAACACACAAGCTTGTGGCGCGGGGAGGATTTGGAATCTTCTACGGAGGTTTCGAAAACCGTGGCTATTCGCCAAACATCGGCGAGAACTACCCATTCCAGTTTAATTTTAATTTCTTCTCACCGAACGGAGAGACAGGGAACACGATCCCAGGAACGGCTTGCCAGGACAACATTATGTTTGAGACCGGCTTCGACTGTACGCCCATCGATCCCGCAATCGTGAAGGCTGCCGGCCTTTCACTCAGAGGCCTTCAAACCAACTACAAGACCCCTTACACAATGGGATTCAACATGATGTTCGAGTATGCCTTCACTCCGAACCTCACGCTGACGATGGGCTACGTCGGCAACCAAGTGCGCCATCTGGAGGTATTTCCGGGATCGAATCAGGTTTCGCAAATTCTACCGCCGGGTACAAACACGCACGCCACGTCCTCACCGGGCGTAGGGCTGTACCTGCCATATCCGGACTTCAGTCAGGGCGCAAGCTATGACGCGACCGAAGGCAACAGCAACTATAATGGACTCCAGACAAGCCTGCAACAGCGCTTCTCGAACGGTCTGACATTCCTGGCGGCCTACACGTACTCGAGGTGCCGCAGCGACGCCGGCGACTTGCTGAATGGCGGCAATGTTGGTTATCGCGCGCCTTACGTCCCCGGCTTCGGGATCCAGGGCGACTACACTGACTGCGACTTCGACATGCGTCATGTGTTCCACTTCAGCGGCGGGTACGATCTGCCATTTGGCAAGGGCAAACGCTTCCTGGGGAGCAGTTCTGGCGTCTTGAACCAGATCGTCGGTGGTTGGAGCACACAGTGGATTACAACAATCGAAACCGGGCAGCCGTTTACAATAGGCTGTGACACAGGGACGACTTCTGGCACTGGCTGCAACGCTTATATGGTGCCCGGACACGACAAATACGGCTCCGGAGCACCTGACCATTACTTGAATGCGGCCGCGTTCACGCAAGCCTGCCAACCCGGAACAACAAAACCAAGTGGATGCATCCCCGGCCTGACGGGCTTAGCGCTGTTGGGTGGGGCCAGAGGACAGGTAGTTGGTCCAGGGCTTGGGACCTTTGACTTTTCCCTGTTCAAGAACTTCCGCATGTCCGACCGCTTTAACCTCCAGTTCAGGAGCGAATTCTTCAATATCCTGAACCATCCGACTTTCAACCGACCCGGGTTTGGCGGCAACGGCGTCGTCGCCATACCCGGATCAACTGACTTCCTGAACTCTAACTTCGGCAAGATTGGATCGACGCGCTTCCCCTTCAACGATCCGCGGCAGATCCAATTTGCGCTGAAGCTCTATTTCTAAACTACACGGGCAGGGGTGCACCCTCGTGCGCCCCTGCCTGTGGTTCGCCCGGCCAGGGCGGCAGAAGCAGCAAGTACAAGCAGCAACAAGTTCAGGCCCGCAGAAACCCGCACTTCCCAGTTAACGCCCGCCGCAAGCCGGTGCTAAGATGAAGAAACGATGTCGAGGCTGCCTCGGTTTATTGCTACCCTTTTGATCTCGGCCTGTTGCGTGTCTTTAATGGCTTCCCAGCCTTCGCAGGCGTCCGAGGAATCGCTGGAAAGTCGGTTCCAGGCGGCTGTCGGGCACTACAATTCCGGGCAATATCAGCAGGCTGTGGCAGAACTGAAAAGCCTGGCAAAGCAGCTTCCGTCGAGCTTTGAAGTCCACGAACTCCTGGGACTTGCTTATGTCGCCGAATCAAAGATCGCGGAGGCCAATCCGCATTTTGAAAAGGCCGTCCGTCTGAAACCTACGTCATCCGCTGCCCGAGCCAACCTTGCTGTTAACCTGGCGAAACTGGGCAAGAAGGAACTGGCCGAGGCGGAGTTCAGGCGCGCTATTACGCTCTCTCCTGAAGACTACGAAGCCAACCACGATTTCGGCGAATTTTACGCGCAGCAAGGGAAAATCGCCGAGGCCATTCCCTACCTGGAAAAAGCTCAGCGAGCGAGACCGGACTCATACGGAAACGGATACGATCTTGCACTGGCCTACGAGAAGACCGGGCAGTACGATGCGGCGCGGCGGCAGATCCAGGCTCTTATCCAACAGAACGACACTGCTGAATTGCACAATCTTCTGGGCGACGTTGACGAGAAGAAAGGCGATTACATTGCTTCCGTCAATGAGTACCAGCGTGCCGCACAAATGGACCCAAGCGAAAGGAATCTTTTCGACTGGGGCGGCGAATTTTTGTTGCACCACACCTGGAACGCTGCAGTTGAGATTTTTTCGAGGGGTGTCCAGCGCTATCCGAATTCCCAGTCTCTTACTGTGGGCCTGGGAATGGCGTATTATTGGCAGGGCGATTATAAGTCAGCCGTAAAGACCCTGCTGCGAGCGACTGATCTTGACCCTTCAGATCCGCATCCTTATTACTTTTTGAGCAGGGCTTACAAGCACGCTCCGGGCGAAGCCCCCGAAGTGATTGCAAGATTCAAACGCTTTGAATCTCTGCGGCCGCAGGACCCACGGGCGGCGTATTATTACGCGATGAGCCTGTGGAAGGGCAAAGAAATGGAAATTTCCGGCACGGACCTTGGCGAGATTGAATCGCTGCTAGAAAAGGCCGTGAAACTGGACCCTTCCCTGGCCGAGGCGCATCTGGAACTGGGGAATTTCTATTCCCAGGAGCACCGGTACGCCGAGGCGGTCCCGGAATATCAACGGGCGCTTCAACTTGACTCTACGCTGACGGATGCTTATTACCGCCTGGGGCAAGCGTATGTCCATTTGGGCAACAAGAAACTCGCGCAGAAGGAATTTGAACTCCATCAGAAGCTTTACGCTCAACATTTAGCCGAGGATGACCGCCAGCGCGAACAGATACGGCAGTTCGTTTACTTTGTGCAGAACGGGAACAGCAGCCGGCAGCAGCCTGGCATCAGCCAGTAAAGGTCCGATATGCGACGGAATGAATATGCCACCGAGCTTAAAGGTTCTTTGAAAGGCCGTTAAGGAACGGGTTAATCAATGCGTTCATTCATTTTACCTGGGGCGAGCCGCCTGAGCCCGCGAGAGTTGAGCGAAGCGGTCTCTTGCAGTCGGCGTGAATTTCTTAGATTGGTAACGGGAGCCACCGTCGCGGCAAGCGTGTTCTCGCTCTCGCCGGAGCCAGCCGCTGCTTCGCGAAAGCCGCTCAAGCGCAAGGCCGTGGTTGTGACGTTCGGTGGCGGCTGCCGCGACGAAGAGACCTTCATGCCCGACGGGCAGGAAAACATCCCCCACCTTCTGAAAGAACTGATTCCTCAATCGACTTTCTACACCCGAGTGATCAATCGCGGCATTCTCGGCCATTACGTGGCGACGGCAAGCCTGGCCACGGGCGTGTACGAGACTTTTGATAATTTTGCAGCGGTCCCTCCGGACAACCCGACCGTCTTCGAGTATTTTCGGAAGGAACTAAAGCGGCCTGTTACTGATGCCTGGGTAGTGGCCCCGGCTAACGGATTTAACCGGATTGGGGGCAGCAATGCGCGGTCCTTCGGACCAGAGTACGCGGCCAACGTCATCCTTCCAAAACGGCTGCTGAAGAAGGCGCTTTCTTCAACAAAAGATGCCAGATTTGAACACCTTCTCGTGGATAACTACGAAACTCCGCTTCTCGCGCCGGAAGTCGAAGGGAACAACATTGATCTCCATCAGTTTTCAGAACTATTGAAGCTTTCGGTTTCCGATTTCGTGGCCCACGCCCTGACGCTCTCAAGCCCGGACGAACTCTCGGTTTATATCGCCCGCCAACTCATGCGTCGGTACGCGCCCAGCCTGCTCTGGATTACGTTGCACGATATGGATATCGCCCACTCGGGTTCCTATTCGCTGTACATCGAAGGCATTCAGCGCACGGACCGGCTCTGCGGCGAGATATGGCGTGAAATCCAGAGCCAGCCCGAATATGCCGGCAAAACAACGATGTTCATCCTGCCGGACTTCGGTAGGGACTCTGACATGGACGCCGGAGGGAACGGCTTTCAGCACCACCGGACGGGTGATGCTCTTTCACGCACGACATGGCTGATGGCCTTGGGCCCCGGAATCCGTGAGAATACCGTGGTGGACAGGCCTGTGCAGCCCGTGGATCTGGTGCCCACGCTGGGGGCATTGTTCGGCTTCTCGCCGACGATAGGAGTGGGAAAACCTCTGGCGGAGGTCTTATAGGTAAATGCTCCCTTCAGAGATCAAACCGGACTTATTCAAGGAGTATCCGCCGCTCGCAAGGCAGGTCGCCACCAGCCATATCGAACTATTCCGGCGACTCCCGCTGGCGTTCGCGCCGCTTATCCTGCAACAGCTTCAGGAATACGATTGGAAATTTCCTGCGGAAAGGCGTGAGATCGACCATCAGCTATCCTTTCTTGCATCGAGTTCTGAAGCACAAATTGCCGCCCTTGTATCTGGCTTTGAGCAATTGAAACTCTCGCGCCACCTTGAGCGGTTTGACTGGGTGAACTCACCCGGTGTCTTCTCACAGCAACTTTCCGCACACCTGTGGGCCACGCACCAGATTGATGCGTTCCGCAGTGCAGCGCAGAATTTCATGGAAAAAGTCAACGCCGCTATCCCACCGGAGCAGCTTCCCACCCCGCGGCTGGGAATTGCTGTCATCGGCAAAGATGTGAAGCAGAACGATTATCCTCTCTTCCGCAAACTCCGGCCGTACGGCATGCACTTCACTCGAGTTGACCCATCCAATGCGCTTCGCACCCTGCTGAATTTGACCGCCGAGCGCGCGAAGGCGCATCCAGTTGCATTTGGCCACTGGTATGTTGATGGCGGACCTCCGGAAACCGTTCCCCAATCGCCCCTCACTGTGGTTTCGTACAGCGAATTGAAGCCGGTAAGAGAAGCACTCTTGCAGAAAATCACCAAAGCTATTCATGGAGGCATTGGGGGGCCGGAAGCCCTGACCAGCATGCTTTTCAAGATGCGGCCGGAAGAAATCGGCTTGAGCGGAAAACCGGAAGACGCCGTATTGACCCACTTTGAAACGAATATCCTCACCCAGGGCCAGGGCACCCAGATTTTCAGTACGACGTTCGTCCAGTGGACAACGCGTGAGCTTTGGCGGCGGGCACAGCCCCTGACCATTCTCGCGCGTTTTGCACCCCGTCAGCAGCAACGCCCCATGAATGAGCTTCTCTCCGGAAAAGATGAGAACCTCCAGCCCGACCCTCGAGGGTCGTTGATCGACGCGGACATGGGAGCTTTCCTGATGTGGATTGACCAGCAGCGGCTATCGGGTGCAAGCGAGGCTTCGTTCCTGGTCTGGTTCGAGGACCATACCGAGGCCCTGGCCGTTTCGCCGTTCCTCCCACGCAACACTGAAACGGACAGCCCTGTCGATATGGAACGCCTGCTCAGCGAAATGGGTCTGAAAGAAAATAGCGACAAGAAGCCCTCCAGCCAGGCTCCGCCACCATCCGCCGAATTGCACCCAACCCAAAGCAACTATATCCTCGACAGGATTGACAATAATCTGGATTCAGTTGATTTTCTGAACGGGGCTGAATACGGGGACGCAACATAGCATCGGGGAACACGCCTTATTGTCCGCGGTCTCCCCGCCTCACTTTCTTTTACTGAGAGCCGGAATTACGCAACTTCTCGTATTCAGCGAATTCCGTCGCAGCCTCCTCTTTCTTTCCAAGACGCTGATAATCCTGGGCGAGCCGATAGTGCGCAACGGCAAGGGCGGGATCTAAACGAATGGCGGACTGGTATTCCAGGACCGCGCGGAGTGTCAATTTTCGTTCATCAAAGATCATTCCCAGTTGCAGATGCGACACGGCGTCGTTGGGATCGAGCACAACGGCCTTTTCAAATTCGGCTTGAGCGCGCTCGAGCAATTCTGTTTCATGGCGTGAGCGAAACCCTTCCCACAATGAAAGCCCGTAGGCGTAGTGTCCGTGCGCACTTTCCGGATGACGCTCTGCAAATTGCCTTACCACAGTGACAGCATTCTGGTCAGGCTCAAACTGCAATACTTCAGCCAGCATGACAATCGGTGCAGGGTCATCGGGCGCAAGTCGGGCGGCTTCGGACAGAGCTTCCGTCGCCTCTGCGTACTTGCTTGCTCCGTATAACGCAAAACCGAGCCCCATCTGCAAGCGCTCCGAACGCGGATCAGCAGCAACGCCTCTTTGGAAGACCTGAACGGCTTGCGCGTAATCCCTCTGCGCCAGCAGAGTACTTCCTGTTCTTTCTAAATCCGACCCACGAGCATCGGCAGAGTCATCGGGGGTCCCGGCGTTCGTCGGCGCGCCTGCAGAGTTTTCCGGTTTAGCCGTTGCCAGATACTGTTTGAGCATTTGCACGGCTTGCGCCGAAGCCGCATTGCTATACCCGCCACCACCGGAGGGGTTTGTCAGTTGACCCTGCTGGAACCTGGAATCCGTGTAAAAGCTCACAGGGCCGAGCGGGTTGGGTTGGCTAGAAGTACTTTCACCCGCGGGATGTCCAATCAAGGTCAGATCCGATTTCTCTCCACCTTTGACAACGACTATCTTCGAAGTGGCAACCCAGCTTTCACCATGACCAATTTCCACCCTGTAAACGTTGGGGGCGAGTGGCGGAAACTCAAATCGGCCATGATCATCGGTCGCGACTGAGGCGACTGCCTGGCCGGAGACGATTGCCACGACTTTGGCATGCGCGATTGCCAGGCCCGATCCGGTTTTCAGAGTTCCCACTATAGTCCCGCGAGGTTCTTGGGCGGGGTATGCAGACGTTGAGAGCATGACCCACAGGGCAAGGACGATTGTCGCAGCATCGGAGTTGAGCAGCCAAAAACGGCGGCCCGGCGCAAGAACACGAGTTGAGGGAATGCCGCGCATGGTCGTTGGATAATGCGATTTTCTCAGAACGGCTGCAGATGCACAAGCTGCAAGCATTTCAGCCGCTATTGTTGCTGAAGGCGGCGCAGATATTGCTGCGCCAGAGCATGATCAGGAACCTGCTCCAGCAACTGCTTCAACACCTTTGCTGCTTCCGCTCGCTTGCCCATGCTGATGTCAACTCGGGCGAGGTTCAAATACGGCTGGTCGAATTTCGGCGCCTTCCGGATGCACTGCAAGAAGGTTTCGGCAGCGCGGTCAAGCTGGTGGGTAAGGGCATAAACCACGCCCAGATTGTCGAGGGCTTGCACGTTATTGGGCTGAAGGCGAACGGCCCGCTCAAGGTAAACCTGCGCCTCACTGTTGCGACCGTCGCCCGCAAAAATCATTCCCAGCTTGTAATTCAACTGCGGGTCCTCCGGTTTCCGTTTTAACGCAGCCTCGAGAAGTTGCTGGGCGTCCTGCATTCTGTGCTGATTGCGATAGAGATCGGCGAGATTGCTGATGGCCAGGGTGTTGTTAGCATCGGACTTCAGGACCTGCTTGAAGTATTGCTCAGCTTCCTGCGGGCGACCCACCTGCGCGGCAACGATGCCCAGATTATTCAAACCCATCAGGTTGTCGGGTTTCAGTTGGACTGCCTTCTCGAGCATTGCCTTCGCCTGGTTCCACTGTTCTTTTTGCATGTACAGCGTCCCGAGATCGTAGTATGCATCGGCCGCCTGCGGGTCCTGACCGATGGCGCGCTTGAACGAGATTTCAGCAGCATCAGCATACCCGTGTTGCGCAAAGACCAATCCATAGGTGAAATAGTTGCGCGAATACACGCCAAAAGTGCGGCCAGAGAATGGAAGCGCCAGGCGCTGGCGCTCTTCCGCCGTGCGCGGAATATTTGCAACATCCTTCAGTATCTGAGCAATCTCTATGGGACCCTGGTAAACCCTGGCGATGCTGCCTCTTTCGTCAATCAGAAACGATGTGGGAATGGGGAGGTCTTTGTGTCGGTCAAACAGATAACGGAACAGAAGGTTGTAGATTGCTGCAACGTCCTCCGTCCCCAGTAAAACTGGAAAAGAAAACTGATGGGCGCGGGCAAGAGACCGGACCCTGGCCTGACCGTCAGATGGATCCAGGCTTATCGCAAGAATTCGCAATCTGGACGAGTTGATCTGACTCAGTTTACTCTGGATTTGAATCAGTGAATTAACGGATAGCTGGGACCATGTGGCCCAGAAATTCAGGAGAACCGGGTTCGCTCTGAAGGTTGAGAGCGTCTTCGTGTTGCCGGCGAGGTCCGGCAGAGAAAAATCCGGCGCATCGAGCGGCGCAATCAACCATGTGCCAAATGTCGTCGGTAATTGCTCTGCAGGCTGCGATGCATTCCGCGGTCTCGCGCGGCCGGGTCTCCTGGCAAAAGGTATGGCGTGAAAGTCTTCAGAGCCTTCTACGATCTCAATGCGATGGCCGGGTGGAAGGTCCTTATAAGCGCTTACCAGGCCGCTCGGCCAGCGAACTGTCGCGCCAATCGGACCAGTGGTGCTCCCCAGGCCAAAAATGACCTCCTTGCTGTGCTGTGAACAGAAACCACTTCCAGCCTGAAGCAGTTTCATCTGCCTCAGTCCACCGCGGTCAACCGTGATCCATGTGCCAATCGCGTCGCGGTTGCTCCTGGTTCCGCGAAGCCGGAATGAGATCGATTCGCCAATGCCCTCGGCAACGTTGCGAAGGATGCGGAGTTGCGGCCCAGTCCGGTTCTTAAGGAAAACTTCCAGCCTCCCGTCGTGATCCAAATCGGCCAGTGAAAATGCCCTGCTGTCATCGATGAAGTCCAGGCCGACAGCCCCGGCGGCTTCAGTAAATGTCCCGTCACGATTGTTCACGTAGAAAACATTCCTCTGGAAGCCCGCCCACGTGCCGTCTGAGCGGATTAGTTCATTGATGGCGTCCCAGCCCAACTCGTATTCTTGAGACCGTCCTCCGCTTGGCGGCGACTGCGCGATCACCTGCCGCCAGAAGAAGCTTTCCAGATTTTGATGGTCAGGGCCGGAGATAAATCCGTTCGCAATATAAAGATCGGGATAGCCATCGTGATCAAAGTCCCAGTCTTGGCAGGACCATGACCATCCTGAAATCTCCACGGCCGCCGCTTCGCTCAGGTCCTCGAATTTTCCTCCGCTGCTGTTGTGGAAAAGAGAATTGCCCCGGGCGAAGCGTCGATAGAGGGCGCGGGTTTCCTCCGGCACATTAGGCATGAAATCTTTTTGATTGCTGATCCGCTGGCCCGCGGCTTCCCACATATCTGAAACGTACAGGTCCGGCTTGCCGTCGTTATCATAATCAAACCAGCAGGCGCTCATGCCCGGGCCGATGTCCAGAACGCCCGCCTGCTCGGCGACGTCCGTGAAAGTCCCATTGCCGTTGTTGTGATAAAGGTTGTTCCGGCCAAAATCGTTGACGACGTAAAGGTCCGGCCAGCCGTCGCCATCGTAGTCGCACCAATGGCAGTCGAAAGTGAAGCGGTTATTGCCCTGGTCCATTCCCGAAGCGGCCGTTACATCGCGAAACGTGCCATCTCCATCGTTGTGAAACAGAAAGTTCGGCGGGCCGTTTTGGGCATCGTAATATGGCGAGGGGTAGCGGTATTCTCCTATGCCCTCGTAGTAGCTGTAGAGGCACAGATAAAGGTCAAGCTTTCCGTCCCGGTCATAGTCGCCAAAGGCGGCCCCGGTGAATGTGCCCTGGGGTGGACTGGAAAATTTGAAGGCGTCTCTCTTCAATCGAAATGTCCCATTTCCTTCGTTGAAAAAAAGCAATGGTTCGGTAACGGTGACGACCAGCAAGTCCTGACGGCCGCGGTTCAGAACGTCGGCAAAAAGTGCGCAGGGCGTGGCATCAAGGATTCCAACGCCGGCAGCGTCCGTGATGTCAATAAACGTTCCATCACCGCGATTCCGGTAGAGCCGGTTGGGAAGACCGGAAGGCTGACAGATGTATAGATCATCGTAACCGTCACCGTCGATGTCGCCGGCTGCGATTCCGTTGTTGCCATAAACATCGATTCCGCTGGCCGAGTCGAGAACAGTGCGCCAATAGTTTGCGCCGTGCCCTAGTTGTTCTGTGTAAGAGCGATTGCCGGCCAGGACCTCTGCTGTGATCTCCTCAAAGATCGGCGCAGTGGTGCGGACCCTTGTTTCGGGGTCCGCCCACCAATCCTTTACGGCGAGGCCTCCCTGCGACGTCTGCCCCCAGGAAATATGCCAGACGCCATAGCGCTGCTCGCGATGAATGCCAGGGCCTTCGCCGACAAACTCATATCGGATGATCGTATCCAACACGGTCGGACTGCTGTTGGCGATTCGGATTTGTGCAAGTACAAACTGGGCAACGCTGAGGGCAGAATAACCTGCGAGCAGTTCTTTGAAGGATTCCAGAAAAACGGCGCGTCCATTGACAGACGACGTAGAGAAGCTAATCCGTCTGACCTGAAGGCAGGTATCGGTGCGAAGGGTGCGCTCTTCGACCGGTCGGGTACTCGCCCCCTTGAAGTCATCGGCAAGACTTTGTGCGATAGCATTGATTCCCACCGAAATCGACCGCAGAAGCTCTTCGCTCCACTTTCGCAACACGGTTTGAATCCTTGAAGCAAACTTCTCGGCGGGGAAATCATCGCGTTCGGGGTCAACCTTCTTGATAATATCGACGAGCGGGCCTGGCGAGTGATACTGCGGGCGCAGCCTGGGAAGCGAAAATTGTGGAGAGTCAAATTTCAGCGGCAGAGCACCTGCAATGGATGAGCTTAAACGCAGCGGACCAGGCAAAAGTGAAAGGGCTGCAGAGCAGCCCAGAAACTCGCGTCGGGACCCGACCCAGCCGGTCAATAATCTCTTCCGTTTGCCCAAATCTCGTCTTTCCCCCTTGGGAGTATAACCTGTTTGCTCCGGCTGATTTCTCTGTTCCCGCACATCCCGCAACTGCGCAATCTGATCGGCAAGCCGCATGTCGTCGCAGCGGGCAACTCTTAAAATGGTTATTTTACAGACGGGACAAACGACAGTGTGGGCTTATACTACTACGCGCACGAAACGGGGCTGCGCGTCGTCGGTGCTGTCACGCCAGGCACTGGGGAACGAGCGGAGCCCCGCAGTGAAGGTACTTTCAATTCGGAGTTCAGGCGCTGCTAGTGGCAGACCCATTCCAAAGGTGATGCGGAGCGAGTTCGATGAATCGGAGACGTTTTCTCAAGCAGGGAGCATTCGGCGCGATAGGGATCGGGCCAACGCTCTCCTCAGGAGTATTTGGCAGTCCGTTTCAGGACCGCGAGACTGCTGACAACCGGCAAACCGGAGAAATCACTGTTGCTCCCGCGGCCGCACGCTTGCACGATATAGATCTGCGCGACGCCGTCGTTGTTTCGCGGCCCGGCGATCTTCCGCCTGCGGAACGAACGGCATCAAAGGTCCTGGTAGAAGAGGTGGAAAAACGCACCGCAATCCGACTGCGTACATCAACAGAGTGGCCGCAGGGGAAACCCGTCATAGCGATTTCATCGGCCAAATCGGTTCCGCAGTGGCGGCTTCCTGTGCCCGAACGTGATGGACAAGACTTGCCGGAAAATCGCTCGGAAGGCTACCGGCTTTACGTGGATACCGCAAACACGCCGCCCGTCGTTTGGATTATCGGTGCCGACGCCCGAGGGACCCTCTTTGGGGCAGGCCATCTGCTTCGGCGTCTCAACTGGTCGCATGGCATGCTGAAGCTGCCCGCCAATCTGGACATTGCCACGGCCCCAGCGTACTCCATCCGCGGCCACCAGCTTGGATATCGCGCAACAACGAATACCTATGACGCTTGGAGTCCTGCCCAGTTTGAACAGTACATCCGTGAACTCACCTTTTTCGGCGCCAATAGTATCGAGGGCATTCCCTTTCATGATACTCGGCCCACGCCGGTGATGAAATTTCCGCGGCGGGAAATGAACCGGGCGCTTGGTGAAATTTGCCAGCGCTACGGATTGGATTACTGGGTCTGGGTCCCCGCAGATTTCGATCTTAGGAACGACGCCAAGCGACGGCAATTACTGAATCACTGCGTAGAGTTTTTCGAGGACACGCCGGTTCTAACGGGATTTACTTTTCCCGGGGGCGACCCGGGCGATAACCCGCCGGAAGTCGTTTTGCCGTTTCTTGAAGAAGTCGCGCGGGCGCTTGGCCACACTCACCCCGAAACAAGAGTCTGGCTGAGCTTGCAACATTTTACGCCGGCGGAAACCGATTACACTTTCAACTATATCCGGCGGCACATGCCCCACTGGCTCGGAGGTCTTGTTGGCGGCCCCGGAAGCCCTCCACTTGAAGAATTGAGAAGTCGGCTCCCCGAGCCGTTTGGCCTGCGCGACTATCCAGACATTACTCATCAGGTCCGCTGCCAGTACGAGATGGAACAATGGGACCAGGCTTATGCCCTGACTGAGGGGCGCGAATCCGTGAACCCACGACCTGTGGAGTATGCCGCCATCTTCAGTCGTACTGCCGCATACACGAATGGCTTCATTTCATACTCTGAAGGAGTCAACGATGACGTCAACAAGACCATCTGGAGCGCGCTAGGCTGGAACCCTGATCAAACTCCAAGAGAAATCCTTATCGATTACTCTCGGATATATTTCAGGCCCGATATCGCAGCGCGGGCTGCTGACGCCATCCTCGCTCTTGAAAAAAACTGGCTAGGACCGCTGATCAGCAACGGAGCCGTTGAGGGAACGCTGCTGGAATGGCAGCACCTGGCGGCCCTAGCCCCAGACCTGGAGAACAACTGGCGCTGGCAGATGTGCCTGCTTCGCGCCAATTACGATGCCTATGTGCGACGGCGGCTGATCAACGAATCGAGGCTTGAATACGAAGCGAACAAAATCCTGGCAAAAGCAGAACAACTTGGTTCGGAGCGGTCGATGATGGAAGCAACAGAAGTCCTGCAGCAGGCCGTCAAGCATCCGGTGGGCGTCCAGCTGCGGAACCGCATTTCAGAACTCTGTGACAGGCTCTTTCACTCGGTCGGCATGCAAACGAGCGTGGAAAAATACTATGCTGTTGGCGAAGAGCGCGGCGCGGTCCTCGACTTTGTCGATTATCCTCTGAACAATCGTTGGTGGCTTGAAGACCAGTTTAAGGCCATCCGCGGACTGAAGTCTGAAACAGAAAAACGGCGGCGGCTGGTTCAGCTTGCCATCTGGGAACATCCGGGGGCGGGAAGCTTTTATGATGATCTCGGCAATATCGCCAAGTCGCCTCATGTCGTTAATTGTTACCCCGCGAACGGACCTGAATTAAAAGAGCATCCGCAACCAACATTCTGGTGGTGGGATCATGGGAAGAGCCGCGCGCGGCTCAGTTGGCAAGTCACCCTGTGGCCGATCGCTGTCGTGTACGAGGGACTCGATCCCAACGCGAAGTACGTTGTACGAACAACAGGCTATGGACAAGACTTGCTACGGATCAATGGCGAAAGGGTTGAGCCGACAGTTGGTGGTCATCAAATGGGCGAATTCAAGGAATTTCACGTAGCTGCGGAACACGTCAATGGCAGAAAACTGGTTCTTACCTGGGACCGTCCCGAAAACGAAGAAGAGCTGAACTGGCGGGAACGATCACGGCTTGCAGAAGTGTGGCTCCTCAAGAACCCAGGCGATCACCATCGTTCACCCTCGACGGCTCGAGGCGGCACTTAATCTCAATTATCTGGAATCCGGTGCAGGGCCGGTCGTTTCCCGAATCACCAGTTCCGGATTGATGCGAAATTCATGCCCTTGAACGCTCGCATCGTCGCCCGGAGGCACCAGCGCCTGGAAAGCCATGCGGCCGATTTCAGCACGCGGGATATTGACAGTTGTCAGGGGCGGGTAAACAAACTCGGAAAGGCGGATGTTGTCGTAGCCGGTCACCGAAACGTCTTCAGGCACGCGCAGGCCGCTTTCCCGAAGCTCCTTCAGCACACCCAGCGCCATAAAGTCATTCACGGCGATTACAGCCGTCGGTCTGAAACCCGAATCAAGAAACTGGCGCATGGCTGACTGGCCGCCCTCAGGGCCGTCGCGGTCCGCCGCCGTAGCGAAATCAACTTCGCCGCTGTATTGCTTCATCGTGTTCAGAAAAGATTTCTTGCGGTCGAGCAGCGGCGCCAGACCTGTATGGTGACCCACGAAAGCCATCCGTCGATGGCCCAGAGAGTACAGATATTCAACGGCCTTGCGGATGCCCTTCTCATAATTGACGCGAATCTTGTATATGTTCCGCGCTGGCACGCCGACGTCATAAAGAACAATCGGCAGGTTCATTTCGACCAGTTCCTTCATCAATGACGGGTCCATTTCCGACACAATGACAGCCAGGCCGGATACCCGGCGGCCCATCATCAACTGGATGCTTGACACCAGGCGGCGAGGAGAATAATCCGTGTTTGCCACCAGGACCTCGAAATCCTGCCGGTGGGCGTCCGCTTCAAAGGAGCGATAGATATCCAGAAAGAATGGATTTTCGAGGTTGGAAACAATCATCCCGAGCGTCCGGCTCTTGCCGCCGGCGAGCGTGCGAGCATACAGGTTGGGATGATACCGGAGCTCCTTGACAACCTTTAGTACACGCGCCCGCGTGGAATTTTTCACCGGCGCTGTATTGTTCAATACGCGGGAAACAGTGCTGATGGAGACCCGCGCACGCTTTGCAACATCTTCAAGATTCACTGTCTTTGCTCGCTTTCGGTTTTGACCCCACAGAAATTTATCACGAATCGCTATTTTTAGAGTACACGTTCCCCGCAAGTTTTGCCGCCAGAACCCGGTTTGCGGGGCAGGGGGTCAGTTGTTGTCCGGCTGGTGGTGGTAGAGGTCCCAGCCTTTGTAATTGCCCAGCGCCTCGGCAATCGCCCGCGCGCTCCGGCCGAAGTTCACTGCCACATGGTGTTCATATCCGTTCCGGCAAATGTATTGCAGCAACTGCTGCAGCCTCGGAACCCTCAGCACCCCGTACCCCCCAAAGCTCTTCGGACGGTCCTCCGTCGTCTCTCCCTCCCCCACATACGCCCGCATCCTC
>DASRCX010000055.1:0-73590 GCA_035652895.1 Terriglobia bacterium
CCAGCGTGCACGAGTTGATCGCCGCTCTCGAAAGCTATATCGCCCAGCCTCATCAGAAGCCGAAGCCTTTCATCTGGACGGCCAAAGCTTCCGACATCCTGGAGAAAGTCAAGCGCGCAAGAGCGGCGCTGAATAAGTTACAATGCGTATGACGAACGACACCAGCAGCACCCACACTCTTACCATAGGGGAGAGTGTCCCGAAAGCCGGAGTAGCAACTCCGGCCAATACTGGGGCTGGCCGATTTCCCATAACAGGACTTCCCTCGTATGTTGTAATTACCCCGGTGCGCAATGAGGCGCAATTTATCGAGTTGACTTTGAAGTCGATGGTTAGGCAAACCGTCAAGCCTCTCAAATGGGTGATCGTGAGTGACGGTTCGACTGACGGAACAGAAGAAATTGTCAGTCGATATGTGGATGAATGCCCGTGGATTGAGCTAGTACGGATGCCGGAGCGCTGTGACCGAAACTTTGCGGGCAAGGTTCACGCGATCAACGCCGCTCTCAATAGAGTAAAAGAACTAGACTATGCTCTGATTGCCGTCATGGACGGTGACATCTCCTTTGAGGAAGACTATTTTGCTTATCTGCTAAGCAAGTTTCCTAAGAATCCTCGGTTAGGATTGGCTGGTACTCCTTACCTGCAAGGGAAAATCACCTACGATTTCCGCTATAGCAACGCAGAAGATGTACCTGGCGCATGTCAACTGTTTCGTCGTGAATGCTTTGAGGCCATTGGTGGGTACTTGCCAGTAAAGTCTGGTGGAATTGATCTGATTGCAGCGCTGAGTGCACGAGCCAAAGGGTGGCGAACGCGCATCTTCACGGAAAGGGTTTGCGTTCATCATGGTCTAAGACGAGGTTTCTGGAGCCCTAAGACTGGCGGCGTCCAGTGCACGACCTATCGAGCGAGAATCCACTTAGGTTACAAAGACTATCAGTTGGGCTGCCATCCTGTTTGGGAGATTTTTCGGTGCATTTACCAGATGCATTGCAAGCCGTTTGTAATCGGCGGGATATTGATGTTGGCTGCATACTTCTGGTATTTGCTTCGGGGTGTTGAACAAACCATTCCGAAGGATCTCATTGAGCTTCGCCAAAGAGAGCAGATACACCGGCTGAAAAAAATGCTTGTGAGAGGTGTTTCGCGCCGTCTTCATTTTGACTAACGATGGCCGTTGCTCAAGATTCTATCCAACCATAGTGTGCGGGCCCCTTACTTACTTGCCGAAGATCCCCATTATGAGGGTTCATGACGGCCCAACCAGACTTCTTAAGATGGGCAACCTGCTAAGGCTCAAAACTGGACTCCCTTCGTGGCAATCCAGGTTGGCTTGGCATGCAAGGTTGCCTAGGGCAAGTCGGTAAGCAAACGTGAAATTTCCCTAGAAGCTATTTGGCCCCTGTTGACATCCTCAATAGAAGGTAGCGATGCTTCAAGCGGTAGAGGTTGAAGCTCAGCCCGAGCAGAAGGGGCTGACGCACTTGTTTTTGAAGCGTGCGACCGGGCACCCGAGCCGAAAGCTTTCTCTTCACGGAAGGGAGAAGCGTTTCGATGAGAGCACGGCGCCGATAGAGCTTTTGCGGAAACGCCCGCCGCATGTCGGCGCGTACTCCGCGCAGGCGCTAGGTTTTCTTCCCGCCCTTGGCCGGAATCACGCTGCGCGCTCGAAGTCGCTGCCGGATGAGAGCGTGGTTCCTCTCGCTGTCGAATTCTGCGTCGGCCAACACCAGCCCGATGCGCGCCTGGTGGGAAGCGGTCCTGACGAGCGCACACAAACTGCCACAGTCGTGCCAAGGGCTGCGCCGTGCGCGCCGCGAGAGCAGACACCGCTGATCCAAGTCCGCCACGACCAACCATTTCAGCCCATGCCGCCAAGGCAGCGACTTTTGCCCGTGATGATGCAGGCGCCGTACAAACTACGTGCCTACCGTTCCCTGCGCCAAACCCGTGGCGTCAACGGCCACCCGAGCCGGCAGGCGGCAAAGGTGTCCGCCGCGCATCCGGCGCATTGTTTCGGTGACGGCCCTCTCGATGCTCTGGCCCTGCAGACGATGAAGAAAGCGGTGCAAAGTTGTGAACTAGGGCACGCTTTTCAATCCCAAGGCGTGACGCAGATCTCCGTGCTCCCTCAACCGTACCTCGGCTTCGCGAAAGGCTCAGTTTTCGTACCGCATCAGACAGAAAATTGCCAGCGACTGCGGCTGTGTGAATTGGTGCTTGCAGAAGCAGCTTCGGTACGGGGGAGTACTGCCCGACCCACACCCAGGGTGGTCCGACCAAAGGCCAGCAGCCCAACTTCCGCCATCGCGCTTGCTGCCTCCCGGTAAAGGGACCCGTCGGACAACGGACTGGCGGATTCGAATTTTCCCTGGTCAGAATAGGGACATCATCAGAGCCAAATAACTTCCAATATCTTGCCTAAGAATTTCGCACTGCCGAAGGACATACGTAGCTTTATAGTCGATAGCGATTCGCAGGTTTGAAGAGATAATATTCCTCTTGCTTCCATGAGGCCTCAATCCATTAAATAGGTCAATAGTTCAAATCTCCATTTGTCCCGAGATTCAAATGTTTAGGAAATAGTCAACCCGCGGCCAGAGGCACTACGTAAGGTCACCACCCTTTGCTGGGGAGAAAAGGGAGTGGGCCTGCTGAGAATTGCTCGGAGGAAAGGCATACGACATATGGAAGTTTGTGGCAAACAAATTTTCTTTCGCGGGAGGCTGATTCGCGTTGTCCACCTTGATGCGGAAGGATACCAGTTTGTGGAAGACCCGGAAGCCTTTCTGAGTTCACTGCGTAAGAACCAGCCCCGGGCAGATCTATTTACATTTATTCAACGACTGTCCAGCCGCGTGCCTGAATATGACTTTCCGATGGAATGGGATAACTTCGCTGTTCTTCCCGTATCAACATTCGATGAATGGATTACAAACCAGATCAGGTTCAAGGTGCGAAACAAGCTGCGGAAGGCGGAGAAAAATGGCATCACGACGCGTGAACTGCCTTTTGACGACACCCTCATTCGGGGGATCCACGCGATCTTTAACGAATCGCCAATCCGCCAAGGCAGGCGCTTCTGGCATTACGGTAAGGATCTGGAGGCCGTCCGTATGATGACGGCGACTTACCTTGAGCAAAGCATTTTTATTGGAGCATTTTTGTTGGGCGAGATGATTGGGTTTGTCAAGCTTGTAACGGACGAGAAGCGGGAACAGGCTGGGTTGATGCACATAGTGGCCATGAACCGGTACCGCGACCTGGCACCGGCCAACGCTTTGATCGCCCAAGCAGTGGCGTCTTGTGCCGATCGTGGCATCCCAAACATGTGGTATGGAAATTTCTCCTATGGCCGAAGACAAAGCGACAGTCTGGCTGACTTTAAGAGACACAACGGGTTCAAGAAAGTTGAGATACCAAGGTACTACATCCCGCTGACACTCTTAGGGCGTGTGGCCTTGCAGTTCAACCTTCACCACAGATTGTTGGATCTGGTTCCTGAAGCCGCAGTCGTTCAATACCGCAAAATTCGCAGTCTGTGGTATGCAAGAAGGTTTGCCGATCGGGAACACGCATAGGGACGTCCCCGCGCCGCCCGGGCCACGGTGGTAGAAGCGCGACGTAGTGCGATCCAAACAGGCTCGCACGAGCACCTTCTTGTGCGCCGAGAGGTCGTCCAAGATCATATGAATCTGTTTTCGCCGCTGGCCGACTTTCGCCACATCTAGGAAGCGCGCAAACTCTTCGCTAGTGTGACAGGCTACGCAGCGGCTTCGAAATTTGCCCGTCTGGGCTTCCAAGATCGCCAGCAAAGATATTGCCCCGTGCCGCACGTACCCCGCGCTGTGCCGTTCCGGTTACTTGGAGCGCAACTTTGTGCAAGACGGCACTAGTGAAGCTGGTGCACCACCGTCAAAGTCATCTATGCCTGGAATCGTGGGGTTCATTACGAAGATGCAACGCGAAGGCGTTGAGCCACAACTGCATCAAATGGTACAAGCCATCAGCCAGGAATCCTTTTACAACACAGGAACCTGGGTGGACGAATCCTTGGGCGTATATGTGGGATGGGCTGTTCAGAAAGACTCATTTGCTGACGGCCTACCCCTGACCAACGAACGACAAGACGTCGTACTGCTCTTTTCCGGAGAAGAGTATCCTGAGCCTGGGGTGGTTACTTACCTGAAGGGCCGTGGTCACCAAGTGGAGACAGAAGGGCCCTCGTACCTCGTTCACCTTTATGAAGAAGACCCCACATTCCCAAGTGGTTTGAACGGGAAGTTTCATGGGCTTTTGATTGACCGAAGGCTCGGCAGAGTGCTCCTTTTCAACGATCGGTATGGGATGGGCAGGCTTTACTTTCACGAATCCGAAGAGGCTTTCTACTTTGCGGCGGAGGCCAAAGCGATCCTCGCCGTCCGTCCGGAATTGCGCAAACTGAACCTTCAGGCGGCCGGAGAGTTTGTGACCTGCAGTTGCGTGTTGGAGAATCGCACACTGTTTCAGGGGATCAGCCTCGTGCCGGGGGGTGCCGCTTGGGAGTTTCGGAACAGTCCAAATCCGCAAAAGGGCTTCTATTTTGACGTTCACGAATGGGAAGGACAGACTCTGCTATGCGCCGACGAGTACTACCATGAACTGCGGGAGGCCTTTTCGAGGAACCTCGGACGATACTTTAACGGCGCCCAGAAGGTGGCGGTTTCTCTTACGGGTGGAATGGACACTCGAGTGATTATGGCATGGCAAAAGGCCGCGCCCGGCTCGCTACCCTGCTATACCTATGGAGGAATGTTCCGTGACTGCCGTGACGTGTTGGTGGCGCGCCAGGTTGCTCACATCTGCCAACAGCCTCATAGCGTAGTGACGGTTGGCAACTCTTTCCTCTCACAGTTTCCACGCTATCTTGAGCGTAGTGTTTACCTGAGCGACGGCAACATCCCTGCCAATCGAGCAGCCGACTTGTATGTTAGTGAAAAGGCCCGCCAGATTGCACCTGTGCGGATTGTTGGAACCTATGGCAGCGAATTACTCACACTAGTGCCAATGTTCAAGCCTACGGATCTCACGCCAGGGCTTTTCCAGTCGGAATTTTACGCCAGCTTCGAACAAGCGAAGCTAACATATGCGCAGCTTCGGTGCCGACATCCTGTTACTTTCGCTGCCTTTATGCAGTCCCCCTGGTGGCACTATGGAGTCTTGTCTCTTGAGCAGACCCAACTCACAGTACGTTCACCCTTCTTGGACAACGATTTTGTTCGGGTCATCTATAGGGCACCAAAGTTGCAGGACCTGAACCGTGACATCCGCTGGCGCCTAATATACGATGGTAACCCGGCTCTTAGCCGGCTAGAAAGCGATCGTGGTGTCAATGGCCTGAAGGGACGGCTTTCAACAATCGTATCGCGTGGGTTCCAGGAGGTCACGTTCAAATCAGAGTACGCATACGACAGTGGCATGCCGCAGTGGCTCGCCAGAATAGACCATTTCCTTTCTCCTTTGCACTTGGAACGTCTTTTTCTCGGGCGACACAAGTTTGCCCATTTTCGCATTTGGTACCGCGACTTTCTCTCCGATTACGTCCAGGATATACTGTTGGATTCGAGGAGCCTTTCACGCCCATATGTCAACCGGAAGGGACTGGAGACTGTGGTGCGCGGCCACCTCAGAGGAGACCACAACTACACCATTGAGTTGAACACATTGTTGTCCTTGGAGCTTCTGCACCGTCAGTTCCTCGACTAGCAACAAAGCAACTCTTGTACCAAGTCTACCAGGCGCCTGGGAAACCCCTCATGAGTTTCTTTGCCAGTTTGGTCTTCGGGTTCGGAATCCTAGCTCTCTTTGCACTCTACCGGGAACCCAAGACACGCCCATCGCCGGCATTGTGGCTTCCCACCATATGGATCCTGCTGGTGGGATCGCGGATGGCTTCCGTGTGGCTGCATGGCAGTGCCCCTGTGGAAGCTGCAAGCGAAGTTGCGGAAGGCAATCCCCTTGATCGCATGATCCTTACATTACTTATTCTGGCAGGCATAATCATCTTGATGAGCCGATTTCAGCGGGTTGTAAGGGTATTGAGAATGAACTGGCCCCTCCTGGGCTTTTTCGGCTATTGTGCCGCCAGCACGTTGTGGTCCGCAACTCCCGGGCTAGCCATGAAGAGATGGTTCAAGGCGATAGGTGACGTCGTGATGGTTCTCATTATTCTGACTGACAGGAATCGGACGGAGGCGATCAAACGAATCATTGTGCGAGCAGGTTTTCTAGTGATACCCCTTTCCGTGCTGCTGATCGAGTTCTATCCCAACCTGGGGCGCGTCTACAGCGTTGAAGATGGGATGGTCACTTACTCGGGTGTCACAACCAATAAGAACTTGCTTGGAGTCATGTGCATGCTGGTCGGCCTTGGTTTTGTCTGGCTTATTCTTAAGGCCCTTCATGAAAATCGCCTAAAAACAAGGAAGCTGATCGCTCTGGGCCTTACGCTTACGGCGGTCCTCTGGCTTTTTGCCGTAATAAATTCAATGACCCCCCTGGTCTGCTTTCTGATGGGATCAACCCTGATGCTGTTTGTGAGGGTTTCGGGAAGACGCCGGCCCTCAGACGTCCATCTCGCCGTGGGAGGCATGGTGGCGGTGGCGGTGCTGCTGTTCGTTTTTCCTGAGGTCCTTACGTCCGCTCTTCATCTGGTTGGGAGGAATTCCACTCTGACTGGCCGGACTGACTTATGGAAGACACTCCTTAGTATGGATACCCATCCATGGCTTGGCACCGGTTTTGAGAGCTTCTGGCTTGGGGATCGGCTCAATCATCTATGGAGCATATATCTATGGCATCCTAATGAGGCCCACAACGGTTATCTAGAAGTTTATCTGAACCTGGGATGGGTTGGGGTAGCTCTTCTGTTCTTCCTGTTGATTTCAGGCTACCGGAACCTGAGTGCCGTATATCAGCAAGACCCGGAGGCCGGCAGCCTCAGGCTGGCGTACTTTGCCGCAGCATTGGTTTACAACTTTGCGGAGGCCGGGTTCAGAATGCTCGACCCAATGTGGATATTCCTCCTCCTGGCGATCGTTGCCATTCCTGCCAGCCCACGAAAGGAACTGGAGGCAGCATTAGATGGATCTCGGGAGTTTATTCCAGGCGGCCTTCTACCGGAAGATGAGCAGGTTTATACGAGGATCTCTTGAGGCCATTTAACGCGGAAGGAAAGTTTCATCCTGTTACCAAAGGCGAGCGACAACTGCGCTGCCTCGCGGTTCGTGGTGCTGGCGCAGCCGTTTCTGCCCAAGGATTGTCCTTGGGGATCCAGATGATTGCAACAGTAGTTCTAGCACGGTTACTGACGCCCTCGGATTTCGGGGTAGTTACGATGGTGACCACAGTCAGCCTACTGATCATGAATTTCGGGCTGAACGGATTCACCGAGGCCGTTGTTCAAATCGAAGAGATTACCCACACACTGGCAAGTAATCTATTTTGGATCAACGTCGGTGCCAGCCTTCTTCTGACAATAGGATTTGCTTCTGCAGGCTCGCTGCTGTCATGGTTTTATCGTGACCCGCGCGTTGCTTCCGTCACAATTGGTGTTTCTCTGACGATCTTGGTCACAGGGGTTTCAGTTCTGCATCTGGCATTGCTGAAGCGGGCCATGGAATTCCCAGGAATCGCTGCAAACGACGTTTTGGCCCGCGCTGCCTCAGTGGTCACTTCCATCACCCTTGCTTTGTTGGGTTGTGGATACTGGGCACTCGTTGCTGGTGTCGTTGCGCTCCCGCTCAGCACTGCTGTCGGCTCATGGGTCCTCTGTCGTTGGACTCCAAGCCTTCCGCGGCGCGTTCCAGGAACTGCAAAGCTGGTGCGATACGCGATAAACGTTTATGGTCATTTTGCTGCCAACTATTTTGCCCGGAACACGGACAACGTTCTTGTGGGATGGCGGTTTGGTGCACGATCGCTCGGATTCTACAAGAAGGCCTATGACCTGTTTGCTCTTTCTTCCAGCCAGCTTGTATCTCCGATAACTGGTGTCGCCGTCTCAGCTTTGAGCCGGCTCAAAAACGACACGCTCCAATACCGGCGATACCTCCTTAGGGCGCTTGCTTTGCTTGCATTTGTGGCCTTGGGAGTTGGGGCGAACTTAAGCCTGGTCGGCAAGGACTTAATTCGTGTGATCTTGGGTCCGGGATGGGAAGAGTCCGGCCGGATCTTCGTTTTTTTCGGGCCTGGGATCGGGGTCATGCTCCTTTATTACACGCACGGGTGGATCCACCTTTCCATTGGTACCCCGGACCGGTGGTTTCGCTGGGGGATCATCGAGCTTCTGGTTACCGGCACGCTGTTTTTAGTGGGACTGCCGTGGGGAGGAGTAGGCATCGCGATGGCTTGGACGGTCTCGTTCTGGATACTGATGCTCCCCGCGTTCTGGTACGCTGGAAAACCCATTGGGTTCGGCGTGGGCCCCGTCGTAGGCGTGATCTGGCGGTACATCGTCGCCGCAATCCTTGCGACTTCTGCGTCGCTTATGGTTTTGTTCCACGCCCATCCTTATGGCCCAGGAACAGGTATGGGGGAAGCGTTGGCCCGGATGGTGACAGTTTCTGTTCTGTTCTGGACTTTCTACCTCGTCGCGGTCGTGGCTTTGTACCGTAGCATTGATCCTATCTATTATGTGCTCAAACTTTTGCCTGATATGCTTCCCTTTCTCCGGTCTAGGAAGTTGGAGCATCCTGCTTTCGATCCGAAAGACGAGCGCTGCGCCGACAGCACCCTACAAATGACCAGCGAAGAAATTCTCGAATCGAGTGGAAGGTAACCTTGGTGCGAAACTCAGCACTGCGGGACATTCCAGATTTGAAGTCGGCGTGCTTTTGCGCCCCGGACTTGGCCTCCAGGGAGGCGACGCGCCCTGTTGCAGTGGCACTGCTGACTGGCGGGACAGACCGCCACTACACCTATGGCCTAGCCATGTCTTTGGTCACCTCTGGAGTGTACGTTGATGTTGTGGGCGGCTCCGAAGTGGATGGTCCGGAGATGCATAGTACACCGGGCTTGAATTTTCTTGATGTGTGGAAAGGTCCGAACTCGAACGAGGGCCTTCTGAAAAAAGGGGTGAGGTTGTTGACAAACTATGCTAGGCTCATTGCCTATGCATGGGGTGCCAAGCCGAAAATCTTTCACATTCTGTGGAACAACCGGATCGAGTGGTTTGATCGAACTCTGCTTATGTCTTATTACAGGATTCTGGGCAAAAAGATTGTCATGACCGCACACAACGTCAACATGGGCAGGAGAGACAACACAGACTCTGTGAGTAATCGGCTGACCTTGAAGATACAATACTCACTGGCTCATCGAATCTTCGTTCACACGGAAAAGATGAAGGGCGAACTGGTGAGAGATTTTGGAGTTTGCGAAAAAGCCGTGACAGTGATCCCCTACGGGATTAACAACGCGCTGCCCACCGTGGACCTGACCTCCACGGAAGCAAGGCATCGATTAGGCATCAGCAACGGAGAGAAAACCATCCTGTTCTTCGGAAACATGCGGCCCTCGAAGGGCCTTGACGACCTTCTGGCAGCCCTTGAACTCCTTCATGCGAAACATCTTCATTACAAACTGATTGTAGCCGGACGTCCTATCAAGCGACATAACGATAGCTGGCAGTGGACCCGGCGAGCGCTGCTGAGACTCCAAGAGCAGGGAAAAGTTGTACTGAGAAATGAATTCATTCCTGACCGGGATGTCCCTTTGTATTTCACTGCAGCGGATGTTCTGGCTCTGCCTTACAGGGAGATTTTTCAGAGTGGTGTGCTTTTCCTGGGTTACAGCTTCGGGCTTCCGGTAGTTGCCACAGACGTGGGGGAATTGAAAAAAGACATCGTCGAGGGGCGCACAGGATTCATCTGCAGGCCGCGAGATCCTGAGAGCCTTGCTGCCGCTATTGAAACGTACTTCCAAAGTGATCTGTTCCGGGAATTGAAGAACCGCCGGCAGGAGATCCGCGATTACGCCAACGCGCGCCATTCGTGGAGCGAGGTAGCTCGGATAACACGTGCAGTGTACCGAGAACTGACGACTGAGACCCTGCCGGAAATTTCCAAGGTGGTACAGTGACCTTAGGAAGGCTCATATCACAGACATCTAAGGCATTTGTCCTTCGATCGTTGAAACGGACGGGCCTGTATTATCGTGTGAAGGCCTCGCGGGTACACAGTCTGTACTTGGAGTTCGTTGACAAATCGAGGATGGAAAGGAGCCGCAATGAGTTGGACTTCTACCGCAAACTGCTCCGCGGCTTCCGCAAAGGTTCTCTTATTTTTGACATTGGAGCGAACGAAGGAACCAAGACATCCCTTTTCCTGAGATTAGGAGCAAAGGTTATTGCAGTAGAGCCCGATGTGGCCAACCAGATGATTCTGAGACAAAAGTATTTGAAATACCGTCTGGTACGGAAATCCGTGGTCGTTGTAAGTAAGGCGGTCAGTGATCAAAACGGGTTTGAGCCGATGTGGATCGACAAGCCCGGGTCCGCGTTGAATACGCTAAGCATGAAGTGGGTGGAGACGCTGAGGTCCGATGAAAAGCGCTTTGGGCGGACCTTTGACTTCGGAGGACGCCTGCAGGTCGAGACCGTGACTCTTGAAGAGCTCATGGACAGGTTTGGCCTCCCTTTTTTCATCAAGATTGATGTGGAGGGAGCAGAATTGCGCGTCCTGCGCGGCATGCGACGACCCGTTCCTTACCTTTCCTTTGAGGTCAACCTTCCCGAGTTTCTTCAGGAAGGAATGGAGTGTGTCCAAATTCTGAGCTCGTTGGTTGCCAATGGAAAGTTCAACTATGTGGTCGACTGTCAACAAGGCTTGGTACTCGAACGATGGCTCTCTGCCCGGGAGTTTTCGCACGTGTTGACCCAGTGCCGTGACCGGAGTATCGAAGTAATTTGGAAAACGTATAAAGAAGAAGCCATCATCGGGGTTTAAACGAAGGATTTCGTTCGGCGGCCAGCGGCCTTCCAAAGCTGCTCCCACGAAGGGAACTTGACCTGCAGCGGGGCGAGGTTTCAATTTGCTTTTGTGTTAGGTTTCTACTGCTATTCTGGGCTACTGTATTAACGCCTGTGGGGGCTTCATGCGCATCTGCCATGTAGTGGGAGCACGACCGAATTTTATGAAGGCAGTACCGGTTATCCGGGCCATGTCGGCATATCCGGTCGAGCAGATTTTGGTCCATACTGGGCAACATTACGACTTCAACATGTCAGAAGTCTTCTTTCGGCAGTTGGGAATGCCGGTGCCTGACATCAATCTGCAGGTTGGCTCCGATACCAATGCGCAACAAACCGCCCAGATCATGGCTCGCTTTGAGCCTGTCCTGCTGGATACAAAGCCGGATTTAGTGGTTGTTTACGGCGACGTTAACTCAACCCTTGCAGCTGCCTTGGTCTGCTCAAAACGGATGATAAGGATAGCGCATGTGGAGGCTGGCTTGCGATCGTTTGATCGCACTATGCCTGAGGAAATCAACCGGTTGCTGACGGATCAATTATCCGATCTTCTCTTCACGCCATCTGAGGATGGGAACCTAAACCTTTCTCGGGAAGGGATCAGCCCTGAGAAAGTGTTTTTTGTCGGCAACGTCATGATTGACACTCTCGTAAGGATGCTGCCCGAGGCAAACGGGCGCCTATTGCCTGACTTACCTGGAAGTTATGCACTCGTGACACTTCACCGACCATCCAATGTGGACGAACTGGATTGGCTGGCAGTTCTGCTCTCAAGCCTGGAAAAAGCCAGCCAGGAACTTCCTTTCATTTTCCCGGTGCATCCCCGTACGCGACAGAAGTTGGCGGAACTTGGAATTAAGTCCAATACGAAAGGACTTATCCGCTTTCTCGATCCGTTGCCGTACCTCGAGTTTCTTGCGCTCCAGAAGCACGCCACCGTCGTCATCACAGACTCCGGAGGGATTCAGGAGGAGACAACGTTCCTCGGGGTGCCCTGTCTCACCGTCCGAGAGAACACGGAGCGGCCGATTACCATTTCCGTGGGAACCAATACTTTAGTCGGCCGTGACATCTCCAAACTAATCAAAGAAATCGGCCGTACGCTTGAACGGCCGAAAGAGCGACGGGCCATCCCTCCGCTGTGGGACGGTCATGCAGCAGAACGCATTGCCCGCGTGATTATGCGTGAGGAGTCCCGCTTGTCAACAGCCGAAACGATGCTGCCGGCAGAACTTCACAACAGTTCTCCTTGGGAGAAAACCCGCTTGGGTATACGGTCTTCACGAGCTGGCGGTGATTCCTGACCTTTTTCTGTTCCCCTGTCCAGTAGCCACCGTTCCGAGAATGTTCGTATACTGCAGTTTGTGTTGGATACGTGTATAAATGCCTGGCCCTAACAGTTGGCCATCACCGGCTTAAGAGGCAGAGGGAAATGGATCGTAAAGCGTCTGTATTCTTATTCATCGTCCTGATTGGATTTTCGGTTTGCATCCGAGCTCAAAGCGGGATTATTGCACCGAGTAGAATGACGGATTGGAGTAACGCAGGAGTTCAAGGAGGCATTCCGAACCGCACGTCGATTTGCGCCACATTGAGTCCAGGAGTCACTGCTTCCCAGATCAATGCCGCAATTGCAAACTGCCCCAGTGGTGGAGTGGTTTACCTTAATTCGGGAACCTATAATCTGTCCTCCGGGATTGATTTTGCCGGTCACAGCAATGTGACTCTTCGTGGGGCCGGGGCAGATCGGACTTTCCTGGTCTTTTCGGGAAGCGTTGGTTGCCGCGGTCCCGAATCGGACATTTGTATTGAAGGTGACTCTAGTTGGTCGGGTGGTCCCGCAAACACCGCCAGTTGGACGGGGGGGTACTCGGTTGCAACCACACAAATTACGCTGAGCTCCACGGCCAACATTAAGGTTGGGAACATACTGATTCTTGACCAGATAAATGATCCTTCGGATACAGGTTCGGTGTATGTTTGTGACGCGCAGGGTGTTTGTTCGACGGAGGGGCCGGGCGGCGGTGGCCGCCCAGGCCGAGCCCAGGAGCAAATTGTTAGAGTCGTAGCTGTGAGTGGAAATACTGTTACGATTAGTCCCGGCCTTTATATGCCAAACTGGAGATCATCGCAAAGCCCCGGTGCATGGTGGGGAAATACCGACGTGATGCTTGATGGCATCGAAGACATGTCACTGGACCATAGTGGAAGCACAGCTCAAAGCGGAATCGTGTTCTTCAACGCCGAGAATTGCTGGGTCGAAGGGATTCGCTCAGTCGATGCCAACCGCAACCATATATGGCTGTATCAAGCCAGCCATATCACGATTGCGAGCAGCTATTTTTACGGAACTCTGAATGCCGCTTCACAAAGTTACGGCGTCGAAAACTTTATGGGTTCTGACAACTTGATCGAAAACAACATTTTCCAGCACATTACCGCTCCCATGATGCACAGCGCCGCATCCTCCGGCAACGTATGGGCGTACAATTTTTCAACAGACGATTATTATGCCATTTCCGCGGGTTGGATGATGGCAGGCACGTGGTTGCATGCCGCGGGGACCAGCATGAATCTATTCGAGGGGAATGTTGGTGCAGGCTTTACGGCCGATGCCATCCATGGAACGCACAATTTTGAAACAGCATTCCGAAATTACTGGACAGGATGGGAGCCCGGAAAAACGAGCCAGACAGTCCCCGTCAACCTTTATGCAGGCAGCAGGTATTTTAATATCATCGGGAATGTTCTCGGCACGCCGGGATATCACACGAATTATCAAGATGTCGAGCCGAGTGGCTCAGGCTACAACAACTCCATCTATGCATTGGGCTGGTCAGGGAATGGGAGTACGAGTTCAAGTGTGCCCGATGATCCGAACGTTGCGAAAACACTGTTGCGCTGGGGTAATTATGATGTCGCCACTGGGACCGTGCACTGGGACACTTCTGAAGTGCCAAGTGGGCTCAGCCAATATGCTAATCCCGTGCCGTCCAGCCAAACCCTGCCGGCTTCCCTCTTCCTTTCAGCGAAGCCGAGTTGGTGGACAACATCCTGGGGCACGCCGCCTTGGCCGGCCATAGGACCTGACGTTACTGGTGGGCCTGGTCCGGGAGGCCACTCCTACCAGATTCCTGCCCAACTTTGTTACAACAACACCTCGAAAGACAGCAACGGAATCTTAAACTTCAACGCTAACAGTTGCTACTCTAGTTCTCCAGCTCCACCGGCTCCAACGAATCTGAGTGCCACTCCTCAATAGGTTTAATTCGTAAGAAAATTGACTGTCCTGATACACCCCGACTCCACGCCAAAGACGTGACCCAAGGCTTTGACGTAAAAAGGTTGTGAGAATGAGGGTGCTGCATCTTTCAGCTGCCCCGTATCTCCAGGGTATCCAATGATCATGACTTAACAGGCTGACGAAAGAGCCGGCTTTATGTCTTTTTTAAGAATATGCGATGAGGTACAACCTACTTAAAGGGCTGCATAGGAGGATAACACGTGCGTAGTAATGATCTTCAGCAAGGCGCGATCTTCAGCTACCTTTCGCCGGACTAGCGGGTTCCTCCCGCCCCCTGCGACGGATTCGCCAGATGGTGGATGCAGTGCTGAAGCGCCTCTCGCCTCGGTTCGACGCCATGGACGCGGTGGGGGACGGTCCTCGATCGCGCCCGAGAAAATGCTGCGGGCGCTGCTGTTGCATTGCCTCTATTCAGTTCGCAGGGAGCGCCTGCTGATGGAGCAGATCGATTACAACCCGTTGCTCCGCCGGTTCGTGGGCCTGAACATGGACGACCCGATCTGGGACTGCACGGTGTTCTCGAAGAACCAGAAGCGATGGCCTGAAGTCCAGGGCGAGGTGTCTCTCCCAGCGCGGCAAAGGCACTGCGCCCTCCCCAAAAGGGCTGCTAACAATGAACCAGGGAGGCGCCCGGTCGCGCAAAATCGCCGCCCCCCGCAATCGTTTTTCTTAATTAGGCCCATATTTCATCAGCCTGTAGGACTTCAGCAATAACGCGTCACCCCCTAACTTAATCCTAGAATTGTGCTTGGCGTAGCGTATTTGCGAAGCGACGGCTTCGCAATTGTCCGATGATCTATCAAATCAATCCGCTTCACGATCAGAGATGGGAGTCTTTGGTTCAGAGACATCCCGATTCTTCTGTATTTCATTCGACAGGCTGGCTGAAGGCCTTATGGCAGACATATGGCTACAAGCCCGTTGTTTACACGACCTGCCCACCGGGGAAAGAATTGACAAATGGTTTGGTTCTTTGCCGCGTTTCCAGTTGGCTCACGGGTGAGAGGCTTGTGTCGCTTCCATTTTCTGACCATTGTGACGCTCTGATGGACAGAGGAAACAACGAATCAGATGTGTATGATGAACTCCGCAAAGAGTATGAGAGCCGGAAGTTAAAAGCCATTGAATTGCGGCCGAGGAATCGCTTCCCCGATCCACAATCTGGTGTGGCGCCGCATAAAACCTACTGTTTTCACAGCCTCGATTTGAACCATGAGGAGAATGAATTATTCTCAGCTTTTCACAAAGATTGTATCCAGAGGAAAATTCAAAGAGCAGAAAGAGAAAGCCTGACGTATCGCGTGGGTTGTTCAAATGAATTGCTGAACCTGTTTTACGGATTATTTGTGCGATCACGTCGCAGGCAGGGCATTCCTCCACCACCTTTCCGCTGGTTTCAGAACCTAGCTGCATGTCTCGGCTCGGCGATGCAGATAAGAGTAGCATTGTATGGCAATCATCCGGTGGCCAGCATCGTAACTCTGAAATTTCGAAATGCTCTTGTGTATAAGTACGGATGTTCTGACCCGCAGCTCAATAAGCTCGGGGGAATACCTTGGCTCTTTTGGAAAGCAATTCAAGAGGCACGACGTCTTCGATTACACGAACTCGATCTTGGGCGCTCAGATTGGAATAATCCGGGGCTGATCACGTTCAAGGATCGCCTCGGAGCAAAACGGTCTTCGCTCAACTATTGGCAATATTCAAAAAAGGTGTCTCAGCCCTATCCATCGGCGGCACTTCATCGCCCCGGAGAATGGATATGGGGGCACTTACCGCTTCCGATCCTTATCGTCGCGGGGCGCATATTATATCGGCATTTCGGCTAATTATTTCGTGTTAACGACTCCAATTTCATCCCTATCGTAACTTTTTCAAGCGACTCGAGCTCACGCTTGCGAGCCCTACCGGGTCCGTAGAACCAGAGAACGTCTCATACACTAGTTCCATTGGCAGGAGTGAGAATGCGGCACTACTTGAGATTCATCAATGGGTTTAGAAAATTCCAGAAAGCTTGTCTGGAACCTGAAGAGGCTAAGAGTCTGGCACAAACTTTAATCAGAAAACGCGTCGCGGCTCGCGAGGCCAATTTCTTAAACCTTGCCGAGAAAGGTATCTTTCAATTTCCAGGTAGTGCTTATCGAAGGATACTCGACCTTAAAAAAATCAGGCTCAGCGATCTGAAAGCCTGGGTGGAGAGAGACGGCTTGGAAGATGCCCTTCGAATCCTTGAAGCCGCGGGTGTCTATTTCACTGTGGATGAATTCAAAGGAAGGGTACCGGTCAGGCGAGCCGGGATGACGTTCCGATGCCATGAGAAGATGTTTGATAATCCCTTCCTGTCTTACGTCTATGAGGTTCAAAGTGGCGCAAGTCGAAGCGCGGGAACGCGAATCCGAATTGACTTTGACTACCTTCATCAAAGATCACTCTACGATGCCTTGTTGCTTGATATTCATGGGTGCCTGACCGCGCCTGTAGCGAACTGGTTCCCTGTATTCCCGGGTGCACCCGGCATCAATTCCAGCCTTCGCTTCGCGCATATCGGTAATCCAGTCCGCCGATGGTTTTCCCAAGTGGATGAAAGCAACGTCAAGACAGGCGCGAAGAGAAAATGGGGGAAAAACCTGCTCTTCGCCCTCAGCAGACTATACGGGCGTCCCCTCGCGAGCGCTGAGTATGTTGACTTAAATCATGCACATAAGGTGGCTGAATGGGCTTCACAAGCGCTCCAAGAACACGGTCAGTGCGTTATCTATACCTTTGCCGCATCAGCCGTGAGGGTGTGCATTGCTGCTGCAGAGTTGAATCTCAACATCAAAGGCACAAAATTCCTGGTGACTGGGGAACCCCTTACGCCTCAGAAAAGGAAAGAGATAGAATCCACGGGTGCTTCGGCAATCCCAGTCTACGGAATCTCCGAGGCAGGCGTGATCGCCGCGGGGTGCAACCGGGGGTTTAAGGAAAGTGATCATTGCCACCTGTACAAAGATACCACTGCTATTATTACCCATCGTTGTCAGGTTCCATATTCCGATACTCTTGTCGATTCCTATTTATTTACGACCCTTCTTTATGAATCCCCGAAGCTCCTACTGAACGTAGATATGGGTGATTATGGCGCTATAGGAACGGACGCATGTGACTGCAAATTCGGGCAAGTCGGTTTTGATGTACATCTCAGCAACATTCGAAGCTATGAAAAGCTCACCGGCGAAGGCGTGACATTTGTTAACACCGACTTTGTCTGGATCATTGAAAAAAAGCTCCCAGAAATCTTTGGCGGCAGAAGTACGGACTACCAGCTTGTCGAGCATGAGAGCCAACACGGTCTGCCCCGTTTGCGGCTGTTAGTCAGCCCACGGATTGGCAAGGTCGACGAAGCTCAAGTGACTAAGGTCTTTCTTGAGTTGCTGAAGGGTGCGGAGGACCGCATGTGGGCCGATGCTGGAACGGAGATGTGGAGGCAGTCCGGAATGGTGCGAATTGTTCGTGATAACCCTATTCCAACAGCCAGCGGGAAAATTCTACCTTTTTATTCATTGAAACCAGGACAACACTCAGGGCACGGCATGGGGCCCGTTGAAGGAGGCTGCGATGGGATTTCCAACTCGAAGACTGAGAAGACTGCGACAGAATGGAGCGTTTCGACGACTCGTTCGTGAGACCACACTCTCCGTTGATGATCTGATCCAGCCCTTTTTTGTAGTGCCGGGTCATGGAATCAAGGAAGAGATACATTCCCTCCCGGGGAATTATCATCTCTCTATTGATTGCCTGACCGATGAAGTTCAAAAAGCACGCGATCTCGGTATTCCTGCAATCCTTCTCTTCGGTGTCCCCGATCCGGCGGACAAAGATATGTGCGCAACCGGTGCGTATTCCCCACGTGGAATCGTTCAGGAAGCCGTGAGAGCATTGAAAAGCAAGGTTCCGGGTATCCTGATCACGACGGACGTTTGCCTATGCGAATACACTCCGTACGGCCATTGTGGAGTGCTTAAGGATGGATATCTGGTCAACGACGAGTCTCTGGAACTACTGGCGAAGACGGCCGTGTCACACGCGGAGGCGGGTAGTGATATGGTTGCGCCAGCCGCTATGCTGGACGGGCAAATCGCAACTCTGCGACAGGCATTGGACTCGCATGGCTTTTCTAATCTACCCATCATGGCCTATTCAGCGAAATTTGCCTCGAAGCTTTACGAACCATTTTTCAAGGAAGGAACAGAATCGTCCCCTTCCAACGGAGATAAGAAGAGCCATCAGATGGCCTTCTTTAACTCTGACGAGGCAATCAGAGAGATTGCCCTAGACATTGAAGAGGGCGCAGACATCATTATGGTCAAGCCGGGGCTCTTCTATCTCGACATCGTTTATCGCGCAAAGAAAGAGTTTCAAACGCCGCTCGCGGTTTATAACGTAAGTGGCGAATACGCGATGATTGATGCTGCTGCCCGCCTCGGACGGCTAGACAGGAACGGGGTCATGTTTGAAGCGTTGGCATGTATGAAAAGAGCAGGCGCAGATATCATTGTTACATATGCTGCGATACAGGCAGCCCAATGTTTGAGGGGAAAGCGATTATGCGTGTGAATTTATGGAATTCAACAGTGTGGTGCGCAGAGATCAACTGCAAAATCGCTCACTTTTCATCTTGCACCGGCTCATTCTTAGTTATTCCCACGTAACGACATGAGCCCTGAACGCGAGCCTTTCCCCAGTGAAGAGCTATAACGGAGAAAACAAATGTGATGTGGCACCTTCTGCAGCGGAGATAGGTTTGGCTTGAATCAGATGCTGCACGGCGAGAGGCAATCACTGGTTTGCTCAGATACATTCCTGGACCCAGGTGAGGGTCGCACGCGCAACGGAGGAGCTACACACCAAGGGCTGGAGAAAGTCGCCCAAATGCTGCGCGCCCATGACCCTCTCTTGCTGAATGGGTTTCGCGCCAAAGGCGAAATCTCCGCTGGCGCCGTCGAAGGTCTCAACAACAAAATCCGAGTGATAACCAGACGCACGTACGTCTCCCGCACCTATGAGGCCATGGAAACCGCACTCTACCACGCGCTTGGCCACCTCACTGAGCCGGAATCGAACCACAATATTGCTGAGGAAGCACATGTACTAAGATTAACAAACACTTTACACTATAGAGGCCCGAGAATAATGTTTCAGCAACTCGAAGTTTTGATCTGGCACGCATGGAAAAATGCACACGCTGGTATGGGGATTTTTGCATTTTCAATGACGCGGAACGCGGGGCCCGGATTCGGTCGTTGACGGCGGCATGTGCTTTCGCGACCACCTCGATCCTACCTCAAGCTTTTTGCTTCCAACCGGTTGAACAGGAGGGCAGCAAGTCTGATGCGTTACAGAAGGAGAAGCGAATGAAAACTATTCGCTGGTCCATTGATTGCGACTTTTGGAGACGCCAGTGCCGTCGTTAGAGAGCGCTTCCGGTTCGAGCTTGGCAGCCGGTTCGGGTATTTCTCGTGCAACATCGCTCGATAGTCCGATTGCGGATGTGCCAAAGCCTCCCCTGAATTTGCGGACGTTCATTGATCTACTGTCCAGGGAAGGCTGCTTGAAGCGCATTTCCCACACCGTGGACTGGAAGTTTGAGGTCGGGGACATCACGAGAACCACCGAAGGGCCCCTGCTGTTCGAGAATATCAAGGATTACCCGGGGCTTCGCTTGTTCACAAACGGGCTGCGGAGCCCGTCATCGATGGCGGTTGCTTTGGGATTTCACCCAAGTCAGGCTTGGAACTCGGTAATTCGTGAGATCCGGTGGAAAGCGGCGGCACCATTGGCGCCCATCGTCCTCGAAAGCGGGCCGGTTTTAGAAAACGTCGTTGAGGGTGAAGATATTGACTTCCTCAAGTTCCCTATTCCGCATTGGAGCAGGTATGATGCCGGCCGTTATATTGGCACTTGGCACATCAATGTGACTCGGGACCCTGAAACGGGCTCCCGGAACTTGGGGGTGTATCGTATGCAGGTTGTCGGCCGCAACCAGGCCACAGTGAGTACGTACGCGAACAGCCACCTGACCCTTCATTTTGCGAAGGCTGAAAAGAAAGGTCAGCCATTAGAAATGGCCGTTGTAATTGGGGCCGCCGAGCCGCTGATTATTGCTGCTGCTGCAGCATATCCCGGTGGGTCGGATGAGTACAATTTAGCCGGCGCATTAGAAGGGGAGGCGGTGCGGCTTATCAGGTGTAAGACAGTGGATCTCGAAGTCCCCGCCGAATCAGAAATAGTGATTGAAGGCGTGATCAAGCCCGGCGTGCGTGTTCAAGATGGCCCCTTTTTCGATTATGCGGGGAAACCAACGACAAACCCCAATGCTTTCTTGTTTGAGGCGACGCGGCTGTCATTTAGAAATGATCCCATCTTCCGCGGTACGGCGATCGGCCATCCTGCGGCCGAAGACCAGCAACTTTTCTGGCTATTGGCAGAGTTGGGCCTCTTCGATTTTCACAGTTCGCGGCCGAAGCATTGGGTGCAATCGGCCCTCATCCATAGACGGCTCTTTCGGGCTTTTCAAACGGTTGGCAGGGCCACTATGCCACCCTTCTTGAGTCGCACATTGAAACGCTTCGCTCATCAGGCCTCGAGTCGAGAATCCGAAAAGAAATCCTTCACGACATCTCTCAGTTGCGTAGAGCACCGGGTCGTTGCATCGCCAGAAAGTGATTCGCACGCGCTTCAGGCTTCTACATCAATGGATTGATACCACGCAGGCTGGCTTAATCATTCGGAGTTGCGGAGCTGAAATTGGACTCGGTTTACTGAAAAAAAGCCGCCGCCGCCTCTCACAGCCCTTGGATTCTGGTCCCCCTTGGTCATCTGTCTCAACAAGGGCAACCAGGTCTTGCACTGACCTCTACGCCCTCAGCAAGTCAAGCAATAAGCTGAAGGGTAACAAATTCCAAACGATGGGAACCCGGTCAACGTACATATTCGAACGGTAATCATATCTCTGGGACGTGAACGTCTAGTGAACTCCGGCGGATATAACGAACTTTGTCAGGTTTCGTGCCTGTAAGTATCAAAAAAGTTATCTCTTGATCGGAGGCACCGATCAAGGAACGAAATGGAGGAATAAACCATGGCGACACCTAATGTAAGACCGATGAATGCAATAGGGAGGCGGGAGCCACACACCACAAATCATTACCTGCGCTTGATTGGCGTAGCCCTGCTTCCACCACTGACAATGCCGTTTGATCCGGGATACGATCCCTCCACCCTCGAAAGTCATTTGGAGCAGAGTGCTCATCTTATGGCCGGATTAAAGATTTCCATGGCGTGCTGGATGATCGCTGATGAAAGGGCAACACGCCGGAAGGTTGCGGCGGCCCGGGCATATAATGTGCCTACATGCACAGGGGGTGGACCTTTTGAGATTGCCGTCGCCCAGGGCCAGTTCCAAGCCTATCTGGACCTGTGTGCGGATATCGGCTTTTCTCGTATTGAATGTGGTGAAGGCTTCACTGAACTAAAATGCAATCCACGAGAGATTGTGCGGCTGGCGCACGAACGCGGGCTGGAAGTTCAATATGAAATGGGAAAGAAGCACGAGGGGCCATTCAACCAGGAATCGCTTGAGGACACGATTGCGCGAGGGCACAGATGGTTGGACGCCGGGGCAGTTGAGCTGGTTGTTGAAGCGCGTGAAAGCGCCGCCGGAGTGGGCCTTTTCGCAACCGATGGCTCGCTTAACACTTCCTTCGCAGACCGTTTTGCCAATGAGTTCGGCCTCGATGTCGCGATGTTCGAAGCTCCCAACAAGCCGAGCCAGTTTGCACTGCTCGAACATTTTGGCAATCGCGTCCGACTGAGCAACGTTCGCCTGGAAGAGTTGCTGCGTGTTGAGATCTATCGGCGCGGACTCCATTCTGACGCCTTCGAAAAAGCGAATCTTCGCCCGGCATACCCAGGAACCCAGATGAGATAAGAAAATGCAAACTATCGAAGAACGCGTTGTCGTCATCGATTGTTTTCCTGAGAGCGTTGAGTCCCATCAGGAAAAAGATGCGATCATTGCCGTCGATGTGATCAGAGCCACAACGGTGATTGTGACGGCTGTTGCGCGAGGGAGAACGTGTTTTCCGGTGCCTACGTTGGAAGATGCCATGGAGCTCGCCGGCAAGCTATCGAATCCGTTGCTTGTCGGCGAACTCGGAGGCAACATGCCGTTTGGCTTCCATTTGAATAACAGCCCGGCTGACATCGAAGCGAGAACCGACACTGAGCGCCCCATGATTCTTCTATCGACTTCGGGTTCAAAGCTCGTATGCTCCGGAAGCAAATCACAATGCATGTACATAGCTTGCCTTCGCAATTGGAAAGCGACGGCTCGGCGACTGGCCCGTCGGCACCGGGCAATTGCCGTAATCGGTGCGGGTTCGAGAAATGAGTTTCGGGAAGAGGACCAACTGTGCTGCGCGTGGATTGCCGAAGAGCTTGTCGCACTCGGGTATAATCCTCTGGATACCAGCACAACCGAGATCATCAGAAAATGGAGTGGAGCTTCGCTGGATGAGATTACCCGAGGCCACAGCGCTGACTATCTGCGCCGCACCAACCAAACGAGGGACCTCGATTTCATCCTGACCCACGTTAATGATCTCGACCATGTCTACAGGTTTGAAGACGGAATGGTGGTGGAAGATTGACACGGCAAGCGGCTTTGGGCAAGGCAAGGACAGAACTGGAATCGGTACGGTATGCTGTCCAGTTAGATCAGGAAACAGGCCGATTGAAAACGTCGGTCCCTGTCGTCGTGATTGCCCCTGGCTACCATGGCCATGCAATTGCGCGGAGTCTGGGTCGCCTTGGCGTCAAGGTATACGGGGTCCATGCTGACCCCCGTTCACCCGCCGCCCGGTCGCGATACTGGGAAAAGACTTTTTTCTGGGACCTTAGGGCGCATCCTGCACGTGCCTCAATTGACAGAATGCTGCAGCTCAGCCGCGAGATCGGCCAGAAGCCAATTCTCCTGCCGACAGATGACTGGAGCTGTCTGTTTGTGGCCGATCACGCGGAGGAGTTGCAGCATGATTTTCTTTTTCCCAATCAACCTGCCGGGCTGGCGCGGTCGCTTTCCAACAAGGAAACAATGTATGAGATGTGCAGACGGTATTCAGTACCAACCCCTCTTACAATCTTTCCGCGCTCACGCCAGGATGTGATTGCATATCTCACAACTGCGACCTTCCCTATTATGCTGAAAGGTATCGATACAGTGGCTCTCCTGCGGCACGCTGGTACAAGGATGACGCTTGTCCACGATCGGGCAACGCTTTTAAAGCTTTACGATGAATGGGAGGTGCCAGAGGCACGCAATCTGATGCTTCAGGAATACATTCCCGGCTCCTCGGAAATGGTCTGGATGTTTAACGGGTATTTCAATGAAACCTCAGAGTGTCTCTTCGGCCTCACAGGCAAAAAGATCCGTCAGTACCCCGCCTACAAGGGGGTAACCAGCTTGGGAGTCTGCGTTACGAACAACGAAGTTATCAGGATAACCACGGATTTCATGAAGGTGATCGGCTATAGGGGCATCCTCGATATCGGATATAAGTACGATGTCCGAGACGGTCAATACAAGCTGCTTGATGTGAATCCACGCACAGGAGTGACCTTCCGTCTGTTTGTTGACGAGAATGGAACTGACGTTGTGCGGGCACTTTATCGGGACCTGACGGGCCAGCCAGTACCCAAGGGAATGCCTAAAGAGGGCCGGAAATGGGTGGCGGAGAATTTTGACGTGATTTCCTCTGCGTGCAGCTTCCAGGATGGAACGCTGGGTCTCGCCGGATGGCTGCGCTCATTCAAAAATCTGGAAGAAGCCTCCTGGTTCGCCACGGATGACTTTCGGCCTTTTCTGGCAATGGTGGGACGTTCTCTCCACTGGATGTCCGAACGGCTCTTAAACCATGGCAAAACCCAACAGCGGTAAGGCGACTCAGTTGTCTGGATGAACCCGAACCCTGCGACTCTGATCCGTAAACGCTGAATAGCTCCGGCGCTTTACTGCTTCTCAAGGAGTATCAGATTTTCGATTTCTTAACCGCTAGTTTCATGGCGGATTCGTTGGAACGCGTATGCCACTAGAGGCACCCGCCGACAAGCCCGTGGAAAAAAGAGCCGTCACGGAGTATTTCGACGCTGAATCATCTTATTGGGATGGGCTTTATAACGGCAATGACGTCTTTGCAGTCATTCATCAGCAGCGTCGTTTGATGGCACTAAAATACTTCGACGAGTTGGCACTGCCCCAAAGAGACCGGATTCTAGAGGTTGGGTGCGGTGCTGGTTTGCTGACGGTTGATCTCGCGCGAAGGGGATATAAGGTTGAAGCCCTTGACCGGGTCAAATCGATGGTTGACCTGACTAAACGCAACGCGCGGAACTTTGGCGTTCACGAACGGATCAACGCTCATATTGCCGATGTGTGTCGATTGCCATTTCAAAACGGAACTTTCAGATGCCTGATTGCCTTGGGCGTTGTTCCTTGGGTCACCGCAATCAATGACGCGCTGAAAGAAATATCGAGGGTCGTGGCTCCTGGTGGTTATGTAATCATCAATGCGGATAATCGTTATCGTCTTAACCATATACTTGATCTCGCCCGTATGCCTGCATTAGCAGGACTGAAAGGAAAATTAAAGAAGGCGCTTGAGAAATATGGATTGCGCAAGCCATCAAAAGAGCCCGACGTATATCGGCACAGTTATACAGAGTTTAGAGAGCTTCTCGCATCGGTGGGATTGATGGTTATCAAACACCATACAATCGGGTTTGGACCATTTTCGTTTTTCAGGTATGAACCTTTTTCAGATTCTTTCGCGGTCAGCCTCCACAATCGATTGCAGCATCTTGCAGATCAGGGCGTGTTCTTATTGCGGTCAACTGGAACGCAAATCCTGGTTACTGCTGTGAAATCTTAGCTGGCCTTTGGGTTATTGGGTGAATTGTCTGGTATGAAACCAGTTGTGTCCTTGAGGACAGCAGCGTGGTACGGAGACCGGGATATCCATCTGGAGGTGCCGGCCAACTGGGAAGTCAATGTTGTCTCGCCCAAGGCTCTTCCGCCGTTGGATGAGCGGGAAATCATTAGCAAGCTCGAACACCCGGCAGGGCAGGTTTCCTTCGGCTTGATGTGCAAGGGCAAATCGCGACCGGTGGTTATTGTTGATGACCTGAACCGACCTACACCGACCGCACGCATTATGCCCATATTGTTGCAACACTTTAGAAAGGCCGGCATACCCGATCAAAACATCACCGTTGTCATGGCGACTGGCGCCCACGGCAGGCCTTCTCCGGAAGCGATGTCCAAGAAGATAGGCGAAGAAGCTGCATTGCGCTGCCGGCTTTTCATCCATGACTGTTTCCGCAACGTTAAGCGGATTGGGAGGACAACTTTTGGAACTCCGGTATTCGTAAATCAGAATATCCTGGAATCGGACCTGGTCGTGGGAGTGGGTGGAATTTATCCGAATCACACTGCGGGGTTCGGCGGAGGATCCAAACTTATATTGGGTGTTCTTGGTATTCGCACGATCTATTATCTGCATTTTCGTCATCTGCCCGTGGGATGGGGAGCCGACATCGCTGCCAATCCTTTTCGTCAGGAGTTGGATGAAATTGCCGCCATGATTGGAATGAACACGGTAATCTCCCTGATTGTGGACCCTGACCGAAGAATCATTCAAATGTACTGCGGTGACCAGCGGAAATACTTCCAGCAGGCAGTGGAATTTTACCGCAGGGTTTATTGCACAGGACCGTCACCGGAGGCCGATGTCATTATCGCCAATACTTATCCACATGATTTGTCTCTGACCATGGCGCGCATGAAAGGATTTGTCCCCCTGAACAGCAACAGTGCCACTGCGTCGAAAATTGTAATCGCCTCGTGCAGCGAAGGACCCGGGCTTCATCACATTTTCCCTTTCGTGAATAAACCCTCGCATCACCGCGTGCAACACATGCTACGACGGCTTTCGGTTCTTTCTATTGATGAGTTGTCAGCTAAGGCGGGGCGATCTTTGAGGCGAAGGTTATTCAATCGAGTAAGAGAAACGCCGATTTCCGGAGATGCTCCGAAGAACAACTCGCAGCGTCGGAACAATCCGATATGGTTGTATCGGCCGGGGAGGCAAGCGGAAAGGCTGCCATCTAGTGCACCGGGAATCCGCTTGAGTTCTGATTGGTCCGAGATTGTCGAAGCTGTTCAAAGAGAACAGGCCGGGAGAGACCGCCTGCGCGTTGTGGTTTATCCTTGCTCCCCCCTTCAGTTGGTGCGAACCGGTGTGACTGATGACGGTGTTTATAAAGTGGATGCTGGGGAGCCGCTTGAGATCCATGGGCCATTGAACGCACCTCGCGTTTTCTTGTAATTTCCAATGCGGTTGGATCCCAGCGATTTATCACGCGTCACTCCATCTCGTCCCGCTCGCGAGCGTTTTGCATTGGAGCAGTCGAGGTTTATAAACACGCAAACTCTTTCACACCTGAGACTCGGTACAAAAACACCCCGCGAGAATTCCGCCAGGAGTTGGAGTCTGACCGGCATGAATTCGTCGAACCAGACTATCATTGATCATTTCCAGTGCCCGGAAGAGTACGTACACACATCTGTTCAAGGCCGTCTGTCGGAGTGCCCCGGGTTCTTCAAATTTGGCCCCGCGTTGGTCTGTTACGGGAGGTGCTCCGCTTTTGTGCCTTCCAGCAACCTGCAATTCCCCCTGAAGGACGCTCGGGCTCATATAGGTAATGACGATGAAGGAATTCAGCTTTCATTTGATATTGCCGAGTTAATTTCTAATCTCCGATTTGAAAGGTACGTGCACAATGTAAGCAAAACAACCAGCACGGGAGGGGGTCAACAGCTTAAACGCCTCGTGTATTACACGGCTCGGCCCATAATGCCGGTCCTAGTGCGGAAGCATCTCCAGAGGTACTCTCTGCGGAACTGGGATAAGAGAAAGTTTCCAAGCTGGCCGATCGACACAACGGTTGAAGGCATACTTGAGGAAACCATGCGGCTGAACCTTAAAGCCCAAGGACTGAAAGAGGTGCCCTTCATCTGGTTCTGGCCTGATGGCGCGCAGGCATGCGCAGTCATAACCCATGACGTTGAGACGAGGGTTGGGAGAGATTTCTGTGACCAACTCATGGACATTGATGATTCATTCGGGATAAAGAGTTCTTTTCAGATTGTTCCTGTACGACGTTACGCTGTACCCGAGGACTACCTTAAGAACCTACGTAAACGAGGTTTCGAGATAAATGTTCATGATCTGAACCATGATGGACGGCTCTTTCAAAATTACGAAAAATTCAGGCGGAGGTCTGTCCAAATTAATTTGTACGGAAAAAAGTTCGGCGCTAAGGGATTCAGGTCAGGAGCGCTCTACCGGAATGTCAGTTGGTTTGATCTACTCGAATTCGAGTACGATATGTCTGTCCCCACTAGTGCTCTCTTGGACCCGCAGTATGGAGGTTGTTGCACTATCTTCCCATACTATGTCGGCAAGCTGCTGGAAATTCCGACGACAATGACGCAGGATTACTCCTTGTTTAACATCTTGCGTGAATACAGTTTGGATTTGTGGGACAAACAAATCCGGTTGGTCCTTGAAAAGCACGGTGTGATGAATTTCATTATTCACCCTGACTATATCATCAGGGAACGGGAGCAGGGAGTTTACAAGGCATTGCTCCACCGGCTTTCAGAACTGCGAGAAAGTGCAGGCCTCTGGATTACACTCCCCTCGGACCTGAACAAATGGTGGCGCCAGAGGAACCGAATGAAGTTGGTTAGAAATGATGGCCGGTGGGAAATTCTTGGAGAAGGCAGTGATCGTGCCAGAATTGCATATGCACGTTTAGAAAATAGCGCGCTTGCCCTCTCAGTCTGAAATTCTGCAGGCAGCCTGTTCTACTGGGTTGCTGAAAAATGGATGGAATCGAAATCCCGGTCGTCGACGGTGCGATCTTACCTGCACAACGGAGCTCAAACCACCGCTCTGGGCTACCTTGTGTGTGTCCTGAGTTACTTTTCCGCTATTCAAAACAGCAGTACCTTCTTGGTCATGAAGCCTTCTATTATTAAAGTTCACGGACGCCCGTCTTTCGTTTGATTGGAAACTTGCTTTTCAGACAGATCTTACGGGCCGACGGTTGTAGCGACCGGACCAGCGGGAGGACTTTCGACACCATTGGAGTCGACAGATGTCACTTCGTAATAGTATGTAGTGCTTCCCTGTACATTCAGATCGCTGAACGAAGTGCTTGTTACCAGGCTTGAACCATTGAGTCTGGCGAATGGGCCTGACGAAGCCAATGCGCGATAGATGTTGTACCCTGAGATCGGCACGGGCGAGGAGGAAGGTGGGCTCCAGGAGAGGGCGACGCTATGAAACGTAAAGCCGGAGGGCAATGATGCCGACTGACCGTTTGAGCCTGTCACTGTGACGGACGCTGTTCCGGGCGCGTGTGCCGGAGTAACTGCGACGATTGTTGAGGAATTCGTGAGCGTCACCGAGGCTGCCCCGAGTCCGCCGAAGGTTACCGATACTCCAGCCTGAAAGTTGGAGCCGGTTATTGTCACTTGGGTTCCTCCGGCAGCCGGTCCCGAGTTGGGTGAAACACCGGCCACTGCGATGGATGAGGATGACAACGAAGTGAAGGTGAAGGCATTCGAAAGCGCGCCCGCTGTACCGTCCGGGTTAACGACTGAGAGGGCAACTGTTCCGGCAGCATGCGGCGGCGTGGTGGCGTTCAGCTGCGTCGAACTCACGAAAGAAACCGCTGTGGCCGGTGTTCCGCCGAAAGAAACGGTTGCTCCGCTCGCGAAGTTTGAACCTGTGATAACCACAGCCGTTCCGCCGGAAGTGGATCCTGAGTTCGGCGAGACACCGCTGACCGTAATTAGCGCTGAGGTGTATGTAAATGCGCGAGGCAGCGAACTCGAGTTGCCGTTTGAGTCCGACACCACTATGTTGACCGTTCCGGCCGCATGCGGAGGAACGATCGCGCTCAACTGGACGGAACTCACGACAGTAACATGGGGCGACTGGACTCCTCCAAAACTGACAGAAAGCTGCTTCGGCTGCGAACTGCTTGTGAAGTTTGAACCGTTAATGGTGACGGTCGTCCCTCCTACAGTCGGGCCTGTATCAGGGACTATCGAGGCGATCGATATCGAGGAGCCTTGTGTCGTGGCACTCGTGGAATCTATTATTCCGCCTCCACATGCACCGAACATCACAGGCAGAACTGCCACAAACAATACTACCAGGGGTGCGGTCATCCCTCTTTTCGGTTTTCTTCGTGACACCATCAAACTTTCTCCCGAGATGCCTGAAACTTTAGCCGCCTTTCAGCGCCAAAGTACTCCTCGGATTATGTGAACATGGCCGCAATAAAAACGGTTCATACGGCCCCTCTGGTTTTGCTCCGCCTTGCCCGCCTGCGGTTGTGCCAATTCTCGTTGGTAAACCGGGGGTTCATTAAGGCGAAGGGATAGTCGCCGTCGCCTGGTTTGAATATCCGCTCTCAACGTTGCTGCTGTTGACGGCCGTTGTTACGTAGAAGTAAGTGTTCCCAGCCTGCACGTTGCTATCGGTGAACGAGGTTCCGGAAACCAGGTTGGAATTTATCCTCGTATAAGGGCCGCCCGAGATTTGGCTCCGATAGACGTTGTAGCCTGAAACGCTGGACGTACTGGCCGCCCACGCCAGGCTCACCGTGTGAAAGAAAGTAAAGGCTGCCGCCAGTGCAGCAGTCTGAGTACTTGAATTTGCAACCGCGACGGCTACCGTCCCCGCCGGTGAACTCGGAGTCAAGGCCTGAAGCTCGGTCGAGCTGACAAACTTTACCGAAGCCGCCGAAATTCCTCCAAACGCAACGCTTGTCCCGCTCTGGAAACCGCTCCCAAGGATCGTCACGGTCGTGCCGCCTGTCACCGGCCCGGAGTTGGGCGTCACGGAGGAGATGGACGGCCCCGACGTAAACGTAAATGCCGACGGCAAAGACGCCGACTGGCTGTCCGCATTCGTCACGGTTATGGAGACGGTTCCCGTGTTCTCCGGCGGCGAGACAGCATTAATTTCGGTAGAGCTTGCTACCGTGACCGCAGCCGAGCTGACGCCGCCGAACGCCACGCTTGCTCCCGTCTGGAAGCCTGTCCCCGTTATCGTGACCACTGTGCCTCCCGTTGCCGGGCCCGACGTCGGGGAGATTCCGGAAATATTCAGAGTGTTGCTGTAAGTAAACCCTCCAGCCAGTGTTGCCGACTGATTCTGCTTCTGATTGACAGCGACGCTTACGACTCCACTTGCGTGTGCGGGAGTGACAACTTGCAGTTGGGTCGAGCTGATATACGTAACGCTAACGGCGGCAACACCGCCAAATGAAACCGAGGCAGAACTGTCAAACCCCGAGCCGGTTATGATTACATTCGTCCCGCCTGTCGTCGGCCCCGAGTCTGGCGTGATACTGGCGATGGCAAACTGGATCGTTGCCTGCCCCCATGGTCTACCATTGCTTTTTCTTGCGTACGCGGCGCCAGAACATAACAAAGCAATCAGTGCTGCAAGTACGAGTAAATGATGCTTGTAACCACCTGAGATCGGGCTCCTCTTGCCCATTGGGGTCTGCCCTTCCTTGCTCGAACCTTTTTATTGCGCATCGGGCGTCCCCCTCCCTGGACTCAATGCCCTGGTCTAGTAGACCGATCAACAACCGTCCATAGACTACTAAGGGCAACGTTCCAGCAACAACTGTACGAAGGGCTAGATGTGGTTCAGGATATAGGTGGTACCGTCGGACAGGGCCAACATAGAAAGTTACTCGCCAAGTACTATTCGAAGCGCAAGGGCAGATGTAAACCCTCTCACGGCACTCGTAACCAAGACAATCCATTGGCTTTGTTCGATATGATCCTTACCATCGACAATTGAAGCCCCAGTAACCTGGTTCGTGAGCTTCCGGGTAAGTTGGAAGTACACTGTGAAGTGAAGACGCCAGTAAAGGCGGATTTGCGAGGCATTGCGATGGATCGGGGGAAGCAGAGGGGAAAATCACCTGTTGTATGCCTATTGTCTACTCACCCCCTGCTTCTGGAAGAATTCAGCCGAAACCTCTCCCGCGCACAAATGACGACCAAGGCCGTTCGCCTGCGCCAGGTCTTCTTAGAGGACGTAAACCGCTTGGGGATTCCCAGCGCTGACGTCTACGTAGTCGACGGTCACGATCCCTTCGCCGCCACTCTGGTCGACTCGCTGGTGGACCGTTTCTCCAATCCCCGCGTGATCGTGCTGTCCGAAAAAATCACCGATTCGAGTGCTTTTCCCTTGCTCGAACTCGGTGCGAAAGGGCTCCTCGATTATTCCGAAGCCTCACAGCACCTGCCGGAAGCGGTTAAAACCGTCATGGAAGGTGGGTACTGGGTTGAACGGCGACTGCTTTCACGCTTTATGGACTCGATAGTCCACAGCGCTCGCCGGCGGGTCGTGAAGGGACGTCCCCATCGGCTAAGCCCAAGAGAGCGGCAGGTCCTCGAGTGCCTGCTCGAGAACCTTTCAAATAAAGAGATTGCCAAAAGACTTAATATTTCCGAACGCACGGCCAAGTTTCACGTGTCAAACCTGCTTGCCAAATTCGACGTCAGGCGGCGAGTGGACCTTGTGATGCTCCAGCTTCACGGCCAGAAGTCTTAGCGACCGCGACCCATCTGCCACGGTTTCGCCGTCGTCCTTCCATCATTTCCTCCCCAGATCTTCCATACCAAAGCACACCCTCAGCCTTCCTGTTATCCCGACACGAATCTCTGTCCCGCGATGACTTCGCAAAAGCAGGCGCAGTCAACGCACTCGTCTGCCTGTCGGCAGGAGCTTCCCCGATAAGCACGTCGGAAAATAACGCTGGAACTCCGGATGCCTCTCGGGTTTAATTATGCGCGAAGAAGGTTTTGCTCATTGTAGCCGGAACAACTGGAAGGAGAACGCCCGCTTATGCCTGGAAAGTACGTTTGGGTGCTTGCTGCGATGGGACTGATGGCGGCGCCAATGCTGTTCGCCCACGACACGAAATATCCGCCCAAAGGCGAGTTGATCCCCGGCCCACCCGGGTACATCGAACGCGGAAGCCACTGCTGCTACAGTCCGGAGCAGGAGCAATATTCCCGAAAAGTTTTTCAGGAATGGATTGAGGGCATCCGCCATTTCCGCATGGAGCGCCTGATTCGTGCAGGCTATGACGGCGCCCAGTACGAGCGGCCGGAACTGAAGTGGACGCAAAGCTCCTTCATACAGCCGCAGATGATGATGCAGGACCGCTTCTTCTACGATCCGGTCACTCGCCGCTACACCGTCGAGCGCTACCTGGATGATCTCAACCAGCGCTACGGCGGCATTGATGCAGTCCTCATCTGGCACACATATCCCAACATCGGCATCGACAATCGCAACCAGTACGACAGGCTCCGCGACATGCCGGGAGGCATTGCAGGCGTCAGAAAAATGATTGAGGATTTCCATCGCCATGGCGTGCGCGTGCTGTTTCCCGTCATGCTTTGGGACCAGGGCACGCGCGACGAGGGCGTGCCCAACTGGGACGCGACGGCGCACCTGTTGGCCGAAATCGGCGCGGACGGTGTGAACGGTGACACCCTCAGCGAAGTCCCGCTTGCCTTCCGCAAAGCATCGGACGCAACGGGCCATCCGCTGGCCTTTGAGCCGGAAGGAGCCCCCGAAAGCCCGGGCGAAGCCCTCGCCTGGAACAACATGACCTGGGGTTACTGGGAATACCCTTTTGAGCCGATGGTCAGCCTGTACAAGTGGCTCGAACCGCGGCACATGGTAAACGTCTGCAACCGCTGGGCCCGCGACAAGACCGATGACCTTCAGTTTGCGTTTTTCAACGGCGTTGGCTACGAAAGCTGGGAAAACATCTGGGGCATCTGGAACCAGATCACTCCGCGCGATGCCGAAGCACTTCGCCGCGTGGCCACCCTTGAGCGCGCGTTTCCTGATTTGCTGGTCAGCCGCGACTGGACGCCGCATATCCCGACGCTCCGCTACGGCGTGTTCGCCAGCATGTTCCCGGGCGCAAACGCAACGCTCTGGACGATCGTCAATCGAAATGACTACGACGTGGAAGGCCGAGAGATCGTCGTTCCGTATAAACCAGGTACGCGTTATTTCGACCTGTGGCGCGGCGCTGAACTCAAACCGGAAATCAGCGGCAATACCGCAACATTGAGCTTTGCGATCGAAGCGCACGGCTTCGGCTCCGTGCTCGCAACAACCAGCGCGCCCGACCCGAAGCTCGAAGCGCTGCTCGCCACAATGCACAGGCTTGCCGAAAAACCGCTGAGTTCGTTTTCCCACCAATGGAAATTCCTGCCGCAGCACATCGTGGATATTCCGCCGACAAAGCCCGCCGCCCACGCGCCTCCGGGTATGGTCCTGATTCCCGGCGGCGAATTCACCTTTGACGTGCATGGCATCGAAATCGAAGGCGGGAACGATATTGGCGTGGACGTGCAGGAGCCTTGGGAAGATTCGCCGCGACGCTATCATCACCGTCGCATGACGGTCCACGCATTTTATATTGACCGCTATCCCGTCACGAATGCCGAATTCAAGAAGTTCCTTGACGCCACGCACTATCACCCGGCCGATGACCACAACTTCCTGCGCGACTGGAAAACCGGAACGTATCCCGAAGGCTGGGCCAATAAGCCCGTCACGTGGGTTTCGCTCGAGGACGCGCGAGCTTATGCTGCCTGGGCCGGCAAGCGTCTGCCGCACGAATGGGAATGGCAGTACGCCGCGCAAGGCACGGACGGCCGGCTGTATCCCTGGGGCAACGATTGGGACCCGTCGGCCGTTCCCCCGCTCGACAAGGGAAGAGACCTTCCGCCGCCGTCCGATGTTGACGCTCATCCCAGGGGCGCGAGCCCTTTCGGCGTAATGGACATGGTTGGCAATGTCTGGCAATGGACCGACGAATTTCGCGATCTCCACACACGCGCGGCCATTCTGCGCGGCGGCAGCCACTATCATCCGCAGGGCTCGCGATGGTACTTTCCTGAGGCCTTCAACCTGAACGAGCACGGCAAATTCCTTCTGATGGCTCCCAGCACTGACCGCTCCGGCACCGTGGGCTTCCGCTGCGTGGTGGACGCGGAATGATGCGCCGCCGGAGCGCCGTCATTCTGAATGCAGCGAAGGATTTCCGCAGTTCGTGATAAAAAGGCCGAGGTCCTTCGTCCTGCTCAGCATGACATCTCCGGAACCCGGGAAGGTGCGCGAACAACATATGTTTCTAATCACCGAAACGTTCATCAACTGAAAGGCCACTGCGATGTTTGTTCCTTCGACTTATTCCGTTGCTCTCGCGATGATGGTCCTCAGCATGATCTGCTGGGGAAGCTGGGCCAACACTCAGAAGCTGTGCCGCAACTGGCGCTTCGAACTTTTCTACTGGGATTACGTCTGGGGCATTCTGCTGATGGCCGTGCTGGCAGGCTTCACGCTGGGGAATACAAATCCCGCAAGCCCTGACGGTTTTATGACCAACCTCGCCCGCGCGGACGTCCACAAGCTTCTTCTCGCGTTTGCGGGAGGGATTGTTTTCAACATTGCCAACATCCTGCTGGTGGCGGCGATTGCAATTGCCGGCCTGGCCGTCGCATTTCCCATCGGCATCGGGCTGGCGCTCGTAACAGGCTCGATATTGAATTACATCGTCACGCCGGCGGGCAATCCGCTGCTCCTGTTCGGCGGAATCTCCCTCGTCTGCGTGGCCATCGTTCTTGACGCCATGGCCTGCCGCAAAATCTCCCAGGACCTGAAGCTCAGCACAAAGGGAATTCTGCTCAGCCTGCTTTGCGGCATCGGCATGGGGCTTTTCTATCCGTTTGTCGCCAAGGCGCTGACAGGCGAGCGCCACCTGGGGCCTTACACCGTGGCCTACGTGTTCGGCATCGGAGTGCTGGTCTGCACCGTTCCGTTGAACTACATCTTCATGCGGAAGCCCGTTTCCGGTCCTCCAGTCGGGTTTATGGATTACCTGCGGGGGAGCAAATCGCTGCACTTCTGGGGCGTGCTCGGAGGAATGATCTGGAGCATCGGAACCATTTCAAACTTTGTTGCGTCCTACGTGCGGATGGTCGGCCCGGCCGCTTCCTACGCACTTGGGCAGGGAGCCACCATGGTCTCCGCCATCTGGGGAGTGTTCGTGTGGAAAGAATTCGCCCGCGCCGACCGCTCCGCAAAACGCCTGCTCGCCCTGATGTTCGCGTTTTTCATTGTTGGATTGATCTGCGTCGCCCTCGCCCCAGTGGTCAAGTGACGTCGTCGTTCAACCCGAAGCAGCCTGCATTCGTTCGTTGCGCCGGCGAGGATTTTGTCGCCCATGGAGTCGGTCGCCCATGGAGTCGGTCGCCCTGGAGTGCGGCCGCGAAGCTGCCGCCTTCATCAGGACGGGAGACAATTCCTGCACCCCACGGTTTGCGTCCAGGTGCCACGGCCGTCCCGGCCGTACCCACGGGCGGGGCGCCCTTGCTACACAAAGGAATTCTGCGCGACCCACAAACATTTTGTCTCAGCCGCGCCCCCACGGTTTGCATGCAGGTGCCAGGGCCGTCCCGGCCGTGCTCATGGGCGGGACGCCCCTGCCCCGCGGTGGAGACAAAAAACACTTGACTTTTCGCGTCCAATAGTATAGAGTTGTAGCGTATGTCGAGGCGGGCCGAAAGGCCAGCACGATGGCCTACCGAGAGAAAAAAGGGCCGGTCAGAGCGGCGAGGGGTGGTTTCAGGTCACGAGAGGGCTACTTATGATGCAATCTTTAGAAAACAGGAATGTTATTGATACTTCGGCCTGGGAAATCAAGCAAAATGGGACAAAAAGATGCGTTTTTACCAAAACGAACCGGAGAAGTTGTTTAAAATCAGTTCCTGCGGAATAAGCGAACCGGAACAAACCGAAAAAACGCAGTGGATCGCCTCGCGTGAGAATCCAGCCATCCGTCTAGCCCCAATCGCGCAATTTGAAGCCAGACTGCCATCCGTTACGGGTGCTCCCTCGCGAATAGAATACTCCTGAGACAGATTCAGCCATTGCCTCACGGCATGGGGTGGCTGGCGGAGTTGGCATTGGGAACAAGTTGCTGGTAAAGCGAATCAGGTACAGGGGAATTCCAGTGGCCGGTGATTTTGGCGAACCCTACAAGCCCAATGAAGAGCAGAGCAATCCCGGCAGCCATGGCCCAGGCGGGCAAACCGTTTCCTCTCTTCTGCGATTTCAGTATTGCGGGCAGCGACATTCCGAGTGCACTCTCGGCAGGGCACACGGCAACACACGCCATGCAACCGGTGCATTCAGCCGAGCGCACGCTGCGAAGCCGGTCCACGGGAAGAAAAGAAGGGCAGGCGCGGGCGCACTTGCCGCAATCAATGCAGGCTTCAGCGTTCCGCCGGATGCGAAGGGGGCTCGCGAGCGAGACGAGGCCGAGCAGCGCACCGTACGGGCAGAGATAGCGGCACCAGAAGTTCTCCACAAAGAGCGACGCAACGGCGAGCACGCCGATCACAATCATTCCCGTGACGCTCAGGAAGCGGAAGAAATCGAGCATCTTGACGTCGGCGATCAGCCCGTAAGGCGTATGCATGAAGCTCGCAATGGCTTCCGCCGACATCCCGGCGATCGCCCACAGAAAGAAACCCAGCAGGAGATACTTGAGCCCGCGCAATGGAAAATCCAGCCATCGCGGAAGGCGGAAGTTGCGCCCGAAGATTTTCCGGCCCGCGCGCCAGAGATATTCGGACAGCGTTCCCACCGGGCAAAGCCAACTGCAAAACGCTTTCCGAAACAGAAACGCAATCCCCAGAAACGCCGTCAGCAGAAACATTGCGGCAGGATGTATGGCCGGGACGTGCCCTGTTACCAGCCAGTATTTCAGGTTCATCAATCCGGCGATGGGCAGCCAGCCTTCAACGCCAGCAGGCCGCGCCACGGCGACCGGCGATGCACCCACTTCAAAATGCCGGACCCAGAGGTAAAACTCTCCGCCCAGCCAGACGTTCAACAGGAGAAAAACAATCTGAAATCCGCGCCGAAGTTGTTGCGAGTATTCACGGCCCTGCCGTCGCACGAGTTTCTTCTTTCGTCGCGTGACAGCGTCGCCTGGCGGCGAATCGATGGTAACAACCGAGACAGCTTCAGGATGGACCTGTATTCCCATGAGGTATCCGTTAAGAGTCTCAGACTAGAAGACGTGCCGTACGCAGGGAATGACTTTTGTCACGCCCTTTGGCGTGATATTGGTCACATTCAGAGATGACAATTGTCACATTATTCCGGGTGGCCCGGGCGTAGATTGGAGGCCGTGGTGGCTTTAAAACGGCCCGGTTCGGCGGAATCGGGCCAACGAGGTTGACCTTGGACGGGATGACATCGAGCGGAACCTGTCCTGAACCTGTCCCTTGGGACAGTGTTGGGGGCGGTGGGAAAGGCTGCATGAGAGCCTCAGAACGTGGCCTACGCCAAACGCGGGCAGGCGCGTCATTGAAGGAGCGAATCGAAATCTGGAAAAAACTTTTTTATGCCTGTAACCATAATTTTTTGCTTGCGTCTAAAATAGCATGTAGTGGTAAAGTATCCACTACGATGGCAGAAAGGACCGGCATGGCCTTTATCAGAAAGAGAGGACACTCATATTACCTGGTTCACAACGTGCGCGAGGATGGCCGTGTTCGCCAGATCCATCTGGCCCGTTTAGGCCGCCGGCCGCGTATCAGCGACGACGTAGTTCGGGGAGTGGCTTCCCGGCACCCGTTTGTGGAAATCGATTGGGAGGAGCTTCGGAAGAAGGCATCATCGGAATTGGTTCAACCTTTCGAGAATGACGCACGTCAGCTTCGGGACCTTCTCGCCAGCATTCACAATCTCCACCTTGATATCGGGGACCTGCACCTGCCGGTTCTCGAAATGACGCACGATCGAGAGTTGGTTGCGGAACTGACCTCAAGCCTGAAACTGCTGCGTGCCACGCTGGACGTTAAGCTGAACCAACTGCGTCGGGGAAGAGCACAGCCTTACGCCGGGTAAGGCCGGGAGGACAATGGAATGTCTCCATTTCAAACTCAACTGGATCCAACACTTCACAGTCCTGAAGTGAGAGATTTCGAACGCGCGCTGATGAAGCGGGTGGTGGGCCAGGACCGCGCAATCCGCCGGCTGGCGAGGATTTATCAGGTTTACCGGGCCGGACTTTCCGTACCGGGGCGGCCGCTGGCGAACCTGCTGTTTCTGGGGCCGACGGGTTCCGGCAAGACGCGGTTGGTGGAGGCGGCCGGAGAAGTGCTGTTCGGGAGCCCGAACGCAGTCCTCAAAATCGACTGCGCGGAGTTCCAGCACAGCCACGAAATTGCAAAGCTGATCGGTTCCCCGCCGGGTTATCTCGGGCACCGGGAGACGCAGCCGCTGATTACGCAGGAAGCGCTCGAGGCGCATTACACCGAAACTGTTAAGCTTTCGTTTGTGCTTTTTGATGAGATCGAAAAGGCTTCTGATGCCCTGTGGCACCTGCTGCTCGGCATCCTTGACAAAGCGACGCTGACGCTCGGCGACAACCGCCGTGTGGATTTCTCACGGGCGATTATCTTCATGACTTCGAATCTTGGTTCGCAGGAAGTTACAAAACTGATGAGCGGCGGCATCGGGTTCGCTTCGGAGTCAGCGACTGAGGATGAAGAACTGGACCACAAAATCTACCGCGTCGCCGTCGAGGCCGCGCGGCGCAAATTCTCTCCGGAATTCATGAACCGCATTGATAAGGTGATTGTCTTCCGGGCGCTGCGGAAGGAACATCTGGAGAAGATCCTCGACATCGAACTGAACAAAGTTCAGGAACGGATCATTTCCGCCGCGCCGGGCAGCCAGTTTGTATTCAAGTGCACGCGCGCGGCGCGGGAGCTTCTGCTGCGAGAAGGAACTGACGCCAAGTCCGGTGCGCGCCACTTGAAGCGCGCGATTGAACGTCACCTGGTGTTCCCGCTGTCAAACCTGATGGCGACCAAGCAGGTTGCGCTCGGCGACGTGATCACCGTTGATGCGGCACCCGACGGCGCCAAGCTCGTCTTTCTGAGGGAAGAGCAGGGCGCTCTGGTAGGCGCAGCGGCTGCATCCCGAAAACAGACGGCGCTGGTTGCTGTTTCAACCGAGCGGGCCTCGAGCCGTGCTCTCGTGCTGAAGGTTTCGTTCGATTGATGAGCGTGCACCGCCGCGCTGAGGGATAACCCAATCACTCCGATAGCGAAGCTGGGTTTGCCAACACTGGAAGCCCATGTCCTTCGTCCTGCGATTTCCTCAGAAATACCCGAAGCGTCCGGCTCACTTCGTTTCTTGTAAACGCGGGGCTCGGTTAGTCAATGTTGTTTTTCGCAGCGATGCTTCAGCCGGGAGCGGTCTTGAATTCGACTTCAGCCGGGTTGCAGTTGGGAACGGCCGATGATATTCTGCCTTGTACCCGGTTCTTGCCATTTTCAGAGCAGACAAACGGCGCAGCCGCTATTCGTCCAACCTGCCCGCGGACCAGCGGCTTAAGCGTTTGAGTGAGCCGACGTTCTCTCAAACCGCTTTCTGCATCTGCTGAGGAGACGGCCTATGAACGGAGCTGTTTTTGCCCACCGCATCCAGTTTGCCCTCACGGTGATGTTCCATTATCTGTTTCCCATTCTCACAATGGGGCTGGGATTTTTCATCGCCCTGTTCTCAACCTTGCACCTGGTGACCAGGGACGACCGCTACTCGAACGCTGCGCAGTTCTGGGCGAAGATTTTCGCCATCAATTTTGCCCTTGGGGTCGTCACGGGAATTCCGCTCGAGTTCGAATTCGGGACCAACTGGAGCCGCTTTTCGAGCTTCGGCGGCGGCGTGTTCGGGCAGACGCTCCCGCTCGAGGGCGTGTACGCATTCTTTCTCGAGTCCGGCTTTCTCGGCCTGTTTCTTGCCGGCGAGAAGCGCGTCGGCAGGACGCTGCACTGGATTTCCGGACTTGGGGTTGCGGGCGGGTCTTTGCTGTCGGGCTACTTTATCGTGGCGACAAATGCCTGGATGCAGCATCCGGTGGGTTATGAAACGGACGCTTCAGGCGGCATCCATTTGAAATCCTTCTGGGCGGTGCTGCTGAACCCTTACGCGATCTGGCAGTACCTCCACACTATCAACGGCGCACTGCTGACGGCGGCGTTTGTGATCGGCGGTATCGGCGCTTTCTATCTTCTCTCTGGACGGCACCGCGAGTTCGGCGAGTTGTCGGTGAAGACGGCGGTGGTGGCCGGTGTCATTCTCTCGCTGACGCAACTGTTTCCTACCGGGGACATGAACGGCGCCAGCGTTGTCCAATATCAGCCCACGAAGCTTGCCGCCATGGAAGGCCTTTTTGAAACACAACGCGGCGCGCCTCTCGCGATCATCGGAATGCCGGACACTCAGAATGGCAAACTGATCGATCCCATCTACGTTCCGGAATTTCTCAGTTTTCTCGCCTACGGGAATTTCAACGCCACCGTTGACGGACTGAACAGCTATTCAAAAGATTTATGGCCGCCGGTGGAACTCACCTATTACTGCTATCACATTATGGTCGGCCTGGGGACGATCTTCATTGCGCAGACGCTGATCGGCCTGTTTCTGTTGTGGCGGCGCAAGCTCTATTCCAGCCGATGGTTTTTGTGGATGCTGATGCTCACCGTTCCGTTTCCTTATATCGCCAATGAAGCCGGGTGGATCGTCTCCGAGGTGGGCAGGCAGCCATGGCTTGTTTATGGATTGATGAAAACACCGGCGGGAACTTCTGCCAACGTGGCCGCTGGTGAAACGATTTTTACCACGATGGGTTTCGCAGGGATCTATGCGATGCTCAGCATTTTGTTCCTGTTTCTCGTGGCGCGCATCATCCATCAAGGGCCGGAGGAAAAGGCGGCGCATGCGTAGGATCGAATGCGTTGGAAAGAACTCGACATGGCGGGGGTTGGAGCAATGAACATAACCTGGTTTTGGGTGCTCGGGGCCATGCTGACGGCCTATGCCGTGCTCGACGGTTATGACTTGGGAGTAGGCGCTGTGTCGCTCTGGATCGCCAAGGGAGATGACCAGCGGCGGATGGCGCTCAACGCGATCGGCCCTGTCTGGAACGGCAATGAGGTCTGGCTGTTGGCTGCCGGCGGCATGATGGTCGTTTCGTTTCCGCGCGTTTACGCCGCGGGCTTCAGCGGCTTTTATCTGGCGCTGATGGTGGTGCTGTGGCTGCTGATCTTGCGCGGGGTTTCCATCGAATTCCGCAGCCAGGTGAAAGACCCCTTGTGGCGCGCCCTGTGGGACTCGGGGTTCTGGTTCGGCAGCCTTCTGCTGGCGCTTTTGCTGGGCGTCGCCCTGGGGAATGTCGTGCGCGGGCTGCCAATCGGTCCGGATGGTTATTTCCAGGGAACGTTCGCTCTGTTGCTGAACCCCTATTCGCTGCTCACCGGAATTTTGAGCACCGTGCTTCTTGCCTGGCACGGGACAAATTACCTGCGGGTCAAGACTGAAGGTGCGTTGTTTGAACGGGCCGTGCGGTGGTCGCGCGCGCTCTGGTGGGCGGTAGTCGTGATGGTGATTGTTGTGACTGTCGCCACGTTTCTGACGCTGGCGGGAAGACCGCGGACCTTCCTCTTGCATCCGGCTGCGTGGGGTGCGCCTCTGGTGATGCTTATTGGCCTTGTTTGGGGATTTCTCTCCCGCAGGGAGGACCGCAGCAACTCGGCATTTCGCGCCTCGACGCTGGTCATCGTGGCGCTGATGATAACCGCAGCATTAACGGTCTTTCCGAATCTGCTTCCTTCGACACTCAATCCCGCCTACAGCCTGAACATTTATAACGCCGCGTCATCGCCGCACGCGCTGCGTGTTTCGCTGATCGCCAACGCCGTGGGAATGATCGGCGTGATCGTTTACAGCACTTACGTGCACCGGGTTTTCCACGGCAAGGTGCGGCTGGAAGAAGGCCACTATTAACGGTCTCCCGCCGCATGCCTGACACGCGGAACTCTTCCACGTCGCCGGCGAAACTCTCACCGTGGAATGATTTCTTTCTTTGCTAAATCCGCATGCTGCGGGCGGGCAATTCCCTGATGCAGGAGAGTTGGGCGAGAGTGGTCGTTACGCGCTCGCTCAGCAACTGGACGACCCAGAAGCTGGCTTCGGGATAGCGGCTGAGAAAGCGAAGAAAATCCTGGCTCTTCACAAAACCAATCTGGCTGGGGATTGCGGCCACCGCCGTTTCTTCATAGTGCGTGCCGGAGATAACAGCGCTTAATCCCAGAACGTCCCCCGGCAATGCTGTTCCCAAAACCATTTGCCGGCCATGGCTGTCCGTCACGGAGAGTTCTACGCGGCCGCTGTAAAGTATGTAGATCCCGTGCGGAGGCTGGCCCTCGAGGAAAAATTCGTGACCGGTCGGAAATACCTTCGTCGTTTGGATCGTATGCAGGGCTGCGAGAGCGCCATCCGGCAACTGGCTCCGATGCCTGCATGCGCCGGGATTCGCGACGGTTGTATGCGGGGTTGTTTTCATCAAATTTCCCTCAACCTGATGAGAGTCTATCCGCACCGAAGTGCTGCGCACAGTGATGACAGTCACGCTGAGCAGTGCGGCTATTCACAAGCGCGTGTGAGTTAGATTCTCTGCGTGGATGCTGCAAATCAAACGAGATGACAGCTAATTAAATTTGAGCGAGGCACGCGCGGTCGCAGCCCCGTGAATCCGTCTGGCGGATGATGTTGTCTCGATGGCCCGTGGTGGAGGTGCGCTCCGGGGAGACAGGGATGCAGTCGCGGCTCAAAGTAAACAGCCGCGCGACCTTTTACTGCGCATGGTCGTTGGGTGTATGCTTGGTTTTATACGCCCTAAAAAGAGGTAAGCCCGGGAATCGAACGGCGCGTGGGGCAAATCGTCGGCCGCTGGGGCGGATTCCCGGGCGGTATGTTAATTACAATATAGATTCCCGAGTTTGGCGTTGCTGTGAGGCGCGTCACTCCTGTTTGTGATCGCCGTCACCGGAGGGCATTCCGCTCCGGCGCAGCGTTCCTCACTTGAAAGTCCAGGATCCTGCATCACACCAGTCCTTGCAAAATTCGATAATTGTGCGGCTCGGGGTGGACTTTTCTTCCAGGGGAATTTCAACCCAGGAAGGCTTCGAGCGCAGCCTTGTTCTGAATCACGAGGGTCGACCCTTTAAGTTCGGCGAGGTGTTTGGCTTTAAACTCGCCGAGCGTTCGAGTGACAGTCTCGCGCGATGTACCGATGATCTGGCCGATTTCCTCGTGGGTAAGGGTCAGCTTGACGCGGATGCCCTGCTTGGTGGGCTGCCCCTTGGCGGACCATTCAAGCAGAAAGCGCGCCAGCTTTTCCGGCGCCGATTGCGAAAGGCCGAGTGAACGCACCTGTTCGCATGCCGCCTGGTAGCTTCCGCTCAATTGCTGTGCGGCGTGGATGGAGGCGTCTCCGTGCTCACGGAGCAGGCGTAAAAAGTCGTCGCGTTTGATGAAATTAACCTGGCAGGGTTCTAGGGTCTCGGCCGTAGCCTGGTATGCGGTGTCAGAGACGGCAGCGTGCAGACCCAGGATTTCTCCCGGCTTGACGATCCGCAAAATCAGCGTCTTGCCCTCGCTCGAGGTCATTGACAGCTTCACGCGGCCTTTGCAAAGCAGAAACACGCCCTGTGCTGTTTGTCCCTCCACAAACAGCACAGCTCCGGCGGGATATGCGGTTGTGTACTTGATCGCCTCAAACGCCTTCAATCCTTCCGGAGAGAGGTCGCAGAAGAAGCCTTCCGCCTTGTTCGTACAAGTCTGGCAGTCTTCAACCAACTCCAGTCCGTATGGCGACCGCATCTCAACCTCCGTTCTTTCCTGATCGCACCCCCGCGCGCTTGATTTCTTCGATCACGTACTTGGTCATCAAGTGCGTACCTTCGAATAAAACACCCTTATCTCCCATCCGAGCCAGCAGCCTTTTCCCTTCCGGGTCGATGTATGTGACGTCCCGTAAATCTATTATGACATGGGCCGAAGCCTGAGGTAAATGCTCCGCCCAGCAGCGTGCGAGTTCTTCCACCCATGGCCCGGCAAGCTTGCCTTCAAGCTTGAAGGTCGTGCTTTCCGGGGTGTCCTGAAATGTTATCTTAAGCATCCTTCACCGTCCTATGACAAATTAAATGAATTCGATTGGTCCTATGGCTTCTGGCACCCACGGCAAGGCTGGATTTGCCGGTTGGCGTCTCGCGCTGGTCTCGCATGGCGCCATCGGCGATTCCTTGCGTCCTGCCATGCGGCTTTCCGGCTGCTACAGCGTCCCGCCGCTTTCTCGACGTATTCTCCCAATTTCATACTGCCGGCCGCGCAGTCATGTCCTGCTTCACGCTGACAAGTTTCTTATAAATCGCGGAGCGAATAACATGGGCCAGTTCGGAAGTAAGAAACGGAGGGGTGACAAAATCAAAAGCGCCACGGCCTATCGTCTCGATATAAAGCCCAACATCTACGATCCTGGAAACCACGATGACCGGCAAGTAATTCCTGATTTGCTGCGCCAGTCCGAGCACGTCAGCCCAGCCGCCGTCTGGTAAATCGCTTCCTGCGAAAACGACATCAATCCCCATTTGACTTTTCAACAGTCGTGAGGCCTCATGGCTATTGCGAGCATGTGTGACCGCAATGCCCAGCGATTCAAGGGCGCGCGTTAATTCACCAAATGCTTCGCCGCTGTTGCAAACCACCAGGGCACTGATTTGTTCCACCATTTTGGTTGGCTCCTCCGAATAACCTCTTCGCCCGCCAGCCCGTGCTGGCTCCGGGTCACCGCTACGGAGGTCACCAACGCATTCGGGGTTCCAAATCCAGGAATTTTGATCGTTAGAAATTAATCTTTAGAATCAACGGGTTGTCAGAAATTGCGGATTGTGTAAGGTTGGCCTTCCCTCGTTGCCTGCTGGCGGCCTGTCATCAGGTGACGGAATATCGTCACATGGGAAGATGCTTGCCGATCTCTTCCCGCGTAATTCCCAGTTTCCGCATTTTGGAATTCAGCGTCGTCCGTTTCAGACCCAAGCGTGCGGCTGCGCCGTTAGGACCGCCGATAACGCCCCGCGTTTCGCGGAGGATGCGGATGATGTGTTCGCGCTCCGCGTCCTCGAGAGTGCCGGAGGGATCACCGTCGCCGTTTTCAGCTTCGGGCAGCGTCAGCTCAGCAAGGGGAACCCGCAACACGGGACCCGGAGACAGGATGACGGCGCGCTCGATGATATTCTCAAGCTCGCGCACGTTCCCCGGCCAGTGCCACTTCATCAGGGCTTCCATGGTCTCCTCGGGAATAGTTTCGATCCGCCTGTGCATTCTTTCTGCGTGTTTCTGGGCAAAGTAGCGGGCAAGGATGGGAATGTCCTCTGCACGCTCCCGCAGCGGAGGCACCGTGATGGGGAAAACTTTGAGACGGTAATACAGGTCGCTGCGGAACTCGCGGTTGGCGACCATTTTCGCCAGGTCGCGATTAGTTGCCGCGATCAGCCGAACGTCAACGGGTATCGTCCGGTTGCTTCCCAGTCTTTCAAATTCTTTTTCCTGAAGCGCCCGCAGGAGTTTGGGCTGGAGTTCAAGCGGAATGTCGCCGACTTCGTCCAGGAAAAGCGTTCCCCCGTTGGCCAGTTCAAGCCGTCCAATCTTTTGCGCGATGGCACCGGTGAACGCACCTTTTTCGTGCCCGAAAAGCTCGCTTTCAAGCAGCCCCGTGGGAATGGCCGCGCAGTTCAGTTTGACGAACGTGCGGCCGCGCCGCGGGCTCAGGTCGTGGATGGCCCGCGCAATCAATTCTTTCCCTGTGCCGGTCTCGCCCAGAATCAGCACGGTGGCGTTTGTGGGGCCCACGGATTCCACCTGCTTCAGGATGCGCTTCAGGGCCGGACTTTCGCCGATGATTTCTTCAAAGTGATATTCGGTGCGGAGCTCTTCTTCGAGATACAGTTTCTCTTCAGCCAGGCGCTCTTTCAATTCCGCGACTTTCCGATAGGTCAGGGCATTATCAAGAGCAATGGCAACGTGACCCGCCATCTGCCGGAGCAACTCGACGTTCTGACGGTCGAAGGCGCCTTTGCGGCGGCTGACCAGATTGAGGGTCCCGAGCACACGGTCCCGCGTGACGAGAGGCAGGATGCAGGCGGAGTTTACTCCTTCCGCCAGCAGGCGGTCGGTGGCCTTGGACTTTGAGGATGCGCTCTCAAGATCATTCAGGACCAGCGGCTGGCGGGAATTCATGACGCGGCTGGCAAGGGCCTGCTGCGCAGGTGAGAGCATCTCCTTGCCCAGCGCGGCTTCTGTTTGGGGTTGCTCGAGAGAGAACAGCCGAAGTTCCCTGCTCTCCGGCTCGGAAAGAGCAAGCGACCCATATTCATGGGGCATGATCCGGCGCAGAGTCGCCGAGATCGCCGTGAAAAGTTCCCGAACGTCCAGGTGAGACAGCAGCACGGTGCTGATTTCCAGCAGCAACGCCTCCTCGACTCTCTTGCGCTCTGTAATATCGGTTGAAATGCCGGCCACCGCATAGGGGCGACCCCACGCGTCAAAGAGAGGCACTTTGATTGAAATATAGGTGTGGATGCTGCCCTTGTGGGAGACTACTTCCTCGAACTCCATGGGTGCCGACGATTCCAGGACCTTCTGGTCATTCGCTCGAAGGGTCTCCGCGACCTCTTTCGGGAAAAGATCAAAATCTGTTTTGCCTACGATCTGGCCTTTGGGAATCTCATAAAGCTCTTCAATGCGGCGGTTGACGCGGAGGTATCGGCCTTCGAGGTCCTTGACGTAAATGAGTGTAGTGGAATTGTCGAGAATGCTCTGCAACTGCTGTTCGCTGGTGCGCAGCGCGTCCTCCGCGTTCTTGCGCCGTGTGATGTCGCGCACGACGCTTAGAACGACCTTGCCCTCGGGAGTTTCCAGCGGGCTCAGCATGATTTCAACGGGAAATTCGGTGCCGTCCTTGCGCTTTGCAAACAACTCGAGGCCCGCGCCCATGGGGCGCATATGCGGTTGAGATTGATAATTGGCGCGCTCCTTTTCGTGTTCTTTCCGAAAGCGGTCCGGCACCAGCAACTCGATCCGCTGTCCCGTCAACTCGGCACGCGTGTATCCAAACATCTGCTCGGCCAGTTTGTTGACACGGGTGATCAGGCCTTCGGAGTTGACCACCAGAACGGCGTCCGGCGAGCATTCAAAGAATTGCTCGAACATTGCCCGCGCTTCTTCCCGTATGGTCTCCGACCGGGCCTCTTCGGCCAGTCGTGTGCCGGATCCGGACATTTCCTGATATCGCTCGTAGTCCATAGCCGGAACTACCTCTTATGCAATCTGCCGCGCCTGCCGGTGAGTCCCAACGACTTCTTTAAGGTTGAATCCCGACATGCTCAGAGGACCCTGGACCGCTTTTGGAAAAGCATAGCTGTCGAACTGGTTTGCGCGCTTAGTTTCCTTAGACGAGTCGAAATGGATTTGGGTTTCAACGGTCGCGGTTTTCATCAAGCCGTGGCGGTGTGGAAGGACCTCGGGATTCGGACTTCCGCAGCTTACGTCCAGCAGACACAACAAAATGCCTGAGGGAAAAGCTTCCCTCGCATCTCGCAAACTCAGGTCCGCAATGTGCGGCAGTATGCGCCTTGGATTTGCCACCCCAAACATACCCTTGCCCCATGACCTGGGTGGACACTTCTAACTCATAAGATACCATTTGCCCGGCCTGTGTGGAAAAGAAACGCACGTTGGGGAAGATAGCCGTGTTGAAGGAACGAGCCTTGGGCTTCAACCTTGCATTTTGCCCGAGCCCGACCGGGCAATCCGCTTAAGCCATACTCGGGCCCGAGCCCCAGCTTGATTGAATCGGCTGCTGAGACCCGGAAAGCGCAGCCGTATTTTTTGCAGGACCTTGTGTGCCCACGCATATTCCGTGGAAAGAATCGAGAGACCGATCAGCAACAACAGAATGCCCTGAAAGAAGGGAAGGAACAGCCCCGCAACGCCGAGCGCGACAAACGCCCAGCCCACCGCAAGCAGCCACCAGCGCTTAAGGGTCCTTTTCATGGGACTCGATGAGGCAAGGCATGCTGGTCTTCGCCTGCCGTCCTGTTGCGCTCCGCGTCGGACCGGCGAGAAGGATAAGTGCCCTTTGTGATCGTGCAAGCCCTGAGACCGCCCCCAGGTCAGCACGCAGAAGTTTCGCTGGCCAGGCCCCGCGGTTGGCGGTCTCATTGCCCTTCGGCTTGCTTTGACCGGCCTGCAAAAGCATTGTAGAGCCACGCAAGCACCATGCCCCCGATGGCGCCGTCCACCAGTGCGTAACCTGTGCCGACCAGCACGTCCAGGAAATTGCGTGAGTTATGATAGCCTGGGTAGATCGAGCTCACTACCTGGAGGAATGCGGCCCCGTAGGAGGGTATCGCAAGATTCACCACCCCCACCAGAAGGAGACACGCTGCCCAGAGGACCCCCAATGCCATCGCCAGACCCCATACGGATATCCGCATGTACACACCCCCCTTTGCGCCGCCCAGCCTCCCCAGCTTTCACCTGACCTTCTTCCTCAGTTCATCGGGCTGCCGGGATCAAGATCGCTGGGCTAGGCAACTTCTTTCTTCTTTCTTTCGGCCTCCTCCTCCGCTTTCTTTTCGCTCACCACCGCCGGTTTTGCTTTCGCCCTGATCGGAGGCACATGCACCAGGACTCTGCATGGAGCGTGGTGCGTAACGTACTTTACTGTTGAACCCAGCAGGGGTTCTGCAAGTCCGTGATCGTGACGGTATCCAATGATCAGGAGATCGATTCCCTGATCTTTGGCCTCGCCCACAATGGCTTCGCCAGCGCTGCGCGCTCTTAACATTTTGGTTGTGATGTTCATCGAGAACTTGCTGGACGCTGTTTGCCGCGCCAGGGACAGCACCTGCTGGCCGGGTCGTTCAAAGATGGGATCCGAGACGTCGATCGGCAATCCGGCCGGCACTTCAATCACATGCAGGGCAAGCACGCCGGTTCCTTCAAGACTCGCCATTTGACATGCGAGTGTCGTCAGGCTTTCACAGGTTTCGGAGTCCCGCAGCGCTACCATGACTTTCGGTTTTTCCATGGGTCACTCCTTTCTCCTCCTCAAGCGGCGGGTCAAATAAAAAGCATGCCGTAGCCGGTGATCCGGGGAATGCAAGACCTTACCACTTGCACAAGGCGGTCGGGACCAGGGGAATGGAGGCCCCTCCGAACAATTTACGGAGCAGCACGAGCTTGCCACGAGAGCCATGCGGTCCTGACCCTCCCTTTTAATTCTCGACTCAAGGCCACAACTGCTCGGTGATCATGGTCACATTCCAACATGATCACGGTCACGGAGGACTTATCGTGCCTTTGCTAGTTTATAACTTGCTGGGAGGAAAAGCTGCGAGGAGTGCGGATTTGCTTCTGGGCAGGAGGGGCAAACCCGCCATCCCCAGCAACACGGGGACTCGCTCCTCCAAGCGGCGGCATTGAGGAAGGCGAGATGCTCAGAATTGAAAAAATCCTCTGCCCCGTGGATTTTTCCGAGTACTCCGCCAAGGCTTACGATTACGCTCTGTCGCTCGCGCAGCATTATGGAGCAAAGCTTTTCTTGCAGCACGTGGTCCAGCCGCTGACTTCCCTTTATCCCTATTATGCTTTTCCGGACGCCGTCAACGAGGCTTTCTGGGGTCTGGAGTCTCAGGCCAGAGAGAAGCTTTCCCAACTGATGATGGCCCGCCCTTCCAGCGGCATTGAAGTCGAGCGTTATGTGCACACCGGGACCGTTCCGGAGTGCATCCTGGCGTTCGCAGAAAGCCAGGGCGTTGATCTGATCGTTATGGGAACTCACGGCCGCCACGGGTTCGACCGCCTGACAATGGGATCGGCCACTGAGAAGGTCTTGCGCAAGGCCCATTGTCCAGTCCTTGTAGTCCGCAAGCCCGCCCACGATTTTGTCAGCCCGGGCGACACGCTGGATCCCGTGCGGCTGAAGAAAATTCTGTTCTGCACGGATTTTTCCGAATATTCGAACCGTGCGCTGGCCTACGCTCTGTCGCTTGCCATGGAGTACAACGCCGAATTGACGCTGCTCCATGTGCTGGAAGATGTGCCCCCGGATGATGACCTGCAAAAATGCGTCGCGGTGATCACCCGGAGGCTTGGGGAACTGGCGCCGGCCGATGCCCGCGACTGGTGCGAAGTGCGCCCTGCCGTGCGGATCGGCAAACCCTACCAGCAGATCCTTCAGATTGCGCTCGAAACAGAAACGGACCTGGTGGTGATGGGAGTGCGCGGTCGCAGTGCGGTGGACCTTGCCCTGTTTGGCTCTACGACGCATCGCGTGATCCAGTTGGGGACGAGCCCTGTGTTGGCCGTGCATATCTGAGCGGTGTGTTTGCCGGCGCGGCACGGTCCTTCGGCAAATGCGTCCGCGTGCGCAGAACCTCCGGCGGGGTAACAATGGACGCAGGGTCCGGTACTTGAATTGCCCCCCATTAAAGATCAGAATGGGAAGTGACCATGGCGAACCCAATGAAACCATTTGCGAAGCAGACCATCGAGCGCGCGCATGACATTTATCGCCAGACTTACCATCCCCTCGACGTCTTTTTCACGCCGGCCAGCGTCGCCGTCATTGGCGCTACGGAAGCTCCGGCCAGCGTGGGACGCATGCTTCTTTGGAACCTCATCAGCAGTCCGTTTGGCGGCACGGTTTATCCTGTGAACCCCAAGCGCAGCCACGTGCTGGGCATCAAGGCCTATCCCCGGGTAGCGGACCTGCCGGAAGTGCCGGACCTTGCCGTGATTGTCACTCCTGCCCACACGGTCCCCGGCATCGTGGGTGAATGCGTCGATGCGGGCGTCAAGGGCGTGGTGGTGATTTCAGCGGGCTTCAAGGAATGCGGACCTGCGGGCGCGCAGATGGAAGCGGAGATCATGGCGCAGCTTCGCCGGGGCAAGACGCGCCTGATCGGTCCCAACTGCCTGGGCGTGATGAGCCCTCTGAGCGGCCTCAATGCAACCTTCGCGCGAACGTGCGCCCGGCCGGGCAATGTGGCGTTCGTCAGCCAGAGCGGCGCGCTTTGCACCGCCATTCTCGACTGGAGTCTGCATGAGCACGTCGGCTTCAGCGCCTTTGTTTCCATCGGGTCGATGCTGGACGTCGGATGGGGCGACCTGATCGACCATCTCGGTGACGATCCGAACACGCAGAGCATCATCCTCTACATGGAGTCGATCGGCGACCCGCGTGCTTTCCTCTCAGCCGCTCGGGAAGTAGCGCTCTCAAAACCCATCATCGTCATCAAGGCGGGCCGCACGGAGGCGGCGGCGCGCGCGGCGGCATCGCACACCGGCGCGCTGGCAGGGAGCGACGAAGTGCTGGAAGCGGCGTTCCGGCGCTCCGGCGTGCTGCGCGTTTCAAGCATCGCCGATCTGTTCTCCATGGCGGAAGTCCTGGCCAAGCAGCCGCGCCCGAAAGGACCGCGCCTCGCCATCGTCACCAACGCCGGCGGTCCCGGCGTCCTGGCGACCGACGCCCTGGCGCTGCACGGCGGCGAGCTTGCTCAGCTTTCTGACGAGACCATCGAGTCGCTGAACGGCATCCTTCCTCCGCACTGGAGCCACAACAATCCTGTGGACATTCTGGGAGATGCGGAGCCGGACCGTTACGCAAAAGCGGTCGAAATCGTGTCGAAAGATCCCAACAGCGACGGGCTGCTGGTGATTCTGGCTCCCCAGGCCATGACCGACCCTTCCGAAACGGCTGAAAAATTGAAGCGCTTTGCCAGGCTCGATGGGAAGCCAATTCTTGCAAGCTGGATGGGCGGCGTCGAGGTGCTTGCCGGCCAGGAAATCCTGAACCGTTCCAACATCCCTAACTTTCCTTATCCCGATGCGGCCGTGCGGACGTTCCATTACATGTGGCAGTACAGTTATAACCTGCGCGGCCTTTATGAAACCCCTATGCTCGTGGCGGGCAACGAGGAAGAAGGGTTCCACCGCGCTGAGGTCCAGGAGATCATTCAGCACGCTCAGGAGGCGGGGCGTACGCTGCTTGACGAATATGAGTCGAAGCGGCTGCTCGCGGCCTACGGCATCCCCACGGTTCCTACATTCGCTGCGAAATCGGAAGATGAAGCGGTCGAAATGGCGCGCAAGGTGGGGTACCCCGTAGTGCTGAAGCTCCTGTCCGAAACCATCACTCACAAGACAGACGTGGGCGGCGTACAACTGCGCCTGAGTGACGAAGCGGCCGTGCGGCAGGCGTACCGCAGTATCGAAGCTTCGGTACTGGAAAAAACGGGGCCGGGAAATTTCCTGGGCGTCACTGTGCAACCGATGATCCAGTTCCACGGCTATGAAATCATTCTGGGCAGCACGTTTGACGCGCAATTCGGGCCGGTGCTGATGTTCGGGTCCGGCGGGCAACTGGTCGAGGTTTACAGGGACCGCGCGCTGGCGCTGCCGCCGCTCAACACGACGCTCGCGCGGCGCATGATGGAACAGACGCGCATCTGGACGGCGCTTAAAGGCGTACGCGGACAGAAGCCGGTTGACCTGGCCGCGCTCGAGCGCCTGCTGGTGCGCTTCAGCCAGCTTGTAATTGAACAGCGGCGCATCCGCGAAATTGACATCAACCCGCTCCTTGTTTCCCCGGAGGGCATGATTGCTCTTGACGCGCGCGTGGTGCTGCACAGCCGTGCCGTAAGCGAAGACCAGTTGCCCAAGCTGGCCATTCGCCCCTACCCCTCACAATACAGTTACAAGTGGAACCTGAAGGATGGCACACCTGTCATCATCCGGCCCATCCGTCCTGAGGACGAGCCGCTGATGGTGAAGTTTCACCACACGCTTTCCGAACGCAGCGTTTACATGCGCTACTTCCATCTGCTTTCACTCAGCCGCCGTATCGAACACGAGCGCCTCACCCGCATCTGCTTTATCGATTACGACCGCGAAATGGCTCTGGTGGCCGAACACACGGACCCTGCAACCGGCGAGAAGCAGATCATCGGGGTTGGCAGGCTCAGCAAGCTGCACGGGTCCCGCGGCGCCGAAGTCGCCATCGTTATCAGCGACCCGTACCAGCGCAAGGGCCTCGGTACCGAACTGCTGAACCGCCTCCTTCAGATCAGCGCCGACGAGCAACTTGATTTTGTGGAAGCTTCAATTCTGCGCGAAAATCCTGAAATGCAGCGCATGGTTGCGAAGGTCGGATTTACATTCGAAAGTACAGACGAGTCCACGGTGCGCGCCGTCTATCAACTGAAAAACCACGTCCCCGCCGTGTGATGCTTGCTTCTGTAGCGGCGATCTATGATCGCCGCCCCAACCTTAGCGATCTGTCCTCAATCCCACGCACGCTCTGCACCGCGCAAGCTCGTGCCGTAGCGTCGGGCGCTGGCATCACTGTTTGATGACCGTCCCATCGTATCGCCGGACGATTCCCCAGCCGCCGTTCAGATGGTCAGGGCCGTCGCGGAAGGGGTGTTTCGCTGCGAGTTGTTCATCCACTTCGATTCCCCACCCCGGCGCGTCGCTGGCGTAGAGGTAGCCGTCCTTATAGGTCGCGCAGCCTTTGAAGATTTCCGCTTCGAGGCCCGTGATGACGCCGCCTTCCTGCACGCCGAAGTTGCTGCTCGCCAAGTCCAGATGCAATTGCGCCGTGTGACCCACGGGAGAAACGTCGCCCGGGCCGTGCCACGCTGTCTTTACTCCATAGAGTTCCGCAAGGATGGCGATCTTGCGCGCGGGCGTGAGTCCGCCAGCCTGCGACAGATGAACGCGAATATAATCAATCAGCCGACCTGCGATGAGCGGGTGCCACTCGTGTGGATTATTGAACAGTTCTCCCATGGCAATGGAAGTGGCGCACTGCTGCCGAATCTGCCGGAAGTAATCGATGTGCTCGGGCGAAAGCGGATCTTCGAGGTAAAAGAGGCGGATGGGTTCGAGTTCTTTGGCGAACTGCACGGCCTGGTGCGGACTGACGCGCTCATGGACGTCGTGGATCAGTTCGACTTCTTCGCCCAGTTGCTTTCGGCATTCTTCGAGCACGCGCCGCGTGAGGCGCATGTAGGGTCCCGGCTCCCACACCGGCCCCGGGTGCAATCCTTTCAGGGGCGGCCCGCTCCCGGGTCCGTAGGACGACATGCCCGGCACGCCCACCATCACTTTGATCACCTTGAACCCTTTCGCCATCATTCCGCGAACGCGATCAACGGCTTCTGATGGATCCGTGGCGCCGATCGTGGCGTAAGTCAGCGCCGCCTCACGCGCCTTGCCGCCCAGCAATTGATAGACGGGCATGTTGGCCTGGCGGCCCTTGATGTCCCACAGCGCCTGATCGACTCCGCTGATGGCATTGTTGAGCACCGGGCCGTTGCGCCAATAAGAACTGTTGTAGCAGGCCTGCCACGTGTCCTCGATGCGGTCAGCGGGCTTGCCGACGAGGAGTGGTTTCAGGTACTTTTCGACTGCCGGACCCACCAGGTCGGCCCGCTGCGTGAAGGTAGCGCAGCCGTAACCGTAAAGGCCATCCTGATCGGTGAGGACTTTCACGACCGTCAGGCGCACGCCCGCCGGCTGCGTGTTAATCACTTTCATATCCCTGATGATGGGTGTCGGAAGACCGCGCCGGGCGCGCGCTTCCTGCTCCTGCGCAGTGAGAGGCTGCGCCGAGAGCGCCGTGCCCACGGCCCCGGCAACACCAAGTTTGAAATACTCTCTTCTGTCCATTGGAGGCTCCTCAAAGGTTGATTTGCTCCCACAGGTTTAAGCGCGGGAGTCGGAATATGATTTCGGCCCGTTCGAATGACTTCGACCGCGTGCGAATTGGGCTGACCCTGGAACATGATCCGGAGACCGCCGGCAAGCATTCGACGGCACCTTTTCTGATCAGGATTGCGATGGACGCTATCAAAGCTCTCCGTGGCTGTCAAATGGAAACTTGACGCTCAAGGAAATGTGCTAAGCTTTTCGAAGCCATGGCCGCAACCCAAAAACCTCAAAAAGAAAAATACGTCAAACGCCACAAGGATGGCAGCATCTGGGCGAAGGGGACTACCGTCAACGGAGTGCCCGAGGGCTACTGGGAATGGTTCCGGAAGGATGGGACCCGATTGCGCACGGGCCATTTTAAGAATGGTAAACAAACCGGCGAATGGATTACCTATGATAAAAACGGAGCAGTCTATAAAGTGACCAACATGCGCTAGGTGTCTCCCTGTGGCGCCGCGACATTCGTGGAGGCTTGCTCGTCGCGGTTTTCTTCGGCGGTGATGTGCTATCATGCCTTTTTATCCGGTCTGCGTCAAAGGTGTTGAGTGCCGCACGTGATGGAGGGCCCTCACATAACCGCAGGGCCCCTCTGTCCTGGATGGGTCCAGAGGGACTCGCCCGGCAGCGCCGATTCGTGGTCGTCCGGGACGGCTGGCCGGTCCCGGAATTGGTCGGCGCGGGAACCTGGGTGGAAACCTGCGCCCGCCGACCGCAGCGGCGATCTATGATCGGCGAATCGATTGAAATACATATGCACGGCGAGCATGACTCGCCGTGAGGCGCTGATTTTCACACAAATTCGTGGAGGCAGGTTTACTTCGCCACAACACGACGCCGCGCATGACGGCGGGCGGCATAAAGCCACCGGTACAGGTTTTCGGCTCTAATTCAGGCTGCATTTAAAGATAAACGCAACGCTTACAATGGTCTCATTCCCAATCTTATTCCTTGTGTCCGTCGTGGCGGGATTTGTGGGCGCGATGAGCGGCATGGGTGGCGGCATCGTGCTCATTCCGGCGCTCACATTTCTTGGAGTTGACATCAAGCACGCGATCGCCGTGAGCATCCTCTCAGTGATCGCCACTTCCAGCGGTTCGGCTTCCGCTTACACGCGCGATCACATCACGAACCTCAAGGTCGGCATGTTCCTTGAGATGTTCACCATCGTCGGGGCGCTGGCGGGCGCAAGCATCACGATCGTTTCCTCGACCAAACCGCTCTACATTGCGTTCGGCGCGGTCCTGCTCGGTTCCTGGGCCGCATTGCTCTTCGCCGGCGAGGAAACGTATCATGCCGGCGAACAGGACGCGTTTACCCGATGGCTGGAACTCGAGGGCAGCTATCCCGATTACGCGCTGGGCCGCGTTGTGCATTACAAGGCACGCCGCGCGTATTTTGGGGCGCCGGCAATGTTTGGCGCAGGCATGATTGCCGGGCTGCTTGGGATCGGGGCGGGCGCGGTTAAGGTCCTGATCCACGACCTGATCATGGGACTGCCGCCCAAAGTTTCCACGACCACCAGCAACCTGATCATCGGCGTGACAGCGCTTGCGGGCACCAGTGTTTACCTCGTCGCCGGCATGATTAATCCGGGTCTGGCTGCGCCGGTGATTCTCGGCGTGGTCCTGGGCGCATTCATTGGGACGAGGCTGCTGGTCCGGCTGACAAACCTGGCCGTCCGCCGCTTCTTTCTGATCGTTCTGCTGGTGCTGGCCGTTGAAATGATCATCCGCGGGATAAGAGGCGTGTAATGGATCCACACAAAGCCTTTGTCGAGGCGCCGCTCACGCCCGAAGCGGCGCGCCAGGAGAAAATGGATACCCTGATCGGTTACATCCTTCAGGTTGGAGTCCTGCTCAGCCTCGTGCTTGTGGCCGCCGGGCTTCTCTGGACCTGGCTTCGCACGGGACGGCTCGAACTCAATTACCGCATCACCGGTATGAACCTCTTTGAGTTTGTCGCTAACGAAGTGCGACTGGCCATCAACGGTGCCGTCCGGCCACGCCTGCTGGTCAATCTCGGCATCATCACCCTGATGCTGACGCCTTTTGTTCGTGTGGCCGCCTCGGTAGTGTATTTCCTGGCGGTCCTCAAAAACTGGAAGTACACCCTCTTCACCACCATCGTTCTCGCCGTGCTTACCTACAGCCTTTTCCTCAGCTAATACGAAAACGTCCAGGCGCTTTTCGGCGCCGCTCGGGCTCTGCTTGCAGCGAGCAAACGAGTCCGATAAAAGCTCTGCTGTGAAACCGGGATTCCGCCATCAATTTGAAGTAAACTACAAAAATTCACTCTTATTAGGTTGCTGAAAAGAGCCAAATTGTCATGCTGAGCCAGACGAAGCATCTCTGTATTTCTCTGAAAATAAATGCTGGGATCGTTCACTGCGCCCGTGATGACCATCGTAGAATCTGTTTTTCAGCGCCCTGTTAGACGAGAATTCTCCGTCGCGGATTACGACCAGCCCTCCCGAATCGGAGTTGAAACCGAAGCGGCCGGGGGCCTGCAAGTTCGTCTGGCATCATTAAGATGTGCCGTGACGGACGTTTGTGGGTCCTTGAAGCAGATTCTGTACAGATGAAATTAAATTTGGTTCGGCCAGGGCGAGCGGCCGATCAGAGTTCGCAGAAAGCTCACAAATTCAAACCAAAGCCCGCCGAGTGAATGTCTGTGATAGATAAAGCGCTCGACCATTTCCATGGTTTTGCGGTCATTAACTTCCAGGTTGATCACCAGGACCCTTCCCACCATACTCGGCCACATCTCGCCGAAGCCATAGCCCCTGGCGGCAGGGCGCCGTTTCGAACACCTCATGTCCAGGATCGCAGACTCGAACGCCTTGCGGCTGATCGTCGATAAATCAACTCCCCAGTTTCCGGCCACGATCCGCTTGCTGTCGAGCTTTTTCACAAGAGTCAGAAGGTTCTTGATGGCCGCTTCATCTCCAACGGCCAGAACTTTCCGTTGTGTTGAGTTGTCAGTCATAAAACCCACCCTCGGGATTGAATTCAGGGTCGAAACTGGATATCAGCGGCGTTTCTCCTTTTGAAATCCAAGCCCGGTTCGCCCCAACAGGACGCCGGCCTTCGAATCCCCTGAACCTGTCAATCAGTACCGGCCTCTTTTCCACTCGGATCGCGTCACCGAGCGCCGGGAAGCCGGGCGGAAAACGGCGACAGGAATTAATTGCTTTTTCCGCTTCGCGAGCTTCCTGCCAATCAGCCGAGAATAGAAAACAAGAAAGATCATGCTGATCAACGCCAGAAACTCGATAAGCATGGCCATTCCGAACGCCCCTCCCCAGGCGCGTTTCTGTAAGAATGACAATTCATCGTATCGCGAGGTCATCAAGCTGACAATGTAACTTTAGTTCTACTCCCACCTGGCCCCAGACCCGCTCTGACGAATTGATCCTGCCGATCTGCGGCCGGAAATACTTCAGTGTAAAGGGCAGCTTGCGGAAGAACCACGTCCGCGTCAATCCCCTCTTCAACCTGGAAAATTAATGGAAACTCTTACGCCCACTCATCCAGAGCGTAGCGGCTGACTTGAGACTCGACGAAATTGAAGCCGAGGCCGGGGGTCGTGGGAAGCACGAGGCCGCCGTCGCGAAATTCCAACTGCCGGTCAATGATGCGGCGGAAGTTGAACACACGGTCGTCGGGGAAGAATTCGACATAGGCTGCGTTGGGCGTGGCGGCTACGAGGTGCGCGTGGAGATCGTGCCACCAGTGCGGACAGAGCGTGACGCCATAGCTTGCGGCCGTCTGGGCGATGCGCCGGAATTCGGTAATGCCGCCGCACACCGCCGCGTCGGCCTGGAGGATGGCGGCCGCTTCTTTTTCCAGCAGTTCTTTGAACCGCCAGCGGCCTGCTTCAATCTCTCCCGTCACAACCGCAACAGCGGTGCGCTGTGCGAGGCGCGCGTGATTGTCAATATCATCGGGGCTGAACGGCTCTTCGATCCAGTAAGGTTCGTACGGCTCGTAGCAGCGCATGTACTCGAGAGCGGTGGGCAGATCGCGCCAGGCGTTGTTGGCGTCGAGCATGAGAAGAGCGTCCGCGCCAATGGCGTTGCGTACGGCTTCGATTCTCTCTTCCTCCTGCGCGGGATCAAGCCGGCCGACCTTCATTTTCACAGCGCGATAACCGGCCTCGACATAGCTCCGCATCTCATCGGCAAGCAGGGCAGGCGTTTTGCCTTCGAGATAGTAACCGCCGCTGGCGTAGGCTGGCACTTTCTCCGTGCGCGCACAGCCGAGAAACTGGTAAAGCGGAAGCCCGGCGGCGCGGGCGTTGCGGTCCCAGAGCGCGATATCCAGCGCACTGATCGCGCGCATCACAGAGCCGCACCGGCCGTGCAGCAGCGACTCCTGGTACATCGAATCCCAGAGTCGCTCGACTTCGTAAGGGTCCTGATCGATCAGCACGGGCGCCAGCAGTTCGCGCACCGCGAGCGTAGCGATTCTCCCGGCGGCGTTGCCCACGTAGCAGAAGCCAATGCCTTCGACTCCTTCGTCGGTTCGCAGGCGAACGAGCGTGAAATGGCGCGCCGCGACTTTGCGCGTGGCAAATGCCGTCACAGCTTCAAGAGGAATTGAGATCGTGCGTGCTTCGATCGATTGGATTCTCGGCATGTGAACCTCAGATGCAAGGGGTCTGGCTGCATGTGGGCTGCAAATGCGAAATCATAGCACACGCTTGCGGATGATCGTCCGGCACCTGCGGGAACCCCTGCCGAATCGAAGTTGTCGCAAATGATTGCGATGCCGACAGCAGCGGGAGCAGCTTAATGGGTTCGCGTGTCTTCAAGCGCCTGCTGGAAGGTAACGACGCGGCCGCCGTGCTGGTGTTCGTAAGCTTCGGCATCTTCCTTGCTCGCAAAAGCCACCAGCACGGGCAAGCAGCGGTCGTAAACGCGCACCTTCACTCCCTGGTCGGGTGCGCGCTCCATGGCCGGATCGTGGCGGGTGCAGTATTGGACGTCACCACCCTCGTCATAGTAAGCGGACCCGGCGGGAATCAACTTCCCGCTGGTGAAGTCGGTGGCCCATTCGGCACGAGCGTCCCCCGGGTGGTTGATGATGTGGTGCATCGCGCAACGAGGGCAGCAGGCATAAATGGTTCCGTGGGTCGTCTCGATTCTGAATTCGGTCTGCTTGGAGATCATGCGGCCGCAGATCTGGCAATCGGCCGGCTGCGTTGAACTTGTCACGCGGTGGATCAGGAATCCGACGGCGATGACCATCGCAGCGACCAGGACGATAATTGATAGCCGCTTCCCCCGCACCGCTTCCCCCTTCGTTGGCTTTTATTCTATCACGCCGGATTTTGCCACTGAACAAAGACCGGGAGACAAGTTCCTGCCCCGCAAATTGTTCAGCCCGCTGGCTCTGCTCGGAACTTGCGCCTTCGTCAGTCTCTCTTTTCATCGCTATTTTGCGATGCGTGCAGTGTTCCACGACGAAGTGCGCGTTCCTTCATCATGGCGAAGAACACCGGCACGAGAATCAGAACGTGAATCGTCGATGTCACCATCCCGCCGACAATGGGTGCTGCGATCGGCTTCATAACATCGGAGCCGACCCCCGTTTCCCACAGGATCGGTATCAAGCTTGCTAGGACGACGCAGACGGTCATCAGTTTGGGTCTGAGCCGCATGACGGCCCCTTCCATCACCGCCGCTTCAATATCCTCATGCGCGACCGGCGTTCCGGAAGTAAGGTGTTTGTCGAGCGCCTCATGCAGATAGACGACCATCACCACTCCGGTCTCGATGGCTATGCCAAACAGCGCAATGTAACCTACCCAGACCGCAACGCTGAATTCGTAGCCGAGGAGCCATTGCAGAATCAGGCCGCCGGTCAAGGCATAAAACGTGGGGAGGATCAACACGAAGGCTTCAGCGGCCGAGCGGAAAACCATATAGAGCAACAGGAATATCACGAAGAACACGAGAGGGATGATCAATTCAAGTCGCTTCTTCGCGCGAAGCTCAAATTCATACTCGCCGGACCAGTGATACGAAGTGCCCGGGGGAAGGTGGAGTTTCTGCTGCAGCACCGCGTCAGCCCTGTTCACGAACCCGCCATAGTTGCTTGTGCTTAAGTCCACAAAGACGTAGCCGGTCAACTGTGCGTCCTCGTCGCGGATCATTGCAGGTCCGCGCGAATAGGAGATCGTTGCAACTTCATTGATTGGAACCTGTGCGCCGGTGGGCGTCGCCAGCAGCACGCGGCCGAGTTCATCCAGATTGTCGCGGAAGTCGCGATTGTAGCGGACATTCACGGGATACCGTTCGCGGCCTTCAATATTGACCGCGATGTTTTCCCCACCAATTCCAGACGTCACCGCGCGCTGCACATCCGCTACCGTCAGGCCGTAACGGGCGGCTTCTTCACGATTGGTCTGGATGTTGACGTAAAAGCCTTGCGCAACACGCTCCGCGAAGACCGAGCGCACGCCCTCAAGTTCTGAAAGGAGATTCTCAATCTTTTCGCCCGCACTCTGGATATCCTGAACGGACGGCCCCTGAACCTTCAATCCCACGGGCGTTTTAATGCCCGTCAGTTCCATGTCCAGCCGGTTCTGAATCGGCATGGTCCAGGTGTTCGTGAGACCCGGGAATTGGAGCTTTTGGTCCATTTCCTGGATCAGCCCTGAATACGTCATGCCTCGCGGCCATTCCGATCTGGGCTTCAACATGATCGTCGTGTCGAACATGGAGAGCGGAGCGTTGTCGGTCGCGCTGTCAGACCGGCCCACGGCTCCCATCACGCTTTCAACCTCCGGGAACGACTTGATGATTCGGTCCTGTTCCTGCATCAGGGTGGACGCCTGCGTGATGGAAAGCCCCGGATAAGCCGTTGGCATGTACAGCGCGTCGCCTTCGTAGAAAGGTGGCATAAACTGACTGCCGATGCGGAACGCCAGCGGGATGGTGACTGCGAAGAAGAGAAGGTTTGCAACCAGCGTAATAACGCGGTGCCGCAGACACCATCGAAGGACCGGCAGATAAATGGCCTGCGTAAACCGCGAGATGGGATTTGTAGATTCCGGCTTCAATCTGCCGCGGATGAAAATCAGCATCAGCACCGGCACAAGAGTGATTGCAAGGACCGATGAAAATCCCATCGCCAGGGTCTTGGTCCAGGCAAGAGGTCGGAACATTCTGCCTTCCTGCGCCTCCAGCAGAAATACCGGGAGGAACGAAACCACGATGATGATGAGCGAAAAGAAAATGGGCGGCCCGACCTGCCTGGCGGCACCCATCAGGAGCTTGCGACGCTCCGCGCGACTGATGACCGATGAAGCTCCTCCCCGGATCTGCGCCTCTCCTGCGTTCCTGGTTTCCAGTCCCGGAGAGTCCTGAGGCGACTGCCCCATCGGCGCTTCCTGGCGTTCGGAAAGAACGCGATATCCGTTCTCCACCATGACAATGGCTGCGTCCACAAGAACGCCGATAGCCAGCGCCAGGCCGCCAAGCGACATGATGTTGGCAGTGATATGGAAGTAATACATCGGAATAAAGGACGCGATGACGGCGATGGGCAGAGTCAGGATGGGAATAAGCGCCGAGCGAAAGTGGAGGAGAAAGATGATGATCACGAGGCTGACGATGACGGCCTCTTCGAGAAGATCGTGTTGCAGTGTTTCGATGGATTTGTGGATCAGTTCCTCGCGGTCGTAAGCGGGGACAATTTCGACGCCGGGCGGGAGTGAAGACTTGATCTCCGCGATTTTCTTCTTTACACCGTTGATCACATTCAGCGCGTTCTGCCCAAAGCGCATCACGACGATGCCGCCCACGGTCTCCCCGTCCCCGTTCCAGTCAACGGCCCCACGCCGGATGTCCGGCCCGAACGAAACAGACCCGAGATCGCTGACCAGCACGGGCACGCCGTTGTGAGTTCCGACGGGGATATCGGCGAGGTCCCTGAGAGATTTGAAATATCCGAGGCCGCGGACCATATATTCCGCTCCTCCAAGTTCAAGCAGGCGTCCGCCGACTTCGTTCGTGCTTTGGCGGACTCGATCGATGACCGTGGAGAGCGGAATGTTGAAGGCCTGGAGCCTGGTCGGATCAAGCTGCACCTGGTACTGCCGCACAAATCCGCCAATCGTGGCCACCTCCGCCACGCCGGGTACGGTTTCCAACTGGTAGCGGATGTACCAGTCCTGAAGACTGCGGAGATCGGCGAGGCTCATCTTGTGGCTGTGGTCAACGAGGACATATTGATAGACCCAGCCCGCGCCTGTAGCGTCGGGTCCCAGCACGGGATTAACTCCAGGAGGCAACCGACCTTGCAGTTGCTGGAGATACTCGAGCACGCGCGAACGCGCCCAGTACAGGTCTGTACCATCCTGAAAGACGACGTATACGTAGGAGTCGCCGAACATGGTCTCGGCGCGGACGTTCTTCACGCGCGGGGCCGCGAGCATGGTCGTGACAATGGGATAAGTTACCTGGTCCTCGATAATGTTTGGAGGTTCGCCGGCCCATGGCGTGTGGATGATCACCTGGACATCGGAAATGTCGGGCAGCGCATCGAGCGAAATGTTCTTCATCGACCAGATTCCTGCGAGAACCAGCAGGAAAACTGCCGTGAAAACCAGGAAGCGGTTGCGCGCGCACCAGTCAATCAGGCGGCTGATCACGTCACATCCCTCCTTCCGCGGTTACGCTCAATTGTTTGGTCACGATAGTCTGCCCGTTCTTCTGAGCGGATATCGTTACCTGCCATGTGCCGCCGCTTTGGAGTTGGCCGCTGCCTTCGTAGAAGCCCCCTCCACGATCGACAAGCGTGAGCAGCGTCTGCATCGCGGACATTCCCATGGCCGGCATCGCCGGCATGAAGAACCGGACTTTCACTTCGGCGCCTTCGATGGGCTTGCCGTCCGCGCCCGTGAGCCGGACCCGGACAGCGATCGGCCCCTTTCTCGGAGGAGAGGGTGACGTTGTGAATTCCATGTTGGCCTGTGCGCGGCCTGCGTTCATTGAGGCAGCGACACCAGCACCCGGCGGAGGTGGCATGAAAGATCCCAGCGCCGCCTGAAGCTGGCTTTCGGAATCGATCAGGAAGTTTGCAGAAGTCACAATTCGCTCGCCGGGCTTCAGACCTTTCAGCACGCTGTAGTAATCGCCGGCGCGCGGGCCAAGGGTAACGTCGCGGGGTTCGAGATAACCACCGCCGTGATCGATAAAGACAACATTGCGAGTGCCCGTGTGAAACACGCCTGTGGCCGGAATCGCGAGGCGACGGCCCAGCGGAATCTTCAGGTCCACATTGACAAACATGCCCGGCGTGAGCTTCAGGTCCGGATTGCGGAACTCCAGCCGCACCCTGGTTGTCCGCGTTTCCATGTTGACTTCCGGATAGATGAAATCCACACGGCCGTAAAACGTGCGGCCAGGGTACGCATCCGTGGTCACAGTGGCAGGGTCTCCGGGACGGACCTGGCCGACGTCGCTCTGGAAGACTTCTGCATAAACCCAGACGGTCGAAAGATCGGCGATAGTGTAAAGCCTTGTGTCCGGCTGGACGTAAAGGTTCGGCAATGCATTGCGCTCAGTGATATATCCCGAAACGGGCGAATCGATCTCAAGCTCGCGCTGCGCCTTGCCCGTTTTCTCAAGCTTCTGGATTTCGCGTGCTGGAATTTCCCATTGCTGCAGGCGCTCCCGGGCCGCCGTCAGCAGCGAATCAGCGCCCGACGCAACACCCGGAACAGTGCTTTGCGCCAGCAGCACAGTGTTCTGTCTGGCGAGCAGATATTCCTGCTCCGTCGTCACGAGTTGCGGGCTGTAGATCGAAAACAGCGGCTGCCCTTTCCGGACGAATTGATAGGTGGCGTCGGCGTAAACTTTAGTGATCCAGCCGGAAAATCGCGTCTGCACGTAAGCCTGCCGGCGCTCGTCCACCGCCACGTTGCCCACGGCACGGATTTCATTCGTGAGTTCCCTGACTTCCACATCGCCGCTCGTGACCCCGATGCTTTGCAGGCGCTGAGGCGAAAGTTGCAGCGGCGCAAGCGGAGTGCTGGCGGGCGCAGGCGTGCTTTCGGGCGTAGAAGGTTGAGCGGCAGAAGCAGCGGCTGAAATCATCGTACCTGAGACTGCCGTATGCCGCTGCTGTGCAGCGTAGCGCCAACCGAAGAAAACCGCCGTTGCCGCGAGCACAATGCTCAGCGCGAGTGTGATCTGGAATGCTTTGCGATAATCCTTCATGGCAATTTCCTCTCTTCCTGGTGGCCTTCGTCAGGGAATCTGGACCCCGGTCAGTTGTTGAAGCCTCGCCAGTGCAGTTTCGTGCTCTGCCAGAGTGCGCCAATACTCAATGTCGAGATTCAGAACATCGAGAAACGAATCGAGCAGCGTTTGGAAGTCCTCCTGAGCTGACTGGTAAGCCGCGAGGCCCGCGCGAAAAGTGGCGGCAGCCTGCGGGATCAAGCCTTCGCGGTAAATCTTGAGAACTTTGGAATCGGAATCAGCCACGAGGTATTGGTCCCGTACTTCGAAATACGTCTGCTGAACCTGCGCTTCATAGGCACGCCGCGCGCTGTTCAATTGTTCGGCTGCCTCCGCCACTTCCGGGCGCTGCCGCCGGCTTCGATGAATCGGAAGGCTCATCCCGAAGCTGAGCGAATAGCGTTCCGGGAAACGCGGGCCGGTATGTTCATACATGTACTGAACGTTGAAGTCGGGATAAAAATCCTTGCGCGCCAACTCCACCTGAAGGCTGCGGTCCTGCACCATCTCATGCTGCGCTCCGACGTCCGGATTGCCCGTGCGCACGGCGGAAAGAAGGTCGTCAGCGCTGAAAGGTAATGGAGTCTCTGCCAGCTTTTCCGGCGTGATGTCCGGGGAATCCTGCGGCCGGTTGAGAATCTGCTTCAGTTGCGCCTCAAGGCTGTCCCACTGCTGGCGGTACTGGGTGGCCTGCGTCAGCAGCCTGGTCTTTTCCAGTTGTGCCTTCAGCACGTCCTGCTGATTGCCCTGGCCCACGCGATATCGCGCCTCGGCTATTTTTTCGACCTGGTCCAGCAGCCCTGCGTCCTTGTCGAGAATGGCAAGCGTTTCCTGAACGTATGCGAGACGAAAATAGGCAGACTTCAACTGCTGGACAACGTTGCGACGAACGGCTTCGGTTTGCTGGCGAAGCGTGTCAGCCCTGCGGCGGGCGATTTCTCCTCGCAGTCGAAGCTTGCCCGGGTAAGGGATGCTCTGCGAAATGCCAAACCCGAGGTACGTCATCTCGACCGAATTGAACCCATCGAAGAGAAGCGGAGTCCCGGCAGACATCTGTTGCACCATGACCTCGGGGTCCGGCAATGTCGATACCTGTGAAGGGACTTGCGTGGCCGCCCGCCATTGCCGCCGGGCGGCCAGAATTTGAGGATTGTTCTGCTCCGCTTCCCTAACGAGTTGTGACAAAGGCGTGGCTGATGGCACAGGCCGGCCTGGCGCCGCAGGTCCGTTGGACTGCAGCGCATCGGCACCAGTCGCGTTTCCAACTTGAAGCACAAAAGCCAATACGGCGGCGAAGAGAATGCTCCAGGCGCGTGCCGAGGCCCAAGGTTGTTGCAATCGCCATGAATGTCTTTGCGCTGCTCTAAGCCGGGAAAGTGGCAGGGAACTTATCACTGGCGCCTCCCTTCTGAGTACGCAAGGCCCTTTAAGTCGCGGGCGTACACGGCATCCCAAAGCCGGTCGAAAAGTTCGCGGGACATAGGCTGTTTGAGTTCGAATTCGAAAGTCTCGCGGTAACCTTGCACGCGGAAGTGATACGGGTCTGGGTTGGCGATCGTTTGGATGTCGGACCACCGCCAACTTCGGCTGCCGCGCCGGCTGGTTGTCACGTAATCGATCCCGCCCTGGCGGAAGCGCAGCACGCCGTTCGTTCCTCCGCCGAAGGTGCGGTGGCGCGCGGACAGAGTAGAGAATGCGGCGGCGTGCGGGTCCGGCAAAGCGTTCTTTGCCGGCTTTTGAACGCGGCGGGCGAATTTCGCAGCCACTTCCGGCGGAACAGTGTCCTGCAAGTCTAAATGGAATATGCGGTCGCCGGGAAAATGCCAGCTTCGGTTCTGGTAGGATTCAAGGTCCAAGCGACGTGCAGTCAGGTGGAAGCTCTGGATGTCCTCGTAGGACCAGCGCAGCGGTACAGCTTTCCTCGGGCGGAATTCAACCCCGCGCTCGTCGATGATGAGAACGCCGCGCTTGCCTCCCAGCAATCCGCGCAACCGTGCGGGCGATTGCCATTGCACGGCTGCGCCCGAATTCTGCGCTGCCAGTAACCCGGAAGGCGCAACGGTCAGCAATCCAGGAATTTCCCATAACAGAAAAAGAGTTAATGCGAAACGATCAAATCTCCACATAAGCGGACCTCCTTATGAAAATCAAACGCGATAGACAGACGGTCCCGACAGCGTGAAGAGGCTCACGCTTTTTTGGAGGGGACTAAATCAGGAAGGAATGATGGATGGTATAAAGACCGCCAGGCGGCGAATCGCAATGAAAGCCCACGTTACGAAGCGCTGCAGAAAGCACGACGGGGGCCGCGCTCAAATGTGAAAGCACGGCAACCACCACGTTTGGAAGAGTCGGCGCACTGACTTTTTCTGACTGTTGGACATAGCTTGCGGCGCCGGGAAGATTGACAGTGCAGCAACTCATCGAGCGGGGTGCAGGACGGCAAGGCATCGATGAGCAGCAGGACATCGACTGCCGCGCCATCAGCGGTCCGAAGCAGCCTCCCAACGTTGCAAAGAGGAAGGCGAACAGTAATACAATGGGCTTAGCCTTGCTCATCACTTAGCATATTACCACAAGATCTTCCATCTGTTTCTGTGACAACAATCACAGCCCTTCTCAGATCTCTGGAGAATTCAAGCTTCGCCGCGTCTATAGGGCGCTGGCTTGCAACGGCCGATCCGGTGGGAAGGGGTTTGTTTCGGGCGGCAAGGTAAAGCATTCCACCCTGTCAAATAAGCAGAAACAGCGCCGGCGTGAACAGCGCCACGTCCATCAGGACTCGAAACCGGTCAATGGAAAGAGTCTCGCCTTTGTGCCAGATCGCACCGAAGGCTAAAGCGCTCAGCAGTTCAGAAGTAACCAGTTGCCAGGTCGTATGACCCGTGCCGAAAACTAACAAGCTAAGCGCCGATGCCCCAATGAAGAGGCAAAGCACAGCAAAATGTCGCCCCATCCAGACGGTCCAGGGATGAGGCGTGCCGAATTTCTGATGACGCAGCCGCTTCCACTCTTCGAATTCGATTGCAGCACAGTTCATCCAGCACAGAACAGTAAAGATCAGATAGGGAGCCAGAAGTGGCAGCCCCTTCGGCATGCGCTCCCACACCGGGAAGCAGGTGCCAAGCGCAAACAGCACGCCCACCAGCATCTCCTTTGGCAGCCAATTTCGCCCGCGCGCCAACTTGTGGACTGCGAACAAGTACGCTCCGACCGCAAGCAATAGAATGACCCCATGTCGAAACGTCCGGACGTCCAGTTGCATTAGTGCCATCCACGCTGCAAGCGAGAGCCCGGCGCAAAAAGGGACAGCAAACGCCCATAAGTGACGCCGGTAGAAGATGTGGCGCGCCGCCTCAGCGCCCCGAGCAGGGACCTTCAAGGTATCGAGCGCCCTGTCCGCAACGTAAATGAGCCAGACGACCAGCGCCAGAAGGGCCGTGACGCCGGCAGCAAGCTGCACGCGGAAGGCGCGGGCGAAAAGCCGCTGCCACAGCGCAGCGACGGTCGGCGCGTCAAGGCTAAGCACGGTCAGCCACAAAAGCGGCGTGGGCTGGACCGCGGGCGGTGCTTGAACCGAATGCCGGGTTTCAACCGGACCGGCGTTTGTGCCGCGCGCGCCCTCCGAAAGCGCGGAACCGATAGATTTCCACAGGCTCATTGCCGTCACCCCGCATGGAAAAGACGGGCGCTCATGATCGATGGTTGCTGTTCAAAGTAGTGGCGACCAGCTTTTCGATCCGCACGGCGTGGGGCTTGGCGTCGTCTGGGAATTTGATCCAGAGAGTGTTGTGCTCAGCGTCATAATACCAGCCCCGCGGGGAATCTTTCAGAGCGGGCTTTGAATGCACTTCGGCGAGGTTGTTTCCGTCCAGCTCTACGCTTTGTGGTCGGTTCCTCTGATCGCGGACTTCGAATTGCATTGCGCGCGCCGGGGGGTTGTACGACCCGCGCCGCGATGAAATGGAGAGTGTAATTTCGCGCGGCTGATCGTCATCAGCCACCTCTTCAAGCAGGTAATCCCCTTTTCGGTAGGCGAATGTGCTGCCGTCGTCTTCGTAATATTCCCGCGACGAACGCCCCTCGGGAAAAACTTCGAATGTCAACGGATTGATGGGTGCCTCGTCGGTGTATTGCACAAGCTGCCTCATGGGAATGATGGCGCCACCGCGGACAAAAATCGGAATGCGGTCGATCGGCGCCTTCACCGTGACCTCCGCCGGACCCGTATAAGCACGGCCTTTCCAGAAGTCGAACCATTCACCTTTGGGCAGATACACCTGCTGCCTGATGTGGTATTGCTCCATCACGGGCGCTACGAGCAGATCATCCCCAAAAAGGAACTCGCCTTCCTGTTCGACAGCTCTCGGGTCGTCCGGGTAGTCAAGCAACAATGCTCGCATCACCGGCAGACCTGTTTTCGAAGCCTCGTAGAAGGCGTTGTAAATGTAAGGAAGCAGCCGGTAGCGCAAGTCGATGGACTTCCGGTTGATGTCGGTCATCCTGTCACCGTACGACCACGGTTCCTGATTTGCAGTCCCCTTGCTTGTGTGGGTACGGCAATACGGATAAAAAATCCCGGCTTGAAGCCAGCGCGTGTAAAGTTCCGGGCTGGGGCTGCCTGCAAAACCGCCGATGTCCGCGCCCGCAAACGTCAGGCCGGAAAGGCCCATCGTCATCAACTCGCGAACACTGATGCGCAGGTGCTCCCAGGTGGCGGAATTATCGCCTGTCCATACTGCGGCATATCGCTGGCCACCGGCATAAGTATCGCGCGTCAGAACAAATGGGCGGCGGTCAGGCTGCAGTTTCAGTACGCCCTCTTCTGTGGCGCGCGACATTTGCATGCCATATACATTGTGGACTTTTGCCTGCGGGCTGTGCAGTCCGTGATCGAAAAACACGGCATCGAGCGGCATGGTTTTTGTGGGAACCTCAAACACTGACGGCTCGTTCATGTCATTCCAGAAGCCGGCCACGCCGTCCTCCACAAGCCCTTTGTAAAGCGAGCCCCACCAGTCGCGCACCTTGGGGGAAGTGAAGTCCGGAAAAACACTGTTGCCAGGCCACACTTTACCCACAAAGAATTTGCCGTCCGGCATGCGGACGAAGTCGTTGCCCGCCACACCCTCTTTATAAACCCAGTAATCAGGATCAACCTTAACACCCGGATCGAGAATAACGACGATGCGGAAACCTTCTTTGTGCAGGTCGGAAATCATCCCTGCGGGATTTGGAAACCTTTCCTTGTTCCACGTGAAGACCCGGTAGCCGTCCATGTAATCGATATCGAGGAAAATCACATCGCACGGAATGTGGAACTGGCGGAAATTATCAGCGATAAACCGAACCGTTTTCTCAGGATAATAACTGTAGCGCGACTGATGATAGCCGATGGCCCACAGGGGCGGGAGCGGCATCCGGCCCACGAGTTCGGTGTAATCTTCGATCACCTTTTTCGGGCTTGGGCCGTAGAAGAAGTAATAATTCAGCTCGCCGCCTTCCGCGCCAAAGGAATATTCGTTTCGAAGCTGCACGCCCATGTCGAAAGATGATCGGTAGGTATTGTCAAAAAAGATACCGTAAGCTCGCCCCTCGCGCAGGCCGAGGAAAAACGGCACAGTCTGATAAAGCGGGGTCGTCGTCGCGCCCCAGCCGTAAGCATCCGTGTTCCACATCACGGCGGTCTGGCCGCGCTTGTCGAGCGGGCCGGCGTTTTCGCCCAAGCCGAAATAATGTTCTTCCGCAGGCATATCTTTCCAGCAGCGGACCTGCCTGCCGTCCCACGCCATGCCGAGATCGTCAGAGTCTTTCGAGATCAATCGGCCGGTCGCGTCATAGAAAGCCAGGCGGAACGGCGAAAGTTGGGCATGAACCTCGATCTTCCCCGTGCGGATGATTTCCATATTCGGGGTGCGGCTGAACTCCACATGAACAGCGGGCCATTCCGTTTTTATTACTGCCCATGAATAGTCCGGTCCGAAGCTTGAACCCAGCGCCATCCGCACCCGGATGATCTCCGGCGTCAGCACCGTCACTCGAACGACGGCGTGTTCAGTGTGAAAGGTGATTTCGTTATTTGCAGGCTGCGAGCTTGTTACCTTGCCGATGCTGTGCCATTCAGCGCGCGCTATCGTGGCACCCGTGACAGCCAGCACTAGAACCGCCAGTAATTGGCCAAGGGCCCTTTTCATTTCATTCCCCCGTTATATGAACGCATGATTATGATTCATTTACTTCGCAAATCCTGCGAAAGCGCAGAATATCACACGTAAAGAACCGTGCAACGGAATCGCTCGATTCCAGCGAAGCTGAGGGCGGCTATGCAGGTTGTCTTTCTCGTTCGCGCTGGTTTGCGTTTGCCATTCTTCAAGGCACGGATTATATTCCACTAGCATGGTGAGAAGCCCGCGAATCGAGATCAAGTACTGCACGCAATGCCGGTGGCTGATGCGAGCGGCGTGGATGGCGCAGGAGTTGCTGACTACGTTTCAGGACGAAATTGGCGAACTGGCGCTGATTCCGAGCACGGGCGGCGTGTTCGAGGTGCGCGTGGCTGATGAGACGGTCTGGTCGCGGGCGGAGCAGGGCCGCTTTCCGGACATCAGCGAATTGAAACAGCTTGTGCGAGACCGCATCGCGCCATGGAAAGACCTTGGCCACTCAGAGCGCAAGGCCGAAAGCGGTAAGCAGCTTGCTGACGGCTGATGACTGGGAGCCGGGCCCATGGGCTTCGATGACGGTGCGACATTTCAGCCTTGCGAAAACCGGATACGGTCCGCAGTGAATGCCGCGGCGATCAAAATCAAATTCCGTGCCGCAACCTGAGGTGGTGGCGGCGACACCGCTGCTGCAAATTGAAGACCCAAGGCCTGGTCACGCCTGTGCGATTGCAGCGTAATCACTGGCCTTGTTGAGCCTGTCGATAGCGGAACTGTCCAGCTTGAGTTTCGTTGCCGCGACCAGATCATTCAACTGTTCGATTGTTCGGGCGCTGGCGATGGGAGCGGTCACACTGGGCCGGGCGATAAGCCATGCGATCGCAACTTGAGCCGGAGTCGAATTCAGGTCGCGCGCCACTTCCTCGAGCGCAGCCAAGATGCGTTTGCCGCGTTCATTCATATATTTCCTGACCATCTGTCCACGCGCGGATTTTTCAAGATCGGCTTCCGAACGATATTTGCCGGTAAGGAAACCGCTCGCAAGCGAGAAGTAAGTAATAACGCCGAGATTTTTCTCACGGCACAACTGCTCGAGCCCGCTTTCGAACCCTGCCCGCTCCGCCAGGCTGTACTCCGGCTGGAGCGATTCGTAGCGCGGAAGGCCGTTCTTTTCGCTCGCTTCGAGCGCTTGGCGCAGCCGCTCTGCACTGTAGTTGGAAGCGCCGATGGCACGGACTTTCCCCTCACGAATAAGCTGGTCGTACGCCCCCAGCGTTTCCTCAAGCGGCGTTTCCGGATCATCTTTGTGCGACTGGTAAAGATCGATGTAGTCAGTGCGCAGCCGGCGAAGCGAACCTTCCGCCGATCGCAAAATGTACTCCTTCGAAAGCCCTTTGCGGTCGGGTGAAAATTCCCACCCGACTTTCGTCGCAATGACGACGTCGTTACGCCTGCCGCGCCGCTCGAGCCATTTGCCGATCAGTTCTTCTGATTCTCCGCCCTGGCAGCCCGGAGCCCACTTGGGGTAGACGTCCGCGGTGTCAATCAGGTTAAAGCCAGCGTCCACAAAGGCGTCGAGCAGCATGAACCCCGTGGCCTCATCCACGGTCCAGCCGAAGACGTTGCCGCCCAGGGCGAGCGGGGCAACTTCGATTCCGGAATTTCCGAGCTTTCGCTTTTCCATGATTGCTGACCTCCAAAAACATTGTGATGCTCGGCACTGGCCGAACGGTTCAAATGCCCGCCGGAAGGTGGTAACTTTAAAATTGCCGCGCTCATCATAATAACCGCATCGAAGGAGATGGTATGAATGCTTAGCTTCGGAGGCGGTACGCTTCGAAGGCTGACGATAGCCTTCGGAGTAGACAGGTCACAGGCTGGATGTTTTGTTGAGGCAAGGACCTCGTGAAGGAGATTGGTCAGACCTGTGGCCG
>DASRCX010000056.1:0-103810 GCA_035652895.1 Terriglobia bacterium
CGACAACGAGCCGGGCAGCAAATCCGCCGGAATCGTGAAACGCCGCAGGAGTTCGAATCTGCGTTGGCGCAGTCGAGCCGCTTCGCGCCCTTTCGGTGCGATCTTCATATGAGTGTAATAATACACACAGTACAGGCTAAGTCAAGCCCCTCTTCAGGAATGCGAAAATAGGAAGGGATCAAAAGAAAGGAATGCTCGCGGTCGCCAAAGCTTAATTCCTAGCTTCTTCCCACACCGCCCCATCGCTCATTCCGAAACGGCTGTGCCGCGGCCCTGCCGAGATAATCTCCGCCGCCGCAAAAGCCGAAAGTTTCACTGGGCCTTATGCCCGCGCACGATCAGCCGCTGAATTTGGCCAAGCAAGCGCCCGCGGCTTATGGCACTGCTCTGGTTATTTATTACGGCCCGGAGGACTTTTTGAGCGTTTTGTGACGATTCAGCCGGTAGCGCATCTAAAACAGCAGAGACAAGGAAAAAAGACGAGAATGCAGGACATCGTTTCGACCGCTTTCGTGGTTTTTCTCTTCGTGATGTACGCAGGGATTGCGCTGGCCTTTTTCGTCGCCGGAATTCGCACGTGGCTGGGGCGTTCAGGTCCATCCAGGTCCGCACATCGGCGACAAGTGGAAAGCTATCAGCGGGTCAAGTCCGTCACGCACGAAGAAAAAGCTTCTTAATTCTTGCCCGGCCGGGCGCCTTTCGACTCCCCGACGGCGGGAACGAGACCTGCTTCCTTCTCTCGCAGGGATTTGATCCGGTCCCTGAGCTTCGCGGCTTTTTCGAACTCGAATTGCTTTGCGGCCTCGCGCATCTGGGTTTCCAGGTTTCGGATTATTTCATCAAGCTGGTCCTGCGAAGTGATTCCCTCGATATCGCTTTCCGTCGGCACAGTCACGTAATCCGCATCCACAATCGCCACGAGCGCCATATCTACGGGTTTGATGATGCCCGCCGGAGTGATTCCATTCTCTTCGTTGTACCGGATCTGCTTGGCGCGCCGCCGGTTGGTTTCAGCGATGGCCTGCCGCATGGATTCGGTCATCCGGTCCGCGTAAAGGATCGCCCGGCCGTGAATGTTTCTTGACGCCCGGCCGATGGTCTGGATGAGCGAGCCCGCTGAGCGGAGGTAGCCCTCCTTGTCGGCGTCCAGTATCGCCACGAGCGAGACCTCCGGCAGGTCCAGCCCTTCGCGCAGCAAGTTGATTCCGATCAGCACGTCAAACTCACCCCGGCGCAGGTCGCGGAGGATTTTCACGCGCTCGAGCGTTTCAATCTCTGAGTGCATATACCGGCAGCGCACGCCGACTTCCGAGTAATATTCTGCCAGGTCCTCGGCCATGCGCTTCGTCAGCGTCGTCACCAGCACGCGTTCATTGGCTTCAACCCGCCTGCGGATTTCATCCAGAAGGTCATCAATCTGATTGCGCGTGGGCCGGACTTCAATCTCAGGGTCCACCAGGCCCGTGGGCCGGATGATCTGCTCGACCACTTCCCCGCCCGTCTTTTCAAGTTCATAGGGGCCCGGGGTCGCGGAGACATAAATCGTCTGGCGCGCGCGGTGCTCGAATTCCTCAAACGTCAGCGGCCGATTGTCAAGCGCTGAAGGGAGCCGGAATCCGTAGTCCACGAGCGTCTGCTTTCGCGAGCGGTCGCCGCGGAACATGCCGTGCAGTTGCGGAATGGTCTGATGGCTTTCATCGATGAACATCAGGGCATCCTGCGGCAGGTAATCGAGCAGCGTCGGCGGCGGCTCGCCCGGCAGGCGCCCGGACAGGTGCCGCGAATAATTCTCGATGCCGTGGCAGTAGCCCATCTCTTTCATCATCTCCACGTCAAACATCGTCCGCTGATGCACACGCTGCGCCTCGACCATTTTGCCCTGCTTTTCGAGCTCGCCCCGCCACCATTCGAGTTCGCGCAATATTCCCTCGATCGCGCGCTCGCGCTGATCGCTCGGCATCACATAGTGCGTGCGGGGATAAATGGGCAAGCGCGTCAACTCCTCCTTCACCTGACCGAGCAGCGGATCGATTTCCGCCAGCGATTCAACCTCATCGCCCCAGAGTTCGATGCGATAGGCGCTGTCGTCGTAGGTCGGAAAGACTTCAATCACGTCGCCGCGCACGCGGAACGTCCCGCGCCGGAAGTCGATGTCATTGCGTTCATACTGGATATCCACCAGGCGCCGCACGATGTCCTGCCGTGAGATCTTTTGCCCCTTTTCAAGCAGCAGCAACATGCCGTAGTACGCTTCCGGCGAACCCAGGCCGTAAATGCAACTGACGCTCGCCACAATCAGGCAGTCGCGCCGCTCAAAAAGCGACCGCGTGGCGGACATGCGCAATTTGTCCAATTCATCGTTGATGGTGGCTTCCTTTTCGATATAGACGTCGCTCGAAGGAATGTACGCCTCGGGCTGGTAGTAGTCATAGTAGCTGACGAAATATTCCACCGCGTTGTGCGGGAAAAATCCCTTGAACTCGTGATAGAGCTGCGCCGCGAGCGTCTTGTTGTGCGCGAGGACGAGCGTGGGCCGGTTGATCGCTTCAACCACTTTCGCAACCGTATAGGTCTTGCCGGAGCCTGTCACTCCCAGCAGCACCTGGTGCTGTGCGCCGCTTTCAATCCCGCGCACAAGTTGCTCGATCGCCGTGACCTGGTCGCCCCGCGGCTTGTAGTCGGAAACAAGCTTGAAATCCATGCGCTCTCTGGATGGCGGAAGTCAAAAAAAACCTGGCGAATTCATTATATCCGCAATTCCGAGTGGGAATATCTCCCGTCGGAGCGCGATCAAGGTCAGGTTACAATAAAGTTGTGAAACGTTGCCCCCGAATCCATATCATGCTGGGCGAAGCGAAACATCTCCGTATTTCGCGGGTGGAGTACGCGTCGCATACATTCCATAATTCGGAACGGATGTCGCACGCGCGAAGTCCACTGTCAGAGTGCCTTTCACCCGTGTAACTGTCGGACCTTCTTCCTCCTGCGTCTCATGTACGCTACCGTCGTCTGCTTTCAAACGGACGAAATTATCTGGTCCTTTAAACACACCTTGGCTCGTTTGTACAGGCGTTTTTCTCAGAATCCGTGCAGCATACAACACGCGGATTGTCACGGTTCCCGCCGATCAGCACCGTCTTCGGGTAACCCGAGTACACGCGTGCCCCATACCCTGCAGACCGTCCGTGCGGCCGCTGATGCCCTTGTAAACACCGACTGAGTGCCATAATACCTGCCTCCGAGAAGGAGAGGCTGCCAACTCATCAGTAACTGTCGCAGATTTCCGGGTCATACTGGCTGGTTGGCCCAGGCGCCAAGGCGACTCCGCAACTTGCCGGTACAGCGAGGGCACGACGATCCAAGTCTCTGCGACGCAACGTCCTCAAACCACGGAACGCACAACTTTCGTCTTGCGGTAGCATACCGCCCTCTCCGCCCCCGGTGGAGAATGCTCGGGGCCCTCCTGGCGATTGAATCTCGTCAGAAGCGGCACCTGACACGCAATCGCACGCAGCGGTTGCCGCCGGGCGGATTTTTCTTGACAAGTGTTGGCTAATATGCTAGCCTAATCCCATGGGTTCTGTCGCGTGGGCCCCTGGACGTAATAATGCGATTGGACATCAACAGTCCAGACAGACTTGTAAACTATGGTCAAGTTGCTGAAAACACAAGGCGATGGCTTTCAAATGCTCAATACCGTGGGACAAAAAACATCGATTTTGCAAAAACGAACCGGAGAAGTTGTTGAAAACAAAGGACTGGCTATCAAAAATGGGACAAAACGAACCGGAAAACGAACCGAAGAAGTCCTTTAGATTCAGCGCCTGTGGAAAAATGAACCGGAAGGGACCACAGAATGACCTCGATCCTGCTGAAAACAGGATTGAGCCGGCAAACGAAGCAGAGAATAGCCCGCCGGTTTGGCTTGGCTGGATGCTGATCCGCCATCTCCGGCTGCGAGCCCAAAGCGCCAGCCGGGCGTGCGGCGTGATGGCGCCCCTAAATGCTGCGTGAGATTCCGGCTCGCAAAGGGATGAAAACGAGCCACAAACTGCTGCCTGTGATGCAGATCGCTTGCATCCTGACGGTATCGTTGTATACTTCCTACCCGTCAGGTGACCAAATATGATAAAAAAAGTCCAGCATCATTCGCGTTTTGTTTTATTTTTATTGGCGGCGGCTGTTGCCGCCGCCACCTTCACGAGCACAGCGCGCGCGCAGCGGCTTACTCCGGCTGAGATCGACCGCCGCGCAAACGAACTGCTCGCCAAACTAACCCTCGAACAAAAAATCAGGCTGATCGGCGGCGTGGACGGAATGTTCACGCATGCCATGCCACAAATCGGTCTGCCGCGGCTGAAGATGTCTGACGGGCCGGTCGGAGTTCGCGTATGGGGCCCGAGCATCGCCTACGCGGGAGGCGTGGGCCTTGCAGCATCATGGGACCCCGAACTCGCGCGAAAAGTTGGGGTTGCGCTCGGCTCGGACACGCGGGCTCGCGGGGTCCACATCCTGCTTGGCCCCGGAGTGGACATGTACCGTGCGCCAATGAACGGCCGCAACTTTGAATACTTCGGAGAAGACCCGTATCTGGCCTCGGCCATTGCCGTCGGCTATATCGAGGGTCTGCAGAGCGAGGACGTCGCGGCCACAATCAAGCACTACGCCATGAATGACTCCGAGTACGACCGCCAGCACGAAAACGCCATCGTGGGCGCCCGCGCGCTGCGCGAAATCTATCTGCCGGTGTTTGAAGCCGCCGTAAAGCAGGCGCATGTAGGCGCCGTCATGGATTCCTACAACCTGATCAACGGTGAATACGCCACCGCGAACAAGTTCCTGAACGTGGAGGTCCTGAAGAAGGAATGGGGCTTCCGCGGCATCCTGATGTCCGACTGGGGCGCGGCGCACGACGCCGTGGCGGATGCCAACGCCGGTCTCGATCTCGAAATGCCCTCGGCAAGGTACATGAACGCCGAGAACCTGCTGCCGGCAATCAAGGCAGGCAAGGTATCCGAAGCGACGATTGACGACAAGGTGCGCCGGATACTGCGGGTGGCCATCGAGTTCGGCTGGCTGAACCATGAGCAGACGGACCTCAGTCTTCCGCTTTACAATCCGAACTCGCTTGCTACGGCGCTTGAATCAGCACGGGAAAGCATCGTGCTGTTGAAGAATGAAGGGAACCTCCTGCCGCTCGACCTGAATAAGGTCCACACCATCGCTCTGATTGGCCCCGACGCATTTCCTGACGAGGCTTCCGCGGGCGGCAGCGGACACGTGACGGCCATTGCTCCGATCAGTTATCTTGAGGGCCTGACTGATTATCTGCCGCACACGAAAATTCTCTGGAACAGCGGCGTCAAAGATTTGAAACAGCTTCTCGGGCCGCAGGGCTTCTTTGCCGCACGCAATAACAGCTTCTCAACCGATGTGGAAGGCAAACATCAGGGGTTGACACAGGAAGAATTCGACAGCGGAACCTTCACCGGCACGCCCGATCGTACGCGCACCGTCCCGGGCGTTCAGTTGTGGGGAGGCAGCCCGTTCGTACCTCCGTCGCCCAAAAAGCTGGCCGTTCGATGGGTGGGTTACTACACGGCGAAAACCTCCGGGCCGCAGGAGTTCATCGCCGCATCGATCGCCCGCGACAGCTACAAACTTTATGTGAATGACAAACTGGTTCTGGAGGGCCTGCCCGGCCGCGGCGAGCCGCAAAGCGCCGAGATCGACATGCAGGCGGGCCAGGCCGTTCCTGTGCGGCTGGACTACTTGCCGGAATCCACCCGGATCAGGATAGGATTCAACGCGCTGCCGGCCGCGGATATGCTCGACCCCAATGCGGCCAAAGTTGCCTCCCTGGCGGATGTGGCCGTTCTTTCCGTCGGCTTTGATCCGGAAACCGAAGGTGAAGGCCACGATCGCACTTACGCGCTGCCGCCTGGCCAGGAAGCCCTGATCAAAGCTGTTGCCGCGGCAAACCCCCACACCATCGTAGTGCTTACTTCCGGCGGGAGCGTGGCCACCAGCGGATGGCTGAACCGAGTGCCGGCGTTGGTCGCCGCCTGGTACGGCGGATCGGAAGCCGGCCGCGCACTGGCCGATATTCTGGCGGGCCGCGTGAACCCTTCGGGCAAACTGCCCTTCACCTGGTGGAAGCGCGTGGAGGATAATCCCACCTATAACAATTATTACGAGGAACCTGGAACGAACGATGTGCACTACCGGGAAGGAATCTTCATGGGCTATCGCGCATATGGGCACAACGGCCAGCCTGCTCCACTGTTTCCGTTCGGCTTCGGGCTTTCATATACGACGTTTGCTTTCAGCCACCTGAGCGTCAGCCCGAGGGCCGCCAGCCCCGATGGCCCCATCACCGTGAGCTTTGACGTTGAGAATACGGGCCATCGCGAAGGCAGCGAAGTGGCAGAAGTTTATGTCAGCGATCCTTCCGCCACAGTGCCGCGGCCTGAAATTGAACTGAAGGGGTTCGAACGCGTCACCCTCAAGCCCGGCGAAACCCGCCACGTCAGCGTCACGCTGGACCGCCGCTCACTCGCCTACTGGGACACAAAGTCAAACGGCTGGAAAGTCGATCCGGGCGAGTTCGCAGTGTCCGTCGGCGACAGTTCGGAACATCTGCCGCTGAAGGAGACGTTCACGGTCCGGTAGATGCAGGGCGTGCCGGGCCGTCCGGCGCCGAGAGGTCTGCAGCTCAAGACCGATGCAACGCTTTTCATCCGATTGCACATTTTTGTGCAACTCACTAAAATTGCACGGAAGTGTGCAATTATGACGAGACGCTGGGCAGTCGTGGTATCTGACGTCGTGAGGTCCAGCCGCAGGCGGGACCTGCGCTCCATGCTCGGCCCAAGGCTGCGGGCCGTGAGCGCCGCCCACCTTCGGCAGAAGGTCATCCGCCTCCCCTACGCGGTGACGGCAGGGGATGAGTTTCAGACGATCGCGGGCGACCTGTCTCAGCTACCCGGTCTGATCTATGATCTGCGCAGGCGGATGAGGCCGCTGCGGCTCCGCATCGGCATCGGCATCGGCACGGTCCACGGCCGCATCCGCCCGCCCGTGAACCAACTTGGGGGTCAGGCATTTGAGTTCGCCCGGGAGGCGATCGAGGAAGCAAAGAGTTCGCATACCCACCTGGAGATGCGGACCCGCTTCCGCTCCGACCATGAGGGTTTTGATGCGCTCGCAAATTTGATTTACTGCCTCCATGATGCGCTGGTGGGCGACCCTTCCGAGCAGCAATGGGCGACGATCGACGCCTACCTGGCCAGGAAGCGCGTTGACCTTGCGGCGAATGCTCTCAAGATCAGCGCATCCACTGCGTCGCGGAACCTGAAAAGAAGCCGCTTCTGGTATTCTCTTGAAACCATCGAAACGGTCAGCAGGCTCATCCGGACCACATTTTCCTGATTGCACAAAAACGTCTCATCTGAAAGGATTGCACGATTTCATGCAATTATTCACGACATGCTTTCTTGCGCTCTATCTGGCTCACCTGCTCACGGACTTCGTCTTGCAATCCGACCGGATGGTTGCTCAAAAGAAGGCGGGAGCCGTTCCGGCATATGCGCGGCATGGCGGAATTCATGCGCTCGCATGCACGCTGATCATGTGGCTCGCGCTTCCGGATGTGGCTTCCAGGTCCATCTTCTACGCGATCATGGCGGGATTAACTCTGGCGCACCTTGCGATCGACGGGGCCAAATCGCAGCTTGTGCGATCAGGAGGAATCGATGACGACGCGAAAGCGCTGCTCTGCGACCAACTGTTGCACCTCCTGACGGTCGGCGCCGCTTCATGGCTGCTGGCGGCGACTCCTCTCCTCGATCTGATTTCGAGAGTGCGTGCGTATCAGTCGCAAATGGAGAAGCTGCTTCTTTTGCTGGTCGTGTATGTGGGAATCATTTTCGGAGGAGGTTATGTCGTCCGCTTCCTGACGAAGGCCCTCGGGCAAGGCGCGCTGTGCGCCAGCGATGTGACACGGGATGAACTGCAAAACGCCGGAATGTACATTGGATGGCTTGAACGCTTCCTCGTCCTGACGGCCCTGCTTTTGCAGTCGCCTGCGACTGTGGGGCTGATTTTTACTGCCAAGTCGATTGCAAGATACCCTGAGCTGAAATCCGTCCGGTTTGCTGAGTATTTTCTTATCGGCACGCTCCTCAGCGTAAGCATTGGAATCATCGGCGGACTTATTCTATTAAGAGCGTTTTATGGCTCCGTAGTGCTCGCCAGATAACCCGTCTGGGGTCACTCTTGCAGTGGGTCCCGCAAGTTCGCGAAAATCCAAAGGCAAGAAGGTAACGCCTTGAGGGTCGCCTTTTCAGCGTGACGCCTTCCCGGTTCCCACTTCAGCAAAGACCCGGGCTATGATCTCCCGGGCTTCTTCCTGGATCTGATGCAAATGGTCTTCGCCAAGGAAGCTTTCAGCGTAAACTTTGTAAACGTCCTCGGTACCGGAGGGGCGTGCGGCAAACCACCCATTCGCCGTCACGACCTTCAGGCCGCCGATCGGCTGCCCGTTTCCGGGCGCCGTGGTGAGCATGGCTTCGATCTTTTCACCCGCAAGATGCTGAGTCCCTACCTGCTCGGGCGAAAGCCCCGCAAGAATGGCCTTCTGTTCTGGCGTAGCGGGGACGTCGATCCGCTGGTAGGCCGGACTGCCGAATTCAGCCGTCAACTCGTTGTAAAGTTCACTGGGATCGCGGCCGGTTCGCGCGGTCATTTCGGCGGCCAAAAGCCCCATGATGATGCCGTCCTTATCGGTTGTCCACACCGTACCGTCACGCCGCAGAAAGGACGCCCCTGCACTTTCTTCGCCGGCGAATCCCAGCAAACTATTCAACAGGCCATCGACAAACCATTTGAAGCCGACCGGCACTTCAACCAGCTTCCGCCCCAGTTTGGCTGCCACGCGGTCAATCATGCTGCTGCTGACGAGCGTCTTGCCGACGGCCGCGTTGGAGGGCCAGCCGGGGCGGTTGCGGAACAGATAGGACACTGCCACGGCCAGGTAATGATTGGGATTCATCAGCCCGGCGCTTCGTGTCACAATGCCGTGCCGATCGTGGTCCGTGTCACAGCCGAAAGCAATGTCAAAGCGGTCTTTCAGCGCGACCAGTGCCGCCATGGCGTAAGGCGAAGAGCAATCCATGCGAATCTGGCCGTCCCAGTCAAGCGTCATAAAACGGAAAGCAGGATCAACGAGCTTATTAACCACGGTCAGAGGCAGATCGTAATGTTCGGCAATGCGCTCCCAGTACGTTATGCCCGCTCCGCCCAGCGGATCAACGCCGATGTTCAGATGCGCCCCACGAATGGCGTCCATGTCCACAACCGAACCCAGGTCGTCGACATAGGCCCCTGTGTAATCGTGTTTATGCGTTGTTGGGCGATTCAACGCTTTTTCCAAGGGGATTCTGCGAACGTCGCCCAGACCGCCTTCGAGCAGCGCGTTCGCGCGATCGGCAATCCAGCGCGTCGTGCCTGTATCGGCTGGGCCGCCTTCGGGCGGGTTGTATTTGAAGCCGCCGTCTTCGGGAGGATTATGGGACGGAGTGATGACGATGCCGTCGGCGCGAATTTCTTTCTGCCTGCGGTTGTACGTCAGGATCGCATGGGAGAGGGCGGGCGTCGGCGTGTAGCCTCCGGCGGAGTCGATCATCACGTCCACTTCGTTGGCGGCGAGGACTTCCATGGCGGTGGCAAATGCAGGTTCCGAAAGCGCATGGGTGTCTTTCGCCAGGAAGAGCGGGCCGCCGATTTTCTGCTCTCGCCGGTAGTCGCAGATGGCCTGAGCAACGGCAAGAATGTGGCCTTCATTAAACGAGTTTGTGAAAGACGAACCCCGATGGCCGGATGTCCCAAAGGAAACGCGCTGCGCGGGCACAGCAGGGTCCGGTTTGCCGGTGTAATATGCGGTGATCAATCGGGGAACGTTGATCAGCATCGAAGGATCAGCCGGCTGGCCGGCGCGAGGGTGTGCCATAAGGATTCCTCCTTCATCGAAGCGCCAGATTACAAACTGCTAATGATGAATTTTCGGCGCGTTTCCCGCTTTGAAACTCTGCGTAATAATCAACATTGTATCACCGCCATAGCCTCCCGCGGCCGGGCGCAGCGTCGCGTCAGGGTGCTATAATAAATAAATTTGGAGTCCGGAAGAGCTACCATGCATTCCATCTTACTCTGGCTGGCATTGCTCCTTTATTTTGCCGGGATTGTACTGACAGTCCCCTCAGTTGTAAAGCATCGGCCATCACTCTCTCCCGCGGCCCTTGCGGCCCTTGGCGTCGGGCTGGCGCTTCACGCCTCCGCCTTGATTGCCAGAGCAGTCAATCTGGACCGCCTGCCGGTGATCGACGTTCAGAGTGCCCTTTCGTTCTTTGCATTTCTGGTGACTCTGGCCTTTTTTCTGGCATATTTGCGCTACAGGATCAACGTGCTGGGCCTTTTCATGCTGCCGCTGGTGTTTGTCCTGACCCTGTTCTCCGCTTTACGTCCAGGGCCATCCTTTCAATCAATGGCGTTTCGCAGCGGGTGGCTGATGGTCCACATCAGTTGCATCATGATCGGCTACGTGGGCTTTTTCCTCACCTTTGTGGCCGCCGTCATGTATCTGATTCAGGAGCGCCAATTGAAATCCAAAAACCCGCGGGCGTTCTATTACCGGCTGCCATCGCTTGAAGTTTGTGACCAGCTTTACTACCGCTCACTCCTGTTCGGGCTGCCGTTCCTGACCCTGGGCATTCTGACGGGATTTGTCTGGGCTGCGCGGATGTGGCATGGCCCTTGGGAACTCGATCCCAAAATCCTCGCAGCACTGATCACATGGTTTATCTATCTCTTTTTGTTTTCAGCGCGTTTGAGCGGAACGTGGCCTATTCGCCTTTCGGCCTATGTGGCCATCCTGGGCTTCGCCGCAATCATGGTGACCTTTGTGGGAATCAGCTTCGTCAGCGGCTGGCACGGCTACGTGCCTCGGCTGGGCAGTGCGCCTTGATGTGACGCAGCTCACATACCCGGATTCTGGAAAGGCGGAAAATAGCGTTTGCCGGTGATGTAATGAGAGTATGAACCTCGCGCTTGTGGGAATCAATCATCGAACGGCTCCCGTTGAAGTCCGGGAACGGATGAGCATTCCGGAGTCCCGCCTTCGCGAGGCCGTGCGTGACCTGGTTCGAAGAGAAGGCATTCAGGAGGGCCTGATTCTCTCCACCTGCAATCGTGTGGAAGTTGTTGCAAGCGCTCGCGATGGCATCGCTGCCGAGCCGATTATACGCCGCTTCCTCGCAGACCATCATCAGTGCAACCTGGCCCTCTATGAAAAGCACTTCTATCAATACCGCCAGCGGGAAGCCATCGAGCACCTTTTTCGGGTAGCGTCCAGCCTGGATTCGATGATTGTGGGTGAGCCGCAGATCCTCGGCCAATTGAAACAGGCTTACAATGCGGCCCGGGACGTCGGGGCTTTGAATGGGACCTTGAACGAAATCACTTTGCGCGCGCTGGCTGTGGCACGCAAGGTCCGGAGGAACACTGCTATCGGGGCATCAGCCGTTTCCGTTTCCTATGCGGCGGTGGAACTTGCCCGGAAGATATTTGGAGATCTGACGGGGAAATCGATCCTGGTTCTCGGTGCGGGCAAAATGAGCGAGATCGCCGCCAGAAACCTAATTCGCAGCGGCGCGGGAGCGATTTTCGTTGCTAACCGGACCTACGAGCGCGCGGTGGAACTTGCCGAGGCCTTTCATGGTACGGCCATTCGATACGAGCAGATACTCGATCACGTTGGCGAAGCTGATATCATCATCTGCTCCACGGCTGCACCCCACTATGTGATCCAACGCAAGCATGCGGAGCAATGGCTTGCCGCGCGCAAGAACCGACCGATGTTTTTCGTGGATATCTCGGTTCCGCGCAACATCGATCCGTCAATCAACGAACTCGATAACGCATTCGTGTACGATATCGATGACCTCGGCCAGGTCGTCGAAGCCAACAAGAAAGAACGCGAACGGGAGGCGTTCTGGGCGGAGCAAATTATCCAGGATGAAGTGCAAAAGACCATGCGGCGGCTGGCCTCGCGGGAGGTCGTCCCGACGATTGTGGCGCTCGAGCAGCGGCTCGAAGCGATCCGCGAGAGCGAGCTTGAACGGTATCGGGGCCGTTTGGGCGATTTGACTCCCCAGCAACGCGAGGCTATTGACGCCTTGACGCACGGCATTCTGAATAAGGTCCTTCACGGTCCGATTCAGGAATTGAAGAGCGGCGTTGGCCGTCCGGAACAAAGTTCGCTCGTGTCACTGGTTCGCAAGATGTTCGGCGTAGTTGAGTGAAGCATTCTGTCATTGAAGTTTTTTGATTTTGCGTCTCCAAACTTTCGAGAATGGGGCAACTCCGCCACGGGGCGTGTTAACCGATTACCGCTCTTATGCAAATTACGATTGGATCAAGAGGCAGTTCACTCGCTCTATGGCAGGCCGATTGGGTAAAAGCTCGCCTCGAGGCACTTGGCCACAAATTACAAATCAAGATCATCAAAACCAGCGGTGACAAGCTCCAGGACGCTGCGCTTGCCGCTTCAGGGACCAAGGGGCTGTTCATCAAAGAAATTGAAGAGGCCTTGCTGGACGGCGAGATCGATCTGGCCGTGCACAGCATGAAGGACCTCCCCACTGAGTTGCCCGAAGGCCTTGGCGTCGCGGCGGTCCCTGAGCGTGAAGACCCGCACGATGTGCTCGTTTCAAAAGACCATCGGACACTGAAAGATTTGCCATCCGGCGCGCGCATCGGCACCAGCAGCCTGCGGCGCCAGTCGCAGTTGCTTGCCTTACGGGCCGATCTCAACATTCTTGCAATGCGCGGCAACGTGGACACGCGGCTGCGAAAGCTCGATCGCGGCGACTGCGACGCACTCGTGCTGGCCGGCGCCGGCTTGAAGCGTCTGGGATTTGCCCAGCGCATCACAAGCTGGTTCAGCGAAGATGAAATCTGCCCAGCAGTCGGACAGGGTGCGCTTGCCATTGAAGTCAGCCTGGAAAACGCAAATGTTATGCAAGCGGTCGCGCCGCTGGACCATCCATCGACGCACCGATCTGTCCGAGCGGAGCGGGCCATGCTGCGTGCACTTGGAGGCGGGTGCCAGCTTCCGATCGCCGCCTATGCAAAATGCGATTCAGAAGTAATGCACTTGACGGGCGTGGTTGCGAGTCCAGACGGTACGCGTGTGCTTCGGACAAGGGCCTCGGGCAAAGCTGAAAATCCGGAAGACTTGGGAAAGCGCGCGGCTGCGGCGCTTATCGACCGGGGCGCGCACGAACTTCTCAGCCAGGCAGAGTCACACGCAAAGTGATCTTCGACCTGGAAACTTCATCAACCACTTAACGTCAGCAACCAGCAGGTGGAAATGGGCGGAAAGGTTTACCTTGTCGGTGCCGGGCCTGGTGATCCCGGCCTGCTGACTCTCAAGGGCAAAAAGGCCCTCGAGCGCGCGGACGTTGTCATCTACGACTTCCTCGCCAACGACGACCTGCTCCGGTACGCGGGGCCGGATTGTGAGAAGATTTCCGTCGGCAAGCGGCCGGGCGAAAGATCAACGCCTCAGGAAGACATCAACAGCCTCATCATCAGCAAGGCCAAGGAAGGCAGGATTGTCGTCCGTCTGAAAGGCGGCGATCCGTTCATCTTCGGACGCGGCGGCGAGGAAGCTCTGGCCCTTGCCAGGGCCGGAATCGCCTTCGAAGTTGTTCCCGGAGTTTCCTCAGGCCATGCGGTCCCTGCATACGCGGGAATCCCACTCACACAACGTGAATTATCTTCGAGCGTAACTTTTCTGACGGGCCACGAGCCTCCTTCCAGTTCTTCAAACGCGATTAACTGGTCAAAGCTTGCCACCGGCTCGGACACGCTGGTCCTGTTCATGGCGGTACGCAATCTGCCGGAGATAAGCGCGGTTTTAATCAGGGAAGGCCGCGACCCGCAAACTCCTGCAGCGCTGATTCGCTGGGGTACGCGAATAGAACAGCAAACCGTCACCGGCACGCTGGCAGATATCGCCGCGAAAGCCGGTGGAATCGAGGCTCCCGCTGTTGTCGTAGTGGGAGAAGTCGTCGGCTTGCGGGAAGAACTCAACTGGTTCGAACGGCTGCCGCTTTTTGGCAAACGCATCGTGAACACGCGCGCGAAAGAGCAGGCCGGCACTCTCACCGAAGCCATCGAAGAACTCGGGGCTAAAGCTGTCGAGATACCGGCGATTGAGATTCGAGATCCACAGTCATGGGTGCCGCTCGACGAAGCGATCCAGCGGTTAGAAGAGTTTGATTATCTGATCTTCACGTCGGCCAACGGAGTCAAGAAATTTCTGGGTCGCCTTCATGCGTGCGGACGCGATGTGCGTGACCTGAAAGGATTGCAGATCGGCGCGATCGGACCCGGGACCGCAAGTGAACTGTCCGCCACTGGCATTCGCGCTGATTTCCTTCCAGAAGAGTACCGCGCGGAGGGTCTGATTGAATGCATCCAGGGCATTGATATTCGCGGCAAGAAGTTTCTGATACCCCGCGCGAAAATCGCCCGCGACATTCTGCCGCGCACGCTCGAGGAGCGCGGCGCGCAAGTAGAAGTGGTCGAAGCCTACGAAACGACGCAGCCCGACTATGCCAGGGGAGAACTCAAACAACTCCTTTCGCCCGCGCCTGATGCCATCACCTTCACAAGTTCGTCCACGGTGAACAATTTTGTGAAGCTGCTTGATCAACATTATCTTCGTGGAGTTATGGATAGTGCCGCTCTTGTGTCAATCGGACCCATCACTTCCGCGACGATTCGAAAACACGGCCTGAGGGTTTCGATCGAAGCCAGGGAGTCAACCATCAAAGGGCTTGTTCAGGCGCTGCAAGACTACTTCAGCCGTGACGCGGAGGAGATTTCCTGTCCCGGTCCATGACCGGACCGCGGACAGGCGGAAAAGTTGTCATGTTGAACGGCAATATCCCTGCATTTCATGGAACACAAATGCCGGAACTCTCCGTCGCGCTCAGAATCACAGGCAAATAGACTTTTTTCCAGATTATGGTTAGAGATTGAGCAGTTCCCGCAGTTTTCGCGTCTGCGCTCGGCTCACAGGGATTTCCGTCTCGCGCCGGTCCTGCATCTTGAGTTGATATGAACTCTTGAACCAGGGGACGACTTCCTTGATGCGGTTGATATTCACAAGGTAGGAGCGATGGACCCGCCAGAAAACGTTCGGGTCAAGGTTGCTTTGAAGCTCTTCCACCGTGCGGAAATTCGACTGGCCTTCAAGGTCCTTAGTCACGATGCTGATCACGCCATCCTGGATCGTCGCATAGATAATGTCTGAAGAATCGACAAGGACCATGCGGTTGCCGCTCTTGACAACAAGTTTGCTGGAGGCCGGCGCCGGACGCTCCTCGATCATATGGACCAGCCGATCAAGCTTTTGAAATGCGGTTTCCGAAGCTTCCAGCATCCCGCGCACACGCTGTAAAGCTTTTTCCAGGCGGTTCTTTTCGATCGGCTTCAGCAGGTAATCCACCGCGTTGACTTCGAAGGCACGCACGGCGTAGTGGTCGTATGCAGTCACAAAAACGAAGTAGGGCGGGCGATTGCCCTGATCGAGCAACTTCTTAATCACCCCGAAGCCGTCCAGGCCGGGCATTTGAACGTCCAGGAAGACCAGCTTGGGATGCAATTCGCCAACAAGGCTGACCGCCTCGATACCATTTTTCCCCTGCCCGACAACGTCAACGTCCGGAAAGTTCTTCAGCAGGTACGCGAGTTCATCCCTGGCTGGTTGCTCGTCGTCAACGATCAGCGCGGAAATCTTCATCTTGCTCCTTTCCGTTCGGCAACGGCCCTTCAACAGATATCCGTCAGGAAAACTAGTATACCAGCCTGCTCTTGTCCAGATCATCCCGCACGCCGGGCCGCCACTGCGGGGCAGACCGCCTGGTTATGAATTCTCCGCCCGGTAATTCCAATTGTGATAACATTTGCGGCTATAAGGGCCTCTTAACCCGCGGTGGAGGCCGGTCATGAACTTCAAGTAAGCCCAACTGGAGAAAGGAGCGGCCATGAAACGCCGAATCCTGATCGTCCTTCTTGCCGGACCTTTGTTGCTCGGGCTTCCTACCCGATACTCACTCCGTGGCCAGACATGTACCGACGACGAAGGGATGGTCAAGAGCTACGTTCAAAGTATCACTGATCTGATCGACACGGTTAAGAAAGAAAATCTCCCTGACTTTGAAAAGGCGTATCACGAACAAAGCTGCCTGACCCGGCTAACGCTGGCGCTGGGCATCGTCAACAGCCTGATCGACTGCTTGAACAAGGCAGCTAAAGACCCCGCAGCCACTCAGGAACAGATTGCCGCAATCAAAACTAAACTTCAGAGCTATACCAAGCTGAAATCGACGCTTGAACAGGACCACGAATCATTGAAGGCTGCGAAAGACACCAAAACTGCAAAAGCCTTGATCGAGAAGTTTGTCATCTCGACCTGAGCGAACCCGGTTCTATCCTGCCCAATTCGTTCCGGCTTTTGACGATGTTGCTGTAGACTGTCTGCGTGGAAGGAGGAGTGTACCCATTTGCGCGCAAAAACGAAAGTCCAAGTTCTCAGCAGCAAGACTGTGTATGAGGGCCGAGTCGTGGGTCTCAAGCTTGACCGGGTGATAGAGCCTGGAGGCGTTGAGTCAACCCGGGAAGTCGTGGAGCACCGGGGCTCGGTGGTCATACTCCCGCGACTCCCCAACGGCCGCATTGTTCTCGTTCGCCAGTACCGCTACCCTGCTCGAAAGCACATGTGGGAGCTTGTCGCAGGATCGCTCGAAGCCGGTGAGAGCATCATCCATGCGGCGCGACGCGAATTGCGGGAAGAAACGGGCTATCGAGCAGGCTCGTTCAAGCGCCTTTTGTCCTTCTATCCCAGCCCGGGCATCCTGACGGAAGTGATGCACCTTATTGAGGCGCGAGACCTGACCCTTGCAAAGGCTGACCCGGAAGCCGATGAGCGCATTCAGGTCGGCGAATTTTCAAAGACGGAGATTGACAGGATGCTGCGCGAAAAGAAGATCATCGACGGCAAGACATTGGTTGGCCTCCTTTGGGACCGCCGGAGATTTGGCAGCAGGTGAACGGAATTTGCCCCGAGCCGGAAAAACCCTATCGTGAGTAAAGGTCTGGAGGAAACGCAGGACGGAAAAGGCCATTCTCCTTTGTCGGATATGCATGCTGGAAGGTGAGAAATGAAGAACGGGTATGGAAAGCCGGTGCCAGTGCCGCCTCTTGAAGACCGGAAACAATACCGGAACTCGCCCGATGAAGGGAGGAAGTAACATGGCGGAAAAACCGGTCACTGCAATACAAAGAATCCCGATGCTGTTAGGGAATGAAGAGGTGGAAACATCCCGCCTGCGCACGATCAGTCTTCCCTACGACGGCACTCCCGTAGCTGAAGTTTACGATGCCGACGCTGCCACCGTAGATCGCGCAATTGCGGCAGCACAAGCCGGGGCCAGGGTTATGGCCAGCCTTACTCAACACGAGCGCGCGGAATTGCTTGACCGGCTGCGTCGGCTGCTGGCCCGCGATGCGGAAGAGTTCGCTCGCCTGCTGTGCCTCGAGACCGGCAAAACGATTCGTGAAGCGCGAATCGAGGTGACGAGGGCACTGACAACTCTTGAAGCTTCAGCAGACGCCGCCCGCGGTCTGCGCGGCGAAGTCGTTCCGATAGAAGCTGCACCGGGTGGACAAGGGCGCTGGGCTGTAACCGTCCGGGAGCCTCTGGGTATCGTCGGCGCCATCACGCCGTTCAATTTCCCATTAAATCTTGCGCTGCATAAAATCGGCCCCGCACTCGCGGCTGGTAACAGCGTTGTTCACAAGCCATCGGAAAATACGCCTCTCAGCGCATTGCGACTCGCCCGCCTTGCGGCGGAGGCCGGGACCCCTCCCGGGGCTTACAATGTCGTGACAGGTCCAGGAGAAGAAACCGGCAGCCGGATCGTCGGTGATCCCCGCATCGCCATGATCACGTTTACAGGCAGCGCCGAAGTGGGTCAGCAGATTCGAGCGGTTGCGGGTCTGCGGAGAGTTACGCTCGAGATGGGTTCGAACTCTTCCGTCATTTTGGAGCCCGATTGCGATCTGGATTGGCTGGTTCCGCGCTGCGTCGGCAGCGCCTATGCCCTTGCCGGTCAGGTCTGCATTTCGCTCCAGAATATTTACGTGCACGAATCGATTGCGGATAAGTTTACGGAGCGTTTTTTAGCCGGGGTGCGGGCGCTCAAAGTCGGTCACCCCCTTGATGAAACCACAGACATGGCTTCGCTCATCAGCGTGGCGGCCGCAGAACGCGTGGAAAGCTGGATTCAACGGGCTGTGGCGCGCGGCGGACGGTTACTCACCGGAGGGAAACGCCGCGGCTCGGTTATTGAACCGGCCGTGCTGGATAATGTTCCTGCCGACGAAGACATTTGCTGTAAGGAAGCCTTTGGCCCGCTTGCCGTCATCCACCGATACTCGGAACTTGACCAGGCGATCGATGCGGTCAACGCGAGTGTGTACGGTCTGCAGGCGGGCATATGCACACGAGACATCGACAAAGCGTTCAAGGCCGCTCGCAGACTTCATACCGGCGGTGTGATCATCAATGACGTTCCGTCATTCCGTGTTGACCTGATGCCCTATGGCGGCACCAAAATGAGCGGCGTGGGGCGCGAAGGTCCGCGTTATGCGGTTGAGGAAATGACCGAATTAAAGCTGATCTGCTGGCGAGGGTGAGTGACAGGTCTGCCCCGGACCGCAGCCGGCTTTTTACGACAGATATGATTCAACTCAGCGGATAGCCGTCAGGGTCTTTTCCCCTGAGTCGCCGCCACCACACCTGAATCGTTGGAACATTGATCGTAATAATGAAAAGCTTCCGCAGGCGGTCAGGCGGACAGCCAAGCGGTCGTACACCATGCCACGAGTGTTCAGTACGCTGGAACAAGAGGCTGCCGTTGCCCCGAGGATCAAGTGAAGCCGCAACTTTCAGGTCGTCAAACAAGGGAGCTGAATGGGGTTTAAACCGCCCGCTGTCATCCAGAATCAGGATCTCGCCGCCCCACGCCGATTCCCAATCAGCTTGGGTATTGAAATAAAAAATGTGCGTCCCGAGCTTTCGCCTGGCATCACAGTGCGGTGAGACAGAACAACCCTGCCACGCATAGTACCACTCAAAAGTCAGGATTAATCTCGTGCTGGCGGGAACCCCGAACAGCCGCCGGACAAAGGCGTCGTAAGCAGGGCCCTGAAGTTCAGCGATGAAGTTTTTCCACGCCGGGGCAAGAAGAATTTGGGGACGGTAGTGGAGAATGTACCGGTCGTGGCTCATTTGCCCGTGTGTCCGTTTAACCCCGACAATCCGATCAAATAGCTTGACGTCTGGCAGGTTAGCCAAAAGTTCCTCATATCCCTCACGGGTAAGCGCCGGCCGAATCTCAACCCAAGGGTAAGGTTTGTGATTTCGGAAGTCGTTTGAAGAAACCGTATTAAAGGCTTCGTGGTTGAGGTATGCCATCATCAGCCTCAATGAAATTGTGTCTCAATCACCGTCGGAATCCACATTTCCATCCGGTGCGGTCCTGAAATTTCTCTGCCGGTGCCGTCCTGAAATTTCTCTGCCGGTGCCATCCGTGAACCGTCACGCGCTGATATAGGCGCGCATCCGTTGCTCACTTGGAATTGACAAACGCCCCTTGGCGATCGAGAGCAGTCCAAAATGTTTCAGTCGTTCGATGGCCTGTGAAATCACCTGACGTGCGTCACCAAAACCAGCGGCCGTTTCCGTGACCTCCTGGTTCGCCAGAAGGATGTTTGTCGCCTCTTCCTGAAATAAACCCTCAGGACCGGTATAAGTCAAAAGTAGAGGAACTATTTTGCGGTCCAGATCCAGCAACGGTCTTTCACTCTTTCTCCAAGGAGACAACGACCAGCGGCTGCCGTAAAGCACCTTGCGCACAGCTTCGGGATAACGAGTATTGAAAACAATGTCCCAGAAACCATTCGTCAAACCATAACCGAGTTCAGTTCCGGCCGGAGCGTGGTGGAACCCGTGGTGTCGCTTGATGTACCGGAAATATCGATCATTGAAAGGATAAAAATGGACGGAGTGGTGGATCCACTCTTCGAGGACATAACATTCGACCACGCCTGCCAGCAGCATAGGCAGCGTATAGACAGGTCCGATAAAGCTGAGCGGAGCGGCAACAATGAAAAGTCCCAGCAAATCTGTGAGTGCCCCGTTAATGTGAAGCCCGTCATAGGGGCGTTCATGATGCTCCCAGTGTAAAGGGTCCAAACGTTCGTGCGCAAACCGCCTCAGAAAACCTTGCCCCGGGCCGAACCTGCCGTGCAGAATATACCGATGGAAAAAGAATTCGACAAGCGTCCACACGGGAACCGCTGCGAGGAGGAAAAGGAGAGCGATTCCGGAATGCGGGGACCTGATGGCGAACACGGTGATAATGGCAAAGTAAATTGTATAAAAGACTGTGACCGGGTACAGGCGTCGGCGGGAAATTCTGGCCTGCTCCTGTTTGTAGAGTTCGAAGGATTGCGTGTTGTTACTCTCCAATGCAACCGGGGAAGACATCGCAGCCGCCCAAGTGTGCCAGCCTAAAAGTCGTTGCGTGGGCTTTCAGTGACGAACGTCACATGCCATCGTGATGCAAATTCGCGTATCAACCCCCATCACCAGCCGGCTCAAGCTTGCCTGAAGCAAGCGCCGAAACGGCGCGCCATGGCGACACCTGTTACAACAGTGGCAACGCAGCGCCGGAGGGTGTATCGGCTGCGCACAAAATTGACATGGCGCTGCGGAGACGGGCACTCCCATTCAGTGCCAGCTTGGCAAGATGACGGTTACTGGGATCCGAGTGACTCGGCTAAGCCGAGTGGGAAGTTCGAAGCACAGGAGACAAGACAACGGGGGCAGAAAAGAACAAAGCGAGGGACTGCGGGTTTCGGGCTAGCCCATAGTCCCGGCTGAGAACCTCATCCGTTCCTGAAAATAACGCCGTTGTGAACTTGAAGGCGGCAATTCGAGCCGGGCGACTCACGAACTGTGCCCATGTGCCTCTTCCTCCTTAGCCATTATCCCCTTGACAAGCTAACTCATAAATATATACTTAGTCGCCAGGGAGTTTTTACGGTGTTCGCATCGGGAAAGTGTTCCTATGAGAACGGCCAGGAGTCTGGGCGATTCCTGGCCGTTTGTTTTTCTGGGAAATCCGATGGGGCCATCGGCCACTTATGTACAGCGACTAAGGAGGAACGGACGTGGCAAGACTGCAAGGCAAAGTGAAGTGGTTTAATAACAGCAAGGGTTACGGCTTCATTGGGCAAGATGGCGGAGCCGACGTTTTTGTTCATTATTCAGCTATTCAGGGCGATGGATTTAAGTCGCTCCAGGAAGGCGATACTGTCGAGTTTGAAATCGTCCAGGGGCAAAAAGGGCCTCAAGCCGACAAAGTTACAAAAGTAGAATAAGCGGGAATGGGCAGTTCCCGGGCTTCCATTCATTTTCAAGAGACCTGAAAGGCCGAATTTATACGGGCGCCTACTCAATTTTGACAACTTCTTGACAATGAATGCCCAGGGTTGCTTTACAATTGATGCTGCCGATGCGGTACTGCACTTTCCGGCAGGAAGTTAGAAATTCGTCATGGAATACGATCAAGCGGCAGGCTGCCGGGTAACGGCAAGTGTTGGAGACCATCGGAATCCGATTAAGGAAATTTCCATGGAACGAGGGAGGAAGAGAATGCAGCGATTGATTGCCGTGTTCGGAGCACTCTTACTTGCCGCGCCTTTCGGCACCGCCGCAGGACGTGTCGCGCTGACCCATCGGAGTGAAGTTGCTTACTACCCCGATACAGGCCCGGTGACATCATCGGTCCTGACCATACCTGCGGAAACGCTGGTTAAAGCGCGCCTGATCTCAGGAATGCATACGATGGTCAGCCATGTGAACGATCCGGTTTCGGCTGAAATGACGGAGCCGGTCTACATTGATGGCCGTGTAGCGCTTCCTAAGGGAACGCTCTTCGACGGCCACATTACTTCCATCCGCCGGCCTGGCTGGATGCGGCATAACGGAGAGATTGCCTTCCGGTTCGACCATGTTACGTTGCCTGACGGACATCAGGTTCCGGTTTCGGCGATCATAACTCGTCTGGACAGCAACAAGGACCTGATGGGGACCCTTGATCCGGAAGGCCACGTACGGGGGCGCAGACAAGGCTCATGGAGGAGCTTCCTGACGGGCGCTATCGGCGTCGGCGGTCTCACAGCCGCGCGCGCCGTCGTGGCAAGCTCTGCGGCGCTGACTGTTGCCGCGCCCGCAAGCGCTGCTGTTTTTGTCGGTTACGAACTTTTCCTGCGGCGCGGAGGCAACGTTAATGTGCCGCCGATGACGGGATGCAGCATTCGCATCCTCAGTTCCCTGAAGGTTCCAGGCCTGGCCTAAGATGTACTGAAGTCAGGTTTCGCTTCATGTTTACTGGGGAGCAGCCCCTGCGGCTGCTCCGCCAATTTCGCTGTAACTTGCCACAAGCGTAATCCCAATCTGATCTCCTGTTTGGGTAAGGCCCATGGCTTGGAAAGGATTGGGATGGTTAGGATACTGGTTCTGCCAGGCAATTTGCTGGGCCAGCTTCAGGCCCTCCAGGACCTGGCGGAGGCTTGCCGCATCGTTATCCGACTTGCAGAACATTTTGAGAGTTAACCGGATGTCGCTGCCCGTCTGGATTTTGTAACCCAGCACGTCCACGCCCTGAAACACTTTTCCCCAATCCAGCTCAACGTCATTCTGCCCGGGCATCCAGCCCTTGAACCATGAAGCTACGGCGGAAGCGACGGCAACTCCCCAAATTGGCGCCGCCCCTGATTGTTCCTGTTTCACCACATTGGCAAAAGCCGTGTTGGATTCAAGTCCGCCACCACCGCTGTCGAGAGCACTCATGATCTGGCTCAGGGTGTTCAGTGTTCCAAATGCGCCCTCGGTTGGGCTGAGCACAACCACGCATTCCGTCCCAAGACCCGCGCCCAGGCAGTACCCGGTCTTGCTCCCAATAGGCTGGGGAGGAATGTTTCGGGCTGCGGCCCGCTCATCGAGGGCATTTGGACGAAAGTGACCGCTTGCAAACCCGTAGAGATTCATGTTGGGACCGTCGGTGTTCCACCCCAACACCAGCTGATCCACGTCATTCTCTGCAACGCCAAGCTCCGCCATCGTATCAACAAGTTTCTTGAGCTGCGGCCCCATGTAGTGTTCGCGCAGGCTTGCGTAATTCGGCAGCTTGCGAAGCGTTGACGGGCTGGAAAATTCCAGCCGAATGGTATCCGTGGGGAAACTGTTGAGGGCCTTTGATATGAGATCCTGCCCCAACAAAGGAGCGGCTCCCGCAAGTGCCAGCACGGCCATGACAAGAGTCAACTTTACGAATAATCTCATTCAGATCTCTTCCTCGTTCTTCAAGACCACTACTTCCCGCCTGTGTGAGCGCGTAAGAAACGTTTTCAGGCTGCCATTGGTTATCAGCCTTTCAATCTCCCGGTTGGTCAGCGGGGCATAAGGGAACTGGCCGGATTCCTCGCCTTCCGCGCCGAGAGTTGTAAGACTTTCAAGCCACCACCGCCCGTCTTTGCCGTGCGCGAGGTTGGGTTCACGGAGAAAAAAGTAGAAGATGCCACCTGGCTTAAGGAGAGAAATCAGAACCCCCACAAGTTCGGCCACATTCTCGCGCGGAACAAGGTCCAGCAGGTGCCAGCCGAAAATCAGGCTGAGAGAAGTGGGAGGAACAACCGGAAGCTGTTTGAGCAATTCATCAAGGCGGAAAACGGTCTGTTTCCCAGCCTGCTGCCAATACGCTGGGTCGCCGCGCTGCAACGGTGCGATCATGTCCGCCACATAAACTCTAGCGTGGCGCTGCGTCAGAACATTTATCGTGGCGGCAGAGACAGCACCACAGTCAAGAATGCGGAGGTTTGCTGCATCCTGCAAATAGTTCCAGATCCACTGGAGGGCCTGGCTTGGTGCTGCGGAGCTTTGACCTGAAGAAGATCTCCTACGGGCCCCCTCCTGCGTCTTCACTGAAAACATTGCCAAACCTGAAAAACTAAGACACCCGTCGTCAAGTCGGTCCGGTCGTCAGGATGGCACGAACCGCTTTCTTAGATTAACATGCCGCAGACGAATCCCGCAGAACCGCGCAAGCTGAAAAGCACACCTTCATTCATTGTCTTCGTAAGCTGCTGTCGCCGCTGCAGCGATGGGTGTGCGCTCTTCCTGCCTTCCTTCGCGGAGGATGTCGATACTGCCTTTGAAGTAGGCGCCTTCTTCAATCGAGATGCTGGCCGCCGTCAAGTCGCCGGTCACATTGCCGCTTCGCCGTACCTCGATTTTTTCACGCGCGGTCACGTTCCCATTGACCGTCCCGAAAATCACCACCTGCCGGGCCTGTATCTCAGCCTTCACTTTGCCGTTGGCCCCAACCGTCAGGCAATGGTCTTGCAGGTTGACGGTTCCCTCGAACTGCCCTTCGATCAACAGGTCCTCATTTGCGGACAACTCCCCTTTCAAAACGATGGAGCGCCCAATCGTGGCCTGGACCTGGCCTTGTGAACTCATACCTGTATCTCTTCGATTGCTCTCTGGCATAGGGGTTTCCACCTTAGATATTTCGTAGGATGAGGGAACGGTTGGCTGCGAATATGGCTCTCCAGGTTGCGACTTCTTATCCTTTTCCCACCACATAGAATGCTCCTGCTGTCGTTGTCATGGCGGAAAAGACCGCCTGCCGCCCCCCGTCGCAGTGCATATTAACTCGGAAGCCAACAAGATTGCAATGATCTTTCACGCGTGGGCGTAATATTTGTTGTTTGAGGACGGGCGCAGGGGCGATTGCTCCCGTTTTACAGGAAAATCACAGCGTTACTCTTTGTCCTTGGGCCGGAATCTGGAAGAGGCAAGAAGTTTTGCGGTTTCTGCCGCAATCATGTTTCCCATGGTAGAAGTTGACACGGGACGCTTGCGCCCTGGGAGGTCTGGCGTACGGACGCCGCGCTTCAGGACCTTTTCAATCGCTGCTTCGACAGCCGCCGCCGCGCGCTCCATACGGAAGGAATAACGCAACATGAGAGCCGCCGACGCAATTGCGGCGATAGGATTGGCCCGCTTTCTCCCGGCAATGTCAGGAGCAGAGCCATGGATGGGTTCGTACAGCCCGGAGCGTTCACCCAGGCTCGCCGAGGGCAACAATCCAATCGACCCCGTCAGCATCGCCGCTTCGTCGCTGAGGATGTCGCCAAAAATGTTGTTGGTGAGGATAACATCGAAACTGCTCGGTTTCGCTATCAGTTGCATGGCGCAGTTGTCAACGTACAAGTGCTCGAGCTCGACGTCCGGGTAAGACTGTCCCACGCGTGTGACTACCTCTCGCCACAATCGGGAGCTTTCAAGGACATTCGCCTTGTCCACCGATGTCACTTTCTTCTTCCGCAGGCGGGCAAGCTGAAAGGCCCGGTGCGCCACGCGTTCTATCTCATGTTCATGATAAATTTCGGTATTGACCCCCATCCGCTCGCCGTTCTTTGTGAAAATCCCGCGCGGATTCCCAAAATAAATCCCGCCCATCAGTTCGCGAACGATCACGAGGTCTGTACCGCGGACAACATCGGCTTTCAAAGCTGAAACCCCTACGAGCGAATCCAGCACGCGCGCGGGCCTCAGGTTCGCGTAAACACGGAGCCTCTGCCGCAACTGGAGCAGGCCCGTTTCAGGCCGATTGTCCGGTCGCCGGGAATCCCAGCGAGGTCCACCAACAGCCCCAAGAAGAACAGCTTGCGCTTGATTGCAGATGGAAATGGTTTCAGGAGGGAGCGGAACCGCTGTCGCATCAATCGCACAGCCGCCAATCAAGCCTGTTTGGAACCTGAATTTGGGCCCGATCACGCCCTCGATGGCGCGCAACACTTTGAGCGCTTCATCAATGACTTCCGGCCCGATCCCGTCACCCGGCAATACGGCTATTTTGAATATGCCCTGCATTTTGTAACGGGCATCTTACACGAACAACGCCTGAAAGCACAAGATATTAATGAACTTAAGACAATAAAAAGCTTATGATACGCAGGCGATCCGCGCCGACCCTTATCTAATTGCTGTGTTTTCAGTAGGTTATAAGATAAGCTCAGATACTGGCAAGGAACCGTCCTCAGAGCTTGCTTGAGCGGTTTCTGCTGTCATGCGGGTTTCAGGTGATCCACGGCGAATTCTTAACCTCTTGGCTGATTTGCGACATGTACCACTTGGAAATAGAAGTCAAGAATTGGCTGGCAGGCAATTCAATAGCCGCCGGGGAGGAGGCGATCAACCAGTTCGTTCTCATGGACTGAATTTCTTTCCGCAGCGGCCTCCTTTGCGGCCGTCCTGATCGTATAAACTCCCTTGTTGGCAGCTTGGAGATAGGCACGAGCCGCGGCCTCAACGACGTTGTAGCTTGTCGATTTCCCGGAGAACTCCCTTCCCTGGAACCTGGCCCGGATGATGACCTCAGCCGTCCCATCAACTCCGGCTCCCAAGGTGTGCACAGAGAAATCGATGACCGTTCCTGGAATTCCGGTAATACGGTCTATGGCGCGAAAGGCAGCATCACAGGGGCCCTCGGCCGTCGCGGACTCGCGGTAAAGCTGGCCGTCCCGTTCGAGCTCGATGGTCGCGGTTGATCGACCCTGGCTGCTGGAGACGCTATCGAGGAGCTTTAACGTGAAGAGTTCCGGGATGTGTTCGAATCCTTCATTTACAATGCTGATCAGGTCTTCATCGTAAATGTTCTTCTTGCGGTCCGCCAATTGGGTGAACAACTGGTATGCCCGCTCGAGCTCAGGCTTCGTAAGTTCATAACCCAGTTGGCGGTAACGGTTTGCGAGCGCATGCCGGCCGGAGTGTTTCCCGAGAACGATATGGTTGGCTGGCATGCCGACCGTTTCAGGCGACATGATCTCGTAAGTGATGGCGTTCTTCAGAACCCCGTCTTGATGGATGCCAGCCTCGTGAGCAAATGCGTTCCGGCCGACAATGGCTTTGTTTCTCTGCACTTGCATTCCCGTCAGGCGAATGAGCAACTGACTGGTAGCATAAAGTTCTTCCGTCCGAATGTCCGTATGAACGGGGGAAACGTCGCGACGGACGTAAATTGCCATCACAACTTCTTCGAGCGCCGCATTGCCCGCGCGCTCACCGATTCCGTTGATGGTGCACTCGACCTGGCGCGCTCCGCCACGTATGCCCGCCAGGGTATTCGCCACTGCCAGACCCAGATCGTCATGAGTATGCGTGCTCAAAATGACTTTCTCGATCCCTGGGACCCTGGCCTTGACGTCTGCGAACATCTTTTCGTATTCAGGCTCAAAGCAGTAACCCACGGTGTCCGGCAAATTCAGCACCGTTGCACCCGCCTCCACTGCGGCGTGGCAGCATTCAATCAGATAACTGCGGTCAGTTCTGCCGGCGTCCTCCGGAGAAAATTCCACGTCGTGGCAGAGCGAACTGGCATAGCCCACGGCCCAGGAAATCTGCTTAAGAATTTCTTCACGGGTCTTGCGAAGCTTGTATTTCAGGTGGATATCCGAGGTCGCGAGAAACGTATGAATGCGGGGCTTTGCGGCACCTTTCAACGCCGCCCATGCGCTGTCAATATCAAGCTGATTCGCGCGGGCCAGGGCGGCAATGACGGGACGGCGGACCTCTGCGGCAATGGCGGAGACCGCATCAAAGTCACCTTGCGAAGCAATCGGGAATCCCGCCTCGAGAACATCGACGCCGAGGCGGTCGAGTTGGCGCGCCATTTCCAGCTTCTCTTCGAGGTTCATGCTGCATCCGGGCGACTGCTCGCCGTCGCGCAGGGTTGTATCGAAGATGTACAGCTTTTCGCTCATTCAGGTTCCTCCGCCCCTGAGTTTGGAGTGACTTGGCTGCGCCACGAATCGGATATTTGCGCCGGCCGACAGATGTGTTTATTGTCCAACCTGCTGCGGGGCATTGTCAAATCGATCTTCGAATGACAAATCTGACCGTACATGACTGACTTTGCTTAATGCATCTGCCCCGGTGGAAATCCGCCAGATTTCCCTTGCCGGGAAACACTTCATTGCCTCATGCGGCATACAACTGATAGCATAAATCCGTGGGGCGCTTTGAACACTGCCTTTTATTCATCGCCTGGTTGTGCCGGAACAAATGAGAATCTGCCAATTGAGCATGTGCTACTTTTACAAGCTTTAGCGCCTGATTGTCAAATCTCATTCATTGTCTTTGCACGGTCTGGCGTATCCGTTTCATCATCTAATTCATCTCATATGGGTGCCAGGGTCGTTGCACGCAGGGAAGCAGCCATCAGGATTAATGGACAAGCAAACCGCTTCCTGCAAGTAAATTTCTCCTGGACGTTGAACCAAGAGACTTGATGAACGCGGTATCGGGAACGAGGTTTCTCTGCGTATGGGACGCACGCGCCTGGCTTTTACTTTAATTTTCGCGAATCTCGTCTGACACACCAGAGTGTGTGACGACCGACCTGATCCAGGTCTTAAGACGGTTTCTTTGCTGACGGAAAGGACAAAGACAGGGCAAAGCGCCGCTGTTAATGAAGATCTCTCTTGCACATGCTGATCCTCAAAAGACGCTTACCGGAAGGAAGATTCCAACTGTTCTCCTGCTTGCCAGACAGCTTATCGAAAGCCATCGATCCACGAAGGGTGGTCTGGCGCACCGCTGTAACCATCGCGGTAGTGTTTGTTACAGTCTTGGCAACTGAGGCCGCTACTGCCCAGACGACAACCGGGAATCTCCACGGGACTGTGACCACGACCACGCCCCAGAGCCGGCTGTTGCCCGTCGGCGGTGTAGCCGTCAAGCTGACCGGAGTTGGCCCGGGTCTGCCGACGGAAACCGCATATTCCGATGAACAGGGGAATTACGAGTTTCGGGATCTGCCTGCAGGTTCTTACACTCTTGACGCCACGATAGAAGGATTCAAGCCTGTCACTCTGAACGTCACAATAGCGGCCGGCCAGGAAACGGTCCAGAACCTTCAGATGCAACTTCTGGAAATCAAACAGAAAGTCGAAGTGCGCGAAACGGCGCCGGTGGTTTCAACCAAAGGTACAGTCCCGGCCACTCAGACGCTCCAAACAACGCAACTGCTCACGCTCCCTGTGATCCAGCAGGAGTTCAAACAGGAATTGCCGGTAACGCCTGGAGTGCTTCAAATCCAGACCGGCAAAATCTACATCAAAGGTGTCCCGGAAAGTCAAAGCATGCTCCTGGTGGACTCCATGCAGGCCGTTGATCCGGTCACTGGCGCATACGCCATCGATGTACCCATCGATGCCATCGAGAGCGTGGACGTCTATAAGGCGCCGTTTGGTACGCAGTACGGTGGCTTTGTCGGGGGCATGACCAGCGTCCAGTTGAAGCCTCCCCCCTACAACTGGGGCTGGACGATGCATGACATGAATCCGAGCGTTCGAGGAAAGGCCGGACACCTGGTAGGCTTTTCCAGGGCCACGCCGCGCATCTACTTTGGCGGTCCGCTCTTGAAGAACAAAATCAATTTCGCAGAATCGTTTCTTTATGAAATGAGGAAGCCGGATGTCCGCGGCCTGCCATGGCCCAATGACGAAAGGAAAATTCAGGGATACAACTCGATATCGCAGTTCCAGTTCTTACTCTCCCCGCAGCACGTCGCATCGCTGCATGTTAACCTCTATCCCAGGCGGTACCAGTGGGCCGACCTCAATGCCCTGATTCCGCGACCCGCGACGGCCGACCTGGGACAGAAAGGTTATTCGATCGGCGGCAGCGACACTTACCAGTTCAAGTCTGGTGGAATTCTGCGTACGATCTTTAATTACACCCGGTTGGAAGCCTACGGTCACGGGCACGGGCCCGAAGCCATGCTTCTCACGCCCACGGGTATCGGCGGAAACTACTTCAACACCTGGGCGCGGAACAGTCATCAGGAAGAGGGCCAAGCTATTTTCAGCCTCCCCACAAAGCAATGGGCGGGCAATCACGAACTGATGACGGGCGTGGACATCATCCATCGCGACTTCACTGGGTCGAGCGATTCGCACCCGGTGCTCATACTTCGGAGCGACGGGACTGCGGCTGAGCGCATTGACTTCAGCGGGCCAGGGCACCTCAGCGCCAACGATACGGCCGCTGCGGTTTTCGGGCAGGACCATTGGATTTTCAACAATCGTCTGGCGGCCACGATTGGCCTGCGTTATTTCGGCGAAACCAACGGCAACGCCGTCAACCTTGCACCGCGGCTCGCCGTCGTCTATGCACTCGATCAGGGGGCGAAGACGGTCTTTCAGGCAGGCGTAGGAATGTTTTATGACCGTACGCCGCTGCTCGCCAGCAGTTTTGCGGACAATCCCATGCGGATCGTTACGCCATTGGACCTTACAGGATCGCCGCTTGGACCGCCGGTACCCTATCTGAACGAGTGCAGCCGCGTGTTATCGAGCGGCGCACCGATGCTTACGAGTTGTTCGGATTTGGGAAGCTCGCCACGCAACGTTACCTGGCGCGCGCAGCTTTCCCACCGTTTTTCAAGCAAGGTAAGCGCAAAAGTGAGCACGCTTTACAGCAATACCTCCAGGCTGTTTGTCATCAATCCCATACTCCAGCCGAACGGGACCGGGATGCTGCTTCTGGCCAACCGCGGGGCCTCACGCTATCACGAATACGAATTCACCGTCGATTACAGGGCCGGAGAAAACGCGGACCTGAGCATGTCATACGTCCGCAGCAACAGCCGCGGCGATTTGAATACGACCGACAATATCTTTGTGCCGCTTGAAGTTCCGGTGATCCGGCCCGATATGTATGCCAATCTGCCTTCCGACGTCCCCAACCGGCTTTCGGGGTTCGGTTTGTTCAAACTGCCCTGGGGGATCACGCTCAGCCCTTCAGTGGATCTGCACTCCGGCTTTCCTTACTCAAACATCGATGTCCTCCACAACTACGTGGGTGAGCCCAACTCGGAGCGGTATCCGATCTTTTTCTCACTCAATTGGCGCGTTTATAAAGACCTTCCTCTCCCTTTCCACCTCCATCGTGGGCACACATTTCGATTTGGCATCTATTCGATCAACACCACAGGCCGGCAGAACCCGACTGCGGTCTATAACAACATCACCTCGCCCATGTTCGGCCAGTTCACAGGCCTCGATAAGCGGATCAACGGAATCGTCATCGAGTTTTCGCAGTAACTCATGTCCGCGGTGAAGCCGATGTCGTATTGACAACATCGGCGAAGTGTCTCGCAAGTTCATTTGCGTCGGGCTGGAGTCAATTTCGAGTGCAGCAGCAGCAAGCATCTGGCTTCCTTCCACAATCCTGCTCGCACCGCAAGAACAGTCTCCAAAGCCTGCGTTGTGAAGACGACGGTGTGCCGTCTTGATCCAAGAGCCCTGCAAAAGGGGCCGAGGCGATCGGCCTACTATAATGGCCTGCACCCGCATGACAAGTGGCAAGGACGAGTTCCTGGCCGTTCTTACATCGCCATGAGGGCAAGATTGCGGGCGAATCCGAAGCTGGCGGAAGACACCTCGCTACTGAACATTGTCGGGGAATGAAAAGACAGGATCGACATCGACCGGCACATCTTTAATCTTGTCCAATGCGGACTTGAGCGTCGCGGGCATCTGATCGTAACGCTTGAACCATGTCTCCGCGCGGGCGCGGTCGCCTGTGGCCTCAATTTCCAGTAGTTGCTGAGCGAGCCGGGCAATTGCGCCGGGCATGCGGAGATAATCAATGGAATAGTACCCCGTCGCAGCGTCCCACGTGATGGCCCTCTGTTCGCTCAGGAAGTTGAACTCCATCAGTTCCGCTCTGCCGTGCGCTTCGCCCACGCCGTAGCGCACGGTGCGGAAAATTCCTCCGACGTAAGAGGCATAAGCTTCATCGAGGCTCGATTCCGGCAGCGCGTGATGGTCCACCAGCCACCTCAGCCCGTACATGCCGACCGCGTCGGCCTTCGCCTCTTCCAAGCCCGAATAGGTTGGCCCAATCGCTTCCCGGATGCTCACCTGTTTTTTCCCGACCCGCGCAAACGCGGGACCCAGGCCGTGTGAGATTTCATGCATCACGACCATCGCCAGGTAACCTTCGCCTGTGACCTGTGCCGCCTGCGCGGGCGGCAGCAGGTGCTTGACCAGCGGCAGGATCACGTAATTGACGCGGGCATCCATGAAGTTCTTGAAGAAGATTTTCTTTGTGCCCTTCGTCTCGTGGATTCTGGGATCATTCGGAAGATTATCAGCAACGGCTTGATAGCCATGGCGCAGATCCCCCCCGCGATAAGGCGAATCCACCACCTCCATCGGCGTCAGATGGCCCTGCATTGACGGCAAATCCTGCGCGGGCAGCGGGAGCGCACGCTGGATCATCGGAATGTACTTCTGGTAAAGGGCAAGTTTCCGGCTTTCGGCGTCGTTTCGAATCAGCACGGCCGCACCGTAGGATGTCTTGACTCCGAGCAGACCATCGAGATAGGTTTCGTAGGGGGCAAAGATCACGTCGATCTTCGGATTCTTGAGTTCAAGCCACAGAATATCGCTCGGGTAATAATTGTCATTCAGCAGGGCTTCAGCACGCGCGTCGAGAAATTTCCCAAACGCTTTGTCTTCCGTAAGGGCGGCCGCGTCACGCAGGTCTTTCGCGGCCTTCTCAAGGAATGGCTTGTAGGCAACGTCATAAGGAATCCCTGCCAGGTCTTCATCTTCACGGCGGACGACGGTATAGGGGCTGTAAATGTCACGCTTCAGGGTGGGATGGGTTTTCAGGTACGCATCAATTTCCTCGCGCGTCAAATCCGGCGGATAGAGCCAGTGCCCGGGAGGCATGGGAGTGGTGCCCACAAACGGTTTGTTGTCATCCAGGAGATCGAAGCGGCTGCCATTGATCATCAGCAGGCGCCGCAATGCGACATCGGCTGGGTCTTTCTTGCCCTCGAGCGACTTATAAAGTTCGAGCGCGTCGGGATCACTCTGTCGCCAGAAAATGTCGTCAAGGTAGCGCGTGGCATCGACCAGCTTGTTCACGACCTCGCGCTGGGTCTCGGTCAGGCCCGAAGCGTCAAACGGCATTTCAACGCGCTTCCACTTTGCCAGGCGCGCGGGAACGTCTGGAGACACAACCCCGAAGCGCGAGCTCTCGTTCGTCCGGTTTTTCTTAGGTCCGGCGCACGCCATAAGAAATCCTGACAGGAGGACTGATATTCCCCATCGTCGGACGTATCGCCTCATTCTTCCTCCCTTCAAGAGCGCTTTTGAAATTCAAACATCACGCTCCTGGCGGGCTCGTCGCATGACCGCCCACCGACGCTAGCGGCCAGTTGCTTCCCGCCTGAGATAATGGTCAAAAAAATCGGATGCTGCCTGATAAGCGCGCAACCAGGTGGAATGAAGATGGAAAACGTGGCCTTCGTCCGGAAAAACAATCTGCTGAAAAGGAACGCCCTGCTCTCGAAGCGCTTCCACCAGATGGACCATTTCCTTGAACGGGACTTCGCGGTCGTCATCCCCCTGGATCACCAGTACCGGCGACCGCCAGATCTTCATATAGGCCAGGGGCGACGACTCAAAGGCCAGCCGCTCTGCCTCGGGCTGCCGCTGGGGATTATATGACGGGACCCAGTCCGGAATTTCAAAATTCCAATTGTGCACGCCTGAAATATCAACTCCGGCAGCAAAAAGGTCGGACGCGCGCGCCAGCGCCAGCGCCGTCAGATAGCCGCCCCAGGAGCCGCCCCAGATGCCGATGCGGTCGGGGTCCACGTCGCTTCGATTGCGCAGAAAAAGCCCGGCGCCTTCAACGTCATTAAATTCGCTGCCGCCGGTCGCTCCGTAACCGAGCGCCTCGCGGAAATTTAAACCGTAGCCGATGCCGCTGCGGTAGTTGATCGAGAGAATAATATATCCGCGGCTCACCAGGTACTGGTCCAGCGCATACGCGTTGCTGTAATAGCCCATGTAGTGCCAGCCGAGAAGCATCTGGCGCTGCGAACCGCCGTGAACAAAGACAATGGCCGGGTGGCGCTTGCCGTCATGATCGTTGGCCGGAAGAAAAAGCTGGCCGTGGATGCGAAGGCCGTCAGCGGCGGAGATGATCACCGATTGAGGAGCAACCATCGCCTGCGCGGGAAAATCTTTCGGAATAGCGCCCGGCGCGAGGTCAAGAATACGCCCGAAAGCCTCAAGCACGGCAGGTCGCGCCGGAAGTTTTGCATCAGAGTGCAGCAGGATGATGTCCTGCCCTTGCGCTGTCACCACGGGAGACCATTCAATTCCGTCGCCGCGCGTCAACTCGGTCGGACGCGTACCCGTAACTGCTTCCTTCCAGAGATGGCGGCGGTCAATATCGTTTTCGTTGGAATTGAAGATCAGTTCGCGGCGGTCCGGACTCAGCGTTACATCTTCAACAATATAATCGCCCGGAGTCAACAGCCTCGCCTTGCCCCCCGAAACAGGAACCGAATACAGGTGGGTCCACCCGTCACGCTCCCACGGGAAAATTAGCAGATTGCCGTCGGCCCACATCAACGGATTCTCCGCAATGACCCTGCGGAATACGCTGCCCGGGCCTTCGTCGGCTTTCCAGACTTCCCTGCCCGCGCCCGTGGCAACATCAGCGATGCGGATTGACCACGGCTGGCCGCTCCGCTCCGGCCCGAAGATCCTTTCGTGCTCTGAAGCGGGAATGCGAATGAACGCAATCTGCCTGCCGTCAGGAGACCAGACCGGATATGAATCGAGATCGACGCTGGGGTCGAGATAACGTACGCTGTTTTCGGCAAAGTCGTAAACGCCGATCAGCCTGTGGTCGCCGCGGTCGCTCACAAAAGCCAGCTTGCTTCCGTCGGGTGACCAGCGCAGTGATCCCGCCTTGCCTTCGCTGTGGATCAGTTGCGTTGCGGGCGCCGTGGGATTGATCTTCGCCAGCCACACCTGATCTTTAAAGATGAACGCAACGCTCGTGCCTTTCGGCGAGACTGCGGGCGAATGGCCTTCGCCGATTCGGATCGGAACGCCGCCGCTGAGCGAAATCATCCAGACGTCCTGCTCAACACCCTGCGGCAGACTTCTCGGATTCGGATAAGGGCCGCCGTTTTCTAAATCGCCACCACGCACGTAAACGATTGCCGAGGCGTCCGGCAACCAGGCCAGTTCCCCGAGGTCGAGGCCCTCATCGCCGGAATAATTCGTAAGCTGCCGCGCAATGAACTTGTCGTCGGGCGATGCCTCCGCCACCCAGATGTTGCGCGCGCCCTGAGCGTTGAAAACCCAGGCCACTTTCGAGCCGGCAGGAGCGGCTGTCAATTCCGAAGGAAACGGTGCGCTCATCACCTGCTCGAGTGTAAACGGCCGCGGCACGGCTACGGCGCATATCGAGATACTGAAGGCGAGGCCGTAGATTAGTCTGATTCGATCGCGAATTCTTCTCGGCTTCATGGCAACTCGTACGGGTCTCACGGGCGAAACAGTAAAGGACCGGCGGCCGGGCATGTCCGCATCCGCGTCGATTGTCGCCTGGCGCTGATGGAGCCGTCACGGCTTTCCGGCCTCATCAGCTCAGGCGGCCCGGGAGGTATTGCCGGAGGAAGCGGTACGCCAAGATGAACCCGTCCTTACGTTCCTGCGGAAAGTCTGCCGCACTGTCGCTCGGCGGCGCATCCCAGAAGCGGTCTTCATGCTCGACCGCCGCGCCGCCATTGAATCCCGCCTGGAGCAGCACAGTGAAAAATCGCGGCCAGTCGATCAATCCCTGCCCTGGAATGCGGTAACGCCACCAGCCATCACCATGAATTCCGACCTGCTGGAGCACCGGCTGAGTTATTTCCGTGTCTTTAAGGTGGATCGCCAGGATGCGGTCGCGAATGTCCCAGGCGGCCTGATAAGGGTCGATGTATTGCCGGACAAGATGTGAAGGGTCAAACTCCATGCCAAAATGGCGGTCGGTGATCAGCGAAAAGACCTTTTCCCATGCGGCCGGGACGGTGGCAAAGTTGATAGCCGTCGGGTAATTTTCCCAGCCCATCGAAACATCGTACTTCTGGCAGACAGGTAGATATTTCTCATTGAACACTTCAGCGAGTTCTTTGGCCTGGCGGTCGAAGTTCGCGTCTGGAATTCCTCCGCTGAAAGAGCCGACAAACTTGCAGCCCAGCCGGTGAGCGAACTCGAGACAGTGGATAAACCGCTCATTCATTGATCGCCGCTCGGCGGGATCGGGGGCAATGTGGTTAATGCCCTTGCCCTCCCCGTCGTAGAAGCACTCGACGCTGATGATGCGGCAACCCGTCTCGCGCGAAGTGGCGAGGATCTGGTCAATCTGGCTGTCGCTCAGGTAGGGATTGAAGTCTTTCCCGGTCTTCACCACGACGCCTTCGTACCCCACCTGTGTCGCAAAGGCCAACTTCTGGCGCGAATAATTCGTAATGATAGCCAGCTTGGGATATTTCGTTTCCGGAGCAAGCGGAGGGTCCTGCCTTTTCCTGCCCTTCTCTTGTTGAGCACCAAGGCTGCTGTTTGTTCCCAGCGCAGCTGCGGATGCGCCAGCCGCCATCATGAACTCGCGCCGCCCCACTCGTGATTTCTTCATGATTAAGCCCCCTGATAATTTGAAGGGTGAGTATAGGTCAAGCGTATTGCAGGCCGCAACTGAAAACGGCGAAAAGCACCCTTGCCGTGGCCTGTTACACAACGGATGCGGACTTCCCTTCGACAAGATCAGGGAAGACCCGCTGCGCAGGGTATCCCGTGCAAACTCCATTGGCCCTTCGCTCCGCCGAAATGACATGCAGGGGAACAAAACGATGTACGACACGAGCAAATCTTATCTGGACGATTGCAGCTTCGGTTCAGCCTCAAGCGGCATCACGACGCGAAGCAGAGGCGGCGCCACCAGGGTCGTCACGATGCTCATGACGACAACAATGGAATAGACAGCATCAGAAATCGTGTGCAAGCTCAGGCCTACGCCGGCAACAATCAACCCGACTTCACCGCGGGGCACCATTCCAACGCCGACACGCAACGCGTCTTTCAACCCCAGCCGCCAGGCGCCCAGCCCACATCCCATCAGTTTTCCTACAATCGCCAGCATGCAGATGACAACGGCCATGGTGATAATTCCGGGAGACAAAAAGGTCTTGACGTTTACCTGGACGCCAAGCATGACAAAAAGAAGGGTGCGAGGAATTCACTGAGCGGATGAGCGTTTTCCTCGAGCCTCCACCGCTCGCTGTGATCTGCAAACGCCAGTCCGGAAAGAAACGCGCCGATGATCGCGGCGATGCCAATGTAAACGGATGCCAGAGAAAGCCCAAGGCAGAGGATGATCGAAAGGATGAATGCTGAGTTCTGGGCGCGAAGCTTTTCGACGTGCGGCTGAAACGTTCCGATCACGCGCGACCCGAAAGAGATGATAAGCAGCGTGAACCCCACAGCTTCTACTGCCACCGTCAATAGCTGGACATAATGGACCTCGCCGGTCGAAAGGCTGCTGACCACGGCGAGTACCAGCAAGCCCAGAATGTCGTCCAGGACGGCTGCGGCCAGAATCACGGGGGCTGACCGCGTAGAAAGGGCCCCCATGTCAGCGAGGACCCTGGCGGTAATGCCCACACTGGTAGCCACCATGGCGGCGCCGATAAAGATCGACTCCACTGTAGGATGGCCGGCCGCTTCCATGTATAAGAACCCAAAAACAAACGGCAGAGCAACTCCCAGTGTGCCGACCGCGATGGCGGTCCAGCCCACTTCCAAAAGGTCGCCGGGCTTCGTCTCAAGCCCGACGGTGAAAAGCAGGAAGACCGCTCCCATTACGGCAATGCCTTGGTTCAGCTCAGTGACGTGAATAAGTCCCAGCAGTGAAGGCCCCAGCAACACACCTGCCAGCAACTCACCGAGCACTCCCGGCTGCCGGAGTCGTTCTGCAATTTCTGCCAGCAGTTTTCCGCCGGCAAACATCAGGAAGAGCTCCAGCAATACTTTGCCTGAGTTTTCCATAACCCGAGGGTTTCAGATTCGGAGTGCCCTCGTCGAATCTCTGCCGTGCCGACTGCTGAAATCCTTCGCTCCGTTCAAAATAACAGCTGCGAGCACCAATTCATTGGAGCGGGCAGTGAATGCCGGTCTCCGGCCTTCCGAGGGAATCATTCACCGGCGCGCTGCTTCCATGCGCCCATAAAAATGTTACGAAGAATTGAAACGGCATGAAAGAAGAAAAGCGTACTGCTATGAAAAACCTGCGGGTCCCGCCGATGGGCGATTTTCGATATCACGGCGTCCAGACACTACCGACCGGCTTGCTGCTTCGCCTGGCCTGCCCCGCGAACGAAGGTCGCCTTGCCGGGAGAAAATTCGATTTTCCTCACATGATTCGGCAGCAGAAAAGGTTTGCTCAAGTCAATTTTGTATTCAGACTGCAGATAATTCTGGATGAACCAATTGACCAGCCAGTCAGAGAGTGTGGTGTCGCCGATGTGGACGTCTTTGATGGTAACCGTGCCAGTCCCGCCGCCGCTCTGGACCACGCCGAGCGCCGTCACGCGCTGAGTGCCGCGGAAAATGGCGGCCAGAAGCCGCGCCCCCAACTGGTCGCCGAGACGCTCTGTGGGCTTCAGTTCATCGAAATTCACGTTGGCCGCTCCATAAACGCCCTCGGGCTTAAAGTGGAATTCAAGGTCTTTTACGGCCGGAGGGAGAAATTGCGGGCGGTCGTATTTGATAAACGAATTCACTTCGGCGTCTGTAATCACAATCGGGCCGAGTGCGCCGCCCCTTGCAGGACCGATTGCCGAAAGCTCCATGAGCTTAGTTTGGAAAGCATTGGCCGCCGCCGGGGAAAGGCCGGACACCGACGTCGCATTGATAAACGCCTCCGTCCCTGTGCCACCGATGCCCAGTAAAAGGGTGCATGCAGCGAGCACCGGCGCTGCCATGAGCTTCATGAGGTCTGCAGCTTTGATTCTGAATGCCGAATCCTGCTTCTGCAAAGGGATGGCTCCTTCAAGGTTGTGTCTGCGAAACCTGTGCCGAAGGGACCATCTCAAGGTTCCGCAACGGTCCCGCCAAGCGAAAGTCTGCCATTCGGGACACAGGACCGGCGCCGGACGACTGGGCGCTTACCCACGTCCGCCGCACCCCGCGCAAGTCTGCGCGCACCAGCAAACTTGCCGTCCCGTTAAAATTGTAAGTCCCCTGCAGCCCGAAGCGCGCGCCGGAAATCTCCACAGGAAAGCTTTCGAGGATCGCCCGTTGGTTCCGAAAAACCAGGTGTGCCGTAGCGGCGGGAATGTACAGCGGCTGTGGACCTGCTTCCATTAGATCAAGCCCCAGGTGACGGGCCAGCGCCCGGATGGGATTGAAGCTGCCCAAATTGACGCTTTCAAGCTGCACCGTCGCTTTTCCCTGAAGCGTGCGGAGCAACTCCTCGCTGTCCGTCCCTCGCGATGTGAAACTTCCTGCTGCGGAGAAATATCCGCGCACGCCGCTCAAGGATGATGGAAGATAAGGATCCAGCGTCTGGATGCTTGCGCCGCTCACGCCGGCTTCACATGAAATCTGCAACGGAGTCTTGCCCAGGTCCACCAGCGCGTTTCCGTCGCCGCGGCCGCCGCCGGCCATGAAGCTGACCTTTGCAAGGGAGATTTTCTGATTGTGGATATTCACGCTGGAATGAAACTGATGCAATTCGAGCGCGCGATAAGTGAGCAGGGGAGTGGAAAACCGCCCGCGCGCATCCAGATGGCTGGCAAAATCGAATGATGGACGGCGCCCCGTGATCGATGAGATGATTCCCGAAATTCTGCTGAAAAATGATGACGAATTCTGATCGCCTGTCCCAACAAACCATTGCGAAGCCTGTTCGAGGCTGAGTTTGTCCGCGCGGAGGCTGAAATCCCACGGAGCCTTGGAGCCTCGCTCGTGCATGGCCCATCCGGAGAAAACGCTGGTACCCATCACGGCCAGCACCGGATTGACGATGACCTGCTTGCCGTAAACCTGAACGCGCGCTCGGGGGACGTTCAGCGGCCCGTTCAGTCCGGGAACCACCAGTCGCGCGCTGCGAATGCTGGCCTGTGCCGTGACGCTCGGACGGGTCCAGGGCCATGCGATACCCGTGAAATGCAAAGTGAAGGAGCCTATTCCTTCGGCCTGGATCGGCCTCCCGCTAAGCAGCCCCACGGCATGGGCGAAGTGCAACAGCCTTTCAAGGCTGATCGCTCGTGAAGAAAGTGTCAGAGCATATGTTGGGCGAAACTTTGCACTCCGGCCGTGCACTGCCGGCGATATGTGCTCGAGGCTGCCTTCTGCAACCACCTCGACCCCCGGCGAAAGCAAAACCTGAGCCGGGGCCAGTCGCGCTCGGGACCGAGAGAATTGAATAGCAACGTCTGAAACAGGAAATTCCCCCGAATGCGTAACGAGATGAATGTCGCGCGCATCCAGAAAGCCGAGATACTGCCGGCCGCTCCACGGCCCCTGCATAGACACCATTCCGTTCAGGCGGCCCGTCAGTTCCCACGCAACCTGACTGCCCAGCACACGCTTGCCAAGCCGCAACAGGTCCTGTAACCGCGACTGCTCAAAAACCACGCCCAGATCAAAGTTTGGCTTCGAAATAACGTCCTCGATCGAGCCTGCCAGATGGACCTGCGACCCTGCAAAAACCAGGTCCGCGCCGGCGAGGGTCAGATTTCCTTTGTCACGGTCGAACCGCCCGCTGAAGCGGACGTTACAAGGCAGGTCATTCGATGCGGGCAACTGCTCCCATCGGTGCAACTGACTGACGCGCGACTCACCGGAGAAATGGATGTTGCGCAGGCTTCCAGTCAGGTGGACCGTGCTGTCCACGACTCCATAGACTTCGGGGTTGTGCCCGGTCAGGAGCGGTACCCAATCATAAAGCAGGGTCCCCTGCATGCGAAGCGTCGCGTTGAGGGATTTGCCGAGCGGCCTTTCAGGCGACCAGTTGCCTTCCAGTTCCACGCGGCCCGGCGTGGGAAATTCCAAGTCCGTCCGGACCGGCTCGCCCGCGATTCGGAAGTCCGCGCGGTGCGATTTATATTCGAAATCCAGATGTGCACGCGCATTGACAATCGCAAAAGGCTTCTTGTCCTCGCCAATCTTGAAGTTCAGGCGACCGTCCTCAACCTCAATCGACAGATTGGAAGGCGGCGGCGAAGGCCCGAATTTGGCAGATTGACCCGGGCTCCCATTCTGTAAAAGCAGGTTCTCAACGTTCCACATGCCGGAGGCGTTCCGGACGATGTTGATGCTGGGACCCGAAAGCCGCAGTGTTCCGAACGAAGGGCTGGCGCTCCACAGACTTCGCCAGCGCAGGTCGCAATCCAGGCGATTAACGCGAATGAACGGTTCAAGTCCGAAGGCGGGGTCTTCGGCAACCACGACATTATTTACGGTAAAACCAAGGCGAGGGAAAAAATGAACGGAGATATCTCCAAATGCCACCTTGCGATGCAGTGCGCGTTTGAGTCCGGCTTCCAGCAGCGGACGGTAACGGCTGGCGTTAAAAAAAACCGGCACCACCCACGCCGCCGCCACAAGCAGCACAACCACCAACGCCGTATTTCTCAGATATCGCCGCTTGCTTTGACCCATTAGTGCACAAGCTTGAACGTTCTGTTCCAGCGCGTCCGGGTAAAGAAATGAATCAGCAGACTGCCGAACTGCCTCAGCCGGTCACCCAATGAGTTCTGTTCGTACTGCTCCGGCGGCGTTTCGTAGGACCAGTAGATAATCAGCGGGCGACCGGAGATCAGCTTCCTCGGCACAAAGCCCCAGAACCGACTGTCCCAACTCTCTTCGCGGTTGTCGCCCATCACAAAATACTCGTTGGGAGGGACAACGATCTGGCCGTCCGTCACGTAATTCTGGAATTCGGCGCGCCAGGTCGCCGTGGAGCCTTCCATCTCATCCCAGGTGATCGGAGGGAAATCGTCGCCTGGCCGCAATTCATCCGTGTGGCTCTGGCGAACGAACGGCTCCTCGACGCGCTTGCCGTTGACGAACACCTGCCGGTGGAAAATGCGGATTCTGTCGCCCGGAAGCCCGATCACTCTTTTTACAAAATGCTCCCCGGGCTCCTGAGCATCTTCCGCCCTTCCTGGGTACTTGAACACCACAATGTCATCGCGGTGAATTTTTCGGTAAGGAAGCAGCGGCGCGAGCAAACCCTGAGGATACGCAAAAGCAAACTTGTTCACGAGGAGATGGTCGCCGATCAGAAGAGTGTTCTCCATCGATCCTGTCGGTATCTTAAAAGCCTGCACGACGAACGTAGTGCCGAAAATCGCGAGGATTACCGTAACCACGAGCGATTCAAAGGTGTCGCGCAGCGAAGATTTCTGGTACGGCTCACTCATCCGGCCCCGCCTTTTCCGTCAGGATCGCGAGCGCTCGTTTGGCAGCCTGCTGCTGCGCGGCCTTCTTGCTGGCACCCCTGCCCCGGGCGATAATTCCCTCGCCCGCCGTCACTTCCACAGTAAACGTTTTCTGGTGCTCCAGACCTGCCTCCTCAACCACACGATACTGAGCTGGTCCCTGGCCTTCGGCTTGTAGATGTTCCTGCAGTGCGCCCTTGTAATTTGTAGCAAACAGTTCATCCACGCGCTCTGAGAGATCGCGGGGCAGGATTACTTGTTCAACGACCTTTCCGGCCGCCTCCAGGCCCCCATCGCGAAAAACCGCGGCCACCACGGCCTCGAGCGCATCCGCCAGGATGCCGGGCTTTCGTCTCCCGCCGCTCTTCTCTTCAGAAGAACCCAATCGCAGGTGCTCGCCCAGTTCGAGTTTCTCGGCAACCCCGCTCAGATAGCTCGCGGCCACAAGGCTTGAGCGCGCCAGCGAGAGTTTTCCTTCGTCGTAGCCGGGAAACGCCTCAATCAGCTTCAAAGTGACACTGAAGTTCAGCACTGCGTCCCCAAGAAATTCCATAAGTTCGTTGTCACGGGTGCGCTGTGAAGCTTCCTGAACATACGAGGAGTGGGTGAGGGCTTCGATAAGAAAGGCCCGGTTACGGAACTTGTAGCCGATGCGTTTTTCCAGTTTGTCTAAGGAAGGTCGCGACATGCTACGGTGGTGCACTCCAGAAAACTTCGCTGCCCGGCGAAGCACAGAACGGCGCGGCACGATTGCGTTTTCTGGCCGGATGGCTCACCACCCCGATTTATGGTTTTGCGGCAGCCTTGGGTTGGGATTGCTGGGCCTTCTTCAGCGCCTGAATCTGCTGGTCGGCAAGCTGCTGAATAATCGTTCCCTGCGCCAACTGGCCGGCCTTGGTGAAGGCATTAATGGCGTCCGCCAGCTTGTTCTCACCTGCATAAACTTCCCCCAACCGGTAATAGTCGGCGGCATTCGGAGTTTCGGATTTACTTATAGCGGTCTTGTAATTTTCCTCGGCCTTGGCGAGTTCGTCCTGGTCCAGTCCCTCAAGCGCCATCCTGGACCTCTCCAAGTGCACCATGCCCAGCGATGCGTACGCGCCAGCCGCAATCTGGTCCTTCCGCTTCTGATAGGCCGCATCGGTTTCCTTGGGCTGCTTCGGAAGCTGGTCGATTTCGGCAAGGGCCTTCTGTGCGTAATCGGCTGCCGCGTTCAGCCTTTTCTCCTTTTCAGCATCGCTCACATTATTGAGCATCTGCGGCTGCGGCAGGACGCTTGATACCATCAGCAGGCTGATCAGGTTCTTCGAGTCCAGATCAAGGCTCTTTTCTCCGTATTTCACAACGTTTGCTGCGTCGTTCTTTTGCTGGTAGGCGCTCGCCTCAAGCGCATAAACGTACGTCAGGAGCGCGCTCTTGGGAAATTTCTGCGCGAAATCATCGGCGTCCTTGATGACGGCCTCCGGGACCTTCTCGTCCTTCAACTTGTTGTAAGCCTCCGCCTCTTCCGCACTCACCTGGGGGCCGCTGCCGTTCGCCTTGCGGGCGGCGCGGGCGGCGGGAGTGAACTGCTTCATGTAAGTAACAAGTTGCTCGCTGGCGCCGGCTTTGGTCAGCTTCTTCTCGATGTCGGGTGTGAACTCAAAGTCAACTCCCCGCGCTTGGACCTGCTGGGCTATCTTCTGCGGGTCCTTCTTTTCTTTCTTGACCAATTTGATTAGTTCTTGCTCCGTCAACGGAGCTTCTACAGGGGCCGAAGCCTGAGCCCCCGGCTGCGATTGTTGCTGCGCCTGCTGCGCCGCAGAGACGGAAAGATTGCCGATCGCGAAGCCGCCGGCAATCAACAAAGTCCACAAGGTTCCAAGGCTGACAGCCTTCTTTGTCCAAGACATGACACACTCCCGACTTTTCAAACGGTTAGTATAATTCAGCCTACTAGAAGCTTTACCCGCTGTCAATAAAGTGCGATCCTGGTCCAACAGCCGACGGCTGGCTCATGGCCCGGATCGCACCGCGTTTGAGCGTTTCCGTTGCTTGACACGGAGACCTGCCGCTTTCTATAATTTTTCAGTAAGTTGTGGCACTTATTTTTGGAAGTCTAAGCGGGAATAACTCAGTGGTAGAGTGCGACCTTGCCAAGGTCGAAGTCGCGGGTTCGAATCCCGTTTCCCGCTCCAAAGTTTCCCGGCGCGGTACCCAAGTGGTAAGGGAGAGGTCTGCAAAACCTTTATGCGGGAGTTCGATTCTCCCCCGCGCCTCCAACAGTGGATTCTCTTCTAATCCTCAACTTGCCCGTTTGCCCGGCGACCTGTCACAACTCGCGTCAGGCGCAGTCTTGATAACCTCCTGCTGATTCATCGCGCCTCAGTAAGATTAGCTGGCGATTATGCGAGTGTCGGGTGCTCGCCTTTGGGTTCCGGAACAATTAAAGGGCACGGCTTCAGTCGTGTCACCTATACGAACCCTCAACAGAGCACGGCTTCATTAACTGGGTTTTCCGTGGCAAGTGCCGGCTGCCTGATCCAAGGGCTGGAGACCTTGAACAGTGTGGATCTCTCCTTCTGTGACACGACGGAAGTCGTGCCCTTTCTCATCGCTGTGCGTTTGAGTGGAACGGGTCGCTGGACGTTACGGGCGCCCCAGGTTCAGGGCTCGGGATATCGAGGTTCACAACGATAGGATCCTGACCGCTGCGGACAACAACGGCCTCAACCGCCTCATCGGGAAGGGCGTTCATCTCCTGGTGGGGAACGAACGGCGGGACGTAAACAAAGTCGCCGGGGTCCGCTTCAACAACATTTTCAAGACGGTCGCCCCAGCGGAACCGCGCGCGTCCGCGTACGATGTAGATGACGGTTTCGAGTTCTCCGTGATGGTGTGCTCCGGTGCTCGCCGCCGGCTGCACCACGACGGTGCCGGCCCAGAGCTTGTTGGCGCCCACCCGAGCGTGTGTGATGGCCGCCGCGCGTGACATGCCGGGCGTTTGCGGCGTGTTCGGATCCAGTTCTTTCCCGCGTACAACGCGGATGCCGTTCTCTTTCCAGCCAGTCACGAATCAGCTTTCCTTTGAGCCAGGACGGTGCAGCGCCAGCACAAAATACTGCGCGTGGCTGCCGCCCACGTTGCGGATTCCGTGCTCGTCGTTCGAAGCGATGAACGCCACCGAACCCGGCCCCGCTTTTGAACTCTTCCCGTTGATCGTCACTTCGAGCGTGCCCTCGCGGACCAGGAACATCTCTTCGTGGATGTGGTGGTGAGGAGGGTGCGGCATGTCGCCGGGAGCGAGGTCCGATTCGTGGACCTCGAGCCGGCAATTTTCATGCGTCAGGCCGTCCAGCACAGGGCGGGAGGTGTTGGTCTTTCCGTGATGCACGGGCAAATCCTGAAACTCGTAAACCCTCGAACGCAAGTATTGGGTTTCAGCCGCCAGCGAGCCCGAAGCCATCAGGGCCGGCAGCGCCGCAAGAAAAGCCCGTCGCGGATTGTTCATAGAGCATCTCCTTTTGTTCATGGACTTGTGGTCTTGACGGATGAAGATGTGCTCTGGTTCCGGCCTCCCGAGAGCAGGCGATAAACCGCGGCGACGGCGTCGCTTTCAAGCTCCGGCGCATGCCAATGGAAGTTCCGGAACGGGACCAGTTCATCCTGTATCTGGGAAAGCGTCTTCCCTTTCTCGATTCCCACCTTCACCTGCCCGGAAAGCCATTCGAGAAATTGGCGAAACTCCTCGACGCTGGCCTTGCCGCCCGGCTCGCCGTGGGCGGGAACGTAAACCTCCGCGTCCCATCCCTCCACCTTGCGGAGCGTTGCGATCCATTCATCGATGTTCGCGGGGCCAATGCGGGGAATGTACTCGTTCTCAAAAACGTTCCCAAGAAAGACCACTTTTGATTGCGGCAGATAGACTGCGGCGTCGCCTGGCGACGCATTGTCGCCCAGGTCGATCAGCCTGATCTCGGTGCCGCCTAACCGCAGCGTTGTTTCCTTATCAAACGTTTCGTTCGGTGGAAGCGGATGGACGCCGCGCATGCTGGCCGCGAGCCGCCAGTCGCTTTCGACGCGTGCCGGAAAATCGTCGTGGTAAGTGCGCATTGCCTGCGCCGCCTGAGGAGTCGAAAGGACCGTCGGTTCGAAGTCCTCGAACGCTTCGTTGCCCAGCATCAAATCGGGCGAAGCGCCGGTGTTGATTACATAGCGGACAGGCTGCTGGGTATGCTTGCGGATTTCGTAAAGGACCGCACGCGCGTTGAAAGGGCTGTTCGTGGTGTTGACGACCACAACGCCCTCAGGCGTAACGATAAAGCCTGCGTTTCCGGCGCGTTTGAACTGCGGATCGCCTTCCTGATTGAGGATGTCTTCCGCGACCCAGACAAAAACGTTCGGTTTGACTTCGACGACGTGATAATGACTGTCCTGTGCGGAAGCCGTGCGTGGCACTGCAAGAGCAACCATCAGGGTCATCAGCGCAAGGGGCAGCCTGGCGGGAAACCGGCATTGGAAAGCGCCGCGCACGCAGCACCGCGATTCGGCATCAGCCTCAGGTCCTCTTTTTGGGATACGCGGGAAGCCAGCCGCAGCCTGGCAATGCATTTCAGATGTCCACATAAACCTGCGCGCGCCAGCCATCCGCCGTCTGTTGCAGACTGAGCTGATGGTAGGTAATGGCTTTGACCATCAGATTGGTCTGGTGTCGCGCCGGATCAAACTTTTCGCCCCAGGCTTTGCCTGAGACTGCATGATCGTCAAGACTCTCTACTTTGAAATCGCAGAACAGCAGATGCTCAGCGTCATGCCGGAAAAGAATTTCACTGAGCCAGTTTACCAGAAGATCCGGCAGACCATCGCCCTGAACTTGAATGGAAACTTCATCCACGGGACGGACGGTTTTCGGGTCCGCAATCAACTCGGCCAGCGCCCGCGCGGAGTTTTCAAACACCTCCTCCGGCGTCGCGCCGAACGCTTCAAATCCAATATCGGCCGTGTGCTCGAGAATGCGGAAGCGGGACATAAGGTTGCAGATCAACCAGCCGGCGAAACATCCCTGGTGCCTTCATCCGCCAGGCCGCGCCCGCTGTCAAAATCTTCACCTCAAATTTCTATCATACCGGATGCAGAACCGGACCACCCATCAATCTGGCTAGCGTTCGGATTAAAATTCTCGCGGCCTGCTCCCGCACGTTTGTAAAAGGATGGCCGCAGATCCACGACAGCAACCCCGTACGACCGGAGTTTGCGGAGGTCGTCTCGGCCAGATTTCGACGGCATTCGGCCAGAGAATCTTCCAGATCGGTGCGGAGGTTGACTTCTAAAGCCGAACGCCGAAAGCGGCCTCAGGGCAGCCGACAGCAACAGGAAAGGTTGGGGCATGCCTGCTGCCGCTCCTGAATATCCAACTGTCGCGGGCAGAGGTTTATAAGGTCTCTGCCCGCGCGGTTTCTTTGTCCTGCCAGGTTGCCGTAAGAAGCCAATGTGCCAGGTTGAGCGCAGCGAAGGATCTCTTATTTCTCAGAGAATACATACATGGCTCGTTTGTCACGCTCATGTTGACCAGCGTAAAATTCGTTTTTCAGAAAACCTATTAAGCCAGCTCGACATTGAAGGAGGATGATCTGCGGGTCTGGCATAGCGGCCCTGACATAAAGTTCATCCGGTCACAGCTTGGCGAATCTTTTAAACGTCTCGCTGAATTACGGCTTGCGAATCTGCGGTATCAGGTGAAATGCGAAGGGCGTTCTGATTATCGCAGATGGAGAGCAGACTTCTGATCAGAGGAGACAACGCATGAAGAGGAAATTGCTGGTTCTTATAACCCTAGTGGCGTGCACGGGACTCGTGGTCCCCGTGCTGTGGTCTGAAAAGCTGATGACCTGGTCGCAGGGTCGCTCGATGGTCGTGTCGCAACGCGGAATCGCTGCGGCGGAACAATCGCTTGCTTCTGCCGCCGGCGCGTCGATTTTGGCGAAGGGCGGCTCGGCGGCCGATGCGGCAATCGCCACTAGCGCGGTGATGGGAGTCATGCAGCCCATGATGAATGGCATGGGCGGGGATCTTTTCGCCATCGAGTATGACGCGAAAACCGGCAAAGTCAGCGGGTTGAACGCAAGCGGGTGGTCGCCGGCGGGGCTTACCATTTCGTACCTTCAATCCAAAGGACTCCGGCACATACCGGGCACGGGAATTCTCTCCGTGAGCATCCCGGGATGTGTAATGGGCTGGTGGGAACTTCACCAGAGGTTCGGGAAGCTCCCATGGAAGGAATTATTCCAGCCGGCCATCTTTTACGCCTCTCACGGATTTCCGGTCGCGCAGTGGGACAGCATGTACTGGCCGGCCTATGCCGACGTTCTCAGAAAAGACCCGGAAGCAACACGCATCTATCTGCCAGGAGGTCGCCCGCCCCAACTGGGAGAGGTCTTCCGCAATCCCGAGTATGCAAAGGCATTGGAACTGGTCGCGAACGAAGGCGAGCAGGCATTTTACCAGGGCGATATCGCCCGCGCGATTGTGAAAACTTCCCAGGAACTCGGCGGGGTCATCAGCGCCGAAGACTTGAGGGATTACAAAGCTGAATGGGTCGAGCCGATCGAAACCGACTATCGCGGCTGGAAAGTGTTCGAAATCCCGCCCAATACTCAGGGCATCGCAACGCTCATGATGCTCAACATCATGGCACAGTTTCCACTGCCGACCTACGGACCGCTGAGCCCGGAAAGGTTTCACATCGAGATGCAAGCCCAGCAACTGGCATACGCGGACGTGCGGAAATACGTCGGCGATCCGCGTTTCGTCAAAGTGCCCGTGCAGGGTATGCTTTCAATGGATTACGCAAAGGAACGGGCCAGGCTGATCAGGCTTGATGAGGCCACCTGCGACTTTCAAGCCGGAACCCCTCCCGGCGCCAATCCCAGTACGGCCATGGCCTCGCTGCATCCGGGAAAAGACACAAGCTACCTGACGACCGTTGATAAAGATGGCAACATAGTCTCACTGATTCAGAGCCTCGCGGGAGCATTTGGCTCGGGAGTTGCCGTGCGCGGCTACGGCATCATTCTTCAAAATCGCGCCACCGGATTCACGCTGCGCCCCGGCAGCCCCGATGTTCTTGCACCTCACAAGCGCCCATTCCACACGATCATTCCCGCCTTCATGGAGCGCGGCGACATTCACATCGGCTTTGGCATTATGCGCGGAGGCAATCAGCCGCTGGCACAGGCGCAGTTCGTTTCTGACATCGTGGACTACAACCTGAATATTCAGCAGGCCCTTGAAACGCCGCGCTTCAACAAGTTCGGCCGGGGCGGGTGCAGCTACCTGATCGAGAGCCGCGTGCCCAAGGCAACGCTGATCGGGCTTTCAACGCTTGGGTACGACCTGCGCGTCGTCGGCCCATTTGCAGAATTTGTCGGCGGCGGCCAGGCCGTTCTTCATGACTCCGCGACCGGAGTCAATTACGGCGCTTCCGATCCGCGCAAGGACGGCGAGGCAGTCCCCGAATCTTCGCCGGAATAATCGCAAATGTGCATGTGATTGTGCACCGGCGCAGCCTGCGACGGCGATGTCTTGAGCAGGTCCAGTGTGAGTGGCCTTACAAGCGAATACACCGGGGCCGCGCAGTTCGCGCCCGAACCCTTGTTTACTTTCCGATTAACAGCCTGGATTTTGCGTTTAAACAGAGTGCAAGCACATTCACGCAATGGCGCATTCGCGCTGTGCCATTCTGTCGCCGGAGGGGCTGGACTCAGCACGAGGCAAAACGCATTCGGCCGGATAGCATATATAATGGTTCGAATTTACATGCGGAGTTTTTTTCATGCACGAGACGTGGATTTGGATTGCGGCGCCGCTTATGCTTCTTGTGGTCCTGGCAATTTTCGTTTACTTCTCGCGAACGCGCCGCACTCTCCTGCGAATGAGGATCGATCTTGATAAGACCTGGGCGGGCATCGATGCGCTGATAAAACAGCGGCACGACGAAATTCCGAAGCTCCTCGGCACATGCCGCGGATATATGCCCCAGGACCATCCGGCCTTCGGGCCCATTACGAGAGCACGGACCGATTACCTCAAAGCGCGAACGCCGCAGGAAAAAGCGCTGGCCAATCTTGCCTTGGCGGGAGCCATCGAGGGGCTCTTCAAAATCGCCGGTGAATTCCCAGGGCTGAAGTCAAATGCAAACTTCATTAAATTGCGGAAGCAGGACGCGGAACTGGGAAAAAGCATCGAAGAGCAGCAGGAGTTTTTTAACGAACTCGTCCGCTCCTACAACCGGCGCATCCGGCGGTTTCCAGTTTCACTCGTGGCCCGCCGGGCGCGACTGGAAATGCGAGAGCCGCTTCCCGATCCCGAGATGGGCGATGAAAGATAACGCCGCTGAATTTTGTTTCCCGTAGCGCGGTGTCGCCAAAGCGACTGAACAAACAGCCCGAGACCAAATTTCTACCCTCCTGCAACGGCAAACTTCCCGCCGCTATGCAGCGAATTCGTCCCTGAAAACACCAAGCCCGCCTAAAACGGACGGCGGGCTTGATGAAACAAACGATTGGTCCTAGACTAGCTTACTTCTTCTTCGCCTTGGCTTTTGCCTTCTTCTTTGCGGCCATAATCCTCCTTCCCTCTCGGGTTGAAAGAGCCTTCACCAAGCCAACATCTTGTAGCCTGGTGCTTGTCTGACCACGATATATAGTGCCAATCGCAACCCTTGTCAAGAAAAAATATCAATCGAACCCCGCCTTTGGCACCTGCTCCTGCCCGAGGACATCTCGAGCCTCGAAGTGAAGGATTAATATTGAGCCCACCGCGGCGACAATGCTTCGCCGGGAGAAAGCTCTGGTCGAGTGCCTGCGTTTAAGCGCTAATTTCGAGTGATCAAATTTCGCCTGTTATGATATTGTGTGGCTACTATGAAAACACAGGATACTTATTCACGACGATCATTTCTCGGTCTTTTGGCGGCGGCTCCGTTCGGCGCGGCATCCGTGGCCGCTGCCGCCGCAAAACATTATCCCGTTGGTCTCGAACTATACTCGGTTCGCGACGACCTGAAAAAAGATCTTCCCGGAACACTCAGGCAAGTCGCACAGATGGGCTACAAGTGCGTAGAATTCTACTCGCCTTATTACGATTGGACGCCGAACGAAGCCCGAAAAGTCCGCCGCGAAATGGACGGTCTGGGCCTGCGCTGCTACTCTACGCACAATGATACAAAATCATTCACGCCGGAAGGCATCGGCAAGGCCATGGACCTTAACCATATTCTTGGCTGTAAATACATCGTTCTGGCGTCACCGGGAGACGTGCCTGACATCGACGGCTGGAAGCGCGTGGCGGAACTGCTCAACAAGGCAAACCACACGATGATGTCTCACGGATTTCACGCCGGCTATCACAACGACGATCACGAGTGGCAGTTGCTCGATGGCAAACGACCAATTGACGTCTTGGAATCGGAACTGGAAAAGGAGGTCATCCTGGAAGTTGATACGGGCAACTGCATGGGTTCTGGCGGCGACCCGGTGGCCTATATCAAACGCAATCCTGGCCGCGTTCGTGCGTTGCACGTCAAAGACTGGTCTCCGCAGAAAGGTTACGACGTGCTGATCGGTCAGGGCATCGGCAAATGGAAAGAAATCTTCGCGGCAGCGCAAAATGGCGGCGGAGTCGAATATTACCTGATCGAGCAGGAGGGCCTTAAAGGCCACACGGAAATGGAGACAGCAAGAATGTCCTTGGCGGCCTTCCGTAAAGTGTACTCGTGATAACGCCGGCGGATGTTGCATTTGGGTGTGATATCGTCATATTCCGACCGGCATCGCGAGCACGCATCTGAAAATAGTCTTTGGAGATTTTGGAACAGAAATCATGAACACAACTTCTGAGGCCAACCGGCGCCCTCCGCTGTTTTCGCCTGGGAACACACTGCCTTTCATTCTGGTCACTGCGCTTTTCTTCCTGTGGGCAATCCCCAACAATTTGAATGACATCCTCATCAAGCAGTTCATGACGTCGTTTCAGATCACGCGATTTGAAGCGGGGCTGGTGCAGTCGGCGTTTTACCTGGGGTATTTCTGCTGGGCCATGCCTGCGGCGTTTCTGATGCGGAGGTTCGGGTACAAGGCGGGGCTGGTCACAGGACTGTTTCTCTTCGGGTCAGGAGCATTCCTTTTCTGGCCTGCCGCGCACATCAGGAGCTACGGTTTTTTCCTGTTCGCGCTGTTCGTGATTGCAAGCGGGCTGTCGTTTCTTGAGACAGGGTCCAACACATTTATCGCCGTGCTGGGAGATCCGAGAACTTCCGAGCAACGCCTGAATCTCTCACAGTCGTTCAACCCGCTGGGATCAATCACCGGAGCTCTGGTCGGCACGGTCTTTATTTTTTCAGGGGTTGAGCTCAGTGAACACCAAATCGATTTGCTCAAAGCACAAGGCACTCTGCAGGCTTACCTCCAAAACGAGACGTTGAGAGTAATACGACCATACGTAATCCTTGGCGTAGTTGTCTGGATCATGGCATTGTTGATCCTGAAGACCAAATTCCCTGAAATCAAAGAGGAGTCCCAAACGAAAGATGCCCGGGACAAGGGCAGGCTGAGTGATCTGCTGCACTATCCGCATTTTCTCCAGGGAGTTTCAGCCCAGTTCTTTTATGTCGGCGCGCAGGTCGGGACGTGGAGTTTCCTGATCCAGTACATCCAGGACTACACGCATCAACCGGAGAAGATCGCCGGCTACCTGCTGACCGGCAGCCTTGTGGCATTTGCCGTCGGGCGGTTTGTGGCAACCTACCTGATGAAGTTCTTCCACCCCAGCAAATTGATGGGGGTCTATGGAATCATCAACATGATTTTGGCGGCTATCGGCGTCTTGTTCCCTGGCTGGGTGGGAGTGTGGGCCGTGTTCCTGACCAGTTTCTTCATGTCCCTCATGTTTCCCACGATCTACGCGCTCGGCATCAAAGGTCTGGGAGCCAACACCAAGCTTGGCGGCTCATTCATCATCATGGCCATCATCGGAGGCGCAGCAGCCCCGCCTGCCATGGGATTCATTTACGGAATCTGGCACAGCATGGCGATAGCAATGGTCGTTCCGCTGTTCTGTTACGCGGTGGTCACTCATTACGCTTATTACGGCTCCAGGGTGAGAATCTCTCGAGCCGAAGCTGCCACCGTTTCCGAGCCTGCGACCTTGTGATGGACACGGCGGTTCCGTGAACACGCGGCCAATCGAGATTCTCTCGCATTTTATCTTTTGCATTTTCCTCCAACCTGTTCCAAGGAGAAAAAATGAACGGTTTCCCGAAGTTTGATTTGACCGGCCAGGTGGCCCTGGTGACAGGCGCCGCGCGCGGCCTGGGGCGTGCGATTTCACTGGCGCTCGCAAATGCAGGCGCGGACGTGGCCCTCGGTCTTCGCGACCGCAACACGGGTTCCAGCCTGGCCCGTGAAATCGAAGCAATGGGACGTAGCGCACTGCCTTTGCAGATGGGCATGTCCCGGCTCGATCAGATCAGAGAGGCCATCGAAGAAGCCGTTGGGCATTTTGGCCGGCTCGACGTCCTGGTGAACAATGCCGGAGTGTCTCCGGGGCATCCTGCCGAAGATTTCACAGAAGAAGATTTTGATTACACCATGGCAGTGAACGTGAAGGGGACATTTTTCGCCAGCCAGGCTGCGGGCCGAGTGATGATCCGCCAAAGGAGCGGTCGCATCATCAACATGAGTTCTCAGGCAGGTTTTGTGGCGCTGCCCACGGAATCCGTTTACTGCACTTCCAAAGCCGCGATCGCACACATGACCAAATGCCTCGCCATCGAGTGGGGCAAGTACAACATTACCGTAAACGCCGTGGCGCCCACGTTCATCCATACACCGGGGACTGAAGAAGTGCTTTCAGACCCCGCCTTCCGCGCCGACACCATTGAACGCATCGCGGCGCTTCACCGGATCGGAGAGCCCATGGACGTAGCGGGTGCAGTGGTATTTCTGGCGTCGCCGGCCGCTTCGCTGATAACAGGACACACGATCCTGATTGACGGCGGATGGACGGCACGGTAGCGAACGAGGCAAATCTGGAACTCCGCTGCCGGAACCCACAAAACACGCGGTCGGAACGCAAACAAGCAACAATCACCAACAATTGTACCGGCGGCATCAAAACTGCTGAGCCGCTCATAAAGCGACCTGCCTTTGTCTCCGCCGTTTCTCGGCGTAAAGTGCGGGACCTCCCGGGGTACGCCCAATGGGTCATTCAACTCATTTGCTTCAAATCCAAAACAATCGATCAAGGCTGCCGTGCGCGTGTGCCCGGCCTCGCAAGGTGCTGGAGCTTTTCATGCTTTTCTGTCGGCCCACGGGGTGATACTCTATGCTGCATCGGCGAGGTGGAGGAGAATATGCATCGAAGAGCATTCATCAAGAATTCTTTGGCAGGATTGGGAAGCACGCTGCTATTGGACGTGGCTTGCAGTTCCGCCAATCATCGGCCCAAAGCCGATCCGCGGCTGAAGGGAGCCTTCCGCAGTCCTGAAAGGAATGGCTGGACGTTCGTACATCTGGAAGGAACACCTGACGAAATCGGCTATCAGCACGGTTATCTGCTGGCCGACAGGATTGAAGACACCACCAAAGTCACGATCCTTGAGCAAACTCATGGAAAGAAGTATGGCTGGGATTTTTACCGCAATGCGGCGAAAGACATGCTGTGGCCGAAAATCGATCCGGAGTACCGGGAAGAATTGCAGGGAATCGCTGACGGATTGCGCGCTCGGGGCAGCAAGCTGGACCTTTGGGACGTGGTTGCTCTGAACGCCTCAATGGAATGGGATTATTACGTCAAGGAATATGACAAGACCCACAAAACCTCCACGGCCGCTGAATTGGCAGTCCCTGAACATTGCAGCGCGTTCGTCGCGACGGGCAGTTACACGCGAGACGGGAAAGCTGTCATCGCGCACAATTGCTGGACGGGCTACCTGGATGGGGAACGGTGGACGATCATCTATGACATCGTTCCCGCGCACGGCTACCGCATCCTGATGGACGGCTTCCCCGGATTTATCCATAGCGGCGATGATTTTGGCATCAACTCTGCTGGAATTGCGATTACGGAAACAACCATCTCCGGCTTCTCCGGGTACGACCCGACGGGCATTCCGGAATTCGTGCGCGCCCGAAAGGGCATGCAGTATTCGAATTCGATCGACGACTACGTTCGCATCATGAAGACCGGCAACAACGGCGGGTACGCCAATAACTGGCTGATCGCTGACATCAAGACGAATGAAATCGCAGACCTGGAACTGGGGTTGAAGAACGTCAACGTTTGGCGCACGAAAGACGGCTGCTTTGTGGGATCAAACTTCCCGGTCAGCCCGAAGCTCGCCAGCGAAGAAACCAGCTTCAACCTGCACGACATGAGCGCCAGCGCCAATGCGCGCCACGTCCGCTGGAACCAGCTTATGGCCGAGAACAAAGGGAAGATTGATATGGCCATGGCGCAGAAATTTCTTGCCGACCACTATGACACGTTCCAGAAAAAAGAAGAGGCCAATGAGCGCACGCTTTGTGGCCACGTCGATCTCTCTCCACGCGGCATGGGCACCTGGCAGCCGCCTTACGGTCCCGCCGGCGCCGTGCAAAACAAAGGGGCGGATGCTGCCATGATTGAGAAGATGGCGCTCAGCGCTTCCGCGGGCCATTGCTGCGGCATGGGCTTCAATGCCGCAGAGCACCTGCAGAAACATCCCGAGTTCGACTGGCAGTCGCCACTGCTCCGCGATATGCCTTCAGAGCCCTGGACCGTCTTCAGCGTTGCGACTTAGCAGGATGCAAACATTCTGCAATTGCCTCTTGCTTCGCGAAAACCGAACCGTGTCATTCTGCCTTCGGAAAGCCATCCCCGGGCGGGGCAATCATTTTCCTTTGAAGAGGAAAATAAGGTCGATGATCAGGATGATCACGATGGCAAGTTCCAGAACGAAAGAGCGCGCGTGCTCAAACTGGTCAACCATGAATTGATAAAGCTCTCCCGCTGTGCGAAGTTTCTCATCCACGAGCCGCCGGTGATCAGGGACACCGACCTTTGCTGCTGCCAGGCGATAAAGCCGCGCGTAAAACATATCGCTGACGAACTTGATGGCATTGTCCGCCCGTTCCGCAAGTTCCATGACTTCCACCCGGATCATATTCAAGCGCTCGGCTTCGCGGGCCAGCCGCCACCGCGCCACAAGGCCGCTGTGGCGCTCAAGCGACCGGTAAACGCCATCGAGGACACGTGTCAGAACGCCATCGTAATGGCGGAACTCCAGCAATTGAGTATTGGCGTATTCCAAAAGCTGAATTATAGGTGCCGCGCCTTCCGCAGTGTCATAGACCAGTGCCGCCGTCCAACCCACGACCAGCAGGTCCGACGGATAATATGAAATACTCGACTGCAAAATCTGGTTTCGCTCGCCGTCGGATAGAGGGCGGGACTCGCCGCGAATCACCTGGGCAATGTCCAGTCCATGGCGGACCAGCAAATCGTCGGCAGTTGCGGGCCGCCCATCGGCGTTTCGTGCCTCGCGCAGTTCGATGATGTAATAATCTTCAGTCAGCAGATTGTCGTAAGGCCGGATAAGGGCGGGCGCAGACCGACTGAGCGCGGCGCGCGTAACTTCGAGGGCCCGTTGCTCGATATTCGGTGCGGCAATCCATTCTGCGGAGAGCCTGACCAGGCCTTCCCAATCGCAGCAAAACGGCAGTTGCATTTCAACGCTGGTGACGCCGTATTCGTAATACTTGATCCGTGCCGCCAGTTTTCGGCCTGGTTCGATCTCGACCGGATCGAGCTGTTCAACAACGGGAGGCAGTTCGAACCGGACATACTCAGGAGTGGGATGCACAAAACTGGGGAGGCGCTCAGCGGGCCGCAATTGAAGAATTGAATTCAGCCGCTCCAGGTTGATGGAGTCCGCAACATCGTATAGAAGCAGAATTCGAAGTGTTCCCTGGAGGGCCATCAGCGGTCCATCGATCCCAGAATGCCAGTGAACGGCAGGCAGGTCAAGCGCCCAAAACGCCGGCCCCAAAAGGAAGAGAACAGCGAAACCATTTTGCCCGCAGGATGGCAGGTTCTTGGGCCTTTGCCGGGCCTAACTGTGTCCCGCGGCCCTTTGGGAGCAGCGTCGTTCGGTCCGCGGCCTGGCGAACCCGGCCAGCGTGGCGGCTTCGTTCTGGAAAATCTCGAAGACGCGATCGAGATGGTTCTTACGAATGCCAATGAGAACGTCATGCGAAGTGACGATGTATCTTACTTTTCCCCGCGCATCGCGAATGAGGTTATAAGCGGCGGCCAGCGCGCCGACGCCGGCCCTGTCAACCCTCGGAGCCCTTTCGAGATCGATGACAAATATACCGATGCCCCGCCCAATCAAGAGTCGAACCTGTTCAAGGAAAAATCTGACGCCCTCGCCCTCCGCCAGCGGGCCATTCACATGGATAACGGCAAGATGGGCGTCCGAATCGTCAAATTCCGACGCGCGAAGAGGCGTAGCGCCTGGCCTCGGATCGGCCAAAGCCAGATCCACATCGATCCTCATGGGCGGGTTGCTCCCGGTTTTTGAATCTGCGTCCCCGATATGGAAGGTGAAGCGGCAATTCTACGCTCAAAACATCGGCGCTTCAAGACAGTATTTTCTCAAGGAAAAATGTGGCAGCCTTAGACATGGCCTGGAGATGTCTCCAAAGCTTGACGTACCGTGTTCAATGATGCATCGAATGTAAATTTACCCACGTATTACCAAGCGCCTGATATCGGCAACCACCTTGTGAAGACTCGGTCGGCAAATCCTGCGCCTGACCGTTCAATATTGTGTCGAAGAAAGTCCGAATGCAGGAAGAAGTCCTTTCCAGGCCTTTCGCGCCATTGACCGGGCCAAGATAACCCATCAGCCGCATCCCCGGACTGTAAAGAACGGCAAGGTCTGTAAAGTTGAAGCGGCCTGTGCCGGGGATATGGGCCTTCCAACAGTTCGAAGACTCTCGGCACGCATCATTCATCTCGCGCTCGAGTTCCGCCTGCTGCCGCCGAAACCTTTGCACTGAAACGCTTGCCAGCGTACGCTGAATCCACGGCGGGCGCAGCGTCCAGTCGCTCAGAATAAACAGCAAGGGCTTCTGGATTCCCTCGTGCGGTGCGTCGCCGAAAAGGTTTCCGTCAATATCAACGGAGGCTTTGCAGCGCTGGTCCGCGGAACAGGCTTCCACGGAAGCGGCTCCGCCAAAAGAATGGCCGAGCAGCCCGATCTTTGAAAGATCAAGCCGCCCCTGGAACCGGCTTCTTGCGTCAGAATTCAACTGCGAGAGCTTGTCGATTGCAAAGCGAATGTCCGCCGCCCAGACTTGCACCATCCGATTTCCTGCAGATTGGATGGCGTCGTCCGGGCCGCTCGGAAATGAAGCTTCAGCCAGATGATTTGCCACGCGGCCATCAGGAAAACGCACGACTGGCGCGCTATAGGTATTCGTAATCCCGAGGACAGCATAACCGTGGCTTGCGATGTCTTCAATCAATGAAGTGTAATCACTGGGGAGATTGCCGAAACCCGTTGAAAATACCAGGACAGGGTAGGGTTGGCTCCCGGGAACAATGGGAGCATCAGCAACAGCATGAACACGCACCCGGGTGGGAATTGTCACGGGACGCCAGGGCAGCAGCGAGGCCCAGTCCGCTGGAATATACTCCGCAGGCTTGGAATGCGGCGCGCCGCTGGCAGGATACCAGAACCACACCATCAGCTCGCGATGTTTTCCAATCGCAGAGGAATACGGGTCGTCGCGTTCAGGATCGGTCCAGTCAAAAAGTGTCCGGCCCACTGCAAACGGGCCAGATGGTTCGGGTAAAACCACTTCCCTGTGATCGCCAAAGTGAACGACGGCCCCGAAAAGTCCGATGAGTGTCAGGAAGAGAAGAACGATTACCAGAATGGTGATCGAGGCCGTTCTCACGATCCGGATGCCAGCGGCCGCGGGTTTGTTGTTCAGTAAATCAGGTTGTGGGGACAAATGGAATTCCGATCAATGTGAAGTGCCGATGCATCAGATGAAAACGCTCATGCACAACAGCGGGACCTGGAAATTTGCCGGCGCCGGGCGATCCGGAAAAATCAATGTTTCTTGTATCCATAGAACCAGCGCGCGGTGGACTGGCCCCGGTTCCAGACACTGTGGCGGGTTCCGGCGGGAATTGTTACTTCATCGCCCGGACCAAGCGTGGCGCGCCTGCCCTCGATTTCAAACTCGATCGTACCCTCTTTGACTACGACGCGTTCGTCGGTGCGGTGCACGAAGTCCAGCCACTGCTGTCCTGGCGGATCAACCCAGAGATCGCAACTGAAACCGTCACGCGCCCAGACTTCAGCGACACTCTTCGAGTCGAGCGGCTTGTCCTGCGGCCAGCGGCGCACCTGAAGCTCAGGCATGGTGGAATTTCTCCCGAAGGGTCTATTATAACGGACAGGCGCCTCTGCAGGGGCCGACTGGCCCCTGGAGGGCGCGGCAACTCGCGAAACGCAGCGGGAATCTGAAAGAAAGGCACCGATTGTATCCAATGAGATTTCGCATGAGGTTTGACGTGGTGACGCCGGACTTACAAAAGAGAAGAGTTTCCCTTCCCCGATGCGTGGCGGAAACCCTGGCTCTCGGTCTGCTGTTTGCAACAGGACTGATCGCAGCGTCGGAGCCGTTCCCCGTTCCGCAGGTCGATGCCGGCATCGGCCCCTGCACCGCGGACTTCACTGTCAGCCGGAACAATAAGCCCCTTTATAACGCCGAAATTTCCGTCCACATCGCATATGGCTTTATGGGCATGAAGAAGATGGACCTGAAGATAGGGAGCAATAGCGAAGGAAAAGCCCGATTCATCGGGCTGCCGGAAAAAGTTCACAATCCTCCACTGGAGTTTGTCGTCAGGTCGAACGGCCTGAGCAAGACGGTTGATTTCTGGCCGAACGTCAAGTGCCACTCGCAATATTCAGTGATCATGGGAGGGCAATGAGCGAGCGTTTCATCAGCATGACTATGCCGCCGCAAGGATTATGAGGAAATATCTGATCGTGTTCATCGCGGGAGTTCTTCTGGTTCCGGCGGCGATTTACTTGTATTTTCGGTCCGGATACGCTCCGGTCGCAACATCCGCGTCGCCGCTACCTTTTGAGCGTTTCTTTGCAAAGCTTGCAATGCGTGCAACCTTGTCCCGGGAAGAAGCCAAACCTCAAGTTCCTCCGCCCACCGAGGCCGACCTCGTAAGCGGTGCGCGCCTTTATCGGGAGGATTGCGCCGTCTGCCACGGGCTGCCGAACCAACCGCAAAGCGCAATCGCAGCCGGCATGTATCCCCACCCGCCGCAATTCTTCCGGACCGGAGAAACATCGTCTTTCGATCCGGGCCATCCATTCCGCCCCCTCGACCCCAAAGCCTTCTGGAAAGTCAAAAACGGCGTCCGGCTGACGGGCATGCCGGGCTTTAAGGACTCTCTCACCGAGCAGCAAATCCTTGCTGTGAGTGAGTTCGTCAGCAACGCCCGAGCCCTTCCTCCGTCCGCGGTGAGCGTGCTTGAGGGCAAATCGGAAAATCCCGTTCACGCCGAATCCTCAAGTGGCTCCAGATCGTTCCAGGTTCCAAATCACAAATGATCACGCGATCTTGACGGCTGAACGATTCCGGACTTTCGCGCGGCGAACCCGTTGATGTACTTCCTGGCAGCACGCAACAACCGACCGCAGGCGCTTCAGAAGTTTTTATGTAACAAGCCCTGAAATCGTTCATCATTACATGCGGGGCGCAGGCGGGACGAATTGAGTTTCTGCCAGATCTTGATTTCCCCTCTGAATCACAGCTTGGGCAGACAGCCATGAATTTCCAATCTGCCATCCTCGCGTTTTTATTCCTTATGTCCGCGGCCGGTACATATTTACCGCAGGTGGATCCTGCACCATGGAACGAAATTCTCCATCAGTATGTTGATCCGCAGCATCACGTGGATTACGCGAAGCTGAAGGAGAAGGATTTGCAGAAGCTCCGCGATTATGTGGCAAGCTTTGGGCAGGGCGGTTCAGGACCTGTTTCAGAAGCCGCACAAAAGGCCCTTCTGATCAACGCCTACAATGCGATGACGATCGAATGGATTTGTGAGAACTACCCGACAAACAGCATCTGGGACACGCCTCGGCCGTTCCAGGCGCGGCGCTTCCGACTGGCCGGCGAAGCGGTTTCGCTGGACGAAATCGAGTCGCGGCTGCGAGGCATGAAAGACCCCCGGGTCCACGCAGCGCTCGTGTGCGCGTCGCTTAGTTGTCCTCCGCTGCGCCGCGAGGCTTACGTGGCTGAGAGGCTCGATGAGCAACTGGACGACAACGTCCGCGAGTGGCTGGCTAACCCGGCGCTCAACAGGTTTGAGCCGGACAAGAACGAAGTGATCGTCAGCCCGATTTTCAAATGGTACAGGCAGGATTTCGACGCTTATCCGGGGGGCACGCGCGGGTTCCTGCTCAAATTCGGTCCGCCAGCGGCAGTGCAGAAATTGAAAGGCCGCGAATTCGTCATCCGTTACGGAACTTATAACTGGGGATTAAACGATCAGGCCGGCCGGGGCAAGGGTTACTCAACTTTTCAGTTGGGGGCAGACTGGATCAAGAACTGGTTTCGTGACTGGTTTGCGGACCTGGGCAGAAAATACAATGTGAATCCTGCCATCTTTGGCGGCATTTATGTTGGCGCAATTCCTTTTTTCACGCTTTGCGTCGGTTGGATCGTGAGCAATCTGCGACGCAAGAAACCCATCGTTCTTCCCGCCCTCGCCGCTTCGTTTTTCTTTGTCTCGGCTTATCTCTACCTGCTGATTGTGGGACGCGACATCCCCCTCTGGGTTTATGCGGTGATTGCGGGAATGATCGGCCTGGGGTTGTATTCAACCGTCAGGAAAATCCGCGCAAAAGCCGGCGCCCGCCGTAAACTTTGAGCGGCCTTTGACGCTCCCTGACGCATCGGGGCACTTCCAACAGCCGCCGCACTAAACTTCCACAACGCAGGCAAAGCGCACGGCGGGAATCCTGCGAATTTCTTCCAGCACTTCCGGCGGAATGCGGTCATCCACATTGACCAGGCCGATGGCTTCGCCGGCCTGCTGGTTCCTGCCGAGAGCGAAGCTGGCGATATTGACGTTCTTTTCTCCAAGAATCGTGCCTACCCGGCCGATCACGCCGGGCACATCCTGATTGCGGATGAACAGGATAAACCCTTTGAGCGGCGCCTCAATATCAATATCGTTGATACCGAGAATGCGCAGACCGCGCAGCCCGACCATTCCCAACGCCGACGTCGAATCGCCTTCCGTGCGAAGCGCAATGCCCAGCGAATTGGAATAGGCGGCGCGGCGCGCGCTGCGAACTTCGACTACTTCGATCCCGCGCTCCTGGGCCAGTGCTGCCGCATTGATCAGATTCACATCGCCGGAAAGCGCCTTGCTGAGGATGCCCTTCAACACGGCGTTCTTGACCAGGTGCGTATTGAGTTCAGCGAGGCCGCCGTCGTAACTGATCTTCACCTCTTCAATACGCCCATCCGCAATCTGTGCCACAAACGTCCCGAGCTTTTCTCCAAGCTGGATGTAAGGCTCGAGCTTCTTGTATTCCTCTGGAGAAATCGCCGGCATGTTGACGGCGTTGCGCGGCACGCCCAGCCGCAGGTAATCGCGGATTTGCTCGGCAATGCTGATGCCGACAATCTCCTGCGCCTCATCGGTGGACCCGGCGATGTGAGGGGTGGCGATGACGTTCGGGTGCGCCACGAGCCTCGAATCCACCGGGGGCTCCTTTTCAAAAACGTCCAGCGCGGCCCCGGCGACATGTCCGCTCTCGAGCGCCTGCAGAAGGTCATCCTCCTTGATCAGTTCGCCGCGCGCGCAGTTCACAATCCGGACGCCGGGTTTGGTTTTTGCAAGCGTCTGGGCATTGAGCAGGTGATGCGTTTCCGGCGTGGCGGCCGTGTGAAGACTGATGAAGTCGCTCGCGGCCAGGAGTTCCTCAAACTTCACGAGCTTCACGCCCTGCTCCTGGGCAAGCCGCGAGGGAACGTAGGGATCGTAAGCGATCACTTCCATTTCAAACGCGCGGGCAAGGCGCGCAACTTCGCTTCCGATTCTTCCGAGGCCGATCAGCCCCAGCGTCTTCCCGCGCAACTCGATCCCGGTCAATTTCTTCTTTTCCCATGCTCCCTTTTTCATGGACGCGTCCGCCTGCGGAATACGGCGGGCAAGAGAAATGAGGAAGCCGATCGTCTGTTCGGCAACGCTTGTGGAGCTGCCGCCCGGGGTATTCATCACAACAATCCCGCGCTTCGTGGCCGCCTCAAGGTCCACATTGTCCACACCAACACCGGCGCGGCCGATCACGCGGAGGCGCTTGGCGCGCGCCAGCAGGTCCGCCTTGACCTTCGTGGCGCTTCGCACGACCAGCGCGTCTGCATCGACAATTTCATCTGCCACCGAAGCGCCCTTTTTGCCAGGCAGGTAGACAACATTCCAGGACTTGTCTTCCTGGAGGATCTCCACAGCTCGATTGGAAACGTCGTCAGCAACCAGAATTTTCATATTGTGGACTGCGCGAGCGCGCGTCGGGCGGTCGCGCCAGTTCAACCCCCTTTTTAGGAATGCTAAAATCCCTCAGCCTGCGCCGCGTGTCCTATCCACGCCGTCGCTCAAACTCTTTCATAAAGGAGACGAGCGCCTGGACGCCTTCGAGCGGCATTCCATTGTAGATCGAGGCGCGCACTCCACCCACCGATCGATAGCCTTTCAAGGCGTAGAGGCCCTCACGACCGGCCTGTTTGAGAAACTCTTCGAGCGCTTCCGGAGTCGGTAGATCGAACGTGACGTTCATCGTCGAGCGGTGCGCCTTGTCCACCAGAGGCTTGTAGAAGCTGGACTGGTCGAGGAAATCGTAGAGGAGTTTGGCCTTCTCGTTGTTGCGGCGCTCAATCTCAGGTACGCCTCCAAGGTTCTTAATCCAGCGCATGACTTCGCGCGCAAAGTAGATGTTGAACGTGCTCGGCGTGTTGACCAGTGACTGGCCCTTATCCACGGTGACATAATTGAGCAGCGGCGGGGTGAGCGGCAGCGCGTGGCCGAGCAGGTCCTTGCGCACGGCGACGATGGCCGTCCCAGCGGGACCCAGGTTCTTTTGCAAACTCGCGTAAACCAGCCCAAAGCGCGAATAATCCATCACGCGTGACAGAATTTCAGATGTCGCATCTCCCACCAGGGGCAGATCGCCCGTCTCGGGAAACTTGTTCCAACGCGTTCCGTAAGCTGTATTATTCGTCGTAATGTGAAGATAAGAAGTGTCCTTAGGAATGCGCTCCACGTCCACTTCCGGGATCCGCGTAAAGTTGTCCTTCTGACCGCTGGCCACCGTTTCAATCACACCATAAGGAGCAGCGTCTTTGATTGCGGTGGCGGAAAAAACTCCAGTCTCGACGTAAGCCGCCCGGTGCGCCGGTTTCAGTCCGATCAGATTCATCGGGACGGCGGCAAACTGCATCCGCGCGCCGCCATGCATGAAGAGCACCGTGAAATTTTCCGGAAGGGAGACCAGTTCGCGAAAGAGTGCAATCGATTCTTCAACCACGGCCACAAAGTCTTTGGACCGATGGCTGATTTCGAGGATTGACGCACCAATGCCGCCATAGTTCAGGAATTCCTGCTGCACGCGCAACATGACTTCATCAGGCAGCATCGCCGGCCCCGGGCTGAAGTTAAAAATCCTTCCGGCGGGCCGCGCGGTCTTGAGTGCTGACTCTTTTGCTTCATTCGGGGTGGACATTAGCATTCTCCTTTGGTGCGGCGGATGTAAACCTGGGATTCTCTGGGTCAATCCGGCTGGCGTCCGAAGCTCCCTGCAACAGGGTCACGGGACACACACCGGGCAATTTCTACCGTGTGATTTCTGCCATAGCCGCCTTGCTTCTCCGGCAGATGTCGGTTGTGAAACTTCCCGCGCGGACCGGCGCAAGACTACGGGCGGTATGGACACTGCCTGTGGAAACACTCCACTCTACGTCACCCGCCGCAAAATTGTCAAATCAGGCGGAACAATGACAACAAAGAAGATTCCTCGAATGGATGAAGAGTATCGGCGACTTGAATAAGGGGACTTGGGGCTTACACATTCGACCAATCCGTTGTTGACGACATTATCCCAACACTGGCACGGCAACCGAGCGCACGGCGCGCGAATCGTCGCTCAGTAGAAAGTGGATGACCTTTGCCACGTCTTCAGTTTTAACCCATTTCGAGAAATCTGCATTCGGCATCGCTTTTCGATTCGCTTCGGTATCCATGGTACCGGGCATGACACAATGTGCCCGAATATCAAACTCCCTGAGTTCCTGCGCGAGGATCTCGGTGAGCTGCAGGACGGCCCCCTTGGAGACGGCATAAGCGGCGATGCCAGCGCCTCCTCCTTTCAGGATGGCCCCGCTCGAAACCGTGACGATTCGGCCGAAATCCTGCCGGATCATTGCAGGAACCACCGGTCGCAGCATCCGGACAACACTCATCAGGTTAAGTTCCAGCATGTTCGCCCAAGCCTGATCTTCGGTTTCAAAGCTTTTGCCGGCTGCAAAGCCGCCTGCAACACAAACCAGGAAATCTACGCGGCCGTAATGCTCAATCACGCTGTCCACAAATCGATCAACGTCGCCAGAGATATTCAGGTCCGCCGTCCCTCCTCTTAAACGCGAGGCGTGTTCGCCTGCAGCTTCCTGAAGCGATCTCCATGCGCTCTCCTCGCGGTACGGCACTGCCACGGTTGCTCCGGCCCGCAGGAGGTCAAGCGTGACGGATTTGCCCAGCGCGCCGGTCCCGCCCGTGATCATAGCTACACGATTTTGAAAATCCACGCCTCACCTCCCTGATGGTCTATAATATAAACCCGCTGCACATTTCAGGCGACCAAAGTCTGGCTGGAACACCTTACCAGTTTACGCACATGCTGCCGCTGGGTTGTTTTCCTCGAGGGCATCTCAAACGGTTGATGTAAAATTTAAAAAATGCGTATTCGGCACAAGCTCATTATTTCATTAACGATCAGCATTACGCTGGTTGCCTTCATCTTCGCCTTTTTCCAGGTGCGCTCCCAGAAAAACGCCCTTCGGAGCGATCTGGAGAAGCGTGCCGAGATCCTGGCCGAAAGCCTTGTCGATAACGTCGAGCCGCTGCTCGGAAGCCATTCCTGGGACCAGTTGCAGCAATTGCTGGACCGCTTTGAGAACCGGGAAGCACTGGACGGAGTCGCCGTCTTTGACAGAAACGGGAACAAGATTGCCATCGCCAGCGCACTTGAAAGTCAACTCAACATTGCGCCATCCGCCGTCCACCAGGCGATTTTCCGCGACAGGGGAGTCAGCCAGTTCCTCAACTTGAACGGCGTGCCGATGGAAGTCTATGCCCTGCCCATTCATGGAAACGAAGGCCTGGAAGGAGTGCTGGCCCTCTACCACAATGCCAGCTTTATTGAAGCGCAATCGTTCCGGCTCTGGCGGGATACGTTTCTCCGGCTGCTGGTTGAGACCTTGCTGATCGCGTTTATCTGCCTGCTGATCATCCGGATCAGCATCCTCGAGCCCGTCACCAAGACTGCGCAGTGGCTTCGCGCGCTACGGACTGGCAAGGGTCTGCGAACGACCCCTTTGCCGGCCGAGGAATTGTTCCAGCCGATCGCTCATGAAGCAACGCAGCTTGCCAAGTCACTGGAAGTCGCCCGCACCGTGGCCGAGGAAGAAGCGCACCTGCGTGAACTGGGCGAAGCCGTCTGGACGGCCGAACGCTTGCGTGTCCATGTGCGGAACCGCTTTCGTGACAAGCCGATTTTTGCCGTTTCCAACCGCGAACCTTACATGCACGTGCACCGGAACGGCCGCATCGAATGCCTTGTGCCGGCCAGCGGCCTGGTGACTTCGCTTGAACCCATTCTGCGGGCCTGCGACGGCACCTGGGTGGCTACAGGAGCAGGAGACGCCGATCGCGAAGTCGTGGACGAAAAAGACCGCCTGCGCGTGCCTCCTGATGATCCGCATTACACGCTGCGCAGGGTCTGGCTGACTGAAGAAGAGGAGAGAGGATACTACCTCGGATTCGCCAATGAGGGCCTGTGGCCTCTGTGTCACATTGCACACCAGCGGCCAACCTTCCGCGAAGCGGACTGGCGGCAATACAAGGCCGTTAATCAGAAATTCGCCAAAGCGGTTCTGGAGGAAATGGAGGGGACGCAGGAACCCGCGGTCCTGATCCATGACTATCATTTCGCCCTGCTTCCACGCATGGTGAAGGAGAAACGACCCGACGCCCGCGTTGCGATCTTCTGGCACATCCCCTGGCCGAACCCGGAAGCCTTCGGCATTTGCCCCTGGCAGCGCGAACTGCTGGATGGACTTCTCGGCGCGGACATCGCCGGTTTCCACATTCAGAACCATTGCAATAATTTCCTCGAGACGGTTGACCGCACCCTCGAATGCCGCATCGAATGGGACCGCTTTGCCGTCAACCGCCGTGGGCACTTCACTCTGGTGCGTCCGTTTCCAGTCAGTGTAGTGTTTGATTCAGATGCCGCGGTCGATTCAACACTGACAACTCTTCCGGATCCTGTAGAGATTTTCAAAGAACTGGGCGTCGATGCCACGATGATGGGCGTGGGCGTTGATCGCATGGATTACACGAAAGGGATCATCGAGCGCTTTCACGGGATCGAGCGGTTCCTTGAAAAATGGCCGGAATACCAGCGGAAATTCACCTTCGTGCAGATCGGCGCGCCCAGCCGGACTGATATTCAGCGTTACCGCGATCTTGTGACGGAGATTGAATCGGAAGCCCACCGCATCAACCAGCGGTTCCAGAAGGGTGCATGGAAACCGATCATCCTGCTCAAAGGGCACCACAGCCGCCAGGAGATCGTGCGCTACTACAAGGCGGCGGACATCTGCATGGTGACTTCACTGCACGACGGCATGAACCTGGTGGCCAAGGAATTCGTCGCGGCCCGCGCTGACGGCCAGGGAGTTCTGATCCTCAGCCGCTTTACCGGTGCCTGCCGCGAACTGCGCGACGCCCTGATCGTCAATCCTTATGACACCGAACAACTGGCCGAAGCCATCCGCTTTGGACTGACGATGGACCCCGAGGAAAAGCGCCTCCGAATGCAGCGCATGCGCCGCGTCGTTCGCGAACACAACATCTACCGCTGGGCGGCAAGACTGGTCCGCGAACTTTCGGAGGTCCGGCTCGACGTGTCAGAGCCGCTGAAAGTCCGCTGACGGCGGGGCGGCAGTAAACTTCGTATCTGGCCCGGCCAGGCCACTTCCATCATGACAAAAACCCGGAATTCCCTAAGAAAAACCCAGGCCGCGGATGCGCCGCGGAGAGCCCGCGGGGATCATCAGTCCTGGAACAGGTATAAGCCGCAATACCTTTTCGATGTCTGGACGGACGTAGATAAGCGAATTCGCCGGGCGAAGCGCATCGTTGTTTTTCTTGACTTTGATGGCACGCTCGTGCGGTTGCGCCACAAACCCAAAGAAGTTTTCCTCGAGGAACCGAAACGGCGCGTCCTTAGCAAACTCCTTCACCACCGGAAAGTAACGCTCTGTTTCATCAGCGGGCGACAACTCGACGACCTGCAGGAACGGGTGGGCGTAGAGGGCGCCATCTACTTCGGGTTGCACGGGTGGGAACGCAGTAACGGCAAGTCACCTGACTTGCCGGGGATCCGCCGCCTGCGAGGGAGTATGCAGCGACTCCAGCGGCAGACGCAGGACCTGCCCGGCATCAGAGTGGAAGATAAAGGAGTCTGCTTTGGCGTCCACTACAGGAGGGCCCACAGGCCTGCCGTAAAAAAAGCCCGCCTCCTGGTTCTCGATGAACTGGTCCGGCTGGGGCCCGGTTTCAAAATGATGGCGGGCAAGAAAATCTGGGAGATCTATCCCAAGGGTATGGGAAGCAAGGGGACAGCAGCAAAGGAACTGCTCGAACAAATTCCAGGGCGCAAACTCGTCATCTATGCAGGGGACGATACGACGGACGAAACGGCGTTCGCACTCTTGCCGAGAGGCGTCACGATTCGGGTCGGTAAATTCCGTGCATCGAAAGCAAAGTTTTTCCTGAAGAACCCGGCGGAAGTCCTGAGTTTTCTCGAAAAGCTGGAAATGACGCTGGCCAGGTAAAGCCTGTGAGGTCCCGGAACAGTTATTTTTGCATTTCCGATCTTGCAGTCCGCACGGCCTCGAGGAAGTTGCGGGCGTTGGCTGTAATCACTTCCGTCTTCCCTTCCCGCAGCGCCCTGTTGGAAACGAGTTCTCCGCCCACTGCCACCGCTGCCGCTCCCGCGCGGATATACTCCGGCGTCGTTTCAAGATCAACCCCGCCGGTTGGAACATAATCGATCTGCGGAAGCGGGCCGCGGAGCGAACGGATATAATTCGGACCTCCGACCGGCGCACACGGGAATACTTTCACCATGTCGGCGCCCGCCTGCCACGCCGTAACAATTTCAGTGGGTGTCAGAGCGCCGGGAATGCAGGCCTTGCTGTACCGCCGCGCCGTCTCGATCACTTTAACGTCCAGCGAAGGCGTAACAATAAATTCCGCCCCCGCCAGCAACGCGGCGCGGCAGGTTTCACTGTCAAGGACCGTACCGGCCCCGAGCAGAACGCTGTCCCCATAACGGTCCGCCACCTGCTCCATCACGTGAAGTGCGTTTGGGACTCCCATAGTAATTTCGACGGCCGCAATACCGCCGGCAACCACGGCCTCCACGGCGCGCGAAGCATGCTCCGCCGTCGAGACGCGAATGATGGGAACAACTCCCAACTCTCGCAGCCGGGCGAGCACTTTTTCTCTGCTCCATGACATAACAAGTTCCTCTCATCGGGAATTTCGACACGCTTCTTCATCATTCCTGCGTGCCGTGCGAGAAAATTCAGGTTGGCAGGCCCGCAATGTCCGTTCGGAATGAGTTGCGTTTACCGGGCAACACGCAGGCTTGCGCCTTTGAGCAGGTTCTCAACTTCCGCCAGGGTCGCCCAGTTGAAGTCACCGGGAATAGTGTGCTTGAGCGCGCTGAAGGCGTTCCCGTAGCGGACGGCGGCTTCGTACGAGTTCTTCGCGAGATAGCCGAATATGAATCCGGCGCTGAAAGAATCGCCTCCACCGACGCGGTCCACGATTTCCAACTCATATTTGACGTCCTCGTAAAACTTCCCTTCAGCATATGCAATCGCCGACCACGTGTTCCTCCACACGAGTGGATTTTCCCGCAAAGTGATCGCTACGGCTTTGAACTTGAACTTTTCCTGAAGGCGCTGCGCAACCTCTTTGTAACTTTCTACGGAAATCTCCGTGAACCCCTTTTCGTCCGCGGCTCCCCTGGTTTTGATCTTGAAGACTACGCCGGTATCTTCTTCCGTCGTAATCAGAACATCGACAAATTCCATCAGGGGTTCCTGCACAGCCTGCGCCTTGTCCGGAGACCAGAGCTTCGCGCGGTAGTTCAGGTCATAGCTGACGGTCACGCCGGCGCGCTTTGCAGCTTCGAGCGCTTCGAGCGTGACGGCGGCCGCAGAATCGCTTAATGCCGGAGTGATGCCGCTCGTGTGGAACCATCGCGCGCCCGTAAACACTTTTTTCCAATCCACATCACCGGGCTTGATGGTGGTTATGGCCGAATAGGCTCGATCATAAAGGACCGAACTTGGCCGCGGCGCGGCGCCGAATTCCACAAAATAAAGGCCCACCCGGCTGCCTTCCGTCCAGACGATCTGCGAAGTGTCAACTCCCGCCTGGCGCACGCGGTTTTCGAGCAGTCGCCCCAGAGGGTTCCTGGGAAGGCGCGATATCCAGCTACTGGTCAGCCCCAGCCGGCTGACCCCGACGGCCACGTTTAATTCACCGCCGCCCACCTGCACGTCAAGCGAGTTGGTCTGTTCCAACCGCTGAAAGTGTGGCGGCGCAAGCCGGATCATCGCCTCGCCAAATGTCACAACATCCGCCATCGATAAAACCTCCGCGTAAAGTTCAAGCCAAATTGCTAAATATAAGTCTTTCCGCAGAAAAATTCAGCCACTTTCGCCGTGCGATGGGTTCGCGAGGTCGGGCGGCGATCGCAGATCGCTGACACAGCCGTCGCGTGGCGACGGCTTCAGGCCGCCACACGCTTTGGTCTCCCTATTGGTCGGGGGAAATTCGCCGGTACAGTAAGCTTCAGCAACTTCTGATTTTGCCGGGATGAATTCCGATCTCCGTTACCGAGCTTCAAACGTTGACTTCGCCTCTGGCGCGAGGTTAGAGTAAACTGTTGTTCCTGTCGCTTTTATCCGCTTCATGCTGAACAGCTTGCATCAGGGGAACAAGGTGAAGCAAAGCCAGGTCCTTAGCACAATTCTCGCCGCCTGCCGGCGCCGCATCGAAGAAGCGCGCGCCGCCGTCCCTTTGGAAAAACTCGCACCGGAGGCCGAGGAGTGCACGGACCACCGCGATTTCGCATCTGCAATTTCAGGCGAGAACCTCTGTGTGATTGCGGAACTCAAAAAGGCCTCCCCCTCTCGAGGCGTGATGCGCCCGGATTTTCAGCCCGTCGAGATCGCGAAATCATACCAGCAGGCCGGAGCTGCAGCCCTCTCCGTCCTGACGGAGGAGCAGTTTTTCCAGGGCTCGCTGGAGGACCTTAAAATGGCGCGCGAAGCCGTCCGGCTGCCCGTGCTGCGCAAGGACTTCATCATTGATGATTACCAGGTTTATGAATCCGCGGCCGCAGGCGCTGACGCCATCCTGTTGATCGTTGCCGCGCTTGATGACAGTGGTCTGAGGCGCTTCCTCGCGCTTGCAGAGCAGTTGCGCGTCGCGGCGCTCGTCGAGGTCCATACGGAAGAAGAGCTGGACCGCGCAATTGCCGCTGGAGCGCGAATCATCGGCGTCAACAACCGCGACCTCGACACGCTTGAAGTGGACATGGAGACTTCAATCCGGCTGCGCGGGAAAATTCCTCCGTCATGCATTGCAGTGAGCGAGAGCGGAATCAAGAGCGGCGGAGACCTGGAAAGGCTGGCCAGGGCAGGTTTCAACGCCGTCCTGATCGGCGAGCACTTCATGCTGGCTGAAGACCCGGGCAAAGAGCTTGCGCGGCTTCTCAAAAGCGCGCCCGCGCTGAAGCCGGCGAGGGTTTGAACGTATGCCTACCAGGGTCAAAGTCTGTGGGATCACGCGGCCGGAAGACGCGCTGCTCGCCATCCGGCTGGGAGCTTCCGCATTGGGCTTCAACTTTTACAGTGCTTCGCCGCGCTATATTGCTCCTTCTGCAGCCCGGGTAATCATCAGGCAGTTGCCGCCCTTCGTCATGGCCGTGGGCGTTTTTGCCAATGAATCGGAAATGCCGCGCATCGTCGAAACCGCGCGTGATGCCGGCGTCAGCGCAATTCAGCTCCACGGCCCGCGTTTCCCTGGTTCCATAGGGCAGGCCGACGGCCTTCCTGTGATTCGCGCCGTGGCCGTCGCCGACAGCTTCAAGGCGGAGATGCTTGCGGGCCTGGAAGCGCGCGCTTTTCTCCTGGATGCTTACCATCCAAACCTGAGCGGTGGAACGGGAACGTCTTTCAACTGGGACCTGGCGCGCGACGCCGGCAGGTACGGCACGATCATTCTGGCTGGGGGGTTGAATCCCGAAAACGTCGGGGATGCCATTCGGCAGGTGCGTCCTTTCGCTGTCGATGTGGCCAGCGGCGTGGAATCCGCTCCGGGGCGGAAAGATCCTGAACTGCTTCGCGCGTTTTTTGCGGCGGTCGAGGAAGCGGACAGGAACCTGTAATCCATTTTGCTTTGAATCGAAACGATTAAGATGCAGCAGAGCCAACAGATCATGACCGGGCCGGATGCGCGCGGGCGCTTCGGGGAATTCGGCGGGCGCTACGTTCCGGAAACCCTGATGCATCCCATTGAAGAACTCGAACGTGCCTACGAGGATGCCAGGAAAGATCCCGCATTCCAGGCGGAACTGAAACGACTGCTGCATGACTACGCGGGCCGCCCAACGCCGCTCTATCATGCCGAGCGGCTTTCTGAGCATCTCGGCGGCGCACAGATATTTCTGAAGCGCGAGGACCTGCTGCACACCGGCGCGCACAAGATCAACAACTGCATCGGGCAGGGACTGCTCGCGGTGCGCATGGGAAAGACGCGATTGATCGCCGAAACCGGCGCAGGCCAGCACGGCGTGGCGACTGCGACTGTCGCCGCGCTCCTGGGGCTTGAATGCTGTGTTTACATGGGCGAAGAGGACATGGCGCGCCAGTCTCCAAACGTCTTCCGCATGCGGCTGCTGGGGACAAAAGTGGTGGGCGTGTCGTCCGGCTCGAAGACGCTGAAGGACGCCATCAATGAAGCCATGCGCGACTGGGTCACGAACGTCGCCAGCACGCACTACCTGCTGGGCTCAGTGCTCGGTCCGCATCCTTATCCCATGATGGTGCGCGACTTCCATCGCGTCATCGGGCAGGAATCGCGGCGGCAAATCCTTGAGCAGACCGGGCGGCTGCCGGATTATCTTTTCGCCTGCGTAGGCGGCGGCAGCAATTCCATCGGACTTTTCTACGATTTTATTCCCGACCGCGAAGTCAAAATGGTTGGAGTGGAGGCCGGAGGCCGCTCGCTTGACCCCGGCGAACACGCTGCGCGCTTTTCCGGCGGAAGGCCCGGCGTGCTGCACGGCTCGTACACCTACGTGCTTCAGAACGCGGACGGCATGATATCGGAAACGCACTCGGTCTCGGCCGGGCTTGATTATCCGGCCGTCGGCCCGGAACATTCAGCCCTCTACCGCCTGGGGCGCGTGGAATATACTTATGCGCGGGATGAAGAGGCTCTCGATGCCGCCCGCGTTCTGGCACGCACGGAGGGGATTATTCCGGCGCTCGAATCGGCGCACGCGCTGGCGGAAGTGATTAAGCGAGCGCCCGCCGCGCCGCGGGATGCCATCTTCATCGTCAACCTTTCCGGCAGGGGCGATAAGGACCTGGGGATTTTTCAGTCCTCAGGAATTTTGTAAAGAAACGGATGCCGGTTCGTTCCCTATGCCTGCACTGTCAACTTCGCAGATTCAGGAGAAGTTCCGAAGTCTCCGCGAGGCGAACGCCAGGGGTCTGGTAATTTATCTGACTGCCGGCGACCCTTCGCTCGACGCCACGGGCGACCTGCTGGCCGCGGTCGAGGCGGGCGGCTCGGACATCATCGAACTGGGCATCCCTTTCTCCGACCCACTGGCGGACGGCCCGGTGATTCAGCGGGCGTCCGAACGCGCACTTCGCAGCGGAACAACGCTCCGCAAAGTGCTGCGCAAACTCCCGGAATGGCGGAAGCGCGTCCAGGCCCCGATTGTCCTCTTCAGCTACTACAATCCGATTCTCCAATACGGGCTGGATGATCTCGCCCGCGACGCCAGCGAAGCAGGCGCGGACGGTCTGCTCGCAGTTGATCTCACGCCGGAAGAGTCCGCAGCCTGCGTTGAGGCGATGCGCAAGCGGAACCTCGATACCGTCTTTCTCGCCGCACCGACTTCGACCGATGAGCGAATCGAGCGCGTCGCACAGGTTTCCACGGGCTTTCTTTATCTGATTGCCCGCGCCGGAGTCACAGGCGAGCGAAGAGATATTTCTGACAGCACGCGCCCGCTGATTGAGCGCGTTCGGAAATTCACGCGTCTGCCGCTCGCCGTGGGTTTCGGGCTCTCGAACCCCGAACAGGTCCGCGCTGTGCAGGAAATTGCGGACGCGGCGGTTGTAGGAAGCGCGGTCGTGCGGGCCATTGAAGAACACTTTTCCACGGGAGGCGCAGCAGCTATCGAACGCTATGTTCGCTGGCTCAAGGAAGGGACAGGGAGTTCACCGGCATGAGCGAACTGGACGACTGGCGCAGAAAAATCGATGAAATCGACCAGCAACTGGTGAAACTGCTGAACGAGCGATCGCGGTGTGCCATCGAGATCGGTCATCTGAAGAGAAAACTGAACATGGGTGCCTGGCAACCCGATCGCGAGGCTGAAATCCTTCGCAACGTCGTGAAGTCAAACCCGGGCCCGCTCGACGACGCCGCTATCCGCCGCCTCTTCGAACGCATCATCGACGAAGCGAGGTCGCTCGAGCGCCATTCGATGGAATCTTCTGCCGCATCGGGGGATGGCAAGGAGTAACCCGACATGGTTATCGTAATGGAAGAGGGCGCAACGGAGGAACAGATCCTCCACGTCATCGACAGGCTGATGAAGATGGGCTTTGACGCCCATCGTTCGACCGGCGTCCGCCAGACAGTGATCGGAGCGGTGGGAGCCAAGATCGACTTTGACACGCGCGACCTCGAGTTGATCGACGGCGTTGAAGAAGTCGTCAGGATTTCAGCGCCTTACAAGCTGGCCAGCCGCCATTTCCGCCCGGAGGGTTCCGTCATCGAGCTTGGCAAGGGTGTCGCGGTCGGCGGCAATCAGGTGATCATCATGGCCGGCCCTTGCAGTATTGAAAGCGAGTCGCAAATCGATACCATCGCGGCGCGCGTCAAGGAATTGGGCGCGCTGGTTCTGCGCGGCGGAGCGTTCAAGCCGAGGACATCGCCGTACAGCTTTCAGGGGCTGGGTCTGCCCGGCCTCAAAATGATGCGCAACGCGGCGGACAAATACGGCCTGCTGGTGATCTCGGAAGTCATGGATCAGACGCAGATTCCAGCGATGTTCGATTACGTTGATGTCTTCCAGGTGGGCGCGCGCAACATGCAGAACTACAATCTGCTGAAAGAATTGGGAAAGGTCTCCAAGCCGGTGCTGCTGAAGCGCGGGATTTCCGCCACTATCGAGGAACTGCTGCTTTCGGCGGAATACATCATGTCCGGGGGCAACTACAACGTTGTCCTCTGCGAGCGCGGCATTCGGACATTTGAGAACGCCACGCGCAACACGCTTGACATCTCCGCCATCCCCGTCATCCAGAAGCTTTCGCACCTGCCGATTGTGGTTGATCCTTCACACGGCACCGGCAGACGGGACAAAGTGCCGCCCATGGCGCGCGCCGCCGTGGCCGCGGGCGCTGACGGATTGCTGATCGAAGTCCATCACGATCCGGAAAAGGCCCTGAGCGACGGTGCACAGTCGCTCTATATCAAACAGTTTGAGCAGCTCATGAGAGAGTTGCGGATGATCGCATCCGCGGTGGGACGCACGGTCTGACGCTTCCGCCGTTCAGAGGAACAATTCCGCATGAAACCTGCCGGACCCTTCTTCAAGCGAATTTCGATTATCGGTCTGGGCCTTCTTGGGGGCTCCTGGGCGCTGGCGCTTGAACGCATCGGCTTCGATGCTCGCCGGGCAGGATGCGATCGGGCTGAAGTCCTCGACCGCGCGCTGAAATCCGGCGCAATCCACGAAGCCTTTGAAAATGCAAATGAGGCCGTGCAGACTGCCGACCTCGTGGTCCTGGCCACGCCCGTTGGGAAAATCCTCGACCTGCTGGAAATATTGAAGGAGTCATTCCCGCCACGAGCCCTCGTGACGGATGTCGGCAGCACGAAGCAGCAAATCATCCAGCGCGCAAAGGATTGGCCTCTTGACGGCCCGCTGTTCCTGGGAGGGCATCCGCTCGCAGGAAAGGAACTATCCGGCTTCGAGCACGCCGATGCGGCGCTGTTTCAGAACGCCTGCTACGCGCTTGTTCCGCCGGCGCCGGAAGCCCTGGATGACCAGCGCGTGAAAGCCTTTGTCGAACTGGTCCGGTCGTTCGGCGCGCGGCCTTACATCACGGACGCCGCCAGTCACGATCGCGCGGTGGCATACCTTTCTCACATGCCGCAGCTTCTTTCGACGGGTCTGGCCGGCCTCGCGGCGGAAAAGTCCGCGCACGACGGCTTGCCGCTCGAGCTTGCCGGCCCCGGCTTCCGCGACCTGACGCGCCTCGCCGAGAGCCCCTACGAAGTGTGGCGCGATATCTGCCGGACCAATGGCGAAAATATCCGCTCCGCAATCGATGCCATGATTCAAAAACTTGATACGATAAAATTACATCTAAGCACACAAGAGCTTGAAAGCGAATTTGACGAGGCGCGCGAACTGCGCCGGAAGTTGCGCGAACAGGATTGAATGACGGGCGCTGAAAATCTCTCAGTGATCGTTCCGTTCCGAGCATTGAGCAAACTGCGAAGGGACTTCGCTGCGCACAAGATGACAAGCGCAGAGCGGACCAAAAGGATTTTCGGCAACCCGCCCGCACTGATTAAACCCGGCCAGCGCGCTTCGCTGAGGGTCCAGGCGAGGATGGCATGAACAAGATTTACGCCGACGCCGACGCCGCCGTTGCAGACATCCCGGACGGTGCTACCATCATGGCGGGCGGCTTTGGTCTGTGCGGGATCCCGGAAAACCTGATCAGGGCCCTCGAGCGCAAAGGCGCGAAGGACCTGACCGTTATCAGCAATAACGCAGGCGTCAGCGACTTCGGCCTGGGCCGGCTGCTCCGCACGCGGCAAATCAGGAAACTCATTGGCAGCTATGTGGGCGAAAACAAAGTCCTTGAAGAGCAGGCGCTGAAAGGGGAAATTGAACTCGAATTGAACCCGCAGGGCACGCTGGCGGAACGCATTCGCGCGGGCGGGGCGGGCATCCCGGCTTTTTATACGCCCGCTGGCGTCGGCACAGTGGTCGCTGAAGGAAAGGAAGTCCGGGAGTTCGGCGGCCGCAAATATCTGCTTGAGACCGCGCTGACTGCGGACTTTGCCCTGATCAAGGCCTGGAAAGGCGACCGCTGGGGCAACCTGATCTACAGGAAAACGGCGCGAAATTTTAATCCCATGATGGCCACTGCGGCCCGAGTGACGATCGCCGAGGTCGAAGAACTGGTCGAACTCGGAGAGTTGGACCCGGACTGCATCGTGACACCGGCGATCTTCGTCCACCGGATAATTCAGGGCGTGAATTACGAGAAGCGGATCGAACGGCGCACGGTAAGAGGACAGGCCTGATGGACAAGCGCGAATTAATTGCGCGTCGTGTTGCGCAGGAATTGCGCGACGGCTACTGCGTGAATCTCGGCATCGGCATCCCCACGCTCGTCTCAAATTACATTCCGCCGGGCATCGAGGTCATTCTGCAATCCGAAAACGGCATGCTCGGCGTCGGGCCTTATCCGCTGGAAGACGAAGTTGATCCTGACTTGATCAATGCTGGCAAGGAGACGGTTTCGGAGCTTCCCGGCACGTCGTATTTCTCAAGCGCCGATTCATTCGCTATGATTCGCGGCGGCCACATCGACCTGACCGTGCTGGGCGCCATGGAAGTTGACGAACAGGGCGACCTGGCAAGCTGGACAATCCCCGGAAAGATGGTCAAAGGCATGGGCGGCAGCATGGACCTCGTGTCGGGCGCGAAACGCGTGATCGTGGCGATGGAACACATAACAAAAGATGGGCGCCCGAAAATCCTGAAGAGGTGTTCCCTGCCCCTGACGGGCACGCGGGTTGTTCATTCGATTGTGACCGACATGGCCATGATCGACGTAACTTCCGAGGGGCTTGTGGTCAAGGAGCTTGCCCCAGGAGTTTCATTCGAAGACGTCCAGAAACACACTGAACCGGAACTCAGAATCGTTCGGGACCCCGGTGTGTACCGCATTTGATGAGGCCTTTGAAAATCCCTTGAGTGGGCTAAGCGATGTCCTCGCGCGTGCTGACAACGGCTAACCAGATCACCATCCTCCGGCTGGTGTTTGTTCCGATCTTCGCCATCCTCGTAGTGGGAGAACACGACAAGGGCGCGCTCGCCGTAATGGCCGCCGCTGCACTTTCCGACATCCTGGACGGAACGATTGCCCGAGCGTTCCGGCAGGTCTCCCCGCTTGGAGTCGCGCTCGATCCCATCGCCGATAAGGTCCTGATGAGTACGGCGTTCATCACGCTGTCATTCCGCGGCGCTCTGCCCTGGTGGCTGACGATTATGGTGCTCAGCCGTGATGCCGTCATCCTGATTACAGCACTGCTGATCATCCTCGTGGCTGGCTACCGCCCCTTTTACCCGACCATCCTGGGAAAATCTTCCACCGTCATCCAGTCGATCACCATCTTCGCGGCGCTTTGCCTTCTGGCGAGAATCCCTGGCGTGACCGAAAGCGTGCTCAGGCTTTGCGTGTATCTCGCCGCCGGCATTACCGTGGCCTCAGGTCTCCATTACCTGGTCGTTGTCCGGAACCGTTACTCGCACCACGCCTCCGAACAGGTTTGACAGGACCGGTTGAACAGCCCCCCGGCGCAATGCGGAAAAGACTTGACTTTTGCGGCGAAATCGTATAGGATTGTAGCGTATGCATGGCCATGCCGTAGACAAGCTGCATGGCCTACTGAGAGGCACGCCACGACCATAAGGAGGGCTAGTCGGTTTCGAACCGACAGGAAGGCGCTGCACAATCTAATGCATTGAAATTACATTGGATATCGATATTTCAGCCTCACAAGAGCTGAAAAATGGGACAAATGGGACAAAAAACGCGTTTTTGCAAAAACGAACCGGAGAAGTTATTGAAAACAAAAGATCTGGCCTGCAAAATGGGACAAAACGAACCGAAAAACGAAGCGGAGAAGTCGTTTAAATTCAATGCATGCTGGAAAAACGAACCGGAACAAACCCGGCAGCAAATCGTAAGATATGTAGCCTATAGACCCTCCATTTTTCCTTCACGCGAGCCGGCTTGCCTCCCGGCCGACCTTGCCGCTTCGTCGTTGGCCAGTCACGCAGCATATGCGCCGGGCATCCCGGCTGGTCCCGCTCAAAAAGCGGTGAGCACGTCAAATTGACGCGTGAAGGAGCGAAGAGTAGACTTGGCTGTTAAACGCCAATCGCTGCGCATTCGCGCGCTCCGGCTGGCCAGCCCAACCAAGGAGCACACCGTGGAAGCAACCGCCATCGAATGCCTGCATGCCAACCAGGAGGCTTTCCTCGAAGGCCTGAAGAACCTGCTGAGAATCCCGAGCATCAGCACGCTGCCTGAGCACAAACCCGACATCGGGCGCGCGGCCGAGTTCATCGCAAACGAACTGCGCGGAATGGGCATGCGGGAGGTTGAAATCATCCAGGGCGGGCAAGGCCGGAACCCTCTGGTTTACGCGGAATGGCTGGACGCGCCCGGCAAGCCGACGCTGCTGCTTTACGGCCACTATGACGTCCAGCCGCCTGATCCGCTGGAGGAATGGCTTTCGCCGCCTTTCGAGCCGACCGTTCGCGGTAAAGACATTTTTGCGCGCGGCGCTTCCGATGATAAGGGCCAGACCTACATCCTGATGAAGGCTGTCGAATGCCTCCTGCGAAGCGAGGGCAGGCTGCCCGTCAACGTGAAGTTCCTGATCGAAGGAGAAGAAGAGGTTGGCGGGGAGCACATTGAAGATTACGTCCCGAAAAACAGAGAACGGCTGAAGTCGAGCGCAGCCGTAGTTTGCGACACCGAGATGTTTGCTCCCGGCCTGCCGACCATCACGACCGGACTGCGCGGACTGGTCTATCTGGAACTCGAAGCGCGCGGGGCCAGCCACGATTTGCACTCGGGTGTTTACGGCGGCGCCGCGCCGAATCCTCTTCAGGCACTGGCCGAAATTATTGCAGGGATCAAAGGCGCCGACGGCAGAATCCGCATCCCGGGTTTTTATCAGAAGGTCCGCAAGCCGTCGAACGAAGAACTGAAAGCCTGGAAGCGGCTTCCCTTTAAGGAAAGCGAGTTTCTGAAGAAGGAAGTCGGCGCGACAGCTCTCGTCGGTGAACGGAACTTCTCCGTCCTGGAACGCCTCTGGGCACGGCCGACGTTCGAAGTCCATGGCATTCGCGGCGGCTTTGTCGGTGAAGGGGCAAAGACCGTGATTCCCGCCGTCGCAGTCGCCAAGATCAGCATGCGTCTGGTGCCGGACATGGATCCGAAAGAAGTCGTGCGGCAGTTTACCGCGGCTGTGAAAAAACTGACGCCGAAGGGAATCAGGACTTCGATTCGCGTGATCAATGCGGCGCCGGCTTCCGTCGTCTCCACTGACAGCCCCTTCATAGCTGCGGCGGCGGAAGCGATGGAAAGCGTCTTCAAGAAAAGGACGGTTTACATGCGTTCGGGCGGATCGATCCCCATCGTCGGCCTTTTCCTCAAACATCTGAAAATTCCGAGCATCATGATGGGCTTCGGCCTGCCGGACGACAATCTTCATGCCCCCAATGAAAAGTTCCATCTGCCTAATTTCTACAGTGGCATTGAGTCTGTCATCCGCTATTTCCAGTTGCTGGGAAACTAACCGTGCCGCTTTTGCCGGGAGCAATCGCGATTTAAGAGGTGCTCCAGCGGTGGATCGAGTCGGCCGGGCGAAAAATCCGGATGCAAGCTTAACGTTAATCAGAAAAGGGGAAAACCCATGAGCATGTTCCTGCGCCGTTGGTGGAAAGCAGCAGTTTCAGTCTTGCTGGTGGCAACAGGACTTGGATTTCTGCGGGTCGGTGTTTTTGCAGACGAGGGCATGTGGACGTTTGACAATCCGCCACTCAAGCAACTGAAGGAGCGTTATGGGTTCACGCCGACGCAGGCGTGGCTGGACCACGTCCGCCTCTCGAGCGTGCGTTTCAACGATGGCGGCTCCGGATCGTTTGTAAGCCCGCACGGGCTGGTGCTGACCAATCATCACGTGGCGCTGGTGCAGTTGCAGAAGCTCTCGACGCCGGAGCACAACTACGCAGCCGGCGTGTTTTATGCACGCACGCAGGCTGCAGAGTTGAAGTGCCCTGATTTGGAACTGAATGTCCTGGTCTCGATGGAGAACGTGACCTCGCGCGTGCTGGCGGCCGTCAAACCCGGCATGAGCGATGAGGAAGCGCTGAGGGCCCGCCGCGCCGAAATCGCCAAAATCCAGAAAGAAAGCCTCGAGGCCACCGGGCTGCGATCTGACGTGGTGCAACTCTACCAGGGCAGCGAATACTGGCTTTACAGGTACAGGAAATATACCGACGTGCGCCTGGTTTTCGCTCCTTCGCAGCAGATCGCATTCTTCGGCGGCGACCCGGACAATTTCACTTATCCGCGCTACGATCTCGATTTCGCGCTGTTCCGCGTGTACGAAAACGGCAAGCCGGTGGACAGCAGGAATTACCTGAAATGGAATTCTCAAGGCCCGGTGCCTGGCAGCCTCGTCTTCGTCTCCGGAAATCCCGGCTCGACCGGACGCCAGGACACGGTGGCGCAGCTTCAACTGCTGCGTGACAAAATGTTCCCCACCATCATCAAGATGCTCCAACAAAGGCTGGCCACGCTTGAACGCTACTCCGCCGAAGGCCCGGAGCAGGCGCGTCAGGCCTCAAGCAGGATATTTTTTGTCAACAACTCGCTGAAAGCGTATAACGGCATGGAAAAGGGCCTGCAGAACCCCGAATTGATGGCTAAAAAAGAAGCGGAGGAAGAGGAATTCCGCAGCCGCATTGCGGCCAACCCCGAATGGCAAAAAGAGTACGGCAGCGCATGGAATGAAATTGCAACCGCCGAAAACAACCTGGCGGCCCGGCTGAATCCCTATTTGTACGGGCTTCGGGCGATAGCGGGCGCGCCTCTCGCTGATGAGGCGCTGACGATTGTCCAATACGTCGAGCAAGTCAGGAAACCGGATGGCGAGCGACTGCCGGGATTTCATGACTCGCAACTTCCTTCGCTGCGCTTTCAGCTCTTTTCTCCGGCTCCGTTCTACCTGCCGATGGAGCAGGCGCTGCTGGCCAACGTACTTGAAAACGCGAATAAAGAACTGGGGCCTGATGATCCCTTCGTGCGCGCGGCGCTCGATGGGCGCACTCCGCAGGAGAGCGCGCGCGAGGCTTTTGCAGGAACGAAACTGGGTGACGCCGCTTTCCGCAAGTCGCTGATCGAAGGCGGCAAAGCGGCCGTCCAGGCGTCCACGGACCCGTTGATCGCCTTCGCACGCCGGATTAATCCTGTAATCCTCGACCTGATCAAATGGCACGAAGATAAGGTCGAGAGCATCGAAACGCGCGCTGGAGAGAAGATCGGTAAGGCGCGTTTCGCGGTTTACGGCAAGAGTGCCTATCCCGATGCGACATTCACTCCGCGACTGGCTTATGGCTCGGTTAAAGGTTATCCGATGAACGGGACCGAAGCCCCGCCCTTCACAACGTTCTACGGTCTTTATGATCGTGCCTACAGCTTCAGCCTCAAACCACCCTTCAACCTTCCTGAACTGTGGCTGAATTCGATCAGCAAGCTCGATTTGAAAACGCCGCTGGATTTTGTGACCACCTGCGACGTGGTTGGCGGTAATTCCGGATCGCCGGTGATCAATCGGGATGGCGACTTGGTGGGAGTGATTTTCGACGGCAACATCGAAAGCCTCGTGGGATACTTCGTTTACAACGAGGCAGACAACCGCTCTGTGGCCGTTTCCACGGCCGCCATTATTGAAGCGTTGCGCAAAGTCTATAACGCCGATGCGCTGGCGGATGAACTGGAGGGGATGTCTTCCCGGTAGAACATTCGGCAGCGCTGTCAGGTAAATACCCGGGATCCCCGAGCCCGGCGCACCCCTGTGAAGATGGATCGGCCCGGCGCCAGGGCCGCATCACCGGAAAACAACGTGGCGCGGCGGAGGCATCGGAACATTGCCCTTGCTTTCACGCCAGAGGATCCGGTTCAATTCTGCTGCATTTGCCTGATCGGCGTGGATGAAGTCCATGCGCTGCGACTCCTTCGCGCCGGGTGCCTTGGGCGAGTTCATCTGGTAAATCAGCCCGTTGTCACGGTTTTGATAGATCGCTGTGAACGGCGGTTGATTCCCGCGGCCAGAAAACAACGGGGCCATCACAGGTGCCTGGGAATCGTTGTTATTCATCGGGGGCAGGCCGAGCAATGCCTCCATCGTGCGGACGGTGCTGACAGTAGTGTAGAAGTTATGGTCAACGAAAGGATGGGCCGAAGAACCGGGAGAGTATTTGCTGATCACCAGCATGGTGCTGCGGTGCGCATCGACGTGGTCGGGGCCGTCCTGGGCGTCGTCTTCAAGGATAAAGATGGCGGTATCGTCCCAATACGGGCTGTGCGAAACAGCATCCACCACGCGGCCCACCGCAAGGTCGTTGTCTGCAACGGAGGCCGAAGGCGTCGGCATTCCGGGGGATGTGCCGGCCGTATGGTCATCCGGCAATCGCAGGATGACAAATTGCGGGAGTTGCTCTCCCTTTCCGGTTTCGCGCGCTTTGACAAACCCATCGAATTCGTTCAGGAATTCATCGGCCCGCAATTGATCCGGATAATCGAGACGAAAATCAGCAAACTTGGGATCAAAGTGCCCCTGCAGTTCCGGTTTCGTCGCTTCGTCATAAGCAATCATGGGAACGGGCCACGGCCAGGGACTCGCCGATCCGCGCGGATCGCCAACGTTGGGCGGCAGTGGCTGCCCTTTGCGCACAACTTTCTCCCGGCAGGCTCCTTGCGATGCGAGCGGAGTACCGCCTTTAGGCGAGGCGCCTGTCGTGCCGCGGTCGCACCAATGCGTGGCCACAAACTCGCCATAATTGCGATGGCTCAGGCCGTGGCTGGCAACGTCCGTCCAGATATAACCCGTACCCGGGTCATCAACATCGGGAATGTTTTCAACAAGCGGATTGTGGCCAAGTACTTCGCCTTCGAAATCGTAGGTCCGCTCATTACCGCGATAGGCAATTTGCCAGGTCTTTTCGTTGTAGTCGCTGGTGATGGCAGCCATCGACCACACATGCCCGTCGCCCGACACCTCGCCGCTGCAATAGAAATTGTCAATCACGCCGAACTGCCTGGCCAGCGCGTGCTCGTTCGGAGTGATACTTTCGCCATACATACAAATCGAAGGGTCGCCATTGCCGGGCTTGAGATCTCCGAAAATTTGATCGTAGGTCCGGTTCTCCTTGATGATGTAGATGACATGATGAATCGGGTTCGGGCGTCCGTTGAACAGGGCGTTCTCCCCGGGCTTTGCCAGCATCAGATTGCTGAGTTCGACCTCGTGCGTCAGTTCCGGAAGACGGCCCTGAATTTCCGCGATGCTGACAACGGAAACCGAACCATGCAGCAATGCCGCAATGTAGGGATACTTTCTGTTTCCGCGCGGATGCGCCTTCACACGCGGCCCGGCGTTCGGCCCGGTCCCTTCTCCTTTTCCCGTGACGATCATCAAATCATCTCCGTTCACCGCCAGGGCCGTTGGGTACCACTCCGTAGGAATGAAGCCTGCCGCCCTTTGAGGAGCGGAGACGCTGGATGGAGTGCTCGCCAAATTGCTCGTGTCAAATACGGCGACAGCATCGGCAGAGGCATCCGCCACAAAGAGCCGCTTGCCGTCAGCGGTCTGGGCAAGGGCATCGGGAAAGCTGCCACCGTATTGCTGCTCCGGCAATTCCGTCGAAAGGATAGCGGTCATTTGGCCTTTCGCTACGTCGATCACCGCCACACGATCGCTGTTTGTAAGGGCGACATAAAGATATTTCTGGTCCGGGCTCAGCAACATGGCAGTGGGATGAGAACCTGGTGCGGTGGGAGATGTCGGAGCAAGCAGCGGGATCGTGCGAACAACCCGGCCGGATACAAGGTCCAGTTCGGTGACAGCCGAGGCGTTCCAGAGAGAACAGAAACCTGTTTTCCCATCATGCGTTGCGACCACTTGGTAAGGGAAGGCAGCCGGGACCACTCCTGCCGAACTCAACGGAAACCGCTGCAGGACCTTGCCCGTCGCTGCGTCGAGTACGATGGCATCGTCAGCCAGATTTTCTGCTATGAGCAGCTTCTCGCCGCCCGTGCCGGGCAGTACCGCAAGACCCGCTGGATACGGGACCGCCGTGCCCTTGGGCAGCGAGTGCGATTCCCCTATCCACTTCTTATCGCGGGCAAGCGGAGCAGGGGGGACTTTGATAAACTTCTCCGGCGTCAGCCTGCCCTGGTGGAACGCATACACGGCGATACCATTGCCTGTGTCGTTGGGCTGCTTTCCAGTCGGATCAGTCAGCGAGCCGATCGAGGCGTAGAGTTCGCTGCCGTCGCCGCCGAACGCAATTCCCAGATAGTAAGTTTGCCGCGCGTGCTGGCCCAGTCGGACATCAGGGAAATCGGTCACTTTGTGCGTCGAAAGATCGAGAATTGCAATCGATTGTTGAAAATCGGACTGCTCGGTCCCGTAGCCGTTGTTCAAAATTGCCAGATAACGGCCGTCGGGACTGAGCGCGGCCGTCGTCGGGAAACTGTTTGTTGGCTGCGGGTGGCCGGGCACCGGAGGCAGCAGCATCTTGCTGGAGGGAAGGTCAATCGAAGCCCGTTGGGTCCTGCCCGCTTTTCGGCCCAGCAGGAAAATAATGATGATAGCTGCAATGATCGCGAGGATTACAAGAAGAACACGCAGCTTCATCGGATCGCACTCCTCGGGAAATCTGAAGAGTGCGAATTATCTCACAGTTTGAAGCCGGCGGCGAAACTTATCACATGATTGCCGCCCGAGGCTTGATGAACTGTGCTCTCAAAAAGAAAGGCCTAAGCGCGGTTGGACGAAAGAGGGGCAAAGGACAAAGGTTTTGATCCCCCGATGGGGATTTTTCTTCCGCAGGGAAACAAACTCGCTCCTCTTGTGGGGGCAAAAGAGGAGCGAATTATGGATGCAGTTATTCTTTTTCTTCGGACTCCGGCGGAAGCGCCTGCTGCTGGGCGGCTGCTTCTTCGGCAGCTTTCTTTCTGCGCTCGGCGCGCCTGGCCCGCAGTTCTGCACGCTGCTGAAGCACCTGGGTACCAATCAGCTCCAGCACGGCCGTATCGGCGCCGTCTCCGCTTCGCCATCCCGTCCGCACGATTCGAGTGTATCCGCCGTTGCGCGACTCATACCGCTTTGCGACATCGTTGAAGAGCTTCTTCACCGCCTGTGCGCTCAGGCAATAACTCGCAGCAAGCCGCCGGGCGTGGAGATCACCTCGCTTGCCGAGAGTAATCATGCGCTCGGCCGCAACCCGCGCCTCTTTTGCCTTGGGGAGCGTTGTTTCAATTCGTTCGTCAATGATCAATGAGGTCACCAGATTGCGCAAGAGCGCGCGCCGGTGCTCAGTGTTTCTGCCGAGTTTTCTCCCGTAATTGCGATGGCGCATTTCTAACCTTCCTGCCCCCAGGCTGGCTGCTCCGACGATGGCTGGGCAGATTGTGGGATGGGATTCCCACGCTCATCAAACTTCATCCCCAGGCTGAGTCCCATCGCGGAGAGGATTTCCTTAATTTCGTTCAGGGACTTCCGGCCAAAGTTTTTCGTCTTCAGCATCTCGGCCTCAGTCTTTTGAACCAGTTCACGGATCGTGGAAATGTTGGCATTTTTCAGGCAATTGTAGGAACGGACGGAAAGCTCCAACTCTTCCACTGAACGGTCAAGGTTTTCGTTATAAACGGTTGCGGGCCTTTCCTCAGCAACTTCCTCGGAAATCGTAGCTTCTTCAAAGTTGATGAAGATGCTCATATGATCTTTGAGAAGCTTGGCCGCGAGGCCGATAGCGTCCTGGGGCGTGACTGCGCCGTTTGTCCAGACGTCAAGCGTCAGCTTGTCATAATCTGTCATCTGTCCGAGGCGCGCAGCTTCCACAGTATAGTTGACCTTGCGAATTGGTGAGTGGACGGAGTCAACGGGGATATAACCAATCGGAAGGTCTTCATCAAAATTCCTTTCGGCAGAAACGTAACCCCGTCCGTTCTTCACTCGCATCTCAATACGGAGGCTTCCGCCTTCGCTTACGGTGGCGATGTAAGCGTCCTTGTCGAGAATTTCGATGTCGGGGTCTTCCTGAATCATGCGAGAGGTGACCTCACCGGGCTCCTTGACTTCTAGCAGGAGCGTTTTGGGGCCTTCGACGTTCATCTTCAGCGGAATCTGCTTGAGGCTGAGAATGATGTCGGTGGCGTCTTCCACCACACCGGGTATCGATGAGAACTCGTGCAAAACGCCTTCGATCTTGACAGCCGTGATGGCCGCGCCCTCAATCGAAGAGAGGAGGACCCGGCGCAGGGCATTGCCGATCGTTGTTCCGAAGCCGCGTTCGAAGGGCTGCGCGGTGAATTGACCGTACTTGTCGGTCAGCGTGCTTGTATTGCACACAAGCCTCTTGGGCTTTTGAAAACCTTTCCAAAGCATATTGCCTTCACCTCCCTGAAGGCGCCAACTCCGCCTTCAGTGTTATCAACTTGGATGACCAAGTTACTTTGAATAAAGCTCGACGATCATCTGTTCCTGAATCGGGAAATTCACGTCTTCGCGCTTCGGAACAGAGACCACTTTGGCCTTCAAATTCTCACGGTCGAACGCGAGCCACGGCGGAACGCCGCGGTTGCCGGCCAGGTCGAGCGCCCGCTGAATCGACTGAAGATTGCGGCTGCCTTCACGAACCGCAATTTCCTGGCCCGGAACGACGTGGTACGAAGGAATGTTGACCTTTTTCCCGGACACTTCGATGTGCCCGTGCCGCACGAGTTGCCGCGCTTCGGCGCGCGAGGTCGCCAGTCCAAGCCGGTAAACGACGTTGTCCAGGCGCTGCTCGAGCATCAGCAACAGCGTCTCGCCCGTAACCCCTTTGCGGCTTGCAGCCCTTTCAAAATACGTGCGGAACTGGTCCTCAAGAATCTGATAAAGCCTCCGGACCTTCTGTTTCTCACGAAGCTGAATACCATAGCCCTGGGGCTTCGGACGCCGCGACTTCCCATGCTGACCCGGAGGGAAATTCCTCTTCTCGATAGCACACTTATCGGTCAGGCATCGCTGGCCTTTCAAAAAGAGCTTCTGGCCTTCCCTGCGGCAAAGCCGGCATACTGCTTCACGGTATCTCGCCAAAAAAACCTCCTGTAACTTCCCTAGCGTGGCTGAGGTGGCTGACGGGCTTCGTTAAACCGAGCCTGGCCTTTCGGACCACCTCAAACCTGATCTGTTTGCCAGTCATTAAACTCTGCGCCTTTTGGGCGGACGGCAGCCGTTGTGCGGAATCGGCGTGACATCCTTAAGTTCTCTCACTTCCAGCCCCGCTGCGGCAAGCGCCCGAATCGCTGATTCACGGCCCGCGCCGGGTCCTTTCACACGGACCTGCACGCTGCGCATTCCGTGGTCGCGAGCAGCGCTGGCCGCGCGCGCTGCAGCCTGCTGTGCCGCAAACGGTGTGCCTTTGCGCGAACCGCGAAAACCCAGCGCGCCCGCGCTGGACCAGCAGATTGTCTTCCCGTCGGGGTCGGTGATGCACACCATGGTGTTGTTAAAAGTGGCCTGGATATGCGCCACCCCATGGGGGACAACACGCTTTTCACGTTTCTTGAATGTCTTTTTCTTGCCAGCTTTCGCTGCCGCCTTCGCCATATTCCTCCGTCTATAAGTTCGTCACAGACATCCTGCCTCAGGCCGGCGCTGTTCTGCCGGTACAATTCTACGTCTTTGCTGTCGCCTTCTTCTTGTTGGCAATTGTTCCCCGTCGAGGGCCTTTGCGCGTTCGCGCGTTCGTGTGCGTGCGCTGTCCCCGAACAGGCAGATTGCGCCGATGACGCATGCCGCGATACGAACCAATCTCAATCAGGCGCCTGATGTTAAGCGCCACTTCCTTGCGAAGATCCCCCTCTACTCCGCCTTCTTCTTCGATGATCTGCCGGATGCGCGCCACTTCTTCTTCTGTCAGGTCCTTCACCTTCTTATTGGGGTCAACGCCCGCACGGGCCAGAATCGAAAGCGACCTTGCCCTTCCAATGCCGTAAATATAGGTGAGGCCGATTTCCACCCGTTTTCTGACCGGCAAATCGACACCCGCTATGCGTGCCATACCAAACCTCCCGATGCCCGGTACCCTCCGGCCGTTTCCCGCAGATCGGGAAAGCGGCGGCCGGGCATCAACATGCTTCCACTAAAAAGCTAGCCCTGGCGCTGCTTGTGCTTTGGGTTTTCGCAAATCACCCTCAGCACTCTGCCACGCCTTACGAACTTGCATTTCGCACAGATTTTCTTTACTGAAGCGCGTACTTTCATCGCTACCTTCTTGTATTCGAATCCTGATCTTCACTCGCTACCAAACCATCGCCTTCGAGAGATGTCACTTGTAGCGGTAAACGATCCGCCCTCGCGTCAGATCGTAAGGCGAAAGTTCCACGGCAACCTTGTCGCCGGGGAGAATTCGGATAAAATTCTTCCGCATCTTGCCCGAAATGTGGGCCAAAACCTTATGCTTATTTTCCAGTTCGACACGAAACATTGCATTCGGCAGCGCTTCAATGACCGTTCCCATAACTTCGATCGCTTCTTCTTTGGCCATAGAGTATTCTGAGCGCTCCGGGTCCGGAAACGATCCGCTACAAACGGGTCAGGACATCGGGACCATTCTGCGTCACAGCAATCATGTGCTCGAAGTGAGCGGAACATGCTCCATCAGCCGTGACGGCCGTCCACTGATCGTCCAGGATTTTCAGCCCCGGGCCGCCTGCATTCACCATAGGCTCGATCGCCAGAACCATGCCCTCCTTCAGCGGAGGACCATAACCGGGATGCCCGAAATTCGGTATTTGAGGCTCTTCATGAAGCTGCCGGCCGATCCCATGGCCGACGAACTCCCTCACCACTGAAAAACCGCTGCTCACGACGTGCTGCTCAACTGCGGATGAAATATCTCCCAGTCGGTTTCCAACGCGCGCTTTGTCAATCGCCAACTGGAGCGACTCTTCCGTCACTCGGATGAGCCTTTGGAGCGATTCTGAAATCGTTCCGACGGGAACGGTCATTGCAGCATCACCGTAATAGCCATCAACGATCACGCCGAGGTCCAGACTGACGATATCTCCTTCCTTCAACCGCCGATTCGAAGGAATGCCGTGAACTATCTGCTCGTTTACAGACGCGCACAGGCAGCAAGGATATCCACGATAGCCCTTGAACGCAGGCTTGGCCCCGGCCTGCGCCAGGCGGCGCTCAACAAATCTCTCGAGGTCCAACGTCGTAATGCCAGGCTTCACTTGCGCGCACGTCTCTTCCAAGACCCTTCTAACCAATTGACCGCTCCGGCGCAGCTTCTCAATCTCCGCCGCCGACTTACAAATGATCATCTTGCTTCAAAAGGCTCAAAAGCCTCTCCGTAATCTCTTCCGGGGACCCGCTTCCATCCACGTGTCGCAACAGGTGCTTCTTTTCATAATAATCAATCAGAGGCAGTGTGTCCTGCTCATACGCCTTCAGTCTTATCCGGATCGCATCTTCGTTATCGTCTGCCCGTTGGATGAGCTTGCCTCCGTCCTTGTCACATACCTCGTCCTGCCTCGGGGGGTTCACATGGATATTGTAAATCTCGCCGCATGTCGAGCAGGTCCGTCGGCCCGTCAGGCGCCTGATAATAGAATCCGTCTCAACCTGTAAGTTAAGGACCAGGGGCTCCCCCAACCCGGTCCGCTTCAGGATTCTGTCAAGGAACTCCGCCTGAGCAATGGTCCTCGGAAAACCATCGAGGATCGCCCCATTCCTGCAGTCAGGCCTGCTCAGCCGTTCTTCAACTATCGGGGAGATAACGTCGTCCGGAACCAATTCTCCTTTATCCATTTTAGCCTTCGCAGCCAGCCCAAGGCCAGTCCTTTTCGCCGCCGCCTCACGCAGAATGTCCCCCGTGGAGATATGGGGGATGCCAAGCTTCCTGGCCACTACCCGCGCCTGGGTCCCCTTGCCGGCACCGGGAGGCCCCAGGAAGATGAGTATCTGCGCCATTTCCTCTTTATCTTCGCGTGCTCTGCGTTCACGAGGCGGCGCGGCGCCCTCGCACTCGTCCCTTCTTCAGAAAGCCCTCGTAGTGCCGCATAATCAATTGGGCTTCGACCTGCTGGATCGTGTCCATGGCGACGCCCACCACAATCAACAGCGAGGTGCCGCCAAAATAGAAGTTGATGTTGAGGCCATGAAGAAGCCAACCGGGAAGGTTCGCATCAAACCACGCACCTCCCAGCCACGTTGGGAGGTGGTTCAGCCTCAGACCCGCAAGCATGATTTCCGGGATGATAGCGATCAGAGCAAGGTAGAGGCCGCCCACCCATGTAATCTTCGTAAGAACTTCATCCAGATGATCCGCTGTCCGCTTGCCGGGACGAATGCCGGGAATAAAACCTCCCTGCTTGCGAACATTATCCGCGACTTCATCCGGGTTATAAATGATCGAAAGATAAAAGTGCGCGAAGAAAATGATGAGTACAATGTAACTGAGCGTATAAAGGGGCTCGCCCCATCCAAAGGCCCTCTGGAACCAACCCAGCCAGGTCGAGAAAGCGCCCTGGCGCCCGGCAAACAACGCTATCGTCTGGGGAAAAGTCAGAATTGAGACGGCAAAGATGATCGGCATCACGCCGCCGCTGTTGACCTTTAAGGGCAGGTGGGTCGAGACCCCGCCAAGAACTTTGCGCCCCACGATGCGTTTAGCATATTGGATTGGAATTCTGCGCTCCCCGCGTTCGACAAAAACGATGAAGGCAACGACTACAAGCATGAACGCCAGCAGCAGAAACACAACGGGTAAACTCCAGATGCGCGTTACAAAAACATTCTGGTAAAGGTTTGCAACCGCGTGCGGCAGCCCGACGACGATGCCGGCAAAAATCAGCAGGGACATTCCGTTGCCGATGCCGCGCGAAGTGATCTGTTCGCCCAGCCACATCACGAAAACGGAGCCGGTCGTCAGCGTGAGCACCGTGCTGAGGATAAACCCGATGCCAGGATTGATTACAAGCGGCATATTCGCCGTCGTTTCCCGCTGCAAAGCGACAGCAATTCCGAAGGCCTGAAACGCGCTCAGCCCCACCGTCATCCAGCGCGTGTATTCGGTGATCTTCTTCCGGCCGAGTTCACCCTCTTTTTGAAGTTTTTCGAGCGTAGGAGAAACGACGCCCAGCAACTGGAGAATAATGGACGCCGTGATGTACGGCATGATTCCGAGGGCAAAAACCGTGAGCCGGTTCAGGCTGCCTCCTGAAAACATGGAAAGCAACCCAAACAACGTATTGCCAAGCCCGCTCAGCGCTTGCGCCAGAACGTCGGGATTAATTCCCGGCGTCGGAACAAAAGACCCCAACCGATACACGGCCAGCATCAGCAGAGTGAACAGAATGCGCTTCCGCAGATCCGGAATCTCAGTGAGGCTTTTGAGACTCTCCATCATGCGGAGATGACCTCTGCCTTTCCGCCGGCCTTGCGGATCTTTTCTTCAGCCGACCTGGAAAAATGATGGGCAGCAATCTGAAGGGGCGCCTTCAATTCACCGTCTCCCAGCACCTTGAGGCCATCACCAAGCCGCCTGATCACGCCGCGCTCTATCAGCAGTTCAGGTGTCACTTTTTCTTTGGGATCAAATTCCACGAGGTCACTAAGGTTGACGACAGCGTAATGTTTCTTGAAGATATTTGTAAACCCGCGCTTGGGCAGGCGGCGTTGCAGCGGCATCTGACCACCTTCAAACCCCGGACGCATGCGAGAGCCTGTGCGCGACCGCTGCCCCTTGCTGCCGCGAGTAGCCGTCTTTCCGTGTCCTGAACCCATGCCCTGGCCAATCCTTTTGCGGCGCTTATGCGCGCCGGCCGGAGGCTGTAGTGTTCCGATATGTATGGCCATGAGTGCTATTTCTTACCTTTCGTGGGCTTCGAAGTTTTTTTAGCCGGGGTCTTGGCCGCTTTTGCATCCCCTCGCGTTTTCGGCTTTTCTGATTTTGCAGAAGCTTTTTTACTGGAGGATTCAGCGGGCTGACCCTTCGCCGCAGCAGGTTTCTTCCTGGGAGCAGCCTCATCAACTTCTTCCACTTCTTTTACTTCTTCCACCACCGCAGACGTCCGGGACGATCCCTCCGACTTCTCGGCAGTTTCGCTTTCAGGCGGGGCCGCTGTGACCGCACTCTCCTCGGCAGTCGGCTTGCTGATCTGAGCTTCCGCAGGGATGATCGTATATTCAGGGGTGCTGACCCAGGAAGGCTTCGAGGGCGGCTCAACCACTTCTACGAGGTGCGACACCTTCGCCACGAGGCCTCGAAAATGCGGCGTGTCCGGGCGCTCGACCACCTGATTCAGGCGGTGCAGGCCGATGCTTCTCACCATTTCCTTTTGCTTGCGCGAAAATCCTATCCCGCTGCGGACCCACTTGATATGAATTGTTCTGGTCTTCTGTGGCACGATGCTCCCGCCTCCCTAAAGCTCCTCCACCTGCTTGCCGCGCAAGGATGCAACGTCCTCAGTGTTCCTCAGGCTAAGGAGCGCCTGCATCGTAGCTTTAACGACGTTGTGCGGGTTGGTCGTCCCCAAAGATTTCGTGAGAACGTTTTGAACGCCCGCAGCCTGGAGCACGGCGCGAACAGGTCCACCGGCAATCACACCCGTGCCGGGGGGCGCAGGTTTCAGCAGGACCTTGCCCGCTCCATAATGGCCGACCACGGCGTGGGGAATCGACGTCTCAGTAATATTCACCCTGCGCAGAGACTTCTTGGCCAGTTCAATCCCTTTGCGAATCGCCATCGGCACTTCCCGGGCCTTTCCGGTGCCGAATCCCACAATGCCGTTCCCGTCGCCCACCACCACCAAGGCCGAAAAGCTGAGGTTTTTCCCGCCTTTCACGACCTTGGTCACGCGGTTAATGGACACGACCTGGTCCTTCAGTTGTAATGTACTTGGGTCAATCCCAACAGCCAAATGTACTCTCCTTCGCGTCAAAACGTCAGGCCGTTCGCCCTTGCTTCCTCGGCCAGGGCCTTGACGCGACCGTGATAGGTATAACCTCCGCGATCAAACACCACGCGGGAAATTCCGGCAGCCCTGGCGCGCTCCGCCAGCGTTTTTCCGACAATCCTGGCCGCCGCAACGTTGCCGCCGCTCTTCAGCGTCTTGCGGACCTCTGCGTCAACAGACGAAGCGGAGACAAGCGTGCAGCCCCGGGAGTCATCAACGATCTGGGCATAGATATGTTTCAGCGACCGAAACACGTTCAGCCTGGGCGCAGACGCCACGCCGCGTACCCGGCGGCGGACCCTCCGGTGGATTCTCTGGCGGCGGAAATTTTTTGAAACTTGCGTCAACATGCCGTCTGCTGTTCCTTCCTGGGCTTAAGCTTTAGCGGCTCCCGCAGCCGCCTTGCCAACTTTCTTCTTCAGTTTCTCGCCTGTGTAGCGGATCCCCTTGTTCTTGTAAGGGTCCGGCGGCCGCAAATCGCGGATTTTCGCCGCCGTCTGCCCCACCAGGCGGGCGTCCGCCCCTTTGACCACCAAATGCGTCTGCTTTTCAACAGCGATCGAAATTCCCTCCGGGATCGGAAACTGGATCGGATGCGAATACCCAAGCGCCAACACAAGCGATTTTCCGCTGACTTCGGCGCGATAGCCGATCCCAACGATATCGAGGTGCTTTTCAAAGCCCTTGGTGACACCTTCAATGGCGTTTGCAACCTCGGCCCGAACCAATCCGCGCAGCGCGGCCTGGTCTTCGTGATCCATCTGGGCCAGAAACGTTCCATCCTGCTTTTCGAGCCGGATTCCAGGAGGAAGGGGAACCTGGAGGCTCCCTTTCGGCCCCTTAATGGTCACAGCGCCCGAATCCACCTGGATCGTGACACCAGGCGGCACGGCGATCGGTTTTCGCCCTACTCTTGACATAGAACCAACCTTACCCTTAACTTCGGGACTACTCCACGTTACAAAGAATCTCTCCGCCCACATTGGCGCGACGGGCGGCCTTGCCGGTCATCACCCCGCGGGGTGTTGTCAGTATATTCACACCCAGCCCGCCAAGGACCCTGGGAATGCTGCGGGACCCGACGTACACGCGCCTGCCGGGCTTCGAAACGCGGCTGATTTTTGAGATGACGCTCGATCCACTCGGAGTGTACCGGAGGAGGATCCGCAAGGTCTGCTTCTTCTTTTCCTCAGAGACCTTGTAATTGCTGATATAGCCCTCCTCTTTCAGGATTCGGGCAATCTCAACTTTCAGTTTTGAGGACGGCATATCCACGCGTTGATGCCGGGCTCGAATCCCATTGCGGATTCGCGTCAGCATGTCAGCGACTGGATCAGAAACTGCAGCCATAAAACTCCCGATTCGATATTCCCGTCGCAGCTTCAATCCTTCCCGCTGCGATCGTTTTGAATTGCTACCAACTTGACTTCACGACTCCAGGGATGTCGCCCTGCAGTGCCAGCTTGCGGAAGCAGAGCCGGCACATCTCGAACTTCCGAATATAACCGCGAGGACGACCGCAAATGCGGCACCGGTTCCTGTGCCGGACCTTGAATTTCGGCTTCCGAAGCAATTTTGCCATCTGGCTTGTACGAGCCACGTCTGTTTATCCTCCTGCCTGCTCGCTCGAAGCTTCCTGAGCGCTCTGGCGGCGCTGGGCCTCCGTGCGGAACGGCATCCCCAGTCGCCGAAGCAACGCCAGGCCCTCCGCGTCACTTTTGGCACTGGTGACGATGGAGATATTCATCCCCTTCACCTTCTCGATTTTTCCGTACTCCACTTCGGGGAAAACCAACTGGTCACGCAGTCCCAGAGTGTAACTCCCGCGGCCATCAAACGACCTTGTGGAGAGTCCGCGGAAGTCACGGACGCGGGGAAGTGCCACATTCACAAGCCGGTCAAAGAACTCATACATCCGGTCGCCCCGCAGCGTGACCATCGCACCGATGGGCATATTCTTGCGCAGCTTGAAGTTCGCAATCGACTTCTTTGCCCGCGTGATCACCGGCTTCTGGCCGGAAATCTGGCCCAGTTCGCGTGTGGCGGCGTCGAGCAGCTTGACATTCTGTATCGCTTCGCCCAGCCCCATGTTTATTACGATCTTGCTGAGCCGCGGCACCGCCATGCGGCTCGGATACTTAAACTCTTCCATCAGCGCCGGGACAACTTCCGACTGGTATTTTTCTTTTAATCGCGCTGCCATACTCGCCTGGCCATCCTCAATCTTTAAGTGTCTAGCACCTTGCCGCATTTGGCGCACTGGCGGACTTTCTTCCCTTTCTCGCCGCCCGCCATGCGCTGATGGCGGATCCGTGTCGGGCCGCATTCGCTGCAAACCAGCGCCACGTTTGAGACATGGATTGGCCCTTCTTTTTCCAGGATACCGCCTCGAATCTGCTTGGCAGGGTTTGGCCGCGTGTGCCGCTTGATCATATTCGCGTGTTCCACAAACACCTGCTGCTTTCGTGGAAGCACGCTGAGCACCCGGCCCGTCTTGCCCTTGTCGCGCCCGGCCATGACCTGGACCTGATCATTCTTGCGGATATCCAGAGCCGATCCCATTACAAAACCTCCGGAGCAAGGGAAACGATTTTCAGGAATTTTTTTTCGCGAAGTTCGCGCGCCACCGGTCCGAAAACGCGCGTTCCCACAGGTTCGCCGGCGTCATTGATCAACACTGCCGCGTTCTCGTCAAAGCGGATGTAGCTGCCGTCCCGGCGCCGCTGCTCTTTCCGCATCCGGACGATCACCGCCTTCACGACCTTTCCTTTGGGAACAGGACTCTCCGGCGAGGCCTCCTTGACCGAAGCGGTTATCACATCGCCCAACCCGGCCTGCAATCCAACGCTTCCGCCGATCGGCAGGATGCAGGAAAGCTTGCGGGCGCCGGAATTATCGGCTACCTGCAAAATTGTACGCATTCCAATCATGCGCTAACCTCCTCGCCTCCGCCGACCTGGACCGCCTTCGAGATGACCTGCACAACACGCCAGCGCTTGCGCCGGCTGAGCGGGCGGGTCTCCTCGATCCGCACCCAGTCCCCAGGCTGGCACTCGCCTTTTTCGTCGTGGGCCAGAAATCGTTTCGATTTCCTGATGACCTTCTTATACAGGGGATGGATGATCTTCCGATCCACTGTTACCACGACAGTCTTCTGCATCTTGTTGCTGCTCACCACCCCGATTTTTTCTTGTCGCCTCTTATTCTGCATTCCGCATTGCCCTTGTTTCTTTGCCCTTTAAACCCACTGGCTTTCACGCCTGTTTCTGTGTGCTCAGCTTCAACTTCCGCTCGCGCTGGATTGTGCGGACCCGGGCAATTCCTTTCCGAAGCTGGCGCATGACAGGCAGAACGTCTCCCTGTCCGCCCACAAGCTGGAACCGAAGCCGAAGAAGCTGCTGGCTGAACTGAATGCGGTTGCTTTCAAGCTCTTCGTCGGTCCACTCCCGCATGTTTTCAGCGGGCCATTTCCACTTCTTGTCCTTTTCGAGTTTCACCCGTTGTGCTCCTTCCGCTAATGTGCCGCGTCCAGCCGCGTGACAAACCGCGTGGGTACAGGCAGCTTGTCGCTCGCCAGTTGAAACGCCCGCCGCGCTTCCGCTTCCGTCACGCCTTCCATTTCGAACAGGATCCTGCCTGGCTTCACAACGGCGACCCAGAACTCAGGCGCACCTTTCCCTTTTCCCATGCGGGTTTCGGCCGGCTTCTTGGTCACCGGCTTGTCTGGAAACACGCGAATCCACAGCTTGCCTCCCCGCTTGACAAATCGCATAATGGCCACGCGGCTGGCTTCGATCTGGCGGTCGGTAATCCATCCCGGCTCGAGCGCTTTTAATCCATAGTCGCCGAACGCAACGGTTGAACCTCTCCACGCTTTCCCGTTCATCCGGCCGCGCTGCTGCTTCCGGAATTTCACCTTACTGGGCATCAACATAAGTCATTCACCTTCGATCCGTCGCCTGCTTGAGTGGCCGCCCCGGCTCAAACCGCCGGGGTCTCAAGCTCCTCCGTCATAGCGGCTGGACGGCGCTTCTGTTCAAGAATCTCACCATTGTAAATCCAGCACTTCACGCCAATCACCCCGTAGGTTGTATGCGCCTCCGCCAACCCGTAGTCAATGTCCGCTCGCAGCGTGTGCAATGGGAGCCGTCCCTGGAGGTACCATTCCGTCCGCGCGATTTCAGCGCCGTTCAGTCGTCCGCCAACCCGGACCTTGATGCCTTTGCAGCCGAAGCGCAGTGCAGAATCCACTGCCTTTCGCATGGCGCGCCGGAAAGCCACGCGCTTTTCGAGCTGAAGCGCAATCGACTCGGCAACAAGCTGGGCATCGAGTTCCGGCCGGTGAACTTCCTGGATATTGATTGGCAGCACTTCACGCCCCGTGCGCCGCTGCACTTCCTGCCGAAGGCGGTCAATTTCTGCGCCCTTTCGCCCGATGATGATGCCGGGACGTGCTGTGTGGATCGTGATCTTCAACTTGTTGCCGGGCCGTTCAATTTCGATCGAAGAGACGCCAGCGCTTTTCAACTGGTTCTTGAGCTGCCGCTTCAGCTTCAGGTCTTCATGAAGCAGGTCCGCATAACCCTTTTTCGCAAACCACCGCGACTTCCACGTCTTGATTGTTCCAAGACGGAACCCGTAGGGATGTACTTTTTGACCCACCAACATCCTCCTGTTTCAAACCCTTATCGGATCGTTCCGATCTATTCCCGGACGGGACGTTGCCGTCTCAGTCCCGTCAATCGTTTGATTGCGGCGACTCGACAACGAGCGTGATATGGCTCATCCGCCGCTGGTAACGATAGGCGCGGCCCATCGGAGCCGGCCGAATGCGCTTCATGCGCGGACCTTCGTTTACATAGGCTTTGGAGACCACCAGTTCATCCACATCAACCGAGTCAGACTTCTGCTCGGCGTTGGCGATGGCAGCCTGCAATGTCTTGATCACTTCCTGCGCCACGCGCTTCTTGGTAAACCGCAGGATGTCGAGGGCCGCATTCACGTTTTGTCCCCTGACCAGATCAACGACCAGCCTGGCCTTCTGGGGCGAAACCCGCAGATACTTGCTTGTTGCTCTAGCTTCCATTATTCAATCCCAAAACTTTAATTCCCGTTCTAGCTCGCCGGCTTGGGGGCGGAAGTTGTGGCCCGTTCGGTGGCAACCTTCACACTGTGTCCCTTGAACGTCCGCGTCGGAGCAAATTCCCCGAGCTTGTGTCCCACCATATTTTCCGTCACATAGACCGGAATAAATTTCTTGCCGTTGTGCACCGCGATTGTGTGCCCGACCATTTCCGGAACGATCGTCGAACGTCTCGACCAGGTCTTGATCACCTTCTTTTCAAACCGCCGGTTAAGCAGTTCGATCTTCTTGATCAGGTGTTCGTCGACGAACGGCCCTTTTTTAAGCGATCTCGACAACCTTTCCTCCCTATTTCTTCTCGCGTCTTCTGACGATAAAGCGGTCTGTCCGCTTGTTATGCCGCGTCTTGTAACCCCGCGTCGGCTTGCCCCACGGCGTCACGGGGTGCCGGCCGCCCGAGGTTTTTCCTTCTCCGCCGCCCAGCGGGTGGTCAACAGGATTCATCGCTACGCCGCGGACCGTTGGCCGGATTCCCCGCCACCGCTTCCGCCCCGCCTTGCCGATTGCAATGTTTTCGTGGTCCAGGTTTCCCACCTGTCCGATTGTCGCCACGCAATCGACGTGAAGGCGCCGAACTTCACCCGAGGGCAGTCGAACCTGGGCATAATCGCCTTCCTTGGCCACAAGCTGGGCGCTGCCTCCCGCGCTTCGGACAAGCTGCCCGCCCTTCCCGGGCCGTAGCTCAAGATTGTGGATCGTCGTTCCCAAAGGAATGTTTTTCAGCGGCAGCGAATTTCCCACAACGATATCGGCGTTGGGACCCGCAACAACCTGGTCGCCTACTTTGAGCCCCTGCGGATAAAGGATATAGCGCTTCTCACCGTCGGCGTAATGAAGGAGCGAAATGAACGCCGACCGATTCGGGTCGTACTCAATCGTCGCCACGCGCGCCGCAATTCCAATTTTATCCCGCTTGAAATCAATCACCCGATAATGCCGCTTGTGCCCTCCACCCCTGTGCCAGATCGTAATTTCTCCGTGGTTGTTGCGCCCGGAGATTCGGCCCTTGGGCTCCAGAAGCGGCTTATGGGGCTTCGCAGCCGTCAACTCCTGAAAGTCCAAGCCCGTCTGGAACCTCCGCGTCTCCGTGTACGGTCTGTAGGTTTTAATTCCCATAATCTTCCGCTCGCCCTCAAAGCAGCTGATTACACAGTCTCTGCGTATTCAGGGACCCTGGTTCCTTCCTTCAGCTTGACGTAGGCCTTCTTCCAATCAGGCCGCCGCCCGCTGGTCCAGCCGCGCCGCCGCACTTTTCCGCGGAACGAGGCCGTGTGCACCGATTCAATCTTATCGCGAAGCTCTACAAACATCTCTTCAACGGCCTGCCTGATTTCTCTTTTATTGGCATGAGCGTCGACGTGGAAGCAGAGCGTCCGCGCGGACTCTTTCAGTCCCACGCTCTTTTCAGTAATGATCGGTTTGCGAAGAATCTGGTGCCCGCTTTTCTTCATCGCAGCGCCTCCTGCAATCGGCTCAGCGCGCCTTCAGAAATCAGCAACTGGTCATGACTCAGGATATCGTATGCGTGGACCTCGTGGTGCCGCACCAGGTCGCAGCCGGGGACGTTCCGCGAAGACAGTTCGAGGTTGCGGTCGCGCTCATCGTTCACGACAAGAATTCTGGGCCCGGCATTCAGCTTGTTAAGCGCCATGACAAAAGATTTCGTTTTCGCCTCGGGGAGACTCAGGCGGTCCACAACCGTCATCTTATTTTCCTGAAACTTTGCCGCCAGCGCCGACCGCAACGCTCCCTCAAGCACTTTCCTGGGGGGCTTGATCTCGTAGCTCCGAGGTTTGGGGCCATGCGCAATCGAACCGTGCCTCCACAACGAACTCCGAATGCTGCCGACGCGCGCGCGTCCCGTTCCCTTTTGCCGCCAGGGCTTCTTTCCGCCGCCTGAGACCTCACCCCGACTCCTGGTCGAATGCGTTCCGCGGCGCCTGCTTGCAAGGTACGCCCTTGTAGCCTCCCACAGAAGGTTGCCATTGGGCTTGACCGCAAATACTTCATCGGCCAGTTCGAGTTCCCGGACCTTCTGCCCTTCGAGATTTTTCACTTCGACTGTTGCCATGTCTCTAGACTCGCTTCAATCTGCGGCTTTCTCGATCTTCACTTATGGGGCGCCCTGGCTTTCCGTACGACAACATAGCCGCCATCCGGCCCGGGAACAGCACCCTCCACCAGGATGGCATTGTCATCGGGAAGGACGCGCACGACGCGGAGGTTGCGCACCGTTACTCTGTTAACGCCCATGTGTCCCGCGGCCCGCATTCCCTTGAACACCCGTGAAGGAAAGGAGGAGGACCCAATCGATCCGGGTGCGCGATGGAACATCGATCCGTGCGCAGCCCCGCCTCCGCCAAAATGGTGCCGCTTGTGAAACCCTGCGAAACCCCGGCCCTTGGAAGTCCCGATAACATCTACTTTCTCGTCCACAGCAAAGATGTCCGCAAGGACTTTATCGCCAACTTTCACGTCGCCGGATTCCGCATCCAGGCGGACTTCCCGCAAAAACCGCGCCGGATTCGCCCCAGCCCGTTTGAAGTGCCCTTCGAGCGGTTTGGTAACGCGTTTAGGAGGTGGAACCTCCACCAAACCGATCTGGGCCGCGTCATATCCGTCTTTGGCGGCGGTTTTGCGCTGAATCACAACGCACGGGCCAGCCTTCAGGACCGTCACGGGAATAACGTCGCCGTTTTCCGCGAAGACCTGCGTCATGCCCAGCTTTTTACCCAGAATCGCCTTCAACATAATAACTCAGCCGCAAGAGTTGCCGTCCGTCGGCAACTACTTTGCGTGCTCCTTCCCGAATGCTTTGATCTCGATGTCAACCCCGGCGGGAAGATCGAGTTTGGTCAAAGCGTCGATCGTCTGCGCCGTAGGCTCGAGGATATCTACCAGCCGTTTGTGCGTCCGGATTTCAAACTGTTCGCGTGACTTCTTGTCTGTATGAGGCGAACGCAGGACGCAATATTTGTTCTTAATGGTCGGCAGCGGCACAGGGCCCGCAACCTGCGCTCCGGACCGTTTGGCGGTGGAAACAATGTCCGCCGCGGACTGGTCCAGCACCCTGTGATCGTAAGCCTTCAGCCGAATTCTGATTTTCTGATGAAGCATATCTGTTCGCCTACTGAATGATTTCGGTCACGGAGCCGGCGCCGACGGTGTGGCCGCCCTCGCGGATGGCGAACCGCAGCCCCTTCTCCATGGCGATCGGCGTAATCAACTCGATCTCCAGCGTCACGTTGTCACCCGGCATCACCATCTCCGTCCCCGGCGGCAGCGTC
>DASRCX010000057.1:0-4502 GCA_035652895.1 Terriglobia bacterium
TGGCCTCACTGCCTGTATTTAGGAATTGAACGGACTCTATCGCAGGAATATGGGCGCAGATCAGCTCGGCAAGCTTGCCTTCCAGTTCGGTCGTACCTGCACCGAACAGGCTAGCTCCTTTCGACATAACCGCGGTGACCGCCGCATTGACGTAAGAGTTGTTGTGTCCAAGCAAATGAGGAGCGAAAGCTGCATGGTAATCAATGTAGCGATTCCCCTCGGCATCCCAGAGGTATGCTCCTAAGCCTCTCGTAAAGACAATCTCTGGCTGAACGGCGCGATTTACGGAGACTACGCCCCCCGGAATGAACTGTCGGTTCCTATCGAAAATTTCCCGTGATTTGATGTATTGGCGCATTAGAGATAGCCTCTTTCGCAATACGTCAGATTATAAAAAACACCCAGTAAAAAACTCTATCTTAGATGCCAACAATCATGCTTTTATCCAATATTTTGGACACTTGTCTTTGTCAATCTGATTTGGCCCACTTTGATACTCTCATTTGGCCCACCGTAAGTCTCTGATTTGATTCTCTTTCTTCTCTCCTGTGCCTTTTGCCTTGGTTTTCTCTGCCTTTCGTCTCTCTCCTTTATTAAGGAGCATCTCGCTCGATGGGGTTCCGGCTGGAGCGAAGCCCTGCGGAGCCCGAAGGGCGGAGCGCTTAGGGCGAGCGCAAGCCGGAACCCCATCGAGCGCCGGCCTGCCGTGGGCCCTGTTAACTCCTCAGCCTCTCTTTTTCCGCTTCTCGAGCGTGCGTCGAAAACGATACGACTCGCTCCCCGTCTCGATGATGTGGGCGCGATCCGTCACTCGATCCAGCAGCGCCTTGCACAGCCGACTGTTCGGGATCACCTGCGTCCATTCTGAAAACGGTAAGTTCGTCGTCATCAGTACCGCTGCTTTCTCCGCCCGTTCTGCCACCACTTGGAACAGGAACTCCGCTCCCACATCGGCCATGGGCACGTAGCCCACTTCGTCCAGAGCGATCAGGTCGTAACGCGCCCAGCGTGCCAGCACCCGGCGCAGTTGCAACTGGTGCTTCGCTTCCACTAACTCGTTCACCAGGCCCGCGGCCGTGATGAATCTTACGCGCCGCTTCTGCCGGCATGCTGCCACACACAGCCCCGTCAGCAGATGGGTTTTCCCCGTTCCCGGTTCACCGAGAAAGATCACGGGTTCGGCCCGTCCAATGTAGTCTCCGACGGCCAGCTCCTGGATCTCCGAAGGCGAGACCTTGGGTGACTGGCTGAAGTCGAACTCTTCCAGCGTCTTCATCCGCGGCAGTCTTGCATCTCGCAAGCGGCGTTCGATGGTCCTCTGTTCCCGCTCTTCCAACTCACTGCCCAGCAGCGCCTCCAAATAGCCGAGGTGAGTCTGCCGTTCCCGCACCGCCTGTTCCGCCAGGCGCACGCACTGCGCCGACACCGCTGGCAAGTGCAGTTGCTTGCATTGTTGTTGGATCGTGGCCTCCTGGAGAGCGGCGCTCATAGCGTCACCTCCTGGCTGAGCAGTTGGTCGTAGTCTTGAACGCCGGGAAGCGGCCGCTCGTAGCGCACCAACCCACCCCGTTCCCCCGATTCCAATGGAGGCGGTGCGCTGCTTCCCGCCGTTAAGAGATAACGCACTGCCGCCACATCGCCACAGCCGGTGGCCAGGGCCACGGAGACCGCTTCCTGCAAGCGATCATGGCCATGCTTCTTCCCTAACCCCAGCAACTCGATCATCTGCCGCGTGCCGGGCTGCTTGCCGTGACGCCGGATCAGCACCTCCCAATAGCGGTCATACTCGCCCGGCCAGCGTCCCCGCTCGCGCCATTGTTTTAGCGGCGTCGAGCCCGCCAGAGCCCCGGGCTTGCGCTCCAGCACTTCCAGGTAGTGCTCCAGCTCCAGAACCTGCTGAAACCGGCCGTAGCAGCGTTCATGCTGTGCCGCCTTGGCTCCTTCATGCCAGATCTCAACCCGGTCGGCATAAACCTTGGCTTCCACTCGGGTGTCGGCCGGTAAAGGAACCGAGTAGAAGTTCGTTCGCACCCGCACGCAGCCCGAGCCGTCCACTTTGGGGAAACGGACTTCGGCCAGGTCGAAACCTTCTGCCGGCAGGGGCAACAGATGCGCTCGCTCGGCTCGCATCGCCACCCCGATCGTCTGCTCCCGGCCCGCAATCGTTCGCCCCTGGTCTTGCTCGCAGGCGGCCCGCAGCTGCCGGTTCAGCTCCTCCAGATCCCGCGCCTCAGGCACCGGCACCCAATGGTTCCGCCGGAAGTAACCGGCCTCGCCCTCGATACCGCCTTTCTCGTGCGCTTCGGCGGGTGTGCAGAACTCCGCCGTAAAACCCCAATGCGAGCGAAAAGCGATGAAGCGCGCCGTCTCCTCGCGCTGATAACCGCGCAGGATCTTCTTCACCGCAGCTTTCAAATTGTCATAGCGAAGACGGCGGAAAACCCCACCAAAATAGCGGAAGGCCAGCTCGTGCGCTTCCAGAAAAGCCTGTTGCGTGGCCCTGAAATAAGCCCGATGGAAGGCTACGCCGCTCGCCATCCCACGGAGCGAGAAGACCTGCAGCTTCTGCCGCTCCCCACCCAGGTCAGCCTCGGCTTCGTACCAGTCCACTTGGCCTTCGCTGCCCCAGTCGTAACTCTGCGGCACGCATACCTGGCGCCGACTCAGTCCCAGAGCTTGCTTCTTCCGCCGCACGTAGCGGCGCACCGTCGATTCGGCGACTTCAGTGCCCGGCCGCTCGGCCCGCAGCCGCTGGTAAATCCGATGCGCCGTGTGCCGCTGCTTGCGCGGCGCCGCTCGATCCGCTTCCAGAATCGCGTCGATGAACGGAACCACCAGCCCCAGCCGGGGCCGCTTCCGCTCCGGCTTCTTGCGCCGGGACGGAACCGCGTTGCCCAACGCCTCACGGACCATGCGTCGATGCACGCCCAGCTTCTTGGCCACTCCCAGGATCGTGCCCACCCCGAACTCGTACTCGCGCCGAATCTCCTCGAACAGCTCCACTTTGGCTCTCCAGTCCACCGCCACCTCCGCTCCGGGCTGCTGCCCACAACAGAGTAGTCGGTTCTTCCCACGGTGGGCCAATTCAAATGATCAAAGTGGGCCAATTCAGAGTATCGAAATCAACACTTCTATTCTTACCCTTTCCGAAAAATGTATGGACCGCTCGCGGACGCCGAACTTGAGTTTCTGATTTCAGATTTCTTTCGAAGTATATCCAGGCATGAGGATCGTATCTTGCATCATTCAACGCAATAAAATTTATGCGGATCGGGGAGTGATCGGTGCTGAGAACTCGCATCAGATCAGGGGCCCTGTTGGGCGAAAATGCCTTTTACGAAGGAAAGATCGCACCGCTCGGATGAAAGCCTAGACGCCTCGATATGGTTAGCGCGGCGGACTTCATTAGTTCTGCTAACTTGCTGCGATTTTCTCTAGTAATCTGAGCGATTGTTCCTGCCACGCTGATAGCGGCAACCACTTGGTTCTCGCGATCGAAAATCGGAACTCCTATGCATCGCAGACCAATTTCGTCTTCTTCATCATCGAAGGCATATCCGACTGTGCGAATGAGTTTCAACTGCTCCTTAATTTTTCGAGCGCTTACAATCGTATTCTCATTGTGCCGAGGTAAGGGATGTCGAGTTAAAAGTTCCTCCAGTTGATCAGGCGGCAAATAAGCAATCAAGGCCTTCCCGACTCCTGTACAATGAACGTCCATACGCTTCCCAATCCATGTTGCCAACCGGAGTAGTCCAGGGGGCTCAATCTTGTTGACAAGAACCGCTTCTCCTTGATCAAGGATAGCCATGTGAATCGTCATCCTGGTTTGCTCCATTAGGGAGTGGAGAACAGGAAGCGCCATTTCATTGACCTTCACTTGATTAATGCCAGCGTTTACGAGGCTGAAGAGCTTTAGACCAAACACGTACCGATGGGATGTTTCGTCCCTCTCTAGGTAGCCTCGACGTTCGAGTGTCAAAAGCACACAGTGAAGCGTGCTTTTAGGGGCAGACATTCGCCTTGCCAAATCTGCTAAGCTTTGACCACGGCGCGAATGGGCTAGCATTTCAAGCACCGTAAGAGCACGGTCGAGAGAAGGGACACCATGTGTCTTAAGATCCCGCATTTTCAGTGTTGGCCCCGTCCAATCTAATGGATAGAAGGGAAGTCTATCACATTGTCACCCTTGACGGGGCAGAAGACGGGAGCTAAAAATACGACCGAGTATCCGACCAAATGCTAAGGGAGGCGGTCATGCCATTCGCAACCAGAAGAAATTCAAAAAAATTGTCATCGTATTCAATTGCGGGATGTGGGTAAAGCAGTACATAGAATTGTGCAAGGATCGTTCGGTCTGGAACCGCGGAACCTGATCGGCCACTTTTGCAGGCCTTCCCGAATGCCACAGAGAAGCAATGCGGTGCGGTTTCGGGTGAATTTGATCGGCATGGTAGGAGCATTAGTCTTGTATGGGGCGACGTCAGCCCTGGGACTGGCAG
>DASRCX010000058.1:0-6391 GCA_035652895.1 Terriglobia bacterium
ATCCCGCGTCGGCCCGCACCCGGCGAATCCCCTCCGGACTTTGCAGCTTCGCCAGGGCCTCTTTCAGAAACTCCACCACCCCGGTGTCGGCCCGGGTGTTCCCGCTTCGCAGCCAGCCGTGCAGCACAAAGTGCGCTTCCCCCAACACCGCCAGCAGCGGATGGTGCGAGGCTCGTCCGGGCTTCTTCGGGTTGTAACCCTTCTGCGCCCCTTCTGCCGCCCGTAACGCTCAAACACCGTCGAGTCCAGGTCCAGACTGTAGCCCTCGCTGCGGAGCGGCAACCGCTCCAGTTGCCACGCCCACAGCGGCTCATACATCCCGACCACCATCCCCTGTGTGAAGCGCTTGAACAAATTCCGGAGCGTGCCGTCGGTGGGAAAGCGCTTCACCCCCACGAGCGCCTGCAGGGCGCGGTCCGCTGGCAGCATCGAGCTATGCGCAAAGCGCCGCGCTCCCGCCGCCATCGGGATCACAAAAGCCGTGAAGGTTTCCTCCGCCGCAATGGCATTCGGCGACTGCAGATGCACCGGGGTCTCCTGACGCACTTGCTCCGAGAAGCCGATCCGCCGCAGAAAATCGATGAAGACGCTCAGCCCTCCAAACGGTGTCACTGCCCGCGGCGTCTCGCGCAAAACTACTTTCTTTTCGCCCCAAAGCACGCTAATTTCTCTCTGCACCGTTTTGTTCCTCCTCCGCCAATCGAAAAACCCATTTCAATTTAGCGGATTAGAACTCAACGGTGTATCCTTACTTCGGAATCGGGGTTCACTCGAGCTTATTCGGCCTTTGGCCGTTTGGATAATCAAGGAGATTCGGCAGGAGCTTTTCCGCCACTAGGATCGAAGCGCCCACGGCGCCTGATTCACCTCCCATGCGTGAAACGATGACCTTCAGATTTCTCACTGAACGGTTAAGCGTGCGGGCCCGAAAGGAGTGGAACAGCGGCTTGATCAAAAAAGCTTTCGCTGCAGGCGGCACCTCCCCTCCCAGTACAATCGCTTCGGGATTTAAGAGATTGATGACGGTAGCAATTCCAGTGCCCAAGTGAAGGCCCGCTTCGCGAAGGACGGTCTGGGCAAGCTGATCCCCTTCTTTCGCGGCGCCCACGATAGCCTCGATCGACATCTGGTCCGGCCGGGTGGCCATTAGCGAAGCCAGACTTGAGTGTACTCCTTGGCTAAGTCCGCTTTTCACGCGGTTGATGATGGCCCACCCCGACGCGAACACTTCGAGACACCCGCGATTACCGCAGGAACAAAGATCCCCACGCTCGTCGATGGTTGTGTGTCCGAGCTCTCCAGCCAGATCATCGGCGCCCAGGTACAAGCGGTCGTCAATGTAGATGGCTGCACCAATCCCCATGGAAACCACGACATACACGAACTCTCGATATCCCTTGGCGCTGCCGAATCTCTTTTCTGCAAGCGCCATCGTGCGGGCGGTATCTTCCACGACGACGGGGAGGCTGTATTTCGCTTGAATTCTTCGTTTGAGGGGGACGTCGGTCCATCCTGGGACCTTGGGCCAGAAAAGGACTGTCCCGGAATGGCGGTCAATCACACCAGAAATTGCTACGCCGATGCCTCTTATGAGTGGGTCCGCGTGCAGGGTGCTGCCAATTTCACGCTCAATGAGATCGAAAACATGCTGTTCTCCCCTGCCGATTTCCGTCGGCATGGTCCGTAAAGTCAAAACTCCTCCTGAGAAATCTGTCACGACAATGCGAGTATTTGCCCGTCCTATGCGGATGCCCAGTAGGTGGGCCAAGTCAGAACGTACTTGCAGTAAAACACGGCGGCGCCCCACACGCGACGGAGACCGCCCACCCTCCTCTATCAGTTGCGCCTGCCGGAGTTCCGCGACCAGTGCACTGATGTAACTTGGCGCAAAACCCAGAGTTTCGGCCAGGGCGGCTCTCGATGTCTGGCCCTGGGAGTAAATTGCTTGTAATACCTTCAGTAGATCATTTCGTTTCATTTGGCCTCGAATGGCTCGCGTCCTAGACCGTCAAGCGTTTCAACCATAGCTAAAACAACCTCCAAGTGCAACGACCACAATGACAAGAAAGAGAATCGGAGAAGGCGGCAGACATTGGGCTACCAAATTAACTGTCCTCATTCAAATCGTATCCAGCGATACTCCGCGGTCGTCTTGGCAATGACTTCCGGTGTCTAAACCGGCTTGGGAGGCCCATTATTAAGTCTCCTATGATTAAACATCCAGAATATGGCGCAGTAGCTGAACCATTACAACATATAAGAACTAATCCTTGACAGTGTATCCCTCAGGTGATATAAGCGCCATCTGAGCGCAATGGGATCCTTTTTAAGTTATCCGAACTCTACGGGCGAAGGTATATGCCAAGGGTCACCTCAGTTGCGCTAAGGAGGTGTAGAAATGGCGGGGGGCACTCACGAGATGGGGCTTCGAACAATACTGGAATTTGTCTTGTATCTACTGGCTCTTTTAACCGTCACGGTTGTATCTGCAAGCAGGGGTTTGGCTAGCATCAACGGCAGTATTTCCGGCATTGTTACTGATCCGAGTGGAGCAGTTGTTCCCGGGGCGCAAGTCACTGCAACCAACACTGAAACTGGCATCAAACAATCCGCGAAGTCTGACAGCGCGGGGTTCTATTCCTTTCCTGAACTCCCGATCGGTCCGTACACTCTGACCGTTGTTCACACAGGCTTCAAAGAGTTTCGCCAGACTGGGCTGGTCATTAATGCCAACTCTTCTATCCGTGTCGATGTCCAGTTGGAAGTTGGCGAAACTAAGCAGAGCGTCACTGTTTCCAGCACGGCTGTTCATATTGAGACGACTAACACACAAATGGGTGAAGTTATTACCGGCTCAGTGATGACCTCCATCCCTTTGAACGGAAGATCGTACACGGACCTGCTAGCGCTGCAACCCGGGGTTGTACCTCGATCAACAGGCGAGTATAGCGCTGGATTTTCTCCATCCGGAAATTTGGATCCGGGAAATCTTTCGGTGAGCGGCCATCGAGAATCGGCGAATGGATTCATGGTGAATGGGGGCAATGTGGAGGAGGGGGGAAATTTGGGAACGTCCGTTATCCCAGATCTCGATTCTATCGCCGAATTCAGGATTTTGACCAATAACTTCGATGCGCAGTATGGCAATTACATGGGCGGACTGATCAATGTTGTCACAAAATCAGGAACCAACAATTTTCACGGGAGCTTGTTTGAATTTCTCCGTAATCCCAATCTTGATGCTCGCAATTTCTACTCGCCAAGCCGTGCCACGCTGCATCGGAACCAGTTTGGGGGGACTTTGGGAGGGCCGATCATCCACGACAAGCTGTTTTTCTTCGGGGATTATCAGGGTACACGCGAAGTGGCTGGGGAAGACACGGGGAATATCCCGGTACCTTCGTTGGCGGAAAGAAGCGGAGACTTCTCGGATGTAGCCCAACAGTTGACCGGAACAGTGAACGGACCATCCTGGGCGAACATGCTCTCACAGGAATTAGGTTATCCGGTAACTAACGGCGAGCCTTATTATACCCCTGGCTGTACGAGCTCATCCCAATGTGTGTTTCCAAATGCCGTTATTCCGTCACAGGCCATCTCTCCGCCGGCAAGTGCCCTCCTCAAGTATATCCCTCAACCTAACGTTGCTGGTGGTTTCTTCTCATCATCGGCTTTTGATGAGACTCTCCGGGATGACAAGTTCAGCTATCGCGTCGATGCAAACACCAAATGGGGCATGTTGACGGCTTACTATTTCTTTGACGACTACAACCTTTTGAATCCTTATCAAAGCTCAAACATACCTGGCTTTGCCACGTCAACACTGGGTCGTTCACAGCAGGCAAACTTCGCCGATATTAAATCCTTCGGCCCAGCCGCAGTGAATGAGTTTCGCCTGAACTACACCCGCTATGCCACGTCGCCAACTCCGGTGGGAGGTGTGGGTCCGAAACTGGATTCCTTCGGGTTTGTGACAGGGCCGGGGACTCCCGGCATCGTTGTGCAGGATCCGCAGATCGAAGGGGTTCCTAGCGTGGGCTTGAACGAATTCTCGTTCGGCGTGAATCCTTACACTGAAGTGCAGATTAACAACACTGGCGAACTCCTCGACAACTTCACAAAAATCCATGGCACACACACTTGGAAGCTTGGAGGAAGCTTTCACCTCAGTCAGATCGACATCTTTGACCACGGCGCCAACAACGGTACCTTCAGCTTTGACGGCGCGGAGACGGGAAGCGACTTTGCGGATTACCTGCTCGGAGCCGTTTCGTCGTATCAACAGGGCAGCCAGGTTCCGATGTATACGACCACTCGCTACTATGCCTTATATCTCCAGGACAGTTGGCGGGAGCGCCAGAATCTCACGTTGAACTATGGGTTACGTTGGGAGGTTAGTACGCCGTGGTACGAAAAGCACAATCAGATCGAGACGATTCTTCCCGGTGTGCAATCGGTGGTTTTTCCAGGGGCACCTGAGGGTTGGGTATTCCCTGGAGATCCAGGCGTTCCAAGAACTCTTTCACCAACCCGCTATAACAATTTCGGCCCGCGCATCGGCCTGGCTTATTCTCCCAAGATCGATGAAGGAGTTCTCGGCAAGATTTTCGGAGGGCCGGGCAAGTCTAGTATTCGTGCCGGTTATGGAGTGTTTTTTACTGCCTTTGAAGACGCCACGAGTTTTAACGAAGTCGGCGATGCGCCTTTCGGATATTTCTGGAGCAGTCCTGCACCTCCTTTGTTCACAACTCCCTTTATTGATCGTGCAACTGGAAATAATGAAGGGCAACGCTTTCCAGTGCCCTTTCCCCCTCTCAATGTTAGCCCTTCAAATCCTGACAGAAGTATTAACTGGGCTCAATTCATCCCAATCTCAAGCTCTCCGGGTTTTTTCCACGACAACCGACTGCCTTACTCTGAGGATTATATGTTCTCTTTCCAACGCCAACTCAACTCGAATTCGATGTTCAGCCTGAGCTATGTGGGCACGCAGGGTCATCGTCTGCTCGCGGACTTGGAGTCTAATCCCGCCAATCCAGCGCTTTGCCTGAGTCTCAGCCAGCCGAGTGAGGTCATGCCGGGAACGGCCACCTGTGGTCCCTTTGCCGAGGACAGCACTTTCTATCCGATTACCGGTGGGGTGATTCAGTCCGTGCGGACCGTCTTCACAAACGGCTTGGGCAGCAATGGATGGTTTGCAACCATGGCCAACTCGAACTACAACGCACTTGAAGTGAGCCTCAGGCATACAAGTAAACGCGCGGCAATTTTGATGTCCTACACGTACAGTAAAGCACTTGATAATGCTTCAAGTTGGGGACCCGGAATGGGGGACGCAGGCGAACAGATCAACCCGGTAAACTATAAATTGTCGAAGGCCCTTTCGGCATTCGATATGACCCACAATTTCGTAGTCAGTTACTCTTACGAATTACCGTTTGACAAGTTGTTCTCACATAACAGGCTGACCGCGGGCTGGATCATTACAGGGATTACCCGCTATACGACCGGTTTGCCCGTTACCATGACTGAACAGGATGATAACTCGCTGCTCGGGACATTTTGCACAGGGCCGACATGTGCTGTAGTAGATACCCCAAACTTCACTCGGGGTCCATTGAATTTTCAAGATCCCCGGTCGGGAAAACCGTATTTCAATACTTCATTGTTTACTCCGGAAACGCTCGGCCAACGTGGAAACTCTAACCGGCGGTTTTTCCACGGGCCAGGAATCGCCAACTGGGATTTTGGCCTGTTAAAGGATCTACATCTAACCGAGACCAAATCCCTCGAATTTCGCGCTGAGTTCTTCAACATTTTTAACCATGCCCAGTTTGGGCTGCCGCAGGGCGATATTATTAATTCGTCTTTTGGGATGGTGACATCGGCTGCTGCCCCGCGAATCGGGCAGGTGGCCGCGAAACTGGAATTTTAGAGAAAGTCTCGGTGGAACTGGAGTTTCTCGGGCTTGCAGGTTTGATGTCCAGTAGTCGTGCGTATACCAATACACCCCAGGGAAGAGCGAGCGCAAGACGGACCGGTGTATAAACGAATCTTCAAATACCCAGGCGGTGTGAAAGATCAATGAAGTGGAACTCCGAGAACAGTTTCCTGGCCAAGATGCTTTCGGCAGCTTGTAGCCCACTCATTAAACACAAGCCTAGCCCTTGCGACAATTTCTTCTTGCCCTGGCTTGCAGGTGTGCTGGCTTTGGCTGCGGGAGTTGCCCTGGTCGCAAACAACCGGATTACTGCGCAAACGGCTACCGGCGTGCCGGTTTATCTTGATCCGAAGGAGCCGATTGAGGTTCGGGTCAGGGACCTGATGAGCCGGATGACGCTCAAGGAAAAAGTCGGCCAGCTCAATCTGCCGTGCGTGTACGTGGACGAGT
>DASRCX010000059.1:0-50242 GCA_035652895.1 Terriglobia bacterium
CTCGCGCTCATGTCGGCGCACCAAGAAAAAATCCCGCTGCAAAATAGACCGGCGCTACCGCCCCCCACCACGCGACCTGCCTGAAACCTTCCCCCGCGGCCCTCAACCTCATCCCTTCATGCAGATTCCGAAACGGCTGACGGAGCGTAATGCTGCTCGGCAATCCGTGCGATTCAGGCTAGAATATCTCCTTTATGGAAGAACGCGATTTTTTCGACGAGAAGGAAGTCACGAAGCCTGCAGATCTGTCCTGCCTGTTTTGCCATCAAAAGGCGACTTATCAGGTTCGGTGGATTGAGCGGAAAAAGAAGCCAAGCCTGAAAGGCCAACCGGATGAGCGCGACCTGGCCAAATTCCAGAAAGCAAGGTCGTACATGCTGCGGCGCGACGACTTTGTCCAATGTCAGAACCCGCGCTGCCGGAAAAGGTTCGAGATCACGACGCTTCAGTCGGTGGTCTTCTTATAACAGCCTGCTGGATAAGCCCCGCGGGGCCCTCGAACCGCGGTAGAGCATACCTCTACTTTTCAAGCTGGGGAGGAAATGAGGGGAATCTTGTCTGTGATCAGGATGCTGTGCGCGGGAACCGGGATGGCACGGGCGTGGCAAACGGCGGATGTCGCCGACCTTGCCTCTTCAGAAGCAGGGACCGGCTTACCGTGCGACCAGTTGGCTTTCGTCGAACTGAAGCGGCGCGGTCAGTTGAAGTTCGAGATTAGTGCCGGGCGGCAGATAGATGTTCTTTCCCCGGGTCGCCATTACCCAAACGGCGCCGGCAGCACCGCCCGCCGCGCTTCCAATGCCAAGGCCTCTGAGGGTGTGACCGCCGGAGATCCCGGCGATCGAGCCGAGTTCGGCGCCAACGATCGTGGCCCGGGCGATCCGGCCAACATCGCGGCCCCTGGTCGATTGGCCCTCGACTTTGCCTTCTTTCCGGTCGAACCCCTGCGTGCCGTTTCCGGCAAAAGAGGAGAGAACTGCACGCAACTGTTCCGTGACGCCGTTGGGAAGAGTGAGAGTATCAAAGCGGATTCCGAGCTTTGCCTTGCCCTTGATGCGGCCCGGCTTGACCACCTGCGTAATTTCGCCTTTGACGTAGCTGCCGTCCGGAATGACGATTCGGTTGTTCACAGCGATGGGGAAAACGGTGCGGCAATAGATCGCCTCGCCTGGATAGGCGGTCTTAGAGCTGATGGCGCTGCGGAGCGCCAGAGGGATAGTGGTATCGGCCGGCACCGTGACGGTTCCATTCGGCTGCGGCGAGTTGTTTGCAGGGATTCGGCTTTGTGCTCCCAACGATTGCCAGAAAGTCAACAGCAGGATGCTGGCTGGAGCGAGCCTCGAAGCTATCATCGCCTGACAACCTCCTCCCTGCGCGGTCTGGACCTTGTCGGTATGATAGCAAATCCGAACAGCAGGTTGCCACAGCGCTTGCGGAGTGTCTTCGAATCGGAGAGTGATTCAGGACTCGAGAGTACGGTACATCCCGTGGGGCTTAAAGCGATCAATTCGCCTGACTCTGACCGTCCCCGCCGATCGCAGACTCAATGGCTTTGGCAATGAGCCCCGCATGGTGTTCAACGGCGGTCTCGTCTTCTGCCTCAACCATCACGCGGGCGAGGGGCTCTGTGCCGGAGTAGCGGACGACGATCCGACCGGCGCCGCCAAGCTCACGCGTGGAGGCCTCAATCGTATGCGCGATTTCGGGTACCGATTCCAGCGGAACCTTCTCACGGACCTTGATGTTGCGGATGATCTGCGGATATTGCTTCAGGCCGCTGACCGCTTCGGTGAAGGTTGCTCCGGTCTCGCCGAGGATGCGGAGAACCTGGAGCAGCGTGATGATGCCGTCCCCGACCAGCGAAAGGTCAGCAAAGATGATATGGCCGGAAGGTTCGCCGCCGAGGTTGTATCCGGACGCGAGCATCTCTTCGAGCACGTACCGGTCCCCGACGGCCGTCCTCTTGACCGAAATGCCACACCGCGCAAGGGCGTGCTCAAGCCCGAGGTTCGTCATCAACGTTCCGACGACAGTATGGCGCTTCAGTTTTTGATGGCGCTCATACCAGGGCGCGGCGGCGAAGAGAATATGGTCGCCGTCAGCGATGCGGCCATCCTGAGTTGCAAAGATCGCCCGGTCGGCATCGCCGTCAAAAGCCACGCCCAGGCTGGCATGCAGTGCGGCCGTCTCTCGCGCCATAAAGCCGGGATGAAGGGAGCCGCAGTTGAGGTTGATGTTGCGGCCGTCGGGACCAGCGTTGAGAACGTGCACCTTGATTCCAAGTTCATTAAAGAGCACGGGTACAATGCGCGAGGCCGCACCGTGGGCGCAGTCCACAACCAGCGGCCCGTCAGGAAGAGGCAGGTTGCCGGGAAGCAGGCTGCGCAGGTAGGCGATGTACTGACTGAGAAATTCCGGGTCGGCGGCAAGGTCACGCAGAGGTTCGATTCCGGCATCGAGATGATTGTTTTCAATGGCGCGCTCGAGTTCGAGTTCCTGGGCGTCAGAAAGCTTCAGCCCGGAATTGGAAAAAACTTTGATCCCGTTGTCGTAGTAAGGATTGTGAGATGCCGAGACCATAATCCCAGCAGTGAATCCGTAATGCCGCGTGAGGAAGGCCACACCCGGAGTTGTGATGACGCCTGCGTAAAAGACCCTGGCGCCCGCCGATACGATTCCAGCAGCAAGGACTTCGGAAATCCATCGGCTTGATTCGCGTGTGTCTTCGCCGAGAACAACTTCGGGGCAGGGTGCACCGTTCACTTTTCGCAACAGCGTGCCGAGGGACTTGCCAAATTTCAGGATTGTTTCGTGGTCGAGTGGGTAGCGGCCGGCGACACCTCGCATGCCATCCGTCCCGAAGAGCTTTCGCGTGTGCATATAGCGCCATTGTACCGAAGACATCACTCTTGGCTCAACAACCGAACGCGAGGCGCGGCAGGGCGTTCGGACCAAACCGGAGACGGTGAACGCGTTTCGGGGCGAGGGCAGTTGACGCGAGATCTCCAACCTGCACCAAAGGTCTTTTATGGCTGATGTTGCAATAAGGGGTGCCTGAACGCGTGGAGGGGAACGTCAATCGTTGGCAGTCGCCGAGGCTCAGCAACCGGTAATTCATGGGTTGCCGAAGCCCGGCGTGATATCGAAATCCCGGCCAAATTCACTGCCGGTAGATGTTAGAAACTGAACCGTGCAAACAGGTTGATTGAGCGATTCGCCGCCTGGCCACCGGCGAAGAAGCCGCCGGCAAGAGAGATGGATCGCCCAAAGTACGGCGAAGTGATATTGCCTACGGGCGTTCCCAGATTGACTTTATTGAAGACGTTGTGGGCCATGACGCCGACCTCAAGCTGGAACCGGCGATTGCTGGACTGCCCGAACATGGGGCCGCCGCCACCACTCGAAAGTCCGCGGCCGCCAAGCCCGCCATGGTCATGGCCGTGAAATCCGCCTCCCATCCCACCGCCGCCTTCCACTTCTTTGCCGAATCCAAAAGTCTTGGAGAGGCGGGCGTTCATTGAGAACTGGCTCGGCCCGGTGAGATAGTTGATGGGGACCAGGGTTTCTCCAGCAGTTGGCACAGTGTTGAATATTCCGAAGGCTGTCGTGACGCAGGTCGGGCAGCCGGCCGTACCGAATGCGGGGCGATCATTGAAAATCGAGTCCCCGTTGAGGTCCCTTCCAAGCGTGATGTTATAGGGATGGCCTGAAGTTGCTACGAGGAAAGGGCTGAAGCTGAATCCATAGGGCAGCCCAATGGATCCTCCTACAAAGAACCGATGGCGGATCGCCCAGGCGGCCGGCCCGTAATCTTCAGCGAGATTGTATTGATTCATGACGAAGGACGCACCGCCGTTGTCGCTTTGGGCGGCGTTCGTGTTCGCGTAACTGAGCGTGTAATAGCCGAACAGCGTGAGCGCCGCACCCATGCGGACGTTGAAGTTCGCGATCAACTGATTTTCATTGTAGATCCCTGCGTCTTCATACTGGAAAATGTTGCCGACATCGCCAAAAGGACGTATGCCGCTTGATGGGTCCGCCGGGTTGTACGTTCCCGGAAGGGGAGCGTTGATATTCCGGGTCAGGAATTGATGGACGCCATGAGTCGTGATGTATGTCACCGAAGTCTTGATATTCTTCGTGACCTGGCGTTCCAAGCCGATCGCGCCCTCAATGACATAAGGCGATGCATAGTTCGGGGCGATCTGGTAGATCGTCGGGAAAGTTGCAGCGGATGCGATGGCGCTGATGGGCGGAAGCGCGGGCGGCAGGAAATCCGGAGAATTAACCACATAGCGCGTTTGATTGATGCCGTTCAGCTGCTCCGCCTGGAGGATGTTGTCCACGTCAAAGCGGTCATAAAAAATCCCGGCGCCGGCCCTGAGAACGGTCTTTGGCGCTTTTCCGCCTCCACCGATTCCCCAGGCAAGACCGAAGCGCGGCGCCACGTCAAAGTGGTCGCTGATCTGGTTCTGGCCTTCGAGGCGCAGGCCAAACGTGAGGGAAAGTGAGGGAAGCGTCCGCCACGTGTCCTCGGCGAAGAAGGCATAGTCGGTTCGGTTCGCTGCGGCCGCTGGTTTTCCAGCGGTGATCGAGAACTGCGTAGCGCCACCGCCCGCAGCTATGATTTCTGCGGGCGTCAACCCCTGGGCAATACCCTGCGCGTACACGGTATAGGCCGCGATGGAAGGAAAGGTGTAGGTGCCATTGAAGCCACTCGTGGAGTTAATGGATTGATTGATATAGCGCACTCGCCCGCCGTAAGTTAAAGCGTGCTTTCCGAGAGTCATGGAAGTCAGGTTCTGATACTCGTAAGTGTCCCCGGCATTCGCTAATGTCCCCTGGCTGCTCCCGCCGCCGGTGAATGCGCCGATGACGTTGATCGTCGGGTCGGTACTGATCGGTGTCTGGTCCTCCGAAGAGTGGCGGAACTGAAACCGGTTCTGCATGACCGTGCGGGTGCTGACTACTTGCGTGTCGCTGACCTGTACCACATGCTCAACGCCGGTCGAGTTGTACCCCACCGAAGGGAGATCGAACTGGCCAATCCCGCCGTTCGTGTTGCTCTGCGACCAGCGTTGATAGCGGACGGACAAGACGTTGCTGTTGGTCAACTGGAAATCCACTCGCGGAGTGATGTTGGTGCGCGACGCGGGGCTTGAAACCGCCTGGCTGAAGGACGTCCCGTTTGGGTTGAAATCAGGGCTGGGAACGATGGCGTTAACAATGGATGTACTGTCCGTGGCGCGATGGAACAGATTGAAAAAGAACGAAGCTTTTTTAGTAATCGGACCACCGAAGTTTCCGGCGTACATATACGAGTGGTAGCCCGGCTGCTCGGTGACAAAGGGGTTCCGAGAGTTAAAGGCCGAGTCGTTGCCGAAAGAGAATGCGCTTCCATGATACTTCTGGAAGCCGGGTTTCGTGGTGATATCAATCCGCCCGTAACCAAGCCTTTCGTACTGGGCAGAGAACGGGTTCTGATTAACGCGGATTTCCAGGATGGCTTCCTTTGGTGGCAACTGACCACCGGAAAACCCATCAATGTAGATCTGACCGCCATTGGGCCCCGCGGCGGGACCGGCAAGCTGCTGAAGTTCGTTCGCCAATTCATCGGGGTCGTCGGAGAGGGACTTCAAGGCCTCGCCTTTGAGCACCAGGGAGTTCGCGTTCTCCTCAGGGTTGACGCTGAGTTTTTCGCTCTCACTTTCAACCGTGACCTGCTGCTTTTCAATCGTCAGACTCAGTTGGGCGTTGACGACCTGAGCATGATGAGGGGCAACCTGAACATCGGTCTTGGTGAAGGTTGAAAAGCCCTGAATACTGATTTGCACTGTATATGTGCCGGGCGCGAGGTTGTGGAATGCATATCGGCCCTGCTCGTCGGTCTGCACGACTTTTTTTGTCTGGTTCGGGCCGATCAATGTTACGGTCGCCGCAGGGATCGCAGCCCCGGATGGGTCTGTAACCTGGCCTGTCAGGCTGCCGTTTCCCGTCTGCGCAAAAGTCGCGGCAGAGAAACAAATCAACGCCAACAATGCCCCAAAGGGTCTTGTGAATTTCTTAAACAACTCGATCATCTTCAAATCCTCCGCAACTCCTTTACCGATGGAACTGTTCTTTTAATTGCAGCAGGCGCTGGCTATTCCGCCCGAACCAGGGTCAGTTGGGACCGCCACCACCACCGCCTCCCTGGCCACCACCACCGCCGCCCGTATCTCCGCCCTCGCCGCCGGTCTCGCCGCCTCCCCCACCCACGCTCATGTTCCACGGCCCCAGAGCGACCTCATTGCTGCCTTTTGGCCGCGCACGGAGAATGGGATCGACGCCGCTCAGAACTGCAATCGCGGTGACCTGACCGGGCTCGGAGCCCTCAGTGCTGACGACAATCAGGGGCTCACCCGCTTTAAGACTGTCAAGCGAAAGGGGAGGCATCTTTTGCAGCATTTGATCAAAGTTCATCGACGCTCCGCAGGGGAGTTCGCTGCCCGGCGGCATGCCTCGCATCCCCGGTCTCCCCTGCACCTGTCCTTGCCTTTGGAAACGCGTCTGCCCGACATTTTCGCCACCCTCAGCACGGGCACCTCGCATTCCCGCCCCTTGTGCACCGTTGGCGGGTGGGCCCGCGTTGAACATGGCAATCATGTTCGCCACTTGAGGAGTCAGTTCGTGCAGCTTTGAGTCTGCGTTCGTATGAACCACAACGGGTGTTCCCGTAGCAAGGTCTTTAACAGTAATTGTCCCTTGTGCCGCATCTACGGAAATCACTGTGGCGGGGATATTTCGAAAAGTTCCTGAAACCACTTTTTCAGCTGTGTAACGGGTCCCGTCCGGGCTTTTAGTTCCGAGGGCGCGCATTTGGTCGCCCACTTTGATTTGGTCCAGTGTGCCGGGGCGGGCATCGCTGAATTTTACTGAGTCGGGGGCATATCGGAGAAGCGTTGCGTTGGGTGCCAGAGTAACAATAACGGGATGGGTCATATTGCCGGGTGTTGGGGGTGAATTCGGCACGGCCAGAGTGATTTCCCTTGTTGCCGGATCAACCGCTTTCACTACGCCCGCGATACCACGCTGCTGCCACGCTAACTGCTCCTCTTCGCGTGCTTTTTCGAGCGCCGTCTTGCTCATGACGACGACAGTTTTTGCGGTGACAGACTTCTGTTCAGCGGAAACGGGGCCGATGATCAGGACCCGGTCACCGACGCTAATCTTGTTGACATCAATCTTCGTGGCTTCTTGCAGACTCTTTGCGCCCGGCGGAACCTGAAGCACGGAAATACCGTCGGGAAGGCTCACGGTCAGTGTGGGACCAGCGTCGGTGCGAAGGGTCAGTTGCCCGGGTTTGATTGCCGTAACCACGCCGATCGGCCGGACGGCTTGCGCGGTCGCAGCTTGTCGTGAGGGAAGGCCCATCGCCAATAACGGAGACAACGCCAAAGCCAGCGCCGCCAGCAATGATTTCAGACAGGATCTCCCACTTATCATTTCCAGCATCAACCTCATGCCATATTATTGGGTCAGACCGTTTGTTCCAGAGTTAAACTTTGCGTAAACTCTGTTGCAGTCTTTACTGCCTAACAACACTCTAGACGGATATGAAAGGAGATGGGTTTCGGCTCCCGGTGAAAATTAGCAGTTTCTTCCGAAGGCTCCTCCATCAAACGCCTCCAGTGGCTTCGGGGCGCTGGTTTATAAATCTTCTGAGGCCAACACTGATTGGGTGGGCCCGTGAAGAATATCGGCCTTCGACAGGACGCTCAACATGAGTTTTTTAAAGACTTGTTACAATGGCCAAAAGAATGTGAAAACTTTTCTTTATTCAGGGCCATGGATGGGTTGAAAATAGTTATAAGGCGGCCGGCTGTACAATGCGTTCAAGGGTGACTCACAGATCGAGTTTGTTCCGAGCCGCCAAAAGGCAGCCCTGGAAAAGCAGGGATGTACGGTAATTTATCTTGCGCACAGGGGGCGGCATGACCAAGGTCGGTGAGCCGCAGCGAATTTTGATCGTCGAGCCTCTTGACGATCCTGTGCCCAAAGAGGCCCCGCATGAGCCTGAAAGACCTGCTCAGCCGGCTGGCGAACCAGAACAATTACCCGCCGACCGACCCCAAGAGCGGGACGTCTGAGATCGGTTCCGTACCAGACTTCATCGAGCCTCTAGTCGGTTGGCGGGCGTGGAAGGTCTGGGCGACGCCGTTCCCCAGCGATTCGTGCCCGGGCTTGACGAGCGTCGTTCTGAATAAGCCGTGGACGCCGCGAAGAAAAGTCACAGCAGAACATAATTATGATCTCGCTGTCAGGTGCCGGGGTCTCCTCGATTTGGATTGCTCCTGTGGAATCTACGCCTTCAAGGACCTGGAGGCGGCATTCGCCTATGCGGTCAGGGTACGTGACAGATTTGTCGGGATAGCAAACGATGTGGCCCTCGGCGAAGTAAGCTTATGGGGCAGGGTTGTTGAGTGCGAACATGGGTTCAGGGCCCAGTTCGCCTATCCCCGCCACATCTACCTCCCATCCACCTTTTCGCGCTTTATTTCGGTGGTTCACTATGCTTTCGGAGTGGCCACAGGCATCTATGCATCGCCTTGTGAGGAAATCCGTATTTCGGGTGTTGACCGCCGCAAAATGAAATCGCAGGCGTTGCTCCTTAAGAGCCTGGAACTGGCCCGCCCCGATGTTTTCCCTTACGAGATAGCCTTTTACGACACCACTTCATTTTGAGAACCTGCTCCATGTGCCTTGACGACGGTTCACGTCTTGCTTCTGCAAGCAAGAACCGATAGCATTCAATGGTTTTGCTCAGTAGAGGAACCAAACTGGCGAGATGTGTGCCAGCAGGAAAGTGACTATGCTATGATCATGATTTGACGCTTCTTCCCCGGTATGCAAGCGGATGAAGCGGCCGTGGGTTTCAGAAAGATTTGGGGGTTCTAAGGGTTGCCGACTCCATAACCGAATAGTTTTCCTGTCGTCGGGCTTGCCTTCGAAGAAATCGCAGGAATCCTTATTCCCAAAGCCGATTTCGCCCGAGGCGCATCATTGTGCGTCGGCCTGTGCGACTAACCTGTCAAGGTGCATGTTAATTCATTTTGGATTCTTGCAAGCCGGCGAGCCACGGGTTCGCGGCAAATAAATCTTGGATGGCAATGACACAAGCGACAGATTACATCCGATCGAATCGAGCTCGTGAAGTCTCTTGCCTGCGGCCAGGAGACAGGGAGAGCTAATGTCAATAACGGATAACCCGGAGGATGGTTCTTGTCATCTGATCATTCGTTTGTAAAGACCACAGGACCTGGTTCGATGAACTTAGAATTCCGGACGAACCGGAGGGCGGACATTCCTGCCCCCACTGGCGCTATGAAACAATTCAGGCAACCGCGCAGAATAAGTTTAGTAGCCGGATTTATCGTTTCCATTGCAGCGGCATTAATGACCGTCGGTTGTGGCTCATCCAGCAAAACGACGACTACACCGGCGGGCAACGGTACGCTATATACCTTTGTGAGCGATACCCCTTCCTGCAATCTCCTTTCGCTCGGCGTGTTCTTGACGGAATTGGACCTGCACAAGGTGGGGGCACCATCCGGGACAAATGTGACCGTATGGCCGACGAACAGTTCACCGACGTCGCCCGTAGTTGAAATGAGCACGCTCCGCGATACCATGACCATTGTCAATGTGACGAGTGTTGCAGCGGCCACATATGACCAGGTCATCCTGAAAGCAGTGGTTAACACAGCCGCTGTTTATAATCCCACTCAAAGCCCTCCTGTCAGCACGCTTGTGCCGACGGTTTCTACGTCCAACGTAACTATTAACCTGTCGCCTCCCCTCACGATTACGGCGGGCAAGGTCAGTGGATTGCTGCTGGATTTAAACCTTCCACAATCGGTTACGCTTTCCACGGACTCCTCGGGGAAGGTTACCGGGAATGTGAACTGGCAATTTTCGAGTCGCGCGCTCACGCCCTCGGGAACCACAGGCTTTGGAGAAATGGACGCCCTGTATGGATTTGTACGAAGCATCAATAATTCGAGCCCGGGTGGCAATTTCACCAGCAGTTTTTTGCTCCAGACGCTTTCAGAGACATCCACAGGCCAGGGGCCTGCGCTGAGCGTTGATCTGACCAAGGACACGCAACTGATTGGCGTCAGCCGGATCGATCAGATGCCTACCGGAAGCTATGTCGAGGTTGATGCTTATGTCGATTCGAATGGGAACCTGGTGGCAAATGCGATCCAGGTTGAGGACCGCGAGTCTCTTGCAAACAAGAAGCTCGCCTACCTCGGCCCAGTACTTGATGTCACGAATTCCAACGGAAATATCACGCAGTTCGATATGCTTGTCCGCGAAACTCAACCTACCGACCCGACGGAGGTTGCCAACGACTCGACAGTCACCGTCTACGTGTCTTCTTCCACGACCTTCAACCAATTTCTACTTTCATCGGACCTTGCGAACATGGCGTCAAGCGGCAGCCTTGCTATTGATGATACGAATCTCTCGCCCGGGCAGGAAGTTGTCGTGAGCGGAGTATTTACCAAGCCCAGCAGCGGGCCTGTGACCGTCGCCGCGGATTCCATTTACCCGAGAATGCAGGCGGTGCAGGGAACCTTTGCTGGGCTGGTGGGCGCGCCCGGCTCCGACAACAAGACAGGGGCGTTCAACATGGTTCCCTGCAACGGTCTATTGGCGGGCACTCCCTTTATGGTCGTGACGGATGCTCAGTCCAATTTTGAAAATACGAGTGGCTTGAGCACTCTCTCCCAGGTCTCACCACTATTGGCACGCGGCCTCACATTCTTCAGCATCAACGGAACAACGATCGGAGCCACCGGCACGACTGTACCCGCGGGAACCATGGTCCTGCTGGCAAAACAGGTGCGGCAATTCTGATTTGCAGCGCGTCATTGGGTTCTTGTTGGTTAAGGCTGGATTGCTTCCGGGGTTAAATGGATCGATAGATTCTCTTTAAAGCTTTCCGCGGCGAAGGAAGCCGCGTGAACTTCAGGTCTTTGCCGCGTTTCAGCTTGGTCACATAGATGATTTGTCCGGCGTGAAAGGCAAAGTGCTCTGCCACGTGAGTCACGGCCTGGATCCCGGTGACGTTGAACCCTTGGATCGAATATCTGCGCATAAGGTCCGCTTCTGGGAGCGACGCCAGAACTTCAGCCGCTTGCTTTGCGGTGTTTCGCAGGCTGCGAAGAAGAATACGCCGCGGAATGGGGCCGGCTTCTGAAAACTCGCGGTCTCTTTCCCGACAATCGGGCTGTCCGCCCAGTCCGGAAACAATCCATTGCCGCACGTTTCCCTGAAGGTGCAGTACGAGGTTGCCCACGCTGTTGGAAGCCCGATTGGGGCGCCACCAGATCTCATCTTCAGAAAGCAAATTCAGGCAACGGGCTATGCGCGGCGTATAAACTTCGATCAGCAATCGTTGCGCCTCTGCCAGTACCGCACGGGCCGTGCTTGCACTTTGATTCTTCACAGTCCTTGTTTCCCATTCCCGGAATATATTTCCCTGAGCAGGCTCTCCTTCCAATCGTCCTGTTCCCAGTAAGTCAGCCAGAGGTAGAAAGTAGCGTAGCTTCGCCAGCCCGCCCACTTCCTCGCAATCTTCTCAACGCGGGCCGGACCAGGCAGTTTTCGCAGACGGTAGAAGTACTGGATGGATTTCTGCAGGCCGACATCGGCCGAGGGCAGATGATCAAGCTTCCCGAGGGCGCGCAGGCAGACGTACTCGGCCGTCCACGGACCGATTCCTTTATGACGTAGCAGACGTGTGCGGGCCTCTTCGGATTCGACGGAGCGCAATCCTTCCAGATCAACCTTGCCGTTTGCAACAGCGCGGGAAATTTCTATGATGTAGCGTGCCTTCGGACCCGATATCTGGATTTTTCGGAGTTCCGAGGGAGTTGCGCGTGCCAGAGCAGGCGGTTCTGGAAAGGTGTTGTATTTCCGGCCGTTGAACTCGATCGTCTCGCCGTAGGTTTCCACCAGAGCCCTTTTGACCTGATGGGCAAAACTAAGATTCACCTGCTGTTCGAGGATGGCGCATATGACGCATTCGTACACTGAAGGGGCCTGCGGAATTCGCATTCCGCGGAAGCGTTCCACGAGTTTTGCAAGGACCTTGTCCTGGTCCGCCAAGCGATGGAACGGGGAAAGGTCGAGGTCGGTCGAAAATTGACGTACCGCCAGCTTCTCGATGGCTTGCTGCACGTGCCTGCTGCCCGGACTTCGGAGGACTCTTACCTTGAGCCTTGGCGCGTCTGGAGTTCCGTCTTCCGAAATGCTGTAAAGAACAGGTTTACCGTCGATCCTGACGGCGCGCCTGTATTCTCCATTTTCACAATAGTCCAGCAGGGGTGGAAAAACCCGCCCGTTCAACAGCGCGGGTGGACTCAGAATAAACCTCAGCGTGCGCTGAAAATCGAAAGGTGGCCGCGGATGCAAAGGCATGTTCTGTGAATTGTCGCTTTGCCGCTTTATTAAAGTTGAGCCTCCGCCCACTATGGGCCGACTGCCCCGAAAGGCGGAGCGCGGAATAAGTTATTCTGGCCGGGTCCCAGGGATTTGGCAACTGCAGGTGTCTTTCGAATCAGCTATGGGATAGCCGGTCGCGGGGTTGCAGGAACGCATTCACCCCAATACCGCTTTCCATTCGATGGCGTCCGCCGTATCTTCTAGTGTATAAAGGCATCTAATTTTGACATGAATCATGATAGGCTTGAAACAGGGGGCGCATCCGAAAGGAACCCTGGACTACTAATGGCAAATTTCCCAGAGACCGGTCTTGCGAAGGATGAAACTCTTCTTGTGTCAGAGGCGAAGGCCGGCAATTATGCTGCCTTTGAAGAGCTTGTCAACCGGTACGAGAAGAAAATCTATCGTCTTGGCCTGAATCTCACGGGCAATCCGGAGGATGCCGAGGACATGCTTCAGGAAACTTTCCTGAAGGCATTCGAGCATTTGCCCGAATTTCGTGAAGACTCCCGCTTTTACACCTGGATTGTGCGCATTGCCATCAACCAGGGGCTGATGAAACTTCGCAAACGCCGCAGCAGCAAGGAAGTCCAAATGGAAGATGCCGCGAACGATGACGGCGAAGTGATTCCGAGGGATTTTGCTGACTGGCGGCCCAATCCCGAGCAAGAGTTCGAGCGCGCGGAACTTGAATCCATTCTCCAAAGCGCCGCTCGCTCTCTACCCATGACTTTTCGGCAGGTCTTTTTCCTTCGCGACGTGGAGGGTCTCTCCACCGAGGAAACGGCGGAAATTCTCAACTTGTCTGAAGGTGCGGTCAAGGCCCGCCTTTTCCGGGCGCGCTTGCGCCTTCGTGAAGAACTGAGCAAGATCCTTAAACGAGGTTAAGTATTCGTGAACTGTAAAGATGCAGTCCAACAGATTACGGGCTATCTGGATGGAGACTTGGACGATGAATTGCGGCAAATGCTGGAAGTTCATCTGAAATGTTGCCATCACTGCCAGGTGGTCTTCGACACGACAAAGAAGACGATTGAACTCTATTGTGACGGCAAGCTGTTTCCGCTTCCAAGCAGAGTCCGTGAGCGTCTGCATGACGCTCTGCGGGCGAAGTGGGAAGCCAGGTCCAAGTAGTCAGAGCGCTCGATTTCCCGCCGGTTTTATTCCTGTCCCCTTTCTTGTCTCCATTGATCCGCTGTTGGACAACTCCCCTGATGGCCCTGCTCGCGTTCTCCGACGGCAATGTGCTTTGTGACGTGTAGAGGCGCGTTCACCGCCCGGGAAATCGCTCTGGAGCCATTCGGGGTCAAAGGAAATACGAGGCGTGGAGCGGGTCAAACATGAGTTCGTGGCTGTGTGCTTTGTTTTGCCTGGCGAGTGCAGCCAACTTATAATTAAAAGTTTGGATTTATGGTCCGGTCCCGGCCTGTGTTGTATTGACTTTCATGCCGTGATCTGGGGGAGCGTCAAAGGGTTTTGAAGAAACGGACGAACAAAAGTGCGCACGAGGGCGGCGCCGCGGCTTCATCTGCCTCGCTGACCGCCACAACGGGCACCTCCAAGCTTCCGGACGGCGGGCTTCCATGCGTGCAAGCCGCGCTCCCCGCGGCGGGGGCGCCTCAAGACGGCGCAATTGTGGTGCGTGGCGCTCGCGTCCACAATCTGAAGGGAATTAACTGCGAAATCCCTCACAACCGCCTGACCGTGGTCACAGGACTTTCAGGGTCCGGCAAATCCAGCCTGGCGTTTGATACGCTTTACGCCGAAGGTCAGCGCCGATATGTAGAGTCGCTTTCCGCCTACGCCCGGCAGTTCCTCGAACGAATGGAGAAACCGGACGTTGACGACATCGAAGGAATCTCGCCGGCAGTTGCTATTCGGCAGAAGAACCTGACGCGCAATCCACGCTCAACAGTGGCGACCCAGACGGAGATTTATGATTATCTTCGGCTCCTATTTGCGCGAATCGGAACGACAATTTGTCCGCATTGCGGCCAGGCCGTACAGAAGGACCATGCGGACGGGATTGCCGACCGCATTCTGAGTTTGGAGGAAGGGCGCAGGTTTTATGTATTGTTCCAGCTGAATGCTGAAGAGGCTCTTGCAACGCCTGGAGACGAAGGAACAATACCGGGTCAAAAGGCCGGTTCACGCGGTCGAGCGCGGAAACCAAAATCCTCTTCGGACTCCGGAAAGTCGGCCGCCACCGGGCCTGTCGCCATCAGCGAATCGCTCAAGCGCCATCTGTTTCTCCTGCGCCAGCGCGGGTTTAACCGGCTGTTTCAGGATGACCGGGTCTTTGAATTTTCTACGCCCGAGTCGCTGCTGGACATTGATTTTCGCAAGCCCGTGTATGCGCTGGTTGACCGGCTGAGCGTTCATTCTAATATCCGCCAGCGCCTGATCGATTCCATTGAAATCTGCTATCGCGAAGGCGGCGAAGCGATCATTGCCTTGCTGCCGCGAACGCCGGAAGAAAAATCCGAGTGGCTGAGTTTCAATGAGCGGTTTGAGTGCAAGCGGTGCCGGACCGCTTTCCCTGAGCCGCAGCCATCCTTCTTTTCTTTCAACAATCCTGCCGGCGCCTGCCCACGCTGCCAGGGATTTGGAAATACGATCGATTTCGACCCGGACCTGGTGGTTCCCGACAAACGGAAGACGCTCGCCGAAGGGGCCATTGAACCGTGGACCAAACCGCGTTACCGGGGATTGCAGCAGGAATTGCGATCAGCCGCGCGCGCAAAAGGCATCCCCTTGAATGTGCCGTTCCACCAGCTTTCTCCCAGTCAGCAGCAATGGGTCATGGACGGCGATGATGAGTTCATCGGTGTGCGCGGGTTCTTCAAATACCTTGAGCGGAAAAAATACAAACTCCACATTCGAGTGTTTCTCAGCCGCTACCGCGGCTATGCAGTTTGTTCGGAGTGCCACGGTGGCCGGCTGCGCCGCGAGGCGCTCAATGTCTACATCGAGGGCAAAAACATTGTTGATGTCTGCAGGCTGTCCATTCAGGAAGCGCGAGCTTTCTTCAACAATCTGAATCTCAGCCCCGCTAAGCTTAAGGTTGCGGAACGAGTGCTTGAAGAAATCCGGTCACGGTTGGACTTCTTGTACAAAGTGGGTCTGGAATATCTGACGCTTGATCGTCTAGCTTCCACACTTTCCGGCGGCGAATCGCAGCGTATTCAGCTTGCCACCGCGCTCGGCTCCAATTTGGTGGGGACGCTCTACGTGCTCGATGAGCCATCCATCGGCCTCCATTCCAGGGACACCAGTCGCCTAATCGATATCCTCAAGAATCTGCGCGACATCGGAAATACGATTCTTGTTGTCGAGCATGATCCGGAAATGATTCGCAACGCTGACAGGGTGTTGGACCTGGGCCCCGGTGCGGGCGAGCACGGTGGCCGCATTGTCTATGCCGGAGATTATGAGGGGCTTGTCAAGGATCCGCACTCGTTAACCGGGCGCTATCTGACCGGCGAACTGAGCGTGCCTGCGGCGGTTGAGCGGCGTAAGCCGGGCAAGATGTGGCTCCGGATCCGAGGTGCACGGCAGCACAACCTGAAATCGATCAACGTGGATATTCCTTTGGGGCTGATGGTCTGCATCAGCGGCGTATCAGGGTCGGGGAAATCGACCCTTGTGCATGATGTGCTCTATAACGCGCTCATGTCGCGACGCGGCGTGGCCATGCCCAAGCCGGAACTCGATTCCGTTGAAGGCGACGAAAAACTTTCGGAAATCATTCTGGTTGACCAGTCTCCGTTGGGCCGCACGCCACGCTCAAACCCGGTGACTTATATCAAGGCCTTCGACGGCATACGTGAAGTGTTTGCCTCCGTTCCTGAAGCGAAGAAGCACAACTTTACCGCGGGCCACTTTTCTTTCAACATTCCCGGAGGCCGGTGCGAAACTTGTCAAGGGGACGGCACGATAACCGTGGAAATGCAGTTCCTGGCCGACGTCGAACTGGTTTGCGAGGAGTGCCACGGCACACGCTTCAAGCCATCGATCCTGGAGGTGCGATATAAAGGAAAGAACATTCACGAAGTTCTCCAGATGACCGTGAAGGAGGCGATTGTTTTCTTTGCCGGCGTGCCATCTGTGGTCAATAAGCTGCGAGTTCTGGACGAAGTGGGGCTGGGCTACCTGCGGCTTGGGCAATCGGCGACGACGTTGTCCGGCGGCGAAGCTCAGCGCGTGCGGCTGGCGGCTCACATGGCACATCCTGCCACGTCACAAACGCTCTTTATTTTTGATGAACCCACCACGGGCCTCCATTTCGATGACATTGCGAAGCTCCTTGGAGCGTTCAACCGCCTGATCGACCTTGGCGCAACGGTGCTGATCATCGAGCACAACCTGGACGTTCTGAAGGCCGCAGACTGGATTATCGATCTCGGCCCGGAAGGCGGTGACAGAGGTGGTCATGTGGTTGCCGCCGGGCCTCCCGAGGAGGTTGCTGCCTGCGCCGAGTCCTACACCGGGAAATTCCTCGCACGTTACTTTTCATCTGAACTTGCACGCGCGTAGCATCCCCCGGTATTTTGGGGCAGACCTGCCGTCCGGAACATCCCGAGGGGCGTTGCAAGGGGCCCTCAGGTTCGACCCGGTTGCAAACTCGTTCAGCGGTGGTCGCATGAGCCGCTATAATATCCGTGATGGATCGAAAGGCTTCGATAGTTACTTCCGTCATTTGTCTTGCTATTCTCGGGCAGGCCCTCACTTATGGCGCACCTGCCAGGAATCAGGAAAAAGAAAGGAGCCTGGCGGCGAAAATCGAACGGGAACGGAACCCCGGCAAGAAGGCGCGTCTCCAAATTCGGCTGGCCAGGCTGAAGCTGACCGACGCAGACGCAGCATATCGGGAGCGCAACTTCTCCGAAGGGAAATCGTTTCTCGATCAGTATCTCGAACAGGTCAGAAATTCCTGGGCCACGATCGAGGGGGCGCAAGGCGGCAAGCACATGGGAGTTTTAAAAGACATCGAGATTGCATTGCGCGAAGACGGCCGCTTCCTGGAAGACCTGAGGCGCCGTGTCCCTTATCCGGAGAGTGAGGCCATCAAGGACGTCGCCAGGGAAAGCAGCGAGGTCCACAATCAGGTCCTTGAGGCGCTTTTCCCGACGGGCTTCCCCCAAAAGGGAAAAAGCAAGCATCAGCAGGCGCCCAAGAGTTCGAACCGAGTCAGCGCCCGCGCGTTAAAGTCATGAAACGAGCTTCACTTCGATTTGAATTCATCCTGGCGGTCTTTGTCCTGTTTCTTCCTCTGCGGGCGCTGGCGCAGAACCAGGATTATCTGACCTCAGAAGAGGTTAATAAGCTTCGCGATGCTCAGGACCCCTCCGAGCGCATTAAGGTGTATCTTTCATTTCAGCAGGACCGTTTGAGCCGCATGGAAGCCGCCATCAACTCGAACGGCGACACGCGCGATAATTTTGATGAACTGCTCAACGAGTACATCTCAATCGACAATGAGCTGAAGGATTGGATCCAATACCAGTACGACCACGACGGCGACATGCGCAAGGGCCTCCGGGCACTGTTGGACGAAGGGCCGAAACAGTTGGAAGTTCTGCGGCACTTTCAGACCTCCGGGGGCGCGGAAGCCAAGACCGACTCGAGTTCGTTGCGCGACGCGATCGCTGATATGAGTGATACACTGGATGGTGCGACCCAGGCCCTGGCGGCGCAGGACAAGAAATTCCCGGAAATGAAGGCCACCGCGAAAGCCGAGGAGCGCGAGTTGAAGATGCAGCGCAAGGAGCAGGAAAAGCTCAACAAGAAAGAGCGGAGGTTGAGAAACAAGCAGCGCAAGAAAGAGAATTCCGACGATTCCAGCGACCATTAATGTCTCAATCGCAAGCTCGTTCTTTTTCCACTGAAAACCGGCAACTTCTGCTGCCCATCCAGCCGGCCGCATCCGCGGCATTTTTGTTTTCACGAGTGTATCGCCGACTGGGACTCAGGCGCGCGGAGCCGGACTTTCACATCGAATACCGCCCGTTTTCCAGCCTGCGCAGTCAGATTGCCCTGCGGGGCAACCGCGCAAAAGTCCGCATCTCAGACGTTCTGGCGGAAGCACCTCCCATCGTGCTCGAAGCGCTCGCGGAGATTCTCCTCGCGCAGCTTTTCCGCTGCAGGGCGTCTGAAGAGGCGCGGGAATGTTACATGGCCTACGTGCTCGATCCGGCAGTACGACGGCGCGTCGATGAAGCTCGCCGCTTGCGCAGCCGGGTTCGCTTGCTGCCTGCGCGGGGGCGACATTACGATCTTGCCGAAATCTACTCGCGATTGAACCAGCGCTTCTTCGAGGGATCGCTCGGCCCCTGCCGCATTGGCTGGAGTACGAAGCCTTCGCGCCGGGTGCTCGGCCGCTATGATCCCGCTCATCACACCATTACGATCAGCAAGGTCCTCGATTCCGAATCGATTCCGCTTGAAATTGTCGAATATCTGGTTTTTCATGAGATGCTGCACATCCGGATTCCGCTGGAGCGCAATGGATCTCGCCGGGTGGTCCACTCACGGGCTTTTCGCAAAGCGGAAAGGGCGTTTCCGGACTACCTGCGCGTCCGGGAACGGCTGAAGAAGATTTTCTCGGAATAGGCCGGCCTCGCTACGGCGGCAAACACGGGACCAGCGCCTGCGATTTCCTGCATGGCGACCAAAAAAGTCAAACCGGGAGGATAGTTCATGAGGAGGGGAATTCGTGCTGTCGTTAGAGTGTTCGGCCTTTACGGGTGGCTTCTGCTGATTGTTCCGGCCAATCTTCCTGCCGCGCAGCCTTTGAGCGTAACTTCGCCCGACGGCAGGCTCACGCTCACTTTCGAATTGAAGGAGAATCCCCAGCCCTATCTGCCCGGCGTGCGCGCTTACTACCGTGTTTCATACCAGGGCGAGCCCGTCCTCACAGACTCGCCTCTCGGCCTTGATTTCAAAGGCCAGCCTGCCCTGGACCACGATTTTGAAATTACAGGCTCGCATCAGGATTCGCACAACTCCACCTGGACAAATGAGTTTGGAGCGGACCGAGCGGTTCGGGACCATTACAATGAACTTATCGTCTCTCTCCGCGAGCGCCAATCACCCGGGCGGCGGATGGATCTCATCTTTCGCGCATATAACGCAGGAATCGCGCTGCGTTATTCGCTGCCGAGGCAGGATGCGCTGGGGGAATTCACTTTGTCTTCGGAGGACACGGGCTTCTTCTTCCCCGGCAACCCCTCGGCTTTCGCACTCGATCTCGGCAGTTACACGACCAGCTACGAAAGCGAATTTCAGCCGATCACGCTGGATCAGATCAAGCCTGCTTCAATCATCGGTATTCCCTTGTTGGTTCATCTGCCGAGCGGCCCGTGGGCTGCAATCCTTGAGGCAGACGTGGACGACTACGCGGGGATGTACCTTGGGGGAGTGCAGGGAAATCCGGGCGCGCTGATGACCAGGCTCTCACCTTTGCCGGGGCATTCCGATGAAGCCGTCATCGGCACCACGCCGAAGCTCACACCGTGGGATGTTGTGATGGTCAATTCTACTCCCGGAGGGCTGATCGAGTCGGACGATATCATCCTGAACTTGAACCCACCTTCGGCCATTGCTGACACGTCATGGATCAAGCCGGGCAAGTCTGCATGGAACTGGTGGTCAGGAAGCTATGCCAGCGGAGTGAACTTCAAGCCCGGCATGAACACTGCGACAATGGAGCATTACATCGATTTTGCATCCAGAGCACATCTCCCCTATATGTTGATTGACGCCGGGTGGTCGCCGGAGAAAGACATCACGCGGACGGTGCCCACGATTGATATGCCTGCCATCCTCGCTTACGCAAAGAAGCGAAATGTCCGGATCCTGCTCTGGATGAACTGGTCAGCGGTTGACAAGCAGATGGGCCAGGCTTTTCCGCTCTTCGAGAAGTGGGGCGTGGCGGGCGTGAAGATTGATTTTATGGACCGCAATGACCAGGAAATGGTGAATTTCTACCATCGCGCCGTTAAGACCGCTGCACAATATCATCTGGTAGTGGATTTTCATGGAGCTTATCCCCCGGATGGCCTGCGGCGGACGTATCCTAATCTCCTTACCCGGGAAGGCGTAATGGGAATGGAATACAACAAATGGAGCCGCCGCGAAACTCCTGAGCACCTCACGACCATACCCTTCACCCGCATGCTTGCCGGTCCGATGGATTACACGCCGGGGTGCTTCGACAACGCCACGCGCGATCAGTTCGTGCCTCGCAACATCCAGCCCATGTGCCAGGGAACAAGGGCAAACCAGTTGGCAATGTACGTGGTGTACCTAAGTCCGCTGGAGATGCTTTCGGATTATCCGGAAGATTACATCGGCCAGCCCGGGTTCGAGTTTCTGGAAAAAGTTCCGACCGTGTGGGATGAAACCCGAGTGCTGGACGGCGAACCTTCGCAATACATTACGGTCGCCCGCAAGCATGGGAGCCAATGGTTTCTGGGAAGCATGACGAACTGGACGCCGCGCGACATGAATGTTCCGCTCAGCTTTCTGGGCGCCGGGGAATGGAACGCCCAGATCTTCGCTGACGGCCCCAATGCCGACCGGGACGCAAAAAGCCTCAGCATCCAGACAAAGCGCGTCAGAGCGACAGACACACTCTCTCTTCATCTTGCCCCGGGTGGGGGCGCGGCTGTGATCTTTTCTCCAGCTTAATAAGGCAGAGGGTGAAAGGAACGGGAGGGATATTTCGGCTTTCCCTTCCGATCCACTTCTCATCTCACAGAGTCAGCGGCGCCGTCCGCCTGACCATTCGGGAATGCCCTGGGCATCCCGCAGGACGAGCGTTTCGCTGCCCTTCTTCACTTCGCGCGCAATGATCGCTTCCGTCCCGCCGAACTGAGTTTTTGCTCCTGTGACTTCGATCTGATCGCCCTTGGCAAAAGTGAAACCCTTCTCTTTCAGAAAGGCCGCCGGGCCAACGTGAACATCAAGAGTTTTGCCCTCTGCTTTCAGGGTCAAGTGGATCCCGTTCCAACCCCCGCGTCCGGTGACCGTCCTTACCTCCTCAACCGTTCCCTTAACAGTGGTTTCTGCCGCTGGATTGTAAAACCTGGTTCGCTTTCCTGGTCCCGGACCCATTTGAGCGTAAGCGACCGGCACAACGATAACGGCCACAAAGCACAGGAGAAGTGTAAGTTTCAATCGATTCATCTTATTCATCCGTTTTCTCCTCACCTTGGTTTTCAGGAACCTGCTCCCATCTCGCTGCTCATTTTGCGATATTCGTTCTGCCATTCCTTCATGGCCTGTTCCATTTCGCGCGCTTGCTGCCGCACCTGGGCGGCATTCGGGTTATCCTGATTCAGTTCGCGGTCCATTTCCTGGAATTGATTATTTACCCTTTCCCGCATTCGCTCCATATTTTGGATGCGGTTCTGGAGGGCCTCCTTTTGGTCTGCTGAGAGTTCACTCATCAGTTGTTCGTGCTCCTGTTGCATGGTCTCGAGCCGCTGGCGCAGTTGGTCGCGCTGCTGGCGCGCCTGGTCGGCATTGAATTTCGAGCCGCTTGCGTCGCGCGCCATCTCGCGGGCCTGGGTGCGGATCTGCTTCGCTGTCTGGTCGCAGGTCCGAAGCCGGTCGCGCTGCTGGTCGGTAGCGCGAATACGGTCCCGGTCCTTCTGCCGAGCAGCTTTTCCTGAGGGCGACCCCACCTGCCCGCCTCTCTGTTGCTGTCCCTGACCCATACCGGCACCCTGCCCCTGGCCGCCGCCACGCTGGCCTCCTCCGCCTCCACGGCCCTGCGCCGGCAGGAAAGACGCGAAGAACAGCGCTGCTATCACAAGTGAAAGAACCCTGGTTTGCATGGTGTTGACCTCCATGGGAGACACTTCGCTCCCCACGGATTCCAATTTATCTTTCCATCGCAATTGCAAACTGTGACGAGCGCCACGATGCCTTGTGACGCAACTTAGAGGTTCATGATTTTACTAGGCAGCAAGTGTTTGTTGCGGGGAAACTTATCACGCAATCGTTGCCCAACCGAGAACTCAGGTTTTTACCTGATGGACTTTCGTGTGAACTCATCCTAAAAAGTCACTATCCAGGAATTACGAGAACGAGCGGTGCGCTGGATGCGCCGGCCCACGGAACTTGTTTCGAAGTTTGAAAGTCGGTGTCCATCCAGTCCTGCTCACCGACTTTCGCCGACGAATTTTGGGTTCGCAAGATACATGGAAAAGAGACCCTTCGAATAGGGAGAAAGACCTTGCCAAGCCATGTGTTTGCTTTGATGATCCATGAGAGCGCCGAACCTTGCGAGGCGCTCAAGCAGATTTTGAAAGGACTTGGCATAGATACCTTCAGCGTGGGTAATTGTGCCAAAGCGGCGCAGTTGCTGGAGCAAACCCATCCGCACCTGATGTTTACAGACACAAAGCTTCCGGACGGCACATGGATCGACGCTTTGAACCTCGCTGAAGTCGCTCCAGCACCTGTTTGCTCAATGGTTGTTGCCGGCTCGAAGGACCCTGAACTTCGCCAGGCGGCCCTTGCATACGGGGCCTTTGACTGCCTCGACACACCGTTTGATCCGGATGCCGTTTCCGAAATCGTGCGCCGGGCCGTGTGCTTTGTGCAGGAACGCAGAGCGCGACATGCACAGACAGCGGTAGCATAAGCACGCCACATCAGGCCATCTTTTCCACTCTACTTCCGCGGAGCTTTTTGACTTCCCGTTGATCCCGGTCAATCCTGGCGATCACCCAACTAACGCCCCCATGTTTCACAATCGGTTGAAAACACTTCCTGGGACGATATAATCTCTGCCCTGTCACCGCAATTGGGGGCTCCAACGAGAGCCTTGTTTTGGATGAGATGTTAACTATCAGGAGACAAACCATGAGAAAGTCCGTCGGGATTGCAGGCGCAGTCGTGTCGGTATTCATCTGCGTTGGTTACAGCCTTGCAGCCCAGCAACAGATGCCATCGAGTTCGTTTGACCTTATCCGGATAAATCATGGCCAGTTTATTTATGGTGCGGATTACTATCCCGAGGCTTGGAACGATAGCCAGTGGACCAAAGACGCCGAAATGATGCATGCTGCCGGAATCAACTTTGTCCGCATGGGCGAATTCGCCTGGGTCAAGATGGAGCCTGAAGACGGGCGATTTGATTTTTCATGGCTCGACCGTGCAATCAAAGTTCTGGCCGCCCACGACATTCGTGTGGTTCTGGGCACGCCAACGGCGGCGCCCCCGGCTTGGCTCTATGCCAGATACCCGGACATTGCGGCAACGGACGAAAACGGCATCCGCTATCGCTTTGGGTCGCGCCGGAACTACTGCCTGCACAATCCGCATTTCATTGAAGCGACAAGGCGGATTGTGACTGCATTGGCCGAACATTACAAAGATAATCCCGACGTCATCGGCTTTCAGATCGACAATGAACTCGGCAATCCCTATTGTTATGACAACTATTGCCTCGCGGCCTTTCAGAACTGGTGCCGCGGAAAATACAAAACGCTGGACGTCCTGAATAAAGCCTGGGGTACGGTTTTCTGGGGACACACCTATACCGACTGGTCGCAGGTTCCGCTACCCTGGAACACGCTGTTTGGTGTCCATAATCCAAGCCTGGAACTCGATTACCATCGCTTCTTCAGCGAATCAACCGATGATTATCTGAACCTTCAGGCCCGCATCCTGCGTCGGATTGCTCCCGGCAAGGCCATCACTACGAATGAAATGGGCATGTTCAGCGCAGTGGATTATTCAAAGCTGAACGAGGGGATTGATTTCGTTGCCTGGGACAACTATCCAATGATCCGCCACGATCAGGCCGATTATTTCGGCCCCGCACTGGCCCACGACCTGATGCGCGGCTCAAAAAACAATGAGAACTTCATGGTGATGGAGCAGGAGGGTGGACTGCCTGGGTGGACCACGTTTTGGGGATATCAGGCCCCGCCGGGACTCTACCGGGTCTGGGCATATCAGTCGGTGGCGCACGGCGCGGACGGGGTTTGCTTCTTTCGCTGGCGAACATCGACTTACGGGACTGAGCAATACTGGCAGGGCATTCTGGACCAGGACAGTTATCCCAACGCGCGTTACAAGACCATTTCGCAAATGGGTAAGGAAATCCAACGCCTCACGCCGCTGCTTGAAGGCTCACACGTAGCTTCGAGCGTGGCGGTACTTGTTTCGCCAGACAGCCGATGGGCCTTCGAGATCCAGCCCCTCACAAAGGACTTTAATTATGACCTGCAACTGCAAGCTTATTACAATGCATTTCGCCGCCGCGGAGTGAACGTGGATGTGGTTTTCCCTAAGGACAGTTTTGCAAAATACAAGGTCCTGGTAGCGCCGTCACTTTTTGTGTTGGATGCGGACCTCGTGCGGAAGCTCACGGAATTCGTCACCAACGGTGGCGTGCTGGTGCTGAGCTACCGGTCAGGTGCCAAGGACGAGCATAACGTTTTCACCACGGAGACGCTGCCGGGTCCGCTTGCCCAGCTTGCCGGGATTGCGATCCACGATTACGATCCTCAAACCACGCAGGACCAGAAAATCGTGATGGATGGAGTAAGTTATCCCGCCGGAGTCTGGTTCGATATTCTCACGCCGCAAACTGCACGTGTGCTTGCCGCTTATGGCGAGCGTTACTATGCCGGCCAAGCTGCCGTAACGATGAATCAATTTGGCAAGGGCAACGTAATCTACGTTGGCACAGAGGCGCAAGGGGCCGCTTTCTACGATCATCTCACCTCCCGCATTGCGGCGGCAGCAGGCGTTGTGCTCGGCCCTCAACTGCCTGCCGGCGTCGAAATGATGACGCGCGAGAAGCCTGGGAGGAAGATTGTTTTCCTTCTCAATTACACTGGCAAGGCGCAATCGGTCTCGCTCGGTAAAGCGATGCATGACGCTCTGGCCGGCAATGCAGTGTCCGGGGAAATTAGCGTGCCCGCATACGGTGTAAGGATCCTGACAAATCCATGAGGGAAGGATTTGGGGAAGTTAGGCGGTGCGGGTATGTCCTAGCGTGTGTTTCCATAGTTCACCCGCTGCTGGGATAGACCCTTTTTGGGGGAGGCACCGGAAGAGGCCGGCGCACGACCGGCCTCCCGTTCATTCTGCGATTTGTGTAAAGTTCGCTTAAGCTTCAACCTCTTCGATTTCGCTCACATGGATTGTCATGTTCTCTTCGTCCAGCGAGCCGGTGACTTTCACCTTTTTCCCGTCAAAGTTTTTGGCCTTGTCCTGATCGTCAAGTTGATAAGTCTTTCCATCCTCGCTATGCAATGTGTACTTGCCGTTGTTGTTCATGATCCGCCCAGTGAAGGTCTGGGTTTCTGTTTCCTGTGCTGATGGTTCTGCCGGTTCATCCTCCTGAGCGGTAAATACGGCGTTGTGGCTTGTTGCCTGAACATTCACTGTCGGGATGCCCCATGCGATCACACCCAAAGCAATCAACATCGCAAACAGATGCACTTTCTTCATCTCTTAATTTCCTCCTGAGATTGCGCCCCTTTTTGTGGTTGAGCCGGATTTAGCTCGTCACCACGGACGGTGCGACGGAGCGCAGCTATCTATAATTTGACGCCGGCGCCGCCCAAAGGTGAACTCCGATGTTGACTGAAAATTATCTGTTGGAACGAAAGATGAGAGTTGCGCTATGGATGCGGAGAGGGAGCGAAAGAGCGAGGGACTGTGTGTCTGCGTGCGGTCACGGCCCAAAGCTCAGGAGGAAAAGGCTCCCGGCCTGGCCCTCGGCAAAGCCCGGCCGGGAACTACCCCTCGTTGAGCCACGAAATAAAGGGCTGCAACGCGCTTACTTGCTGGTTGTCGTGAATTTAAAGACAGTGACCTCGTGATACGTCTGTCCTGGTTTCAGCTCGGTTGACGGAAAGTTCGGATGATTGGGCGAATCGGGAAAGTGCTGTGTCTCAAGGCAAAAGGCCGATCTGAATCCATAAACCTTCCCGCCTTTACCGTGCACCGTGCCGTCGAGGAAATTTCCGCTGTAGAACTGAAGGCCCGGCTGTGTAGTGTAAACCTCAAGTTCGCGGCCCGAATCGGGATCGTATGCGCGGGCTGCCAGTTCCAGTCCCGGCCCCTTGCGGTTCAGGACGTAATTGATGTCGTAACCTTTGCCGATCTTTAGTTGCTCGTTGTTCTCATTGATGCGCGCTCCAATCGGGGTAGGCTTGCGGAAGTCAAACGGCGTGCCGGCCACGCTGACAATCTGCCCGGTCGGGATCTGCGTAGCATCGACGGGCGTCATCTTGTCTGCGTTAATCCAGAGCACCTGCTTGAGGATGTCGCCGTTTCCTTCCCCGGCCAGGTTGAAGTAAGAATGGTTGGTCAGGTTAACCACCGTGTCTTTGTCGGTGGTCGCGCTATAGTCGATTTTGAGAGAATTGTCCGAGGTCAGCGTGTACACAACCCTGGCAGTGAGGTTTCCGGGATAACCCTCCTCTCCATCCTTGCTGACGTAGGTGAGTTCGAGTGCGGGCTCGCTACCGGGAATTTCACGCGCCGTCCAGAACCTCTTGTCGAATCCGTCGGTGCCGCCATGCAGGCTATTGGGTCCGTTGTTGACCGGAAGATGATAGACCTTGCCATCCAGCGTAAACTTCGCGCCGCCGATGCGGTTGCCAAAACGGCCGATGAGGGCTCCGAAATAGGTGTTGTACTTCATGTAGTCCGGCAGATTGTCGAAGCCGAGGACGACATCGGCCATCTTTCCGTTTCGATCAGGCGCAAGGAGTGAAACAATCCTCCCCCCGTAGTTGATGATCCCCACCTTCATGCCATTTGTGTTTTCGAGCGTATAGAGATTGACTTCCTGTCCGTTGGGCATTTCCCCAAAGACCCTCCTTTGAATTCCAGCTTCCTGCTGGGTTTCAGCCTTCTGGCTTCCCGCGCCAGCAGACGGTTGCTTACTGCTGGTGCACGCGCTGCTGACAACCAGTAAGACCGCGAGCGAGCATGCAAGCAGCCCAAGACCTTTCGCGCAGTTTTCTTGTCTGTAATTATCCATAGGATTCTTATCCAGACCTCCCCGTCGTGTTCAGCCATCTTTTGTTGTTCGTGCCCCGCCCTGCAATTGACCGAACAGCATAACATCTCAGATGCCAATTTTGAACTCCCTGTGTGCCGGGCTTTAGGTCGAACGGGCAACCCTTCCACCACTGTTCTATTGTGGCAACGCAGTCGAGCGGTTCTTTACACTTGCTTGACTTGCTTTGTGAGGGCTAGTAGGATTGGCACATCGGGGTGAAATTCATTGCTGAAGGAGGGCACGACGGATGAGGGCTAAAGTCAGCTCTACTGGTAAAGCAGTTTTACTCGGAATGGCACTTGCGCTGATCCTGGGAATTACGCAGGCGGGAAGTGCGCTGCCCCGCCAGGCTGAGTCATCGAGCGCCAAGAAAGCATCAACCGTTTACGTTTGCGCCTGCGGGGGAACGAAATCCTGCCCATGCATGGCGATGTCCAAAAAAGAAGGCAAGTGCCCGTGTGGAACAGAGACGATGAAGGAAGTTCCGACCAACAGCGCATGGGCAAAACACAACCGCGCAGAACTGAGCAAATAGCTTCGTTCGAACTGTCACACGAATTTTAATTGCGAACGGAGTGGGGTCAATGGCTTGCGACGGAGGGTGTGCTCTTGAATACAGGAGTGGCTCCGTGGGCAGGCGATTGGTTCAGCTAAGGAAGCAGGCTCGCGTAGTATGATGGGGCTCTTTGGGAGGCAGCGCAGGAGCGCCGCTTTCCAAAGAGCGATTTTGTTCCTTCGATGACGTCTGCGAGGATTCGTCTTCCCCACTATCATGCGAGCGGGTTCTTCATCACTACGCCATCCTGCATCGAAGCTAAGGACACGTCCGGCAATGCCTGATCGAGGGCGTATCGCACGTTGCGCCCTCACTCACCTTTGGCCATCAGCCCGGGAAACCATCGCACGGCGTTGTCGTGGTATATTTTGCGGACCACGCTCGGAGGCAGGTCCAGGCCATGGACCGTAAGGCCTTCGTATTCGAACGTCTCGTTCGTCGCGAAATATTTCCAGCTCATCGCGTACTGATATTTCCAGTGCCTGATTGATTCATCAGGATTGTCGTTGTGCCGTATCTCCCCGTCTGTCCCGAAGCAGATGCGGTCCTGATATTTAATCAGGAACCCCCGCACTTTTTCGCGGGGCTGCGCCATCAGATAGCGGATGCGCGCGGCCGTGTCCACTGCGAAATTGGGATAGCGGTCGAAGCGCTTTGCGATTTCATCCACATTCGTTTCCATGCTGCCGAGGTGTGCGCCCACAACCCGCAAATGTGGATTCATTTCGAGCAGATGGTCACGCGCCTTCAGGATTTCCGTCTTGGAGGGCGCGCCCGGTTTGCCGTACATGTACCAGTAGGGGTTGTGCTTATAGTAGTTGTAGTCAGGGTTCTGCGGGCCGATCTGTGAGAAAGGTTTCCAGCAGGTGTCTGGCTCGGCAAGATGCGCAATCAGCGTCTTGCCGTGCGCCTGAATGTCCTTATAGATCGGCTCGAAGATGGGGTCGTCCGGCATCACGTATTTGCCCGACGGCCACTTGAGTTCCATGCCGATGTTCTTCCAGATTTTTACCGCAATCGCGCCTTCGCGGAAGTTATCATTGAGGGTATTGATCGTGTTCTGATCGAAGTTCTTGTCCTCAAAGGTGTACGGATTGAATGTCGTGCATACCGCTGCGCGGCCGTTCGAGTGGTTATGCACGGTCATCGCCATCCGGAACTGCGCTGCCTGCGTCTGATATGGCGGTTCGTCTTTTCGGCCCACAACGCAGATATCGACAATGCGCAGGTTGATCTGCTTCATGAATTCGTAATAGGCAGGCACGTCCTGAAACACGTGCGCGTGCGTATCAACGGGTCCCACTTTCGCCAGCGCCGCCAGGTCCTCCGCTTCCTGCGGGTCCACCGCCTGCGTGCGCTGCGCCGCAAAAACATACTTTGCCAGAATCACTCCGACTGCCGTTCCGGCCAGAATCAGAAAACCAACCGCAATTATCCTGATGCGTTTCAACTCCGTCCTCCAAAGTGCGCTGATTTCAAGCGCCGAATGTTCTCGATGGACATACGCTCATCGCCCTCTTGCGAGTTGTCGCACAATCATACACCGAGACCGAAGCATTTTCGCCACAGCGACGGAACTTTTGCGGCGAGCGCTGAGTTTTGCAAGGCGGGAGCAAAGCTTTAAGTTGGTTCCGCTGGATGCGGTAAGCGCGGTTGCCCGCATTAAGACGGCAGGAGTGAGAGCCAAGGGACATTTGTTGGCGAGTGAATATACTGACTAATAATCAGGTGTTTACCTGATTGACGATCTAAGCTAGGTTGGTTGATCATTGTAGGCGCTTCGCGGCTAGATGGCTGCTCTTCCTCATCATCCAGACTCGGGCAGCTAAGGCCAGTGAGCAAATGCGGGTGCTGGCATACAATCTTTTCAAGTGACAGTGTTCGGCTGTCCATTTCCAGCCGGCCGGCACGAGTTCTGCGAGCTTCGCCCGCTGATCGCGGTGAGTCAACGATATCCGGTAACGGCCGCGAGAGAAGCATAATTGTTTTCGATGTTCTTTAGCGGCTTGGGATAGACCCTTCCCATTTTGCGCCAGGTGGGAATGGCCGCTCCGTCCAGGCTGATTGAGGCCTGAAAGCCCAATTCCAACAAGGAGGAGCCGCTCGGTCCCCATGGCGCGTCATTCGAGCTTTTCCAGCAAAAATCCCTCAGAAGAGATGCGCGTGGCCGGTGGCCGAATAAAAGATGAGAGGACCACTGTCGCTTGCCGATGAGCTTCGTGCCATTCGAGGCGGTATCAATCTCAAGGGCGGGCCCGGTCGCCCGCCCGAGCCTGCAAAAATCGACAGGCCTTGGCAGGCTGACATCGACCGCCTCCAAAAAAGTCTCCAGGAGGTACTGAGGGCTATATCGAGGGTTTCGGGCGTCGAACTGCCACAGCCGGTGCCCGATTCCAAGGGCTTCTCAGATTCCATTTCCCGCCTGGATTGCACGACGCTGAAAGACCGTATCCGCAACGAACTCGAAGCCTTTTCCGTTACTACGGTCTCTGAGATGGCCAAGACTGCCGAGCAGCAGGCCCGGGCGGCACTCGCGGAAATCCAAAAGGAAATGGGTGCGCAGATTGAGCGGGCAGCGGTGGAATACAAGGAAAAGCTCCTTGAACGCGCTGGGCTGGACCAACTCGCAGTCGAGGTTTCGAAGCAAAGCCGTGAGCGCGTTGTGCAACTCGTGCAGGCCCAGACAGACGAATTCGCCCGCTGGGTTTGGATGACGTGCAAGGGGACAGAGACACCCATTCCAGTCCAGATCGAGAAGATGCTGGAGCCCTATGTCGAGGAAGTAACGGCGAGGTTTACCGGGACCGTCCAGCAACGGATCCAGGAATTGCTTGGTGAGCAGGAGCAGTTGTTTCAAAAGAAGCTCCAGGAAACAGTTGCCTCGTTGGAGGCCCATATCAGCACGCTCGAGCAGGCGTCTCACCAGATTTGCGAACGAAACGCCGATTCCGTGACCAGGACAGCGGTGGAAAGGCTGGAAGCGGCGGCAGACGATGCGGCGAGAAAATTCGAGCAAGGAATCCGGGAGCGGGTTGGGAATTCTCTCGTGGAGGTCGAGACGCGGCTTGATGAAACGGCCGCCGCCCTGGAGGAGAGGCTGCAAAACACGGCAGACCAGACGGCGCAGGGCTTCGTCCGCAGGATCGAAGCCCTGGCCTCCGACGCTGGGGAAACGCATTTGCCCGAAATTTCCGCGCGCATGCAGCGGACGGTTGCAGAAATCGCCGAATCCTCGCTTCAGCGCCTGCGCCAGCAGGCTGAGGAAGCGAGCGGGCTGGCCAAAGATGAATTCAAGTCGTTCCTGCAACAGGAGGCGGAGGAAGTCCTCCGGCGGATTCAGGAATCTGGCCGCTCCGCCCACGAATCCGTCGTGCAGAACGCGACGCAATTGGAAGATAAGCTCAAGGGATTCGACCAGGACCTTGCTGCCATGCGGGAGAGATGCCTGGCAGCGACGAAGGAGCAAATCACCGCCATTGTTGAGGAGACGATCGGATGGATCGAGCCGCACATTGCCCAGGAAGCTGGAGCCGCAGTGCGCCGATCGCAGGACCAGGCCGTGGCGCAGTTTGAGTCGAAACTTCGCGAAGTCTCCGAAGGGCAATACACCGAAGTGATGGACCGCATCAGGAGGGAGGCAGGCGAGGCCGGCGCACGGGCAACCACCGAGTTCCGCGGCACATGCCAGTCTGCTTTGCAGGAGCTTACAGAAAAAGTGAACGCGTCGGCCGCGATGTTGCGAGAGCAGCAGGCGCAGGCTGGCTCAATTTTCGAGGCTTCCGTGAAAGAAACCCTCGAAAACTACCGGCGGCAGCTTGCCGAAATCGCCGAGGCCGGAATGGCCGAACACCGCAAATCCATCACCGAAAGCGTGACAGATCTGCAAAACCGCTTGAAGCAGGCGGCGGAATTGCTTGTCGCCGGCGCACCTGCAGGACAGTAACGACAGGAAAAAGTTCTGTATCTCGCTAATCCGCGGACTGCATGATACGGCGCTGCGTTGCCCTTTCAGGTTGCGATGCAGATTGGCCTTGAAGCCCAATTCCTCATGGCAGCAGCCTGTCCTCCAGATATGGACGTGATTCATTTCCACTTTTAAACTTTTCCCCTGCCATAGAGCACGCGTCCTGGTTTCGCGCCGGTGTGCTGGCCTTTATCGATGACGATAACGCCATTGACGATGACGTAGGGAATGCCTTCGGGGTACTGGCTGGGGTGTTCGAACGTAGCCTTATCGATGACGGTATTGGGATCGAAGATCGTGATGTCCGCCGCCATGCCAGGTGCAAGCAGCCCGCGGTCTTTCAGTCCCACGATGTGCGCGGGCAGGGAAGTCATCTTGCGGACGGCGTCGGCGAGGGTCAGAACTTTTCTCTCGCGCACGTACACACCCAGCACGCGTGGAAACGTTCCGTAGCAGCGTGGATGCGGTTTGCCCATAAACGCCGTTGAGGGATTCACGGCGACGCCGTCTGATCCGATTCCCACCCACGGCTGCTTCATTGCCAGTTCGACGTCGGCCTCGCTCATATTGAAATAAATGGCATAGGCTGTGCCGCCTTCGTTCACCAGAAGATTGCACAGGGCGTTCACGGGGTCTGTATGCATCATGCGCGCCACTTCGTCCATGCGTTTGCCTTCGTACTGCTTGTCTTCCGGCTTCATCAGGGTGGAAACCATCACGCCGTGCCATCCACCAGTACTCTCGACTTCATTGTTCGTCCAGCCGGGTAACCCGTGATCGATGTCGCGGCGAATCTCTTCCCTCACCCTGGAATCCTTCAGTAATTCAACGCGATGTTCCGGCGAGCCTTCAAGAAATTTGGGCGGCAGGCACTGTTCAAGGTGCGTCCATCCGGCAACGTAAGGATACTGGTCGGCAGTTACTTCGATGCCTCGGTCACGCGCCGCCTCGATGATCTTGATCTGATCGACCATTCGACCCCAATTATTCTTGCCGGTGATTTTGAAGTGGAGAACGTGTACCGGCAGGTGCGCTTTCCCACCGATTTCAATGGCTTCTGCGAGCGCCTTCGGTTCATCGTCGCCTTCGCTGCGGATGTGGCTGGTGTAAATTCCCCCGTAGCGTGCGGCCACGCTCGCAAGCCGGATTAAATCATCGGGGGTTTCGAACATGTTGGGAGCATAAATCAGGCCGGAGGACAATCCGATGGCGCCATCACGCATAGCCTCGGCCACCAGGTCTTCCATCTTTTTCATTTCTTCCGGCGTTGGGCGTCGCCTGACGTTCCCGATGACGTCCATCCACACCTGGCCCGCGCCGACGTAAGACGCGACGTTCACCGCGATGCCGTGCTTCTGGAGAACGTCGAAGTACTGCCCCAGCGTCTGCCAGTTTCTTTTGAATCCCAGCGGTCGCGGGCTTTTGCTCACGTCCGGCTGGCTGACGCTTTCGAACGGGCCGGCGGAAGCGTCTTCGCCGATGATTTCCGTAGTCACGCCCTGGCGGATTTTGCTTTGGCCATTGCCATCCACGAGCAGCGTGTAGTCGCTATGGGCGTGGAGGTCTATAAAGCCGGGGGCCACGACCAGGCCCGTGGCATTAATCACACGGCGCGCGGTGGGATTCACCAGGCGTCCGATGGCTGCTATCCTGCCGTCTTTCACTGCGACGGAGCCTTCATACCAGGGATTTCCGCTGCCGTCGATGATGTGGCCGCCGGCAATCAGCAGATCGTACTCCGGCTGGAGCTTCGGCGTTACAATCGGTTGCGTGTTGCAAGAAAGCGCGAATCCGCAGGCGAGTCCAACGGCCGTCACAGCCGCGCGCAGACGCACGCGAAGCCTGAAATAAAGCACGAAAGTGGACCTCCTTGAATTGAAATAGTCTCTTGGCGGTATGCCGGCGGCCGCGGCCTGCCATTATAGCTTACAGGTTTGAGTTATCGGGATGATTCCAGTGCGAGCGCCTGATGAAATAGACATACCGAAGCATGTTTACCAGGGCCAAACTCATTCAACACGCTGCTCACGCGTCTAACGGGGTCGCCAGGCGCTATACTAAGATTGATCGGGTTCAAAGGCCTTTGACTCCGCTCAGGAAGGCGGCTTGCCGTCATGCCTTATTGTCCGAAATGCTTGACAGAATATGTGCAAGGCGTCAAACAGTGCGAGGATTGCCAGGTTAATCTTCTGCCCGGGTCGCCGCCGGAAGTTGAAGAAGGAGCCGACTCCGACGTCGGTGGGTCGTTTGGTGAGTGGCTGCGCTCGCTGATGGGCGCCGGACCTGATGAAGAGGGTCCACCTGTTAAAACCGTAAGAATCCGAGTGTTTTCAGGCGGAACAGCGTCGCTCGATGCAGACCTCGCGCGCAAGCTGTTGCGGGCCCGCGGAATTCCGTCCATCCTGGGCGGCGAGACTTCAGCAGAACTGCTGCCGGTGCTGGAAGTATCGCTGCTGGTCAGGGAAGAAGACGCCGATCGCGCCGCGGCCATCCTGCGCAACTATTTTGACAACCCCGGCCCCACCCCGGCCGAATGATTCAATGCTTTGGCACGGATGATTTTGCCTGGCGCGTCCCGGCGCGCTCGGTTTCTGTTTTCAGCTCGCGTTCCAGTCGCCGCATGGCCTTGTGCACGCTTCGGGCCTCATCCGCCTGCTTTTGCGAGGGCAGTTCGTCCAGGTACTTCTGGTACGCCGCAAGCGCCTCGCGCTTCTTCCCCAGCTTCTCATACACCTTGCCCAGTGCTTGATACGCGGGAGCATAGTCGGGATCGTCCGTCACCGCTTCCATATACCGGCTGAGCGCCCCCGAGTAGTCCTTACGGCGGAAATAGAAGTTACCGATTTCAACCGACTCCGAAGGCGGCGGAGGAACGTAATGGGGAGTGTCTTCCGCTTCTCCGGACTCGGAAGCGCTGGTCTGAGCGCGAATCCCCGCCGGATTGCTCGCAAGAGCCAACAGGCAAGTCAGGAGCGAAATCAGAATGGCGCGCATATTCAGATTTTCTGCCGCACCCGTCGCGGAGTCAACCACAGTACGTAGTTCCCCCCGGGAAGTGATTAGGGCTGGTATGCTCCGGGTCTCCCACCTTCAGATGTTTCCGCGCCGAGGGCTTTACGCGGTTGAGCTGGCGAGATTGACTGGCCACTATTCCACCCGGCAAGGTGAACTCGGCACCAAACGGTCAGGATAGGTAATAATATTTATAAAGCTGGAAAGCAGGGATGAACGAACTTCTCAAACAGAGAGCAGAGGACCTGCCCGCGCGGCCGGGCGTCTACATTTTTAAGGATGCTGACGGGCGGCCCATCTACGTGGGCAAGGCGAAATCGCTGCGCCACCGCGTGCGCTCGTATTTCCAGGAATCGCGCCCGAGCGATGAAAAGCGCGACCGCCTTCTCGACGTGGCGGCCGACCTTGAAACTATCCTGGTTGACAACGAGAAGGAAGCGCTCGCGCTTGAAAACAATCTGATCAAGCAGTTCAAGCCGCGATACAACGTTCTGCTGCGCGACGACAAGACTTATCCTTACATCAAGCTCACATTGCAGGAGCGTTTTCCGCGTGTCTATGTCACGCGCCGGCTGAAGAAAGACGGTTCTCGTTACTATGGCCCGTATTTTCCCGGGGGCCTCGCATATCGGATTGTGGACCTGATCCATCGCCGATTCTTTGTGCCCTCATGCAAAGTGGATTTGACGCGTTATCATCCGCGGCCGTGTCTGCAGTATTACATTAAGCGCTGCCTTGGTCCCTGCGTCGAGGGTCTGACTACGCCCGAAAAGTACGCCGAGGCCGTGCGCGATGTTAAGATGCTGCTCGAAGGGCGTGAAAGCGACCTGCTTCGCGAACTTCACGAGCGCATGGAACGCGCCTCGGAAGAGCAGCGCTACGAAGAGGCAAGCCGCTACCGCGACCAGTTGCTCACCATCGAAGAACTCCGCGAAAGGCAGAGAATGGCGGCATCCTCCGGCGAGGACTTCGACATCTTCGGCTTCCACCGTGAGGGAAAGCAGATGGCCGTTGATCTGTTCCACTTCCGCAACGGCCGCACGGTGGACCGGCGCGAATTTTTCTGGGAAGACCTGGAAGAGAGCGACCTTGGAGACGTTTTCTCGGCCCTGGTCAAACAGGTTTATCTCGATCAGCAATATGTGCCCGGCGAAATCTTCGTGCCCGTCCGTTTTGAGGACATGAGCATTCTTGAAGACATGCTCTCCGAAAAGCGCAACCGGCCCGTGCACATTTATACTCCGGAAGCGGGCCGCAGGCGTACCCTGATGGAACTTGTTGCCCGCAATGCCCGCAATTCATTCGAGCGGAGGTTCCGCGTACTCAAACCAAAGATGGAAGAGATGATGGCGGACCTGGCGGATATTCTCGACCTCGCAAAGCCGCCCCGCCGCATAGAGGCGTTTGATATTTCGCACATCCAGGGGACCGATATCGTGGCCTCCATGGTCGTGTGCGAAGACGGCAGGATGAAGAAATCCGACTATCGGAAGTTCATTATCAAGAGCGTTCCTCAGAATGACGATTTTGCCAGCATGCGCGAAGTGGTTGGCAGGAGATATCGCCGTCTTCAGCAGGAGAACAAGCGCCTTCCTGATCTGATTCTGATTGACGGCGGCGTCGGCCAACTCCACGCGGCGGCGGACGCTCTGGCTGCCCTTCAAATCATCAATCAGCCGCTGGCCAGCATCGCCAAACGGGAGGAAATTTTGTATATCTACGGGCGCGAGGACGAACCGGTTGTCCTCGATCACCATTCGCCCGTCCTGCACCTGATCCAGCGGATCAGGGATGAGGCACACCGGTTTGCGGTGACGTTTCATCGCCAGCGGCGGACTCGTCGGGAGTTTACGTCAGAGCTTCTGGATATTCCCGGGGTGGGCAAACAAACAGCGAAGAGGCTTCTGGAACACTTCGGCAGCCTGAACAAACTGAAATCGGCCAGCGAAGCCGAACTCTTGCAAATCGTCACTGCGGCACAAGCTGCGCGGATAAAGGCCCATCTTGAGGCGGGTACGAGGCCTGAGGGTGATATATAGTCCAGACGGTATATTAATAATTACTTTAGTTTTAATCTAATTTAGCATTGAAAATACCTCCAGACTTTGATACCTTAACCCTAGAAAGATAAGACAGGAGGTCAGCTATGAAGGCAAAAAGCGTGGTTTATGGTTTGGGAATGCTGACGGCAGGTCTGGGCATTGGGGCCATCGTTGGCCTTCTTTACGCCCCTCAGAGCGGGCGCCGGACGCGGAAGCTGATTTCCAGGGCTGCGGAAGACGGCGCCGATTATGTTGCTGAACGTACTCGCGAAATCCGCAAACAGGCCGAGGACGCGTTTGAGCGCGGCAAAATACTGGCGAACAGGCTGGTTGCCTGAGCGAAATCAGGAGGGCTTCAATGAGTGACAACAATGGAGGATCCAAGGTCGCGTTTTTTCTGGCAGGAGCGGGGATCGGCGCAATATTAGCCCTCCTCTTTGCTCCAAAATCGGGTAAGGAGACACGCGACTTCATTGCCCAGCGTGCCGGTGAAAGCCGTGAGCGCGTGGCTGAAAAGAGCAAGGAATACCGCCAAAAAGCGGAAGGCTACGTTGATAAGGCGCGGGAAGCAGTCGCAAAACAGAAGGAACAACTGTCGGCGGCGCTTGAAGCCGGCAAGCAAGCCTACCGGGAGGAAAAGAGCAAGACGACCAATTGAGCCACGCAAGACCGGTGACTCAGGCGGGCTGGATTAGCCTATGGCCCACGAGACCGTGTTGACGATTTTTGTGATCATTGCGGCGCTGGCCCTCGTTTTGCAGGGTCTCGCGATGTTTGGCCTGTACAAGGTCGTGCAGCGAATGCAGGGGGAAATTGCGAATATCCGGGCTGAATTGGCCGCACGAATCAATCCGCTGGCGGAAACCCTGACGGGGATGATTACAGAGGCGCGGGAACCTCTCCGCATGATTACAGCGGACCTTGCAGAAGTGACGCGCGTCCTGCGCGAACGGGCAGGCAGCGTGGATGACGTGCTGGATGATTTGGTCGATCGGTTCCGGCTCCAGGTCATTCGCGTGGATAAAACCATTACCGACGTGCTGGAAAAGGTGGAGAAAACCACCACCATCGTCCAGCGCAATATCATTGGGCCGGTTTCGGAGGCCGCCGCCCTTCTGAAAGGCATCCAGGCCGGGCTCGATTTCTTCCTCGCAAGGCGGCGTGAAAGCCGCACGAGCGACATTCCGCAGGATGAACAGATGTTCATCTAGCTCGTGCTCGGAAGGACAAGCGTCGCTCCGGGCAGTGGCGCTGTCCGGCCAGAGGCCGGTTGTACCTGAGAAAGATGGGTTTGTTCGATTTGAATGCCGAAGTGCCCATTGAATCTCCCGCACAAATATTTCTCCGCAATCAATAATGCTCCAGTAGATTGCCGGATCCGTGGCGTCGTGTCGGCATTTTCCGGGAGCCACAAGGGGCTTATCCCGTGACGCCGGCGGGGCGCGCAGCAACGGGAACGACTCGCCTTTCTCCGGCTTTGCGGGCGGTTCCCGCCGTTGCCATCTTCGCTCGTGCGCCAGTTCCGGGGAAAACAAAGACCCGATTGATTCCAACGCTGGGCGCGAACGGAGCGGCGGAACTTCATCGCGCGCTTGTCTCTGACACGCTGCGCAAGGTTGAGAAGCTGAACAACAAGGCGGCCTTTTACCTTTTTGTTTCTGGCGGAGGATTTCCAAAAAAAACTGTGCCCGACATTTTCGAGTGGCGCCGGCAGCGGGGTCGCAATCTTGCTCAGCGTCTCGATCGTGCATTTGCCGAGCTTCTCGGGCGGCATTCACGAGTGCTGGTTATTGGAACGGATTCTCCACAATTCCCTCCATCCACTCTGAGCGTCGCCCTCAGGGAATTGCTTATTACGGACGCTGTGCTGGGTCCGTGTCCCGACGGAGGATTTTACCTGATCGGCCTCGCGCGCATGGTGCGAGGCCTTTTCAGCGGTGTGCGTATGGGAACAGGACTCGCGTTTTGTGACATGCTTGGCAATTTGCTCGCGCGGGGATTCTCCTGCTCGGTGCTGGAACCTTGCCCCGATATCGACCGCGGGCAGGACCTCAGCGCATTGAAGAAATCGTTGATTGAAACTCCCGCACTTCGCCGCCTGATGCCGCAGACCTCGCGCTTTGTTGTGAAAAGATTGATGCAGAGTTGATATGGCCAATACAGCAGGTCTATAAGTTGAGGAGAGTCCGCAGGTTTCCAATACTCGAAAAACTCTTGTACCTGGCAGGCGGCGGTTCGGCCCGCAGCCGCCGCCCGCGACACTCGGGAATTGCAGATCACCGGGTTGAGGGTGTGATGTTGATTTTTTCCACTTGGGCATCCGTGTTTTGGTCCACATTACGCGCATTGAGCAGCGCGCCCTTGGGCACCTGGAAGTAGAGGGTTTGGCTGCGCGGACCGATGATCAGCGACCGGACGAAGTGCGTCGTTCCCCACGCAAGGCACGTCAGCGTGATCTCATCATCAAAGGTGGAAACCGTATTGCTGGCTGCCATGCCAACGAGCTTTGTCTGGTGATTTCCCTCACCTTCCCTGGATACGACCACAATGGGTACGCGGTCGGCCATCGCCTGGAGATGCAAAGTGTATTTCCCGGGTTGAAGCTTGACCTTTCCCCACTGCGCGTGGAACGGCAGAGTGAAACGGCCCTGAAAATCCTGTGCACGCGCCCGCCCCGCCCCGGCTGCAGCGGCCAGACCCGCCAGGGCCAACAGTGTTACCAGACCTCGGATAGTTTTCATTGTCAAACCTCCAATCAGATTGTGGAGGTGCCCCACGTCCTGCTTTGTTTAAATGTTCTTCCGCCGGATGTGCTGATGGACTGCCCCCAATATGTAAGGCGCAAACGGCAGCTGAAAGATGGGGGCAATTTGAAATATTTTTTCATGTGCGGTTGCAGTATAATAAAATCAAGACTTTAGCAGGTACCCCAGGGAGAGGTAGAGGCGAAGGGTTCGGGCCGGGTTTTGCTCCGTGCTGTAGAATGGCGGGATTAACCCTCAACTGGCGCTGGAATTCCGTCCCCAGCTTTCGCCGCCTCAGGATTGTTTGCTCACTACCCTGCTGAAGCGGGGAAGGGGCTATGGGGGACCGCTCGGCGGAGGAAGTTACCCGCCTTCTGCATGCCTGGAGCGACGGGGACGAAAGCGCACTTGAGAAGCTTGCCCCGCTGGTCTATGCCGAGCTCAACCGCCTTGCCCGGCGGTACATGGCTAAAGAACGCCCCGAGCATACCCTTGACGCAACGGCGCTTGTCCATGAAGCTTACCTGCGCCTGATGAATGTCAAAGATCTGAACTGCCGGAACCGTGCTCAGTTTATGGGCATGTGTGCACAGTTGATGCGGCGTATCCTGGTGGATTTTGCCCGTTCGCACCGCGCGATTAAGCGCGGAAGCGGCGAGAAAAAGGTCTCGTTGGAAGATTCCGCTGCGCTGTCCATGCAATGCCCGGACCTCGAGGCGCTCAACGATGCGTTGAACGCGCTCGAAGCCATCGACGCCAGAAAAAGCCGCGTGGTGGAGTTGCGCTTCTTTGGCGGATTGAGCGTCGAGGAAACGGCCGCGGTCCTGAACGTTTCGTCGGACACTGTTGTCCATGACTGGAAGCTGGCAAGGGCGTGGCTGCGCCGTGAACTGACCAGAGGAAGCTGTACTGAACCATGATCGGACTGGGAAATCTGACGTGCTATACTGGGGACATAGTGACCAGGGGGCTTATTTGCACACTTCTGATGGCGTCAGGGCTTTGGATCCCATTCCATACGTCGCTTCTGTCGAGAATGGGGATGGGGGAGTGCCAGTCTGCGTGCATGCCCAGTTGCTGCATGCATGGCGGCATGTGCCCCATGATGGCTCGCAATTACCACAGCGAGTCGAAATCATTGAAGGCAAGGCCGGTGGCGCAATCTCATTCCGCTGTTGGCTGTTCTTGCTCGCTCTCTAATTCGAACTCTCCGTTTACGATGTCGCAGTCGAACTTGATTTACGGCCGGCCGGTGTTTCGCCCCCTTTCCAAACTGTCAGCGTCTCTCTATCAAGACGATAAGGATTTTTGCCTCATTGCCGCTGCTCCCTCCAATCTTCCTGACCCACCTCCCAAAGCTTTCTTCAGCTAATCACTGAATTCAGATCTGGCTGTCTCGACGTCTGCGGAATTCCCGGGATTTTGGCCTGCGGGGTCCGATCAGTGTCGCCGTGCCGCCATGCGCATGAGGTGTGAGCGTTTTCGTTCCTTTGCTGGGAGGACTTTTATGAGGTGTGTCCGTTTTTTTATCTTGTCTGCGTTGGCTGTATCTATTGCCGGGGTTGGGCGTGCGACCATATTTGGCAACGTGCGCGGCGTCGTTCATGACCCGCAGCACCGGCCGATTGCGAACGCCGTCGTGACGCTTCGCTCCGCTTCATCCGCCTGGGAGCAAACCGTTCACACAAACGCAAACGGCGAGTTCGAATTCAGCGCCGTTCAGGCGGGCGATTATACGCTTTCTGTGAAGGCGCAGGGTTTTCAGGCGGTGCAGCAGTCGATCACAGTGAGTTCGGGCAGCGCGCCGATACTGCATTTCGCGCTTGAGATTGCGACAGCTAAACAAAGCGTCAGCGTCTCGGCGGCGCCTGAAACCATCAACACGCAGGCCTCTGCCTCAGAGACGACTATCAACAGCCAGAGCATCGCCCGAACCCCCGGTGCGGACCGCACGAACAGTCTCGCGATGGTTACGGACTATGTTCCCGGCGCGTACATGGTCCACGATCAGCTGCACGTGCGCGGCGGCCACCAGGTGACATGGGAAGTGGATGGCGTGCCGGTCCCCAACACGAACATCGCCAGCAACGTAGGTCCGCAGTTCGACCCCAAGGATGCGGATAACATCGAGATCAAAACGGGCGGCTATTCATCCGAATATGGTGACCGCACTTATGGTGTATTTAATGTGGTCCCGCACACAGGGTTCGAGTACAACAACGAGGGCGAACTGATTGCAAGCTACGGCAGCTATAACCAGACCAACGATCAGTTGAGCTTTGGCAACCACAGTGAACGCTTTGCCTGGTACGGAAGCTTTAACGCCAACCGCTCGGACCTTGGCCTGATGACTCCCGTTCCGCAGGTGATTCATGACCTGGACAGCGGGCTCGGAGGCTTCGGAACGCTGATTTTCAACGCCACGCCTCAGGACCAGTTGCGCCTGGTGGCTTCCGTCCGCGATGACCATTATCAGATTCCCAACACGCCCGACCAGCAGGAAGCCGGCATTCGCGATCTCGACCTCGAGCATGACCGGTTTGTGAACTTTTCCTGGGTCCACACTCTTGGTCCAGGCATGCTCCTGACTGTTTCCCCCTTTTACCATTTCAACAGGGCGAATTTTGCGGGCGGACCCAATGATTCACCTTTTATATTGGATGACAATCGCGGCTCGCGTTATGTGGGCGGGCAGGCGACTCTCGGAGTCATCAAAGGCAGGCACAACGCCCAGTTCGGTCTGGAAGGTTTTAACCAGCAGGACGAAACATTCTTTGGCCTGCGGGCCGCAGGAGCTGGCGGGCAACCGTCCATCCGCCAGAACCTCCATCCGTCCGGCAATCTGGAAGCGGGGTTTCTCCAGGATCAGTTCCAGGTCACTTCCTGGCTATCGCTCAATGGCGGCCTGCGGCTCACGCATTACGGCGGCCTGATTCAGGAAAACGGGGCCGATCCGCGCATTGGGGCTGCAATCCGTGTTCCCCGGCTCGGCTGGATTCTGCGCGGCTTTTACGGCCGTTATTTTCAGCCGCCGCCGTTGGACACAATCTCAGGGCCGCTGGAGCAATTTGCATTGGAGCAGGGTGTTGCTTTCCTTCCCCTGCCTGCCGAGCGTGACGAGCAATACCAGGCCGGGATTACTGTCCCTTTCCGCAAGTGGGTCTTCGATTCGGACGTCTTCCGCACGCACGCGCGCAATTTCTTTGATCATGATGAAATTGGCAGTTCGAACATTTTCCTGCCGCTCACAATTCAGGGAGCGCGCATCGAGGGCTGGGAAGTCACGCTGCGGTCGCCGGAAATCCTGGCTCATGCCCGGCTGCACCTGGCATACTCGCATCAATTCGTGCAGGGTTTCGGTGCGGTTACTGGTGGCCTCACTGACTTCACACCGCCGGAAGAGGGTCTGTTTTTCCTCGATCATGACCAGCGCAATACACTCAGCACAGTCCTGACGACCAGCCTGCCCGGCCGCACCTGGGTCACGGCGACTGTAGAGTATGGTTCGGGTTTTCTAAACGGCGACGGCCCCGCACACCTGCCGGCGCACACGACAGCAGACCTTTCGATGGGTAAATCGTTTGGTGAAGACTGGTCGCTGGCGGTAAACGCGCTGAACATAACCAATCAGCGCTACCTGCTGGACAACAGCAACACTTTCGGCGGGACACATTTCGCCAATCCACGGGAAATTTACGTTGAAATGCGCTACCGCTTCCACTTTTAACAACGCGCCGGAGGACTTCTGCGCTGGGAGCGCATTGCGGCGCGCTCCCGGCGCGAGAGCGATACCTTCTTTATGAGCTTGCGACGGGCAGCGTGACGGGCTGCGAAATCGTAAAGCTCAGAACGGTTTCGCTGGGAACGTTGATCTGCTGGCCGTGAGTGAGCACCTGCGCGGCCGTGCCTGCCCCTGCACCGACTCCGGCCCCGATGGCTGCACCCTTGCCGCCGCCTGCGATCGCGCCGATCACTCCGCCCACTGCGGCCCCGATGCCAACCTTCTTGGCAGTGTCCTCGCCGCGAGATTTGCCGCGGACTTCGTAATCGCCGGTCACGAGTGAACGCCTGGTGCCGTTAATTTCAATTCCTGTCAGGGCGAGGCGGAGTTCCGACTGCCCCTTGATTTTGCCCGCTGATTTGACTTTTTGGAGCTTGCCATAAACCCTGGTGCCCTTCGGGGCGACGGTTGTCCCGTTGACCACCAAAGGCTCTTCAAGGCTCCCTGTGAATTGGTCGCCGACTTTATTGGTCTTGGAGCTCACGCTGTCAATCATTCGCACAACCAGAGTTGTGCCGGCGGGTACCTGGACGCTTTTCTGAGAAGCAGCGTTATCCGCTGGAGCGCCTGCCTGGGCCGTCGGGCCGCTAAAGGCCATCGCAATGAGAGTGCAGACGGTCACAGCCAGCAGATGAGACAATTGGGATTTCACTCTGTTCGCCATGTCTTACCTCCTGATCCGACTTGCGGCCTGAGGCAGCGGGGTGTGCGCCTCAATGCCGCATAAAGTCATTCACCGTCACCCAACTGGCGCGGCAATGATCATCGGAGACAAGTGGCGTCCAGCGGCAGGGCAGATTCTGAGTTGCCGCTCCAGTCATTGATACCGGGACTTTGACTAGTTGCTCTACCCTCATGCTAAACCAGGCAATCCATATTTCCAAATGGTCTTGCCTGCGTAGAGTTTTTTTAAGTAATTCGCCGGAGCGCCAGATGCTGTTCCAATTCAGCGCCATCCCTCGTTTGGTCCTGATTTGCTCCCGGTAGATCACTTACACTTCCGCCCCGCAGTGTCCGCCGAACAATGCTTACACTCCAAGTCCCGCAAGTTCTTTTCCATTTTTCCGGGCTGAAGTCTAAGTGTTGGCGTGCCTGTGGATTATTGCGGCCGATCCGTGCGGGGTATTAACGTACGAAGCAGGATTTATACTCTTCCCGGTAAGAATTTCGGAGGTCTCGGCGGCGCGTTAATCGAGCACGCGGGAAATCCATCCGCCGCCGACAACTTCATCTGCGTCGTAAAACACGGCGGCCTGGCCGGGGGTGATGGCACGCTGTGGCATGACGAATTCGACAAATGCTTCGCCATTCGCGCATGCCTCGACACGGGCATCTGCGGGCACGTGCTTGTTGCGGATCTTGACGCGTGCTTCGAAGCAATCGCCTTCGCTGACCTGGCGGATCCAGTTGACCCCGCGCACCCTCATGCGTCGCTTCAGAAGTTCGTCATTCGATCCGACCACCACGCGGTTCCGCGCTCGGTCAAGGCCGATGACATAGAGCGGGGTCCCGGTAGCGATGCCGAGCCCCTTCCGCTGGCCCACGGTGTAATTGCCAAGTCCATTGTGCTCGCCGAGGACCCGCCCGTCTGTCGTGACGACCTCGCCGCGCGTCTCCTCGATCTTCACTCCCTGCTCGCCGAGATAGGCGTTGATAAAGCGCCGGTAATTTCCCGTGGGAACAAAGCAGATTTCCTGGCTGTCGGGCTTTTCGGCCACAGGAAGATTGCGGGCGCGCGCCATGGCGCGGACTTCCTGCTTGGTAAATTCGCCCAGCGGAAACAGCGTGCGTGCAAGCTGGTCCTGTGTCAGTCCGAAGAGAAAATAGGACTGGTCCTTGGATGCGTCGCGGCCGGCAAACAGGCGGTACCGGCCGGTGTCAGGGTCGCACCTCACCCGCGCATAGTGTCCGGTGGCCACGGCATCGGCGCCTACCTTGCGCGCGGTCTCAATAAATTCGGCAAACTTAATTTCCGTGTTGCACAAGCTGCAGGGGATGGGCGTCTCGCCCGCGAGGTAACTTTCCACAAACGGGCGAACCACGCCCTGCTCGAAACGGTCCTCGAAGTTGACGACGTAATAGGGCAGGCCGAGAAAGCCGGCTACGCGGCGCGCGTCATACACGTCGTCGAGCGAGCAGCACCGCCCGCTGGCGCGGCCCGGCTCTCCTTCTTCGACGCCAAGCAGCGCCGGCAGCCGCCGCTGGTTCCAGAGTTGCATGGTCATGCCGATCACAGCGGGAGCGCCGTCCGGCCCCGGGGACGAATTCTTTTCGATGAGCAGCGCCGCGGCCACGGAACTGTCCACGCCTCCGCTCATCGCGACTGCAATGGTCATGGGAATAGAAAATTCAGCGCCCTGCAAGCGCCTTGGCCCCTGCGGGCGCGGCGCCCGCGACGTCTTTGTTGTAGTGCGGAGAAAGCGAGCGAAGCTGCTCCACCACACGCGGAAGAACTTCGAGCGTGTAATGGACGTCTTCATCCGTATTGAAGCGGCCCAGACTGAAGCGAATGCTCGAGCGTGCCTGCTCCGGCCTCATTCCGATGGCTGTGAGCACGTGCGACGGCTCAACCGAGCCGGAAGAACACGCTGCGCCCGTCGAACACGCCACGCCCCGCAAATCCATGGCGATCACGAAGCCTTCGCCCTCGATGTAATCGAAGCTGATGTTCGTCGTACCCGGCACCCGGCGCGATTTGTCGCCGGCAACGGCCGTCAGCGGAACGGCGGCAAGAATCCCGTTCTCCAGGCGGTCGCGCAGTGCGCCCACGCGCGCGCTTTCTTCCGCCATGTGCCGGCCGGCAAGTTCCGCCGCCTTGCCCAGCCCCACAATGCCGGGAACGTTTTCCGTGCCGGCCCGCCGGTCGCGCTCATGATGTCCGCCGTAGAGCAGCGGCCGCAGCACAGTGCCCTTGCGCACGTAAAGCGCGCCGACGCCCTTCGGCCCGTACAGCTTGTGCGCGGAAAGCGAAAGCAGATCGACGCCAAGTTGCTCAACGTCCACAGGGACCTTGCCGACCGACTGCACGGCGTCCGTGTGGAAGCAGATGTCGTGCTCGCGGGCGATGCGCCCGATCTCTTCGAGCGGCTGGATGGTCCCGAGTTCATTGTTTGCATGCATCACGGAAATCAGCACGGTGTCCGGGCCGATGGCCTTTTCGACGTCGGCAGGATCGACTATTCCATTCGAGCCGACACGAACGTAGGTGACGCGCACGCCGCGCTTTTCAAGCGCTTTGGCCGTGTGCAGGACGGCGTGGTGCTCGATGGCGGTCGTAATAATGTGCTTCTTTTCAGCGCGCGATGCCCCGACAATGCCGAAAAGCGCCGTGTTGTTGGACTCCGTCCCGCCGCTGGTAAAGACGATTTCGTTCGCCCGCGCGTTCAGCAGGCGCGCCACTTGCTCGCGGCTTGCCTCGATGGCGGATTTGGCGCGCTGTCCGTACCAGTGGATTGAGGAGGCGTTGCCGTAATCGTCGAGAAAATACGGCTTCATCGCCTCAAAAACTTCCGGGGCAACCTGCGTGGTCGCGTTGTTGTCCAGATAAACTCTTCGCATCCCGGCTTCACACCAGCCGCATGAACAGCGGAAGCTTTAATCATTTTGAGAGTAGCCCACCGTCCCGCGTGAAGTCAAACGCCGCCCGGCATGTTTCTGCTGTGGGGGAGCTATGACCGCCGGAATGCTTCGTGATGATGATCCATTGAAGCCACTGTATCTGGAGGCGATCATGTTCGGCCTCGCCCGGAATGCATCGGCGGCCGTCGATCGTCCGTGGAAGCCTGATCTCCAAATTTTCCGAGTCACCTTACGTTGTGATGCCGGTCATAGGAGCTGAAGGGCGGCGGATGTAGATTGAGCGTAGGCAAAATTCGCCGGTTGAAAGGTAGGTGAGCTATGTTTGCAAGAATCGTCCGAACACCTCTCAAGCCCGAGGCTCGGGACGGTTACAGCCGGGCTATCGAAACCGAGATCATGCCGATCCTGAGGAAGTTCCCCGGATTCACAGGGGAATTGAATATGATCTCGACCGATAGCAAAGAGGGGGTCGGCATCAGCCTGTGGGACAGCAGGGAACATGCCGAGGAATACGAAAGAAAGTCGTACCCCGAAGTCCTGAAGGTGCTGGAGAGGTTTGCCGCAACAAAGCCCGAAGTGCGCACGTTTGACGTGACGTATTGGACCGTCGAGAAAGTTCCTGTCAGGAAAGCCGCCTGACTCCACGCTGCCGCATTCTGCCGCACACGGACGCCGCACACGTCATGCTGAGAGGAAGCCTCCGAAGTGAAGCTGATCTGTGTGCGCTTGTACACGCCTTCAATCTCCGCTCAGCATGACGGCCCCATTGCGAATCCCATCCCACGTGTTTTACGGAGCCGCGCGCCCCCAAAGATACCGTAAGTTAAGACTCGCTGAAGTCGATCAGCTTGGGCTTAAGGCGGAAGCCACGTGTCGTCACGGCAATGTAAGTCAATCCGATGGCGAACCAGATGCCGCCCACGGTCTTGGCGACGATGTTGAGATTCCACCAGATCAGCGCGCAAAAGGCGAATCCGGCAAGCGGCAAAATCGCGTCTCCCAGGATGCGCCTGCGGTTGTTGCTGCGCAGGACGATGGAGAAGTGCCAGAAGGTCGAAAGGTTCACGCCCATGAAGGCCAGGAACGCGCCGAAGTTCAGAAGTTCAGCGGCATGCTCGTAGGCGTTGCCGATGTAATTCAGCGAAACCGCACCGATAAAGGCCACCAGGCCGATCAGCAGAATGTTGTACGTGGGAGTATTGGTTTCGCGGTGCAGATGGGCGAAAAATCTTCGCGGCAGCACGCCGTCACGTCCCATCCCGAAGAGCAGTCGCGCCGCTCCAAGTCCGCCCGTGAGGCCGCTGCCCAGAGCCGCCAGCACAAGAATCGCCCCCATGGCCTGAAAGAGCGGCATTCCGCCGACCCGGCGGCAGACGTCCATGAATGCCGTTTCCAGATTGGCGAACGTATGCCAGTTCGGCCACACCCGCTGCCCGAGATAAACTTCAACGCCGCTGAAGACCCCCGTCAGGAAGCAGACGAGGACCGTTGCCAGCAGAACATTGCGCTTGGGATTTTCCACGTCTTCGGAAAGCGTCGTGATGCCGTCAAAGCCGATATAGGTGAGCGCCGCGAAGGAAGTCGCCATCCAGATCTGATGGCCGTTGAATGTCTTCGGATCGTAGAAAGGCTGGACCGAAAAAAGGCTGTGCCAGCCGCCCCCGTTGAAAAGGTAATGCACAGCGAGATACAAGAATGCGGCGATTACCGCGCACATGGAGATCAGCAGCACTTTGTTGGCGCGCGCGGAAGCCTTGATGCCGCGCAGGTTGAGCACCGTAATGAATCCCGCTACCAGCAGGGCGGCGACGGGGAAGGGAATCGCGGGAACATAACGCGTGTGGATGGCCACGGCGATCCAGATGGTGTTGATCAGCGGCTGAAGGATGTAATCGAGCAGCATCGCCCAGCCGATCAGGAAACCGAGATGCGGGCTGAGCGCCTTGCCGACATACGTGTAGGCCGAACCTGCCGAAGGATAAACGGCAGCCATGCGTCCGTAACTGAACGCCGTGATCATCATGGCAAACATGGCGATAAGGATCGTGGTGACGGTGTGGCCGTTTGAAAGCTTCTGTGCCACTCCGAAAAGCGGGATGGGGGCCGTGGGCTGGATGAGCACCAGGCCGTAAAAAACCAGGTCCCAGAGCGTCAGGACCCTCCGCAGCCGCAACTGGCCGGCTTCTGCTGTTGTTGTACTTCCTGCCATAAATCTGACGAACCACTCCGCGTGGGAATTGCTGTTTCCGTCACGGTCCCAGGCCGGGCCCGGACCGCGCGAATGGGGAGAATAACGGTGAGCGCGCGGAAAGTAAAGAACAAAAGACGTGAAGGTGGAGGGATGTGCCGGGCCGGAACGATCCATCGCACACATCCCGCGCGACACAAAAAAGCACGGGACCGCAACTCGTGCGTTGTCAAAGGATCATCCCAAGCCTGAAGCAAAGCTCGCGGATGCCGCCTGGCGATTTCGAGCAATCGTAGAGCTGAGCTTCGTGGCCCGCGGAATTTTGTTGAGGATGCCTCCGGCTTCCGTGACCTGCGAGAAATGCAAATTGACACGCCGCTTACACAGGCATATAACTCTGCTACTGCCTGCGAGCGGCAGGCACCGTAACACCTCTCGATAAAAGGAGTCGTTGTGAGAACTATTTTGCGCGGCGCCATTCCTGAACTCTTTGCGTTTCTCCTGGGCCCGGCGCTTGACACCCTGAGCGCGGCGAAGGACCCCGGCAGCTTGCACGGCGCGACCCGCCCGAGCGGCAAATCGGACACAGGCAGTCTGGCGCTTTTTCACTCAGGGGTCGCACCGCGGATGATCAGGGTAAGTTCGCTGTTAGTCTTTGCGATTCTGATCGCCTTTTTCTGGCCCTGCACGGTGCGGCTTGCTGCGCAAACGGCTACCGGCGTGCCGGTTTATCTTGATCCGAAGGAGCCGATTGAGGTTCGGGTCAGGGACCTGATGAGCCGGATGACGCTCAAGGAAAAAGTCGGCCAGCTCAATCTGCCGTGCGTGTACGTGGACGAGT
>DASRCX010000060.1:0-186058 GCA_035652895.1 Terriglobia bacterium
CCGGCCACAGGTCTGACCAATCTCCTTCACGAGGTCCTTGCCTCAACAAAACATCCAGCCTGTGACCTGTCTACTCCGAAGGCTATCGTCAGCCTTCGAAGCGTACCGCCTCCGAAGCTAAGCATTCATACCATCTCCTTCCTCTCCTCTAAGAATCAGGCCCGCACGGGAGCTCGACGGGGTGTCACTTCAACGGAGCCTGCCTGAATCTGGAGGATTTTTCCAATGGCCTCGACGTGGGCCGAGTCATTACTTGCAACCGAACCGGGCGCTGCTGCGGTCCGGCCAGTCGCCATTTGTTTGCAGACAGACCTAACGGTTTCCAGGTGGGCTTGCCTTTCATTAGAGCCTCCTTCTCGCCTCCCCTGGCAACTTTATTATACCTCCCCTTGCGGGAAGGGGTGACAGCCTTCATTCCTGCCTCTGGAGCCGCAAGGCAGCACTTTTGGCTGCTCGCGTTCATCCCAGCGCAGGGTTCCAGTGACTACCTGCTGTCCATTCGCCCCTTCCCGTCAAAGTCCTCCCCACCGGCTTCATGCAGCTAACTTCTCGATCGTGATCTTTTTTGCCGGGACAGCCTTGGGCAACGTGAATTCAAGCACTCCGTCTTTCAAGGTCGCGGTGATGTTTTCCGTGCTCACTTCAACGGGCAGATCAATGACGCGCATGATCTGTTCGGCTCGCCGTTCCGAATAGATCGTCTTTCCCTTCTTTTTCTCCTCCTTTGCAGCTTCCCGCTTGCCTGTAATGGTCAGCCGACGGGGTTCGACGCTTACTTCCAACTCCTCCGGCTTGAAGCCCGGAACTTCCGCCTCGACTTTCAAGCCCTCGTCGGTCTCCTCCATGCTGATGTTGACCGGATGCAGGACCTCTGATTCCGCCCTGAGCCAATTGTCGAGATCGCGTCCGAAGATCCTGCCTTCCTCTTCGAACAACTCGAACGCCCGGCGGGCAACCATGTCGTGTATTTCGCGCATGCGGTCGAATATTCTGTCGAAATCTGTAAGTCTCAAGGGAACGATGCCTTCTTCTGATCTTAAAGCTAAACTCTTTTCAGCCATGGAAACGCTCCTTTCCAGCTTTCGCGTCGACGCTGCCGAGTATCGTCGCTCCACCCGACTCCGCAGCATGTCGCTTCCGTATGGCCAGCGTCAACTCTCAACTTTAAACTAGGCCGCGGTGCACTGGAATTCAGTGAGCGGACTCACCTGTTGAGGTGAGAAATATCACACGCCGACAGAAAAGCACTCAAGCGTAATGGCCGAATTCTCTGGTTGTGGTCTGGAAGGAAAGCGGGCCGCGGGAATAAACGAAAGGCTGTTCAGGAAATGATGTTGAAAGAATGGGTTTATCCTACGCTCGCCAGCCTCGGCTTCTTGCGGGGCGGTGTTGCCCCATGTACTCGTCGAGCTCCTGACCGGACAAAACGTAGTGGTGAGGGACGGGCCGACTGTCGCTCTCAGTGTCAAGCGCCTTTTGCAGTTTCTGATAACAAATGGCAGCGGCGTCCTGGTAAGGAACGTGATGCTCCGCGAATGCCTGATTCGTGATGCTCAGGACGAAATCGCGGTTCCCTTCCTTGGCATCGACGACACGGTAAGTGTAGTCTCTGCCCTTCGGGCTGAGTTGGAATCCGAGATATTTGATTTGTGCAGACACGGCGCCTTCGAGTGGGCTTGCGCCCGCGCCACGGCTGGATTGCCCGGCGCGGGCACAAGGCGATGGTTCGTCTTATAGCTTGGTTACATTCTCAGCCTTCGGGCCTTTGGGACTGTTTGCGACCGTGAATTCGACGGCTTCGCCTTCTGCAAGCGATTTAAATCCCTCTGCCTGGATGTCAGAATGATGCACAAAAACATCATCGCCCGTCGAGCGCTGGATAAATCCGTAGCCCTTCGAGTCATTGAACCATTTCACTGTTCCTTGTTCTTTGGTCATATGCGTTCTACTGTTCCTTTGTTGCTTTTAGATTAACTTGTTCTGCTCTCGCAACCACCCTCCAAAAACAAGAAACGCCACAAAATCGGGGATTCTGTGGCCTCCAGGGTTCAATGGCATTGGGTCACAAAAACTGATCAAGTGTTTTTAGTATAACACTTCGGCCTCAACTTCGCGAAACTTTCCGCTGCCTTGAACCATCAGGCGATGGCTACCGGACAAGGTCGTCTGGACTCTGCGAGACAGCAAATCCTTGCCTTCCCGCCAGCAGTAGAACCAGGGCCAGCGCATATACAAATGAATCCGCGCAGATTTCCAGGCTGTGTGCGACCCTTAATGCGGTGGGCAAGAAAGAAGCCTGAAGCAGAGGAAACCATCCAACCATCACTGTCAGGGCGAGACCCAGCCTCACCGCCAGCCGTCGCCGTGTGCCGTTCCACAATATCAGCACCGGGAGCGTTGCCAGCAAGTACAGGATGCTGCGTCCGGATGCAGTGGAAAGCATCGTGCCGAATTTGGGAATGATCAATCCGAAGCCGGCCTCACGATAATAAGGGACAACGAAAGGCGCAACGGACATTCCGAAAACGAAATAAACCACAGGGAAGCAAGCGACTGCAGCCAGAATCCGCCACGACCATGACAGCAGTCCACGCTGTGAGAAAAAACGTTTTAGCGTGGCCGCGAAAGAAGATGACCCGTTGTTGCTTCCTGACCAGAGTGCCATGGCGAGTGCAAATAAAAAGCAAGGCAGAGCCTGAAACGCGGCCAGATTCAGCGCTCCTCCTTTCGCGTAAGCAACCATGAATCGCGTGGCCTCGATGACGTTGTTGAGGCTCGCGCAGACATAAACAAAGATTGCGAGAACGACAGCACGGCTTGCAAAGCTTCCGCGCAGACCATGGGCTAGCGGCGCTGTACCAACCGCAAGCAGCAGGCTGGCCGCAAGCAGCATGAGCATGGGATGCTGCGGCCCGGCAGCATGCGGGATGGGAGAACCGGGAAGAGGGAATCCCAACAGACGGAAAGCAATCCCGGAGATCATGACTCCTGCGGGATAGGCAATCGCACAGGCAGGAATTTTCCAGATCATGGCAACTTGCAATCCTCGGTTCATAACCCCCCTCCTCTGAAGTTAAGGCCATGCGCGTCCGCCGTGTCCATGCCGTGGATTCTGTCGAGTCAGAAGCAGGCGCCATGCGGCCCGCCACGCTCCTGCGCTCCGTGTGCTCTTTGAGGAATTTGCGAACCGAAGCAGCGTCTGCGGAAAGTTCGCGTTCAAAAGCTGACAGAAACATAATTGTTTCCGATCGGATGAAAACTTCAAGCACGAAAACAGGGCGGAGCGTGAAGTCCGGCGGAGACCACTACATTCATCAAGTAGCCTGGTCCAAATGTCTTGTCTGAGTTGCGCCGGCCCCGGCCAGATCAAATCCGGACTGTCATTGAAATGCGTCATGGGCGACAAAGCGAATGGCTTGAGACAAAACTCGGATGCGGCATCTGCTGAATCAGCGCGAGTAGCCTCTTCGTCAGGGCTTACTGGATATCACCATGATGGCAGAAAGTCCCGGCGCAGAGGGAAATGGCCGCGGGTTATTTAAAGGCTTCGGCGTGATGGCGCACGTCGGCGCCCTCAACAAGGAAAACCACGTCTTCGGCGATATTGGTGGCGTGATCTGCAATGCGCTCAAGATTTCGAGCGACAAACATCAGGTGGATGCAGCCGCGTATGACTGTCGGGTCGGCCTCCATGTAACGCACCAGTTCGTCGTAAACCGCGTCCCGCATCTGATCGACCGCATCGTCGGACCTGAGGACGCTGCGGGCGAGGCTGGCATCCCTCTTGATAAAGGCGTCGAGACTGTCGCGAAGCATCGACTGCACAAGGTTGGCCATCTGCGGCAAATCGATCAGGGGCTTGATGGTGGGTTCATGGATCAGGGAGCGGGCCCTTTCCGCGATATTCACCGCGTGGTCGCCCATCCTTTCAAGGTCGCTGTTGATCTTGATTGCGGAAGTAATGAAGCGCAAGTCGGTAGCCATAGGCTGTTGGAGTGCCAAAATGCCCGTTGCCAAGTCATCGATCTCGATCTGCATGCGGTTGATTCGAGCTTCGTTCTCCATCACCTGCCGGACCTGGTCTTCGTCTTTTTCAACAAGCGCCAGAACGCTCCGGTAAATGGACGATTCCACCAGCCCGCTCATCTCGAGGAGCTTCCTCCTCAATTCATCAAGTTGCATTTCAAAATGACGCAATCGGACCGCTCCTCTCGGTTACCCAAACCGGCCTGTAATGTAGTCCTCGGTTTCTTTTCGCGCTGGCTTCTTGAATATGACATCCGTCCTGTTGAACTCAATGAGCTTTCCGAGCAGGAAAAACCCGGTGTGGTCGGCCACACGGGCTGCTTGCTGCATATTGTGGGTCACAATCACGATCGTACAACTGGCAACAAGGTCAAGTAGAAGGTCCTCGATCTTTGCGGTCGCGATGGGATCGAGTGCCGAGCAGGGTTCGTCCAAGAGGAGGACCTCCGGATCGATAGCCAGCGCTCGTGCAATGCACAACCGCTGCTGCTGTCCACCGGAAAGCGCGTAAGCAGACTTGTGAAGCTGGTCTTTAACCTCGTCCCACAGGGCGGCTCGCCTCAGGCTCTTTTCAACGACCTCCGCTATCGTCACACCGCGTTCCAGGCCGTTTATCCTTAAGCCATAGGCAACGTTCTCGAAAATTGACTTGGGAAATGGATTCGATTTCTGGAACACCATCCCAACCCGACGCCTGAGTTGAACGACGTCCATATCGAAAATACTCTGCCCATCCAGCAGAACGGCTCCTTCGGCGCGTGTGTTGGACACCGTCTCATGCATCCGATTCAGCGTTCTCAGGAACGTTGACTTACCACAACCCGAGGGACCAATCAGCGCCGTGATCTTTCCTTCAGGTATCTCGAGGCTGATGTTAAAGAGCACCTGGCGAGGACCGTAAAAGAAATTCAGCCCTTCCACTGAAACTTTGGCAACTGATTTCGCCGGCGCTTTTTCGGGTTGGTCCACGCCCCGGTCTGGTCCTTGAGCGCTGATCATAACCCCCGATCCCGCAACGTTTTCCATAGCCTACCCCCGGGCTGGTGACGCCCGGCGCGACAAAATAAGCCTCGCACCGATGTTAGCAACAAGGACCAGCATCAGCAAGATAAACCCCGCCGCCCACGCCTGCCGATGCCAATTCTCGTACGGTGAAATAGCGTACGTATAAATCATAACAGGCAAGGACGCCGTGGGCTGGTTGAAACCCTGACTCCAATACTGACTCTGGAAACTTGTAAAAAGAAGAGGAGCCGTTTCGCCCGCTACCCGAGCCAGCGCCAGCAGCACACCGGTTGTAATCCCACGCCCTGCTGCCGGAATAACCACCGTGGCAATTGCTTTCCACCGGCTTGCGCCCAGGGCTAGGGCCGCCTCACGCAGGGAGCGTGGAACAGCCCGCAGAAAGTCCTCGGTGCTGCGAAGCACGATTGGGACGAGCATTGCACCCAGCGCCAAACCTCCTGCCAGCGCCGAAAAATGATGCATGGGAAGAACAATCACGGTATAGATGAAAATTCCCATGACAATAGAGGGCACTCCGTTCAGCAGATCCGCAACATAACGGACCGTAAAGCCAAAGGTCTTCCCGCTGAATTCCGCCAGGTAAATTCCAGCAATCAAACCCACCGGAACGCCGGAGAGCAAAGCAATCAGGAGAAGCTTTGCGCTTCCAATGATGGCGTTGGCCATTCCGCCTCCGCTTTCCCCGACCGGTGCCGGCAGCTTTGTAAAAAAGTCCCAACTCAGGGCCTTGAATCCGTGGACAAAGAGGTAGCCAAGGACAAAGAAAAGGACTGATACGCTCGCGAGGGCGCAAAGTCCCGTCAGGCTCAGCATCACAACATTGATAATCTTTCTTCGGTAGTCGCGAAATCTCATGGGTGGGTGCTTCCCCGGCGAGTTGTCGCCAGGACCAGTAGGCGCGCCAGCGCATTGATCACAATCGTGACTGCAAAGAGCACGAGGCCCAATTCAATTAGCGCCTGCAAATTCAGCATGCCCATCGCCTCAGCAAACTCGTTCGCAATGACGGATGCAATCGTGTTTCCTGGAGCAAAAAGGGACGTGCTGACGAGCGGTGCGTTTCCGATGACCATCGTGACCGCCATAGTCTCACCCAGAGCGCGCGCCAGGGCCAAAAATACGGAGCCGATGATCCCAGACCGCGCGTACGGAACCACCACCTTCCAGGTTGATTCCCATTTGGTTGCACCTAGTGCCAAAGCCGCCTCACGTTGATCGGCAGGCACGGCAAGCAAGATCTCGCGGGAGACAGTTATGATGAAGGGAACAATCATAATGGCGAGTACAAGCCCGGCAGCCATCAGCCCTACTCCGTAAATCGGGCCCGCGAAGATCGGTAGAAATCCAAATACCGACTGGAGTGCAGGACCAATATAGATACGCAGAACAGGAACCAGAACAAAAATCCCCAGCAGGCCGATGATCACGCTGGGAATCGCAGCCAGCAGTTCAATCACGAATGTCATGACTTCGGAAAGGGCTCGTGGCGCGAGCTCTGCGAGAAAAATCGCAGCGCCAAGACCCAGTGGAACAGCGACTACCAAAGCCACGGCGGAGGTTACAAGAGTGCCATAGATAAAAGGCAGCGCCCCGAATTGTTCTGTCACTGGGTTCCAGACGCTGCTTATGAGAAATTGCCACCCGAACTTTTCCCGGGCCAGAGATGATTGCCACCAAAGCTGTAGAACGAGCAGCACGCCGAGTAGCACTACCCCGACAGCAAACGCCAGAGTGATCAAATAGGCGATATCATCGCCGGTCAGGAGGCGCCGCTTCCAGGAACTGAGGCGACCACCGGCACCGTTGCCGGATCTGCTGGGCAAGATGTCGGTGGTCGTAGCCATTTCAGTGGATCTCCTGAATCTGCTTCAATTCAATATCTACCACCTGCTGCGGCAATGGCGAATAAGAGAGTTTCTCCGCGTCGTTTTGGCCGTCAGTCAGCATCCAGTGGAGAAAGTCTTTGATCGTGGCACGCTTGGAGGAATCATTAATCCGGGCGGGAATTAGCAGGTAGGTGAACGTTGAAATAGGGTAGGCATCCGGGCCTGGCGCGTTTGTGATCGAAACGCGAATGTCCTTGGCTAGATCCTTGGCCGCAGATTGTGCGGCCAGCGTGACGTTATCCAGACTTGCCTTGATGAATTTGCCTGCGGGATTCTGAACAAGGCCGTAAGCCAAATGGTTCTGGATCGCGTAGATCAACTCAACATATCCGAAGGCGTAAGGAGTCTGTTCAACAACACCAGTGACTCCTTCGCTACCCTTACCGCCCAGACCGACCGGCCAGCTTACAGAGGTGTCGCTGCCAATTTTTGCTTTCCACTCCGGACTCACCTTCGACAGGAAATCGGTCCAGACGAAAGTGGTGCCGCTGCCGTCGGAACGATGAACAGGGACAATGTCTTTGTCTGGGAAGCTGATTCCGGGGTTGGCACGGGTGATGGCGGGATCGTTCCATTTTTTAATGTTGCCCAGATATATTCCCGCCAGTGCCTGCGGCGTAAAATGCAGATCGGTCTTTATACCCGGAACATTGTAGATTGGCACGACAGCCCCAAGCACCGTGGCAAACTGAACAATCTTGAAGCTAAAGGTCCCCAGCAGCTTGTCATTGAGCGGCATGTCGGAAGCACCGAAATCGACGGTCCCGGAACGAAGCTGTTGGATGCCCCCACCCGAACCGATCGATGCATAGTTGATTTCCACGTTGGGATGGATGTTGTGATATTCAGAAAACCATTTGGAATAAATGGGGTAGGCAAGCGTCGAGCCCGCAGAATTTAGCGTGAGAACGCCGGACGGGCCTCCGGACTTCTGCTGAGAACATCCCGTCAGAAGTCCCAAAAGCGCCAGAGTAACCGCCAGAACTGGGATCGTACCTCTTGTCCTGATATTCATTCTTCATCCTTTTCTTATTTGAGATTGATCGTGAATTGTTACAGGCATGTTAAGGCATTGTTACGGATCCGTTAAAACCTGTTCGGAACGATTTGCCCAATCCATGATCTTTCATCCTGAGCAGGGCCCCCTCGAGCCACGCCCCGAACGAAGTCTCCATCACTTTATGGCGGGAGCCGAACCCGGCAGCGTATAGTGCAAGTCCACGAACACCATGTGGAGACTGGCATTGTTGGGTTGCCCTGGCGCAATGTACCAAGGGTTTCGCGTCACGTACGAGTACTGTCCCAGGAGGTTCAACGCACCCCATTTGGGGTCTTTCCAAATCGTCTGGTTGAAGCCGAAGGTCGCCTCCTGGATGGCGCGGTTCTGGCTGGTCGGAGAGCCTGCGTAGCCATATCCCACCAGCTCACCGTTCTCATCGATGGCAACATTCCGTCCGATGTAAAGGCCGCCGTAATAGCCGTAGAATACAGTGTTCTGATGAGTGTATTCAAACCCCGAGACCGTTGAACTCGCATGGATCAGGGAGGGGCTGCCGTCTGCTTGCACAATCAGATCTGGAGCCTGGCCAAAAATGTACCGCCCGCCGCCATCGCTGTAAAAGTTGTTCGTGAGGAGCCGGAACCCTTTGAATAACTCAAAGTTGAAATTGGCAAAGGCCCCGCCACCTGTGGCCAAGTAAGTATCTCGATTGGTCGGGTTCCAAAGCTTGAAATTGCGCTCGACTCCGCCAACCTCAAAGTGAATTCTGGATGACGGATCAAAAGCGACCTTTGCGATAACATCGGGAGCAACGTTCGGAACGCTGTAGGTATTGGTTCCCACATTCAATTCGCCTGAGTAAGTGGATTTAAGCGCCGCTGGAAAGGTAATAAGGCCGCCTCCGGCCGATCCGCCAACGTATTGTTCAGGGCTGTCCAAAGCAACCGCGAAAGCGACGGTGCGCGAAGGATGGTAAACAAATCGCAGTTCGGGGACACGTGCCCAGAATAAACCGAGCTGATAGTTGACATCCATGTCTTGGGTGTAGAAAAGATCTCCCGGTAACGGAGAGATGCCGGCCCGACCTGGAGTAATCAGGCTCCAAGTCTGGCCGCCAAGGACCTCCCACTTGTCCTTTCGGACATCGACCCAGTACAGACGCGACCGGAGGCTGTTACTGTTGCTGCTGACCGCAGCGTTTCCCGGGGAAAGCCCCAGAAAGTCCGCCTCCATGTATCCCAATACATGAGCGCCCTTGACGTTCGCGTCCACGCGGAAGCCGACGCGCGAGTTCTGCATGCTAAGGCGGACCTCACTCAAATTGTTATTGAAAACATCACCATAGGGTATGCCCCCGAAGTTGGTCCCGATACCGGTTCCAGCGTCATGGTTTCGCCACACGCTCGTAAAATCCATAAAACCCACCGGTGTTACATAGGCAGTGCCGATGCGGAACTGCAGCGGCGATTCAGGAATCTCGCCTTGGCTTTCGGACTGGCCCCTTCCCACTGCAGAAACCGCTGGCAAGCTTCCCGGTAAGGCACTTGCTGCTGTCTGCTCGACAGCGGTTGTTGATGAATTCGGCGGGTTCAGTTTTGCCACAGTTCCTGATATGGGGACACCGGAAGTAATCCGACTTCGCTCCTGGGCGCCGTCATGCAGGCCAATTGTACGTTTCACTCGCTGATAGTCGCCGGGCAATTCGTCAAGATTTGAAGTCGGCATGGGCGGGAGGATCGGTGCAAGACTTGCGACTTCGTTTTCGCTTGAAGGCCGCACACGCGAGGCCACCGTTGTGCTGTCGAATCCCTTTCCAGGCGTGCCCACGTTCACGGGCGTTTGGCTCGCGAAAACTTGAGCTTGCAGCTTATTCATTGCGTGAAGAAGCTGTTCAATCTGCTTCTGCTGCTGAGCGATTTGCTGTTTAAGCTGGGCGATCTCTTTCGCCGAATCAGCCTGCGGCTGATGGTTGGGTCCAGCCACTGAACTGGAATGCCCATCGCTTGCTTTGCTAACACCATTCTTTGGTTTCCGCTTGTTAGATTTTGTACCCCTGGTTGGAACCGTGTGCTTCTCAGAAGCCTTCGATACATCTGCGGGCCGGCTTAGGTTTTCAGCTCCTTGCACGACAACCGTCCCCGCAAGCCCCAGAGCGACGATGGCGGAACTTGTGAGGAGCCATGCTTTCTTGCTTCTTCGCGACATAACTACTCCTTCGTTTAGGTTCAGTTCTGGCATAGACAGCAAAAGGGCGTCGAGCAACTACTCGTTGTGTCTTCGGGTAACGATACTCACTCTATGGTGGTCAAATGAAAACATGATTACACCCTGATTACGTTTTCGTTACAAACCCGATACCGAAATTGGGCACAGAAAAATGCAGGGCTGACGGTTTTTCCGCCAGCCCCGCCAGGAGAAGGGGCATTGCGCCCTGTGGGAAATTCCAGTTCGTCTTCAGTAAGCGGCTACCCCCGTGGGAAGGTTACGAAGCGAGACGCTGTGAATTGTCGAGAGCGGTTGGTCCGGCCGCCCGCAATTTCCGCCGTTCGACCACGTTGTCCGTTGCGCACCTCAAAATATGGACAATCTGTGGGACGGTGAAGGAGTCTGTCATGAAATCGAACGCCCCGTGATCCATGGTATCCAGGCAGAGCCTAGTGTCCTCTATCGGCGAAACGATTATGACACTGACAGGTTCAACCGCTTTGGCCGCGACATCCAGCACATCCATCCAGTTGCCGTCCGGCAGGACGGTGTCGGTTAAGACCAGTTGTGGGCATGGCACCTCGCAGAGTTTCTTTCCCGCTTCTTTCGCGTTCCTCGCCCGCACCACTTTGACGGAAAGGGCCTCAAGAACCATTTGCAGAGTGTAAAACCGATCATTTCGGTAGTGGACCAATAAAGCGGTGATTTTCTGGGCCATGACCAGCCTGCCTTGTTCGTCTTCGAATGTCAGTTCTATCTTCACAGTTTCAGGATGAACGACGACTGTTAAGCCTTGATGACAAGCATGTGAATATGCGGTTACGTCCTGCTGAAACCCGCCCATCGATTTCGAGCGGGCCGGCAATAAGATGGGAAAAGAAGTTCAGAACGAGGAAACCAAGCTAAGCGGGCTTGATCATCCGCACATGGCAATGCCGAAGGGCACCGATGCTTTTACCAGTTTGTGATGGAGCCATCGGGCCGGTGCAGCATGGGGATGGGTCTGGAGCATTCAGTAATTTCCGCTGCCAGTTGCAGGGGTTTCGTGTCCAACTCCACGCCGAGGCCAGGGCGGCGGTTGGGCCACATTTTCCCGTTTCGGAAATCGTAGGACTGCGGAAGGTGAGCATATTCGTGCTCCCCGTTGCCGAGCATTTCCATCATGACCGGCCCGGAAAACACCCCGCAGCAATGAACAAGCGCCGCCTCAGCCACAGGACCCGTGAAGTGAGGGATCAGGCCCACGTAATGCGTATCACAAAGAGCAGCGATCTTCATGTATTCGGTTATGCCCCCGACGTTGGGCAGTGTGACGCGCGCGTAATCGATCAACTGGTTTTCGATAAGCCACCGAATGTCCCATTTGCTTCCAAACTGCTCGCCTACGGCGATCGGAACCTTGACATGCGCGCGCAATTCGCGGTAAACCCCGGGATTTTCCGAGCGGACCAGGTCCTCAGCGAAATACGGTTCCAATGGTTCTATTAGAGTGGAGAGCCGCACGGCATCCGGAAAATCCAGCCGTGTGTGATAATCAAGCGCCCAATCACCATCAGGGCCAACGCCATCGCGAATTTCGACGCAGTCCCGATACGTCTTCCGTACCGCCTGATGAGAGTTGAACGGCTCTCCCTTCGAAGGGTCCGCGGTCGCATAGCGGAAGGCGCGAAAACCGGCTTCCATGCAGGCCCGCGCAGTTTCTTTCAGTGTGCCGCGGCTGGGGAACCCCGTTGAGTAACACTCCACGTAATCGCGCGATAGTCCGCCCAGCAACTCATGAACCGGAACACCCAGCGCTTTGCCCTTGATATCCCAAAGCGCGAGGTCGATGGCTCCCAGGGCGTCGAGCTTCTCACGTCCAGCGGGATAGAAATAACCGCGAAACATCATCTGCCACAGATGCTCAATCCGCGCCGGGTCTTCGCCGATGAGCATTGCGCCGCACTGCTTGATCGTGTCCGGAGAACCTCCCTCGCCCACTCCTGTGATTCCCTGATCTGTTTCAATGGTTACAATATGAAAGCTCTGATTGAATGCGGGAGGCGATTGAGGATTGAGGTAGAAGCGAATTCGTCTGATTTTCATCCCTGAACTCTTCTCCGGCGTGTGTGATGACGAAGCGCTGACGGTTGGTTGCGAGGCAGCCTTTGAGCCTGCAACTCCCTGCCCGGCGACTGTGGCCGCTCCTCCCAGTCCAGCTGCTCGAAGAAAGGTCCGACGGCGCATATCCCCTCCAGAAAGACCCGCGATTCTGAGGCGCTCACGGTGCGACTTTTCTACCTGCCAGTGCTCCGTTCGGTTTACCGTGTGCTGACTTCGAAAAGAGGGAAATTATCCCTCCGAAAAGCAAATTGCAAGCAGGGGCCGCATTCGACATACTGCGTGCATGCTCCGTTGTGCACTCAAATTGCCGCGCTATGCGGTTTGCAGCGACTCATGCGGTTGGACAGGCAAAAGAATGGTGAAGGTCGAACCCTTCCCCAACTGGCTTTCCACCGTGATCGTGCCGTTCAATCGCTCGACAATGTGCTTCACGATGGAAAGCCCAAGGCCAGTCCCGCCCATCTCACGCGAGCGCGCTTTGTCCACCCGGTAAAATCGTTCAAAAATCCGTGACAGGTCCGTAGAAGGAATGCCAATGCCCGTGTCTGCCACCGTGATGCGTATTCTATCCCCCTCTCGAGTAACTGCCAGACGGACTTCACCGCCACGGCGGTTGAACTTGACGGCGTTGTCGAGAAGGTTCACCAGCAACTGCTCCAACTGCCCCCGCTCGGCCAGAACCTCGGCCCTTTCGAGATGACCCCGGATAATCTTCACATCGCGAAGCTGCGCTGTTGGCTCAATCATCTTAAGCGCTGTTTCAACGGCGTTGCTCACCGAGACGGGTCGGGCCTCGCCGGCGGGTTTTTCAGCTTCCAGTTCCGACAGGGCCAGCAAATCTGAAGTGATATTACTCAGCCGAGTGGCGTGCGACTTGATGATCTCAACAAACTTGCGGTTGTTTTCCGGGTCTTCAAGCCCGCCTTCCAGCAGCGTCTCCGCATATCCGCTGATGGCCGTCAGGGGGGTGCGCAACTCATGCGAAACATTGGCCACGAAGTCCCTTCGAACACGCTCAAGGCGCTCCAGGTCAGTGATGTCATAAAAAATCGCGATGGCGCCGGCCTGGACCGTTCCAGAAAGCGGTGCTACCTGAACCTCAAACGACCGTCCCTCGGCCCCGGCCAGGCGGACTCGTCGCTTCACGGGCTGGCGGGAATCAAGCACGCTTGAGAACATCGCCAGGAGTTCAGGATCACGCAGGATTTCGAGCAATGGCTGCCGTTCACTGATGGGGGCTGTTGCGGCAACCATTCGGCGGAAGGAATCGTTGCAAAAAGTGATGCGGAGGTCCCTGTCCACGGCCACGACCCCTTCCACCATGCTGGCCAAGATGCCCTCACGTCGCGCAGATTCAAGGGTCAGTCGTTCAACAAGCTCACGCAGTCTCGCGCCTGTCCGGTCGAGCGAACGTCCAAGTTCACTCAATTCGTCATTCCCTCTCAGCCAAGCCCGTTCTCCGGTTGGGACCTTATCCAGTTGCTCGGCAAAGAGTTTGAGGCTATTGACCCTGCGGGTGAATGATCGTGAAAAGAGATACGCAATCACCAGCGCGAGGAATAGCGCGATCAGCGTGGCAATCCAGATCTCACGGTGGAGCGCTTTGGTCGCCGTCCTGACGTCTGTCAGCGGAACGGAGAGTTGCAAAGCAAAACCCGGCTGCCCAAGATAGCGTAGGGGCACCGCCAGGTAAAAATAGTCCTCGTGGAGGGCCACCTCTGTTCGCACAGCCGTCCCAACACTTCCCGTGAGGGCGCTCCGGACTTCGGCAAGGTCAGCGCGGCTGGATGATACGTTTCCAGGGTCCCTCGAATCCGCCAGAACGATCCCTTGTGGGTCGATAACAGCAACATGTGCTCGGGCCCGGGCCGCAGATTGCCTGGCCCATTTATCCAGGTCCGAGCGCGGGACGCTTGCCAGATCCCCTGCGAGTATCTCGGCTTCGGTTCTCAGACGCTTTTGTATATTCTCAGTTTGCAGCTTGACGGTGAACCGCGTCAGATAGAAATTCAGGCCGAGGAGCGTGCCAGCCATCAGCACAAATGCGGCAATCAGCAACTTGCGAAAAATCGGGCTTGTTAAGGGCATGAGTGTCAGAAGCCGACGCGGGCGGCAAGTTCAGTCTTCTTGAGCATCGGCGTCGCCGGGAGAAAATCGATATCCCGACCCGCGCACAGTCTGGACGTATCTGAGTGCGCCTTTTTGGCCCTCGATCTTCTCACGAAGACGCCGGATATGTACATCAACCGTACGGGGAGTCACAAAACGGTCACGTCCCCAGACATTGTCCAGAAGTTGCTCCCGGTTGAAGACGCGCCTGGGTTGTGAAACCAGGAAGTGAAGCAGCTTGAACTCGAGCGCGCTCAACTGGATGGGATGTCCGTGGACAGTCACCTCATGGGTCCGTGAATCAAGCCGCAGCCCGGAGACTTCAATCACTTCTTCTTTGGCAGGCACCTGTTCCCGTCGGCGAAGCACCGCTTTGACCCGCGCAATCAACTCCCGAGGGCTGAACGGCTTCACAACATAGTCATCGGCCCCGACCTCGAGCCCAACCACCCGGTCGATTTCTTCGCCTTTGGCCGTCAGGAAAATGATTGGCAGACTTTTCAGTCGCTCGTCGGCGCGGACCCGTTTGCAGATTTCTATTCCGTCGAGATCGGGCAGCATGATGTCGAGCAGGATCAGGTCCGCCGGATTCTTGCGCAGATATTCGAGCCCCTCCTTGCCGCTTGAAAAACTCTCGACGTCGAACCCTTCCTTACGGAAGTTATAACGGACAAGATCGACGATGTCTTTTTCGTCTTCGATAATAACAATACGCTGGCGCACGCAAGGATTATAACATTCAGACGATTGGCGGGCCGCGACGGGGAAGTTGCAAGGCTCTGTGGAACACGGAAAGCCCCTCGATGAATCGATGTGTCGTTATGACCTAAGTCACAGCGAACCCTCTGCCTCAATGGTGAAATAGGAAGCGGTAAGGGTTTTTCAGGAAAATGTCTATGGGCACAATGACAACCACAGAAATTAGCCGAGAGGACGGTCTGCCTCTGTTATGGAGAAAAGCGTTCCAGCGCGATCAGACCGGCTCATCCGACTACGCCGATCCCGCTCCGGAGCGCCAAGCCGGGAAAATGCTTGCGGCCTACATCGCAACGGGACTTTTCTTCTTCATCCTTCCCGGAACCTTCATTGGCGTCTGGAACCTCGTCGAGATCTCGACCCACCACGCAATAGCCGGAGCCAGCGCGGCATGGATCCAGGCCCACGGCCACGCGCAACTGTTTGGATGGGTCGGAAGCTTCATCCTCGGAATTTCGTTCTACGTGCTGCCGAAGTTTCAAGGTCATCCGTTGAAGCGTTTCGGGCGCGCCTGGCTGGTTTGGGCAATGTGGACGCTGGGAGTAGCGCTGCGTTGGTGGGCCGGAATTACCGATTATCTTTGGCGTGTCAGCCTTGCAACTTCAGCCGTGCTGGAGCTTGCAGCGTTTGCGATCTTTTTACATGTTGTAGTGCTCTCGAAATCCTTCAGCACTCCCGCGAAGCAAAAGAGGCCTGCCGACCTCGGGTCGTGGCTGGGTATTTTCGGTTTCAGCACGCTGGGCACAGCGCTCACCCTGAACCTTTTCATCGCGTTTTCGCTTGCGCTGAAAGGGGCTGCGCCACTTTATCCCCAAGCCTCTGACCGGGCTTATCTCCTCATAGCCATCTGGGGTTTTGCGCTTCCGGTGGCGTGGGGCTACAGCACCCGGTTCGTGACGGTTTTCCTTGGCCTCGAGCAGCCCCGCCACAGCGCTGCCGCATGGCTGTGTGCGGGCGTTGCAGCAATCGTGCTCGCCGCGCTGTTTCACAGATTTCTGGTTGCTGATGTTCTGGCGCTGGCGATTACATTTCCCGCGATCAGCGCCCTCCGAGTGTTTCGGCCATCGACGCGGAAGCCGAAAACAATCGGGGTCTATGCGTCTTATCCAGTGTTCGTCCGCCTCTCATTCATCTGGCTCGTCGTCGGCGCAGTGCTGGGCGTGCTGGCTGATGTGGTCCCAAGCGCCCCCGGTTTGGGGGGCGCCTCGCGCCACGCCGTGACCATCGGTTTCCTTGCAACGTTCATCTTCGCAATTGCACCTCGGCTGCTTCCATCTTTTCTGAATGGGCGCGAACTCCAGAGTCCCAGGCTGATGGCCGCAAGTTTGTGGCTGCTGACTGCCGGATGCATGCTGCGGGTTTCGAGCGAAGCGATCGCATATTCATCGGGCGGCGCTGCTTGGTCACTTCTGCCTGTTTCCGCGTACCTTGAGCTTTCCGCAGTGGTGTTCTTTGTGTTGAACATAGCGCTTACTTTGAAGCAGCCCCTGCTCGCCTGGCTCGAGCCTGAAGGAGTAACCACGGCGCTCCCGGTTTATTGGTATCTGACGAGCTTCCCCGAAACCAGGTCGATCATGATTGCCTCTGGTCTGAAGACACTCAAAAATGCGCGGGAAGTTCCCCGCTCATTGACGCTGGCGGAAGCGATTGAAGCAGACGACGCGGATCCGGACCAGGTGCTGAACGCTTTAAAAGATTTTTTCCGGCGACGCCAGCCGCGAAGACTGGGTCGCTGAAATCAGCAAGCATCCCGCCAAACATGGCATCCCCGGCCTGCCGGATACCTGCTTGCAATCATCACGAAGCGGGAGAAAAACCAATCCTGAACAAGATGGCATATGCGGCTGGCAGGTTGCCAACTGGGTCTGCAGCTAATTCGTGAAAGCAAACAAAGAATTTTCCTTCCTTCACACGTAATTGCTTCGTGCAAGGAATTTCCTTCAGCCGCTGTGGTCGCGTCTCACTTTGTGGAACATCGGCAGCACATGAGGCGTATTAATTGATAAGAGGCGCCGCAAGTAAGGTTGATGGAAGGTTGCAATGGCGAACAATCATCGCAATTCCAAGCGCAGACGCTGGATCCTGATCAGCGTTGCTGTTTTTGTTTTGGGCGGATCCGGGTTGGGCATTGCCAACTTATTGCGACAGGACAAAACCGTCGACCCTTCCAAGCTGGCTGCCGTTAAGCGTGGAGACATTGCGCAATCGGTTGTGGCAACCGGCAAAGTGGAACCGCTGACCAAGGTGGAGATCAAATCCAAGGCAAGCGGCATTGTCCAGAAAATACTCGTTGATTACGGCGATCGTGTTAGAGAAGGGCAAGTCCTTCTTGAATTGGATAAGGAGCAACTGAGGGCGCGCGTGAAGGAAGCAGAAGCCTCTCTCCAGGCCGCCCAGGCCGCGGTTCAATCATCACAAGCCATCTACGAACGAAACGTTGTCGATGCCCAGGGACCGGACATACCCTTTCTCAAAGCCGCGCTTGAGCGGACCCGAAAACTCGCCTCCGAGGGGCTGGTCCCGGATTCGGCGCTCGACGATGCCAAGAGGGCTTATGAGGTAGCTCTCAACAAACAGATGTCCGCCAGGAGAAACGTTACCGTCAGCAAGGCCGACATTGCCCGTGCACGTGCGCAAGTATCCCAGGCGCAGGCGGCCTTGGACCAGGCCAGAGAAGATTTACAGAACTCAACCATTGTCAGTCCCATCAAGGGCCTTGTCCTCTCAAGGGATGTAGAGGTTGGTGACGCGGTCAGTTCGATCCTTGTTCTCGGGTCTCAAGCAACCCAGCTTTTCACTCTGGGAGATATGAGCACGGTGTATGTGCTGGGCAAGGTTGACCAGGCTGATATCGGAAAAGTCTATATTGGACAGCCCGCCCGCATTCGTGTGGAGTCTTTCCCCAGGAAAACCTATAACGGCAAAGTGACTAAGATTTCGCCGATGGGCGTGGAAAAGGATAATGTGACAACTTTTGAAGTCCGTGTTTCGATCCAGAATCCCACCGGCGAACTCAAAGCGAACATGAGCGCCAACGCCGAATTGATTATCCAAGAGAAGCACAACGTGCTAATCATTCCAGAAACGGCCGTAGTGTATGACGAGAACCATAAGACTTTCGCCGAGGTTCCCGACCAGGAGGCGAAGGTCGGGTGGAAAAAGGTCCCCATCCAAGTTGGTATTTCGAATGGGATCAACGCCGAAGTCGAAAGCGGCCTTCAGGAAGGGCAGAAAGTGATCCTGCAATAATCAGGATGGCCGGCTCGCTCTCGCGTAAGCATTTTCCCAGCCTGCCGTTAACGGTGCTTCAAGATGGCTTTTCGCGATCTTTTGCGTCACACAATCGAGAGTCTTTGGAGCCATAAGCTGAGGACATTCCTCACCATGTTCGGCATTGCGTGGGGAATTATCTCCATCATTCTGATGGTGGGCGCGGGGGAGGGTCTGCGGGAAGGCCAGGCAAAACAGATGGAAACCTTCGGCCGGGACATCATGATTGTCTTTCCCGGCCGGACCAGCATGCAGGCTGGAGGCATGCGGGCAGGCCGCGACATCCATTGGCGGAATTCGGACTATCTCACGGTCCAGATGCAGGCTCCCTCGTGCGAATACGTGTTGCCGGAACTTCGACGGTCGAACATCAGTGTTCGCAGCAGGTATAACAGTGCCTCGCTTGAAGTCACCGCTTCACTTCCACCCTTCGCGTACATTCGAAGCATTTCGGTGGCGCAGGGCCGTTTTTATAACTGGAACGATCAGGCCGGGAAGCATCGGGTTGCATTCCTGGGAAGCGATGTGAAGAAGCAACTCTTCGCCTCGCAAGAAGCCGTGGGCAGCACTGTCTATCTCAACGACATTCCCTACACCGTGATCGGCGTGATGCAGTCCAAAGAGCAGAACAGCAGTTACGATGGCATGGACGTAACCAAGGTTTATATCCCTTTTAGCGCGATGGTGCGGGACTTTCCGGATCCTCCTCCCGCCCCACCTGACGCCGTTGACAATCTTCTGGTGACGCCGAGGTCCTTTGCTGACGACGAGGCCTGCCAGGCGCAGGTGCGGCGCTCGCTGGCTCTGATACATCATTTTGACCCGCGCGATGAAGAAGCGGCTTCCATCTGGGACACGGTGGAGAACGCCCGAGAGTTCCGCATAATGACCGACGGGATGAAGTATTTTCTGGGTGCCGTTGGACTGGTCAGCCTGCTGCTGGGAGGCATCGGAGTGATGAACATCATGCTGGTCGCAGTGCGCGAACGGACGCGGGAAATCGGCGTGCGCAAGGCCGTTGGAGCTACATCGAGGGCCATTCTATGGCAATTTTTCGTGGAAACCTTGATAGTGGTTTTCATTAGCGGTGGAGTTGGAATGGGTTTTGCCTATGGCATTTGCTTCCTGGTGAATCAGTTGCCGCAGCCGGCCTTTTTTGCCGGCCTCCAACCTTCGTGGAAATCCGGGCTGTTCTCATTCGTTTTGCTGGGAATGGTGGCTCTGCTTGCAGCTATTTATCCGGCCAGCCGCGCAGCCTCGATGGACCCGATCGAATCGCTCCGCTATGAAGCAGGCGCCTAGAGTGAAACGGAGGTACGCGATGCCACTTGGCCCGCAATTTCCCATTCAACGGAGCACTGCAACATCGTGATACGCGAAGTTTTCTCTCAAGCATGGGATTCCTTGCGTCGGCAACCCTTGCGTAGCGGATTGACCATGCTGGGCGTTGTGTGGGGAATTGTTGCGGTAACAACTCTGATCGCTTATGGCAAGGACTTCCGGGGAGTCCTGGTCAAAGGTTTCGAAGCCTTCGGAAAGAGCGTCGTCATTTGCTGGCCGGAACAGACAGCCGAACAAGTGGGGGGCCAACGGGCCGGCAAGAAAGTCCTTCTCGAAGCAGAAGACCTGGATTGGGTACGTGCGCGTGCAACTTTGGTGAAACATGCCTGCCGTGAAACAGTCCGCTGGTTGCCGATCTCGCACGGCAGCCAGTTTGCCAATACGGCAATCCGAGGCGTCTGTCCGGAGTACGGTGAGATGCGCAGCGAAATCCCCAGCAGTGGTCGATGGATCAACCCGGAGGACATGGTCGAGCGCCGTCGCGTGGTTTTTCTTGGAGCCCGATTGCGACAGAAGCTATTTGCCAATCAACCAGCGGTCGGCCAGACTGTCACGATCGGCAACGTCCGCTTCACCGTCATCGGCACCATGAACCGTAAAATTCAGCTTTCGAACTATTTTACGAGCGATGATGAATCGGCCTGGATTCCGTACACGGCGGCGAGCGACATGTGGGATACTCGTTACGCAGATGTGTTAGTCTTTGAGCCCGTTGCCCCGCAGTTCGAAGCCAAAGCGCGGCAACAGGTGCTCTCCATCATTGCCGAAAGGCAGCGCTTTTCCCCGACTGACAAGAAGGCGTTCATGATGTTTGGAACCGAAGAGCTTCGTCCTATCATTGACGGCCTCACCATAGGTCTGGAGGTTCTGTTGACATTTATTGGCGCGCTTACGCTGGGAATTGGCGGTGTGGGAGTGATGAACATCATGCTGGTTTCCGTGGGCGAACGCACGCGCGAGATCGGCCTGCGGCGGGCACTCGGAGCACGCCGGCGGCACATTCGGGCCCAATTCCTTTCCGAGGCCCTGGTCATCACCCTGGCAGGCGGCATCCTGGGCATGGGGCTTTCCTACCTGCTGTCGGCGGCCATCGGAACCATCCCGTTGCTCGGACCGCTGTTCAAAGACACCTCCGGCCAGGGTGATATCCAACTGCACATTTCACTCACAACTTTGGCGCTCTCCTCCGGAATCCTGATGCTTGTGGGAGTTTTGAGCGGCATCCTGCCTGCGATCCGTGCGTCGGGACTCGATCCGATCGAAGCCTTGCGCTATGAGTAGCCAAGGGCCGCAGATCGCGGAGATAATGAGCGGAGATTTACGCTCCGCTCAGCAGTTCGTTGATCACGTGCTGTACGCCCTGGTAAGGATCGTCGGGGCCTTCGTACTCCACGGAATAGACACCCTGAAACCTTAAGCGTTTTGCGATTTCAATACATTCAGGGAAGTTGTATTTAGTCTCGTTGCCCTGACCATCAAACTCCAGCCCTTTGGCGTGACAGACGGTTGCGGCATAAGGGAAAAGAAGCTCCAGGCCGCGTCTGCGCGTCGCTGCATCCGGGAAATTTCCGAAGTCCGGAAGCGCGCCAAAAAACCTGCTGTTGACGGCTCGGAACAATCTGACCAGATCTTCGGGATGCTCTGAACCGACGTCACCGTGATTTTCAATCAATACGCGAATTCCTTTTCGGCTTGCGTAAGCGACGAGCTTCTTATATGAGTCAACGGTGGGCGAGAGATTTTTCGGGTCGGGCTTGCCGGGATCGCACCTCACTGAGCGGGCGCGCAGGCTGGCGGCGATATCGATCCACTTTTTTGCAGCCTCAACAGCGGCACTGCGAACAGCCTCACTGAGATCGGACAAGCCGCCCTGGGCCCACATCTCCTTAATGTCAACCGGAATGTTCACAAGGTAGGAACGTGCTCGAATCAACTGCCGTCTCAGTTCATCTACGTAGGCCGGCTCTGTAGAAGCAAAGTGCGGAGCCACGATTTCCAGGTGATGGACTTTATAACGGTCCGCAATCATCATTGGAAAATCGAGCAACGCCAGGGTCTCTTTTGGCCCCTGATAATCATCGCTGCGGGTCTGCGGAAAGTAGTTGCGAAAGCTCCAGGATGATACGCCGATGCGCTGGCTCAAAAGATAAGTTGAGTGCGAAATGTGGCGAGACCACTGAGGATGCCGCGAACGGGCCAGCAGTGAATCACCTCCTCCGCCAAGAGACGCGGCCGCCAGACTTCCCGCCAGATAACCCAGAAATTCTCTTCGTTTCATGGATCGCTCTATTTTCAATTCTCAAATCCTCTAAGCTGTAGTTTCCCTGATCGGCTGCGCACGCAGAAGACTCGACCGCAGGACGAAGGAACCAAATGTCAACAAGCTGAAGAAAAGTTGATTACTGCTTACGCTGGCGCAAGTCCGCTCTTCAGGAGTCCCAATTTCTTGAGTACTGTCCGCAAAGTACGACGATCTTCCTCAGGAAGCGGCGCCAGAGGTGGCCGCACGCGTCCTGCGTTCAATCCGCAAAGATTCATCGCTTCCTTTATGACAAGCGTCCTGTAACCTGGCCGTTTCACTCGAAGGTCGTATATTGCCAGTGTTTCTTGCTCGACCACGCGCGAAGCCTCTTCCAATTCTCCCGCCTCAAGATGAGAAAGAATCTTGCGGCAGGTTCCCGGCATGAAATTAACCAGCCCGCTCGTAAAAGCTTTGACTCCCAGGGCGTAATAACTCGGAGCGAGAATTTCCCCGACTCCGCACAACAGGGCCATGCGGTCGCCAACGGCCGCCCATTGCCGGACGAACTGGTCCATATCGCCGTGCTCGTCCTTCATTCCTATAATGTTCGGTATCTCCGCCAGGCGGCGCAGCAGCGACGGGCTGAAATTCACCGCGTGGGTTTGAAACAGAATTACCCCGAGCTTTGTGGCCTCTGCAATTGTGCGGTAGTAATCGAAAAGGCCGTCATCGTTGGCGTGCGTAAAGTAAGGAGGAAGGACCAGGATGCCATCAGCGCCGTAAGTTTCCGCGGCCATCGCCATTTCGCGCGCAAGCGGCATCGTGAGCCCCACGCCGACGACCACGGGCCTGCGGCCGTGGACCTCTTCAACAACAGTCCGTCCTATCATTTTGTGCTCTTCCGGCGAGAGCGAGTAAATTTCGCCGTTTCCGGCCAGCGGGACCACAACCTCGCAATGCTCGACCAGGAACGAGGCATTCTGCCTTAAGGCTTCGATGTCAACACTCAGGTCTTCGCGGAACGGTGTAACGCCGAAGCCGATAATTCCGCGCAAAGCTGATTTCAACACTTGACTTTCAAGCGGCATCTGAATCCTCCGAACATATTTGCGTAGTTATCTAAGATGGCATTTTCGCGCGGGAAATAGAAGTGAGAAAGTCATCCGGGCTGGCTGCGTGTTTTCCGCATGGACAATTGCGCGCCGTCTTCCAGGTCGATTGCGGAGTGCGATGGGCCCTTTAGGGATATCATGTTTATACTTCCGCCGAAAGATGGCATTCTGTTAGATTCATAAATCAAACGCTCAACGTGGAGTGTCGCTTCCGAATACTATGTCGAAAAAACATCAGGCCACGGTCCAAAGACAATTCACAAACACGGCAGAAGCGTTCTCACGGTTTGCCGTACGCGACAGTGCGGACATCGTGGCTGAGAAGGTCGAATTTATAAAGCCGCAGCCTGAGTACGTGGTCCTCGATGTGGCCTGCGGGCCTGGCGCTCTGGTCCTGGCCATGGCGCCGCGGGTCCGATATGCCTATGGCATGGATTTGACCCGCGAGATGCTCCGCCATGCCCGGGAGTTTCAAGCCGAAAAGCATGTCGAGAATGTATCCTTCACTCGAGGTGAGGGGGAAAACCTTCCGTATCCAGACGCCGCCTTCGACGTTGTATGCTGCCAGTACGCCTTCCACCACATGCCCAGGCCCGAGCTTGTCTTGCAGGAGATGGTCCGGGTTGCAAAGCCGGGAGGACGGATTTTTATCAACGACACGTTAGGGCCCGAAAGCGACGAAAAGTTCGAACTGCACAACAAAATCGAAATCTTTCGCGATCCATCCCACACTCTCTCGCTGAGGCTGACTACGTTCCTGAGCATGTTCGACAAGCTCAATCTCGAAATTATTTCCCAGTCGCTCAAACGCCGCCGTCGGTCTTTTAACCGTTGGATGCTTCGCGCAGGCCTTACCCCAAAGGACAAGCGCTACCAGGAAACGCGGAGGCTCCTCGAGAGCTCCATCCCTGGCGATCGCGCAGGCTTCTCACCACAGGCTGACGGCAACGACATCCAGATCGTGCACACCGAGGGGATCTTCTTGCTCTGCCGCCGCCATAGAGATTAATTGTGCCGATGGGAAGTCACACCTGGCCGCTGTTACCGACGGTCTCTTCTTTAAGAAAGGGCCACTCACCCTTTGTCCGTGCGCGGAAAAGGTAAGCGGCCGTGCCGAGAGCAAAAACTGCGAGAGCGAACAACAGCGCACTCCGGGCTGAAGTCATCAGGATATAAAGCCACCCCATAACCGAAATGAGCCCGGGAACAGGATAGAACCACATCTTGAATGGACGCGGCATTTCCGGCCGCGTGAAGCGCAAGACAAAAAAGCCGATGGCCTGCGGCAGATACTGCAAGAGGACGCGCGTCGCTACGAGGCTTACGATCACTTCCGGCAAACGCAGCAGGCTGAAGCCCGCCGCAATCAATCCCAGCGTTACCAGCGAAACATGCGGAAAATCATGCCTGGGATGCAAACGTGCAAACACTTTAAAGAAATTCCCATCAGCGGCGGCAGCATATGGAATCCGCGAATACCCCAGCAACAAGGAGAATGCCGACGCGAAAGCAATCCAGAGCATCAGGAGCGTCATCAGATCTCCGGCGAACCGGCCCTGGAGTTCCTGGATAAATTCCGAAGCGATGAAATGGCTGTTTTGCGCCTCCCGCCAGGGAATCACGCTGAGTATCGAAGTGTTCATTAAAATGTAGATGATAGCCACGGCCGCGATGGAAAACAGAATGGCGAGCGGAATTATCCTTCCCGGCTCGCGGATCTCTTCCGCCAGATAGCAGACGTTGTAATAGCCGAAGTAGTCGTAAAGGGCATAGAGCGTCGCATGGCCGAGGCCCGCCCAGAAAAGCACACTCATGTGGAATGCATGCGGAGGGAAATCAAAGATGCGAGCGGCGCTGAGGTGCGGCAAACCTGAAAGTATCACCCAGAAGCACCCCACCAGCACGCCGACCAGCATCACAACGGAAAGATTGCCAGCCGCTCGCACGCGCCGGTAGAGCAGCAGGACCAGGACCAAGGGAACTATCGACGCAAAGATACGAACCTCCCATGGCGTCATTCCCGGAACCAGGTAGTGGAAGTAGTGGGCGAAGCCAATGCTGCCGCTGGCGACCGAGAGTGGCGCAGAAAACATGATTTGCCACACCACAAGGAAAGAGAGCCATCGTCCGGCTCCGGCCGGCCCGAAGGCCTCCCGGAGATAGTGGTAACTGCCGCCCGCCCGCGGCATTGCTGCTCCGAGTTCCGCCCAGACCAATCCGTCGCAAAAGGCCAGCGCTGCGCCGACCAGCCAGCCCAGCATGGCCTGCGGCCCGCCCATCGTCGCCAGGAAAAGCGGGATGGTGATAAACGGACCGATGCCCACCATATCCGTGATGGCAATCGAGGTGGCCTGGAGGAACCCCAGGTCGCGCCGCAAACCCGGCTTGTGAGCAGAATCCGGCATGATTCATTCATCAGCCTTCATCAAGGTGACTCACAGGTGAAGACCCTCACTGGGTTTTACAAATTACAGGATGGCGTCCCCTGTAGCGGCGCTGTTCTCAGCGCCGCAATCCGCCGGCGGGAGCATCGGCGCCACACTGAAGATTTTCCCTGTAATTTGCAGTCCCCAATAGATGCGCCATCCGGCGCGATGAAACCGGCTTATGTGCGGTGCAGGCTGCGCAAAATCTCTGCCTTCGCATTCGGCGGAGGCTTGCGGTCCTTCGAACTGGAAAGAAGCAGATAGACCGATTGCGCAGCCTCGCGGAGATGGTGACCGCAGTACGGGCAGCCACGCTCAATGTGCTCCTCGACTTCGACCGCTTCCTTCGATTTCAACAGGCCAAGCAGGAACAACTCATAAACGTCGTCTAAATATCGGCACTCCATGTTCCCATCACGGCGCGCAGGCGGTGACGCAAGAAACGCAATCCGGCGCGCAACTCGTGTTCGATGCGGCCCGGAGGTTGTTCTATTTGGCCCGCAATTTCCGACTCGCTGAATCCCTCAAAGACCGCCAACTCGAGCAACCGGCTTTGCGGCTTTGGCAGGCGATGGACCAGCTTTCCCAGCAGATGGCGGCGCCTGTCAATTTCAGCGATGTCAACCGGTCGCGGCATCCAGAAGCCGTATTTCATGAGTGATTGAAGTCTTGAATGCGCAGTATTTCGAAGCCCTTTCTGGCTGCGTTTCCACTCAACGGCCCTTGCTCGGGCTTCGAGCGTCAGCCAGACCAAAACGCTTCCCCCGCCAGCCTGGAGGCGCTTCGCGTCGCGCCACAAACGAACGAAAACATCTTTGAGGATTTCGACCGCCGCATCGTGGTCTGAAACAATTTCGCTAATCAGTCCGTAGAGGGTTGGCGCCGTCAAGTCGTAAAGCTGGGCCAGCATTGACTCATCGTGCTGTGCGATGCCTGCCAACAGTTGTTCGGCTGTGCGTTCCTCGGCCATAATTCAGCATATGCAGGCTAACGCGGGCCCGTTTACCACTCCTCGAACCCCTGACTCACGGTGCGGAAGCGCTTTTAACGATCACCTTCATCCTGCGCCTGCCGCAGCGCCACTTGCCTGCTAGCCCTTGATCGTTCTGGATGCCTCATCCCATATGGCCACAGTTTTATTGAAGTAAGAATAGTTCGCCAGGTGGCAACCAATGGCAGCGTTGTTTCCGAAAACAGGATCCTCCACCGAGGGCTGCCGGGTCCGTACCGACAGGAAGAAATTCCAGAGGTGCTGCCGGTCCTCATTGTAGCCCGGCGGCGCGAGGAACGTGGTGGCCTCGATCGGTCGGGCAGTTCCGGGCGCGGCCGTATGTTTCATCTCCCATTCCTTTACATACTCGGCGTGCAGCTTGGGAGGGTAGCTCGAAACGTAGTAGCACGGGCTGTGGTCCTTACCGTCCTGAGGAAAGACGCTGACCTGCCGGCCCCGGATTTCCACCGTCCCGCGCGTTCCGAGAAATCGGACAACCTCGTCTTCCTCATTATCAAGCGTCACGCGGATCATAGTGCGGAAGTTGGGATATTCGTACACCGTTGTCATCTGGTCAGGATAATCGCGGTTGTCTTCCTTCCACTGGAAAAGCCCGCCAACGGAATACGCCCTCTGCGCCGGTGCCGTCACGCCCATGACATAGTGAATTCCCGTTATCAGATGAACGTAAAGATCGCCCGGAATCCCTTCGCCATATTCGCGGAACGCCCGCCAGCGGGCAAAGCGGATCGGAGAAAAAGGGTGCTTTGGCGCCGAACCCTGCCAGGTCTCCCAATCCATGTTTTGCGGCGAAAGGTCGGGCGGCGGCGGATAGACCCAAGCCCCACAGGGACTGTTCCTGCCCATCGTGTCTTCAACCAGCCGCACTTCGCCAATGGCGCCGCTGTCAATCAATTCCTTGGCCTTTGCATAAATGATCGAACTGCGACGCTGGCTGCCGATCTGCACGATACGATTGTTCTTGCTGGCCGCTTCGATGATTGAATACCCTTCCTTGACTTCGTGGGTCATAGGCTTTTCGCAGTAGATGTCCTTGCCGGCGTTGCACGCGTCCACGACAATGCGCTCGTGCCAATGATCGGGTACTGCGGCGATGATGCAATCAATCTCTTTGTTTTCGAGTAGTTCCTGATAGCGCCGTGTTGCAGGAACGGTCTTGCTGGTGTGCGCGCTGATAATGGCATTTGCAAGAGCGTGCCGGCCGTCATACAGATCGCAAGCCGCCACGCATTCCACACCTGGCAGCCTGATGGATGTCGCCAGCAGGCCGGAGCCTTGCATGCCGATGCCTACCATCCCGAAGCGCACCCTGTCACTGGGCGGAACAGGCCGAGGCGACGCTGCGATGGGTTCGGGTTCGAGCATAATGGAATTGCCCACCAGCCCAGCGCCTGCCGCAGTGGATGTTCTGAAGATAAAGTCGCGACGTGACATCCCATCCTTACCCATGATTTTCTACCTCCCTTATCTTCTGGTAAAAAAACTGCAATGCCAACGCTTGACAGGCCCCAACCCGAAAGCGCGAGAGTTCTTGAAGTGCGTGGGCCGGGTTTATGAGCGGATTTGTTTGGCCTGCTCGTCCCATATGGCCACTGTATTGTTGAAATATGAGTAGTTCGCCATATGGCACGCAGTCGCTGTCCAGTTGCCGAACACCGGGCCTTCATCGCAGGGTTTCCGCGTTCTGACCGCATCCAGGAAGTTCTGCATGTGTGCCAGGTCTTCGTCGTAATCGTCAGGCACGCGGAAGGTATGCGATTGTTCCACGGCCGTCAATGAACCAAGTGGCGGCGCGGGATGCTCCTCTTTCCATTTCGCCCAGTATTCCTCGCGCAGTTTTTTGGGCCATCCTTCGACGGAGTACCGTTCCGGCTGGGGGCGTGTATCCTGAGGGACAAACGTCACCGATTCCTCGCCACTGAACATAAGCGTACCCTTTGTACCGTAAATTCGAGTATCTCCGCCCGCCGAATCGTTATTCAGGTTGCAGCGCACGGAAACCGTGGTTCCCGGGAACGTATAGAGCGTCCAGATCATGTCCGGTTCGTCGCGGCCGTCCTTGTAATGATAAAGGCCGCCGCTGGACACGGCTTTTTGTGGCGGCCCCTCAAATCCCATCACGGTGTAAATCCCAGTCAGGATGTGAACGTACAGGTCGCCGGGCAAGCCTTCGCCATAATCCGAATAGCCCCGCCACCGGAAGAAACGCTTGGCATCGAAAGGCCGCTTGGGCGCGTCGCCGAGGAAACGCTCCCAGTCGATCGTCTTTTCATTGGCGTCGGGCGGAATGGGATAGACCCAGGCGCCGCTCGGATCATTGCGGTCGATCCATCCTTCCACGGCCGTGATCTGACCCAGCGCCCCGCTTTCAACAATCTCGCGCGCTTTGGCGAAGACCACGTTGCTCCGCCGCTGGCTGCCCACCTGGACGATGCGGCCGTACTTCTGAGCGGCCTCAATGATTCGGAAGCCCTCTTCAACTTTGTGCGTCATGGGCTTTTCACAATAGACGTCCTTGCCTGCGGCGCAGGCGTCTTCAACGATCCTGGCGTGCCAGTGGTCCATCGTGGCCACGATCACAAAGTCGATGTCTTTGCGGTCGAGAATCCGTCGATAGTCTTTGGTGGTATCAAGCTTTTTGCCGGCGTGTTCCTGAGCGGCAATCAGGCGTCCATCATAGAGGTCGGAAACCGCGACGATTTCAACGCCGGGAGCGCGCAGCGCGGTTGCCAAGTCTTCGCAGCCTCGCACTCCTGTTCCGATGGAAGCAAACCGAAGCCTGTCCGAGGGTGGTACGGGGCGCGGCGATGCCGCCGCCCGCGCGGGTTCAAGCAACGTGACTCTGGCCGCAGAACTGATTGCAGCGGCGCCCGCTCCAGCTCGCATGAATTCACGGCGTGACATAGTATCCTTCGCCATAGGTGGATGTCCCTCCTCGCAGAGATTATGCGGAGAAATCTAACATTTCGAGTAACGGCCAAGTTTGACAGAAACCAGGGCGAAGTAAAAGACTTTTGTGATGAATGACCGTCAGCGGGACATGCGGCGGAGTTGCCTGTGGCTGAAGCTTCCAGGCACCGCAGAGAAGTGGCCGGCGGTTGCTCCTTCAGGACTTGTCCAACGACGCGAGCTTCTTGAGCGGTTCTCCAGAAATTCGCATGGTTGACCACTCGTCCAGCGCGCGCGCGCCGAGCGATTTGTAGAACTCAATGGCGGGAGTGTTCCAGTTGAGCACCTGCCACTCGAAGCGCCCACAGCCCTCCTCAACGGCGGTCTTCGCCAGATGCACAATCAGCGCCTTGCCGATTCCCTTGCCGCGAAAGGCGGGCCGGACAAACAGATCTTCAAGATAAAGCCCTGCGCGGCCGAGCCAGGTGGAATAGTTGTAGAAGAAGAGAGCGAAGCCCGCCGGCTCGCCATCCCATTCGGCGATGACTACTCGAAACTTCGGGTTCGCAGAAAAGCCGTCGCGCCGGATGTCATCCTCCGTCGCCACAGCCTGCTCCGGCGCCCTTTCGTATTCGGCAAGTTCGCGAATTAGCTGCACGATCAGTGGAATGTCTCGCGGCTCTGCCGGGCGAATGCATAGCATCCAGAAACTCCCCGAAGCATCTTACATGGACGAAGCGACCTCGCATTAAGAAAATCTGTGCAAATGCGAAGCTTAATCAGCATCTTCACCCACACCACAGCCATGAGCTTGGCGCGCAGGGGAACCAACTCAAAGCATTATGGTGTAAATGACCCCTATTCCGACGCCTCCAGCCCTGTGACCATGCATGAGGCGAGCAACATGAGGGCCGCACAGAAGCAAAGCGACCGGCATTAATTGTTCAAGGCTTCGTGGACCGCGCCCACAAGTTCTTCGGAAGGCACGAGGGTCTTATCGCCCTCGTCTCTCCACTTCGATGGGCAGACCTCTGTGGGTTTACGGAACATATGGAGGCTGGCCTTGAACTTACGCATCAACTCATCAATATTCCGCCCCAGGTTATAGAAATTCACCTCGGCACTCACCAGAATACCGTCAGGGTTGATGATGAAAGTTCCTCGCAGGGCCAGGCCCGTGTCCTCGTCGTAAACCCCGAAAAGACGTGAAACCTTGCCCGCAGGGTCTGCGCCCATGGGGTAGCGAACGTTCGCCAGCTCTTTTTCAGTTTTGCGCCACGCAAGATGAACGTACTCCGTGTCTTTGCTGACGGTGACAACATCGCAACCCATTTTCACAAACCGATCATGCTGCTCTGCCAGAGCAGCGAATTCGGTGGCTCAAACAAAGGTGAAATCAGCGGGATAAAAGAAGAGGATTGTCCAGCGCCGCCGATTAAGCTGGTCGGCAAACCGGAAAGTCCCGAACTTCCCGGTGGATGGATCGTACGTAGCAAGTTCAAACTCGGGCACTTTGTGCCCAAGCTTAACCGTTTCCAACATTGAGCATGATCTCCCTTGTGGTTGAGTTATAAGTACAGGCCCACGGACACGAATTTTGTGCTCTGGGCAACCTTCCATCGTAATTCAGGACTTCAGGAAAACTCAACAGCGGCAAAAATGACCGGCGCACCCTGCACCATCGTTGACGAAGGAGCGTGGCCCGGGATGTGTCCTCCCACGCCTGACAGCGAATTGCAAAGATCAGCAAGCCAGTTCGAAAAGACCGGTGTGCTGAGCGTTATTTGAGACCCACCAGAACGCTCAACAGCCCGAGCCAATCGTCAGTTGACATCCGGCGGCATCTGCGATTTAATGGCGGCCACGCATCGGGAGGAGACGGTATGTTGACGCGTCGGGGATTTCTTGGAGTGCTTGGAGGAATTGCGGCGGGTGCGGCACTTGCAGGGGGCGACACCCTTGCGGCGGAGCATCCAGCCTGGGCGGGGCCTATCGGACTCGAACTCTATACGGTTCGCGACAGGTTTGCCAAGGATCCCGCAGGGACCCTGAAGGAAGTTGCCGGCATCGGCTATCGCGAAGTTGAAATTGGTCCTGGAACCAAGCCCGGCACTCTGAAGGAAGACCTCCGTGCCACGGGGCTGACCGCTCCCAGCGGTTATTTCGAAGCACCCAAGACCCTTGAAGATTGGAAGAAATCGGTGGATCAGGCCCACGCTTACGGCCTGAGCTATATCGTCGTCGGCGACAATCCCGTTCTGAGCGCTGATGCCTGGAGGCGTCGGGCGCAGTTCTTCAACCAGTGCGGTGAGGTCGCCCAGCAGGCTGGCATCCAATTCTGCTACCACGCGCATTTCCACGAGTTTGCCAAAGTTGACGGCACGACCGGCTACGACATCATGCTCAAAGATTGCAGCCCCAAGCTGCTGAAAATGGAGATGGATATCTTCTGGGCCACTTATGCTGGGGTTGATCCCCTCCATTATTTTCGGCTATATCCAGGACGATTCCCGCTGCTCCACATCAAGGACTTGCGGAAAGGCGTTAAGGTAAGCCCGCAGAAATTTCCGAAACCCGGTGGCCCCAACCCGTTTGCTCCCGTTGGGCAAGGACGCATCGATTGGCGACTCATCTTCGCTCATGTTCATGAAGCCGGGGCTAAACATATTTTTGTCGAACAGGATGAATGCGCCCCGTTGTCTGAATTCCAAGCCATTAAGATCAGCTATGAATATTTGAAAAATCTCCGCCTGAGCTGATCCACGTTATCTCGTTGTCAGCCCAAGGCAATCAGCCGAGCCTCGGAATTATCCGGCTCAATTGAAATGTCTGGGTCATAACGGGATCAAAGACAGCCCACAGTGAAGTCCCGTTTTGCCGCCATAAACCGAAAAAGCCAAAGCCGGAAGAGCGGCCAGGCGCGACCACAATACGTCACTCGGGCCAGCGCCTGGCCATAGCAAGCCCACGAATGCTTATCAGGCGGGCAAGGAGGGAATCAGTTTGCGGTCGGGGCAGGAACAGACGAGCTGATTTGGCTGACAAGATAATCTTGCGGGTAAGACAGCACTTGGATCCGCACGGGTGTCAGCCCTTGTCCCAGAAATCCCAAGCGCTTTGCTGCCGCCATGCTGACGTCCAGCATCCGGCCGGGGGCAACCGGCCCGCGGTCGGTCACTTTTAATATCAAACTCCTTGAGTTCAACAGGTTAGTGACCATGATCCGTGTCCCCAAGGGGAGTTCCCGATGGGCGCATGTCATATTGTTCATGTTGTATGGCTGCCCGCTTGCCATGGGTAGGCCTTGAAATTCAGCTCCATACCAGCTTGCCACGCCGGTTTGAGTTCTTAATCCCACGGACGCTCTCGACTCAAGCATCCTTACCTCAGGGGGTCTAGCTTCGGATCGCGCCGAAAGCGCCACAAGGGCGGCCACCGCGCAACCCATAACCAGATTTCTCAAGTCAACCTCCGCTCATTACAATTTGGTCGGACTTGCGTCCGACCAGTGCGTCTTCTTGCTTTTCCGGGATAACGTAATCAGGGTAAGAAGGCCGGAGAGGGGGTGTCAAGGCAAAATGGGAATTTCGCCTACCGAGCGGTCGGTCGTCTGATCTGACTCTTCGCTGCTTCCGGCAGGTGCTATCTGAGGATCTGCGTCAGCGGGTGTCCCTGCGCATCCGAGGGTTGGGTCAGCCCCAAAGCTGCAGCGAGTGTCGATGCCAAATCGATGGGTTGGGCTGGAGCCGTGTACGTACCCGGTTTGAAAGCCCGGCCCCAGAAGACCAGCGGCACCTGTGCGTCATAATTCCAAGGAGTCCCGTGGTTCGTCCCTGTCATCTTGCCGGTAACGACGGCGAAGGGCATTGGAATCAAGAAGACATCGCCGCTTCGCTTCGGGTTAAAGCTGTTGACGACCTTGCGGGCCAATGGGGTTCGGGGAATGTTTCCCGACATTATCTGAGTTTGCGTGAAAGCCGCACGAACTTCGGGGACTGACATGGCGGCTCGGGCCGCGAGCGCCTGCGCGTTGGGAGTATTAATTTGACGGCTGTCAAGGAGCCTGTGATTAAGGTAAATGTAGAATTCGTCGATACTTGCAATCCAATCACCCTGCCCGTAAGCCTTGTCAAGAGCTGACTGGACCGCCGTCATGACGGCGTTAACGTCCAACCGGCCTGACCCCAGCTTGTGCTGCACAATAAAGGCTGGAGAAGGTGCTGCGCCGTGGTCCGCCGAAAGCGTGATCCATACATTTTTCAATCCAACTAGCTGGTCAACCTTCTTGAAAAAGTCTGCAAGGTAGCGGTCAGTTCTAAGCGTTGCGTCTGCAACCTCCGGGCTGTAAGGCCCGTAGGCATGGCCGATGTAGTCGTTGGCGCTCAGCGAGACAGCCAGAAGATCGGTAGCGGGTCCATGGCCGAGGCCTTCATGCTCAATAGCAGCAGCGGCGAAGTTCAACTCGAGTTGATTTGCAAATGGCGTGGAAGGAAGATGCTCGGAAAACTTCGGGCTGGGGCAGGGCTCGCCGGGGGCGGTTTCAGCAGAATGCAGGACTTTCCCACCCCCTCCAGGCGTTTCCGGCAGCGCCTGCCAGGGTTTGCCGCAGTATGCTTTGGCAGGGTTGGCGGCGTTAAAAGCCTTCACCCAGTCGGGCAGGGCGTTCGCGTAGTAAGTGCTTGTAACGAAATGGGCTGTGGGCGGGTCAGCCCAATAAACGGCTGTGGGCGAGTGGCCGCCCAACATGATGGCTGCCCGGTCTTTCCATGAAATGGCGACCACGCGTGATTTCATTCCCGAGGCCAGTTTCAACTCATCCCCAAAAGTGTCGGCTGTCAGGTAGCGGGGCGACATTCCGGTTTCGGACTCAGCGCCAACCAAGTGGACGTCCGGATCAGCCACACAATAGATTTCCTTATGCGAAGCCCGGTCGTACCAACTGTTATTAATGATCCCGTTGAGGTTCGAGTAGGCGCCCGTCGCCAGCGCGGCATGACCGGGGCAAGTGGCCGTCGTAGCATAATCGTATCGGCAATTTACGAAGTTGGCCCCGCTCAGCAGCAGATTGAAGCCACCCTGCACAAATTCGGGCCGAAAGCGTAGCAGGTAGTCGTAGCGGAACTGATCGATTACCAGCATGATGATCAGCTTGGGTTTGGGCGCGGATGCAACCTCGGGTGCACCTTCCGAGACACGGGCAGTTGCCCTATGCAAGGTTGCAAATAATGCTAGAAGACCCAAGAAAATCAACACACGCCTTCGCACGAGACCTCCTGATGAAAGGCTGGATTTTAAGACTGAGTGGTAAGTTTAACACAGTCCTCGCTCGCTCTTGTGTACGCGTTGTTCTCACTGTGGCGGTTGCTTCATTCTTAGCGGTTGGATAGAATTTTTAGCAAAGAACAGAGCTCAGGCAGTAAATGCCGGAGGAAAACACTTTCAGGAGGTTGGCGCATGAGGATCGCACAAGTCGCGCCGCTTTATGAGAGCGTTCCCCCAAAGCTCTATGGCGGCACTGAACGGGTTGTTTCCTACCTCACAGAAGAATTAGTACGTCAGGGGCACGATGTAACTCTCTTTGCCAGCGGTGACTCGGTCACGAAAGCCCGCTTGGTTCCGCAATGTCAACAGGCCTTGCGGCTCGATTCTCAATCGGTTGATCAACTGGCCCCGCATATCCTGATGCTGGAACAGGTGATCAAACAGGCTGAAGAGTTTGACATTCTACATTTCCATATTGATTATCTCCATTTCCCCTTCAGTCGGCGGCAAAAGACCCCACACTTGACCACTTTGCACGGGCGGTTGGATATTCCCGAGCTTGCACCCCTTTACCGGGAATTCGTCGAGATGCCGGTCGTGTCCATCTCAAACGCGCAACGGACGCCCCTTCCATGGCTGAACTGGCAGATGACCGTTTATCATGGGTTGCCGTTGAATCTCTATCGACTCCAGGAAAAGCCGGAGCAATATCTGGCATTCCTGGGGAGGATCAGTCCCGAAAAGGGAGTTGACCGGGCCATCGAGATTGCCAGACGCTCGGGAACGAAGTTGCGTATTGCCGCCAAGGTTGATCGGGCCGACCGCGATTACTTTAAGGGTGTCATCGAACCTCTCCTGAACCAGCCTTTCGTCGAATTCATCGGTGAGATCAGCGACCGCGAAAAGAACGAATTCCTCGGCAATGCTTTTGCTTTGCTCCTGCCCATTGACTGGCCGGAGCCCTTCGGCATGGTGATGATCGAAGCCATGGCATGCGGAACACCCGTCATCGCCTTCCGCCGAGGTTCAGCTCCGGAAGTGATTGATGAAGGTGTCACTGGATTCATTGTCCGAACCGTTGATGAGGCCGTGGAGGCGGTCAAGCGCGTTTCTACACTTGACCGGCGAATCTGCCGCAAGGTTTTCGAGCAGCGGTTCAACGTGACGCGTATGGCGGAAGATTATCTCCGCATTTATGAAAGGTTGCGCGAAGCAGTTCCTGCGGAATCCACTGCCGCGTCTGTCAGTGTGCAGCCCGGGGTTTCCCCGTTTCGGAAGCTTGGCGAAAAGGCAATTCTTAATTTCCCAATGAATTCAGACGCAGCTCAAGATCTGATCGATGGCAGGTTCGAGGCGTTACGGATCAGGGCTCAGGGCATTGCTGCCACGTGTGAAAACAACTGAAATCCGTCGAATGCCAGCGTAGCCAGTCGTCTTACGACCTCTGAGACTTATAAAAATGCCGGAGCGCAAGCTTCATTCGGAGCCACGCACCGTTTTCTTTCAACATCAGCTTTGTTCCCACGATAAGGTCCCTCGTGTGTTATGCAAAATGGAAGGAATAGATATATCGACAAATCACGGGGACACGCAGCATGGCAAGGGGGAGCACAGAGAGGATTGGGAAACTGCATTGACTTCAGGGAATACAGGCGAAGAAATCATTCGCGTTAATGAGCAATTCTACATTCTTGCATCCTCGTCGCTAGCGGACAGCCGTACACAGGTCCTCAAGCACGGGGACACCTTCGGGGTCTTTGACCGGCGGGGCGACATTGAACCCGTTGGGCAGGGCGCTCAGGGCCTCTATCATGAGGAAACCCGTTTTCTATCCCGGCTCGTCCTGAAGCTGGAGGGCGAGCGGCCGATCCTGCTGAGTTCTTCGGTCAAGGAAGACAACCGGCTCTTATCGGTTGACATGACGAATCCTGACATCTTGAGTGATGGCACGGTCGTGATTCCGCGTGGCGCACTTCATCTTTCACGCGAAAAGTTCCTTTGGAATGCAGCTTGTTACGAACGTATTCGCCTCACTAATTACAGCCTTTCGCCGGTTTCGGTCAGGATATCCCTGGAGGTTTCTTCAGACTTCGCAGACGTGTTTGAGGTTCGAGGCATACGTCGGGACCAGCGGGGTCGCTGTTTTGAACCCGAAATAAGCAACCACAGTTTGACATTAATTTATGAGGGTCTGGATAAACGGGTTCGGCGGACGCAAATCCATTGCTCGCCTCGGATGGTTCACGTGAAGCCCTATGAGCTGCAGTACGAAGTCGCTGTTAAGCCCAAGGCCCAGAGTACACTTTATGTCGTGATTGCCTGCGAGACCGACGCCTCGCGCTCGGTGCATCCTGTGGCATCGTTCGAAACCGCTTTGGTGGAAGCCCAGAACGCCCTGGACGCTGCGCGCCGCAACCTCTGCAGGATTCACACTTCGAATGAGCAGTTTAACGACTGGTTGAATCGGTCCGCTGCCGACCTGCGCATGTTAGTGACGGACCTGCCCGACGGTCCATACCCTTATGCAGGGGTCCCATGGTTCAGCACTGCGTTCGGGCGAGATGGCATCATAGCAGCCCTTGAAATGTTGTGGGCGGAGCCTGGGTTGGCTCGTGGCGTCCTTGGGTACCTGGCTCGAACTCAAGCGCAAAAAGCCGATCCGCAGAGCGATGCCGAACCCGGAAAAATCCTTCACGAGACGCGCAAGGGTGAGATGGCCATTTTGAAGGAAGTTCCCTTCGCGCAGTATTACGGCAGTGTTGATGCAACGCCGCTCTTTGTGATGTTGGCGGGGGCCTATTTTGAGCGAACCGGAGACCGCCAACTGATGGAAAAGATTTGGCCCAACATTGAGCTTGCTCTGACCTGGATTGATGAATACGGTGATGCCGATGGCGACGGTTTTGTGGAGTACGCACGCCGCTCAAAGAAGGGGCTTGATCAGCAGGGCTGGAAGGACTCCAGGGACTCGATTTTTCACTCAAATGGTATGCTCGCCGAGCCCCCTATCGCTTTGTGTGAGGTCCAGGGATATGTCTTTGCCGCGCGACTGCGCGCGGCGGAAATTGCTGAGGCATTAGGCCATAAGGAGCGGGCTTCCGCGTTGCGCGACCAGGCGGCGACCTTGCAGGGAAAATTCGAGGCAGCCTTCTGGTGCAAAGATATTGGGACATACGCGCTGGCCCTCGATGGCCGGAAGCACCCCTGTCAGGTGCGAACTTCAAATGCGGGACATTGCCTTTTTACAGGGATCGCAAGCCCTGAACACGGCCGCCAGGTTGCAGAGTGCCTGCTGCAGGACGAAATGTTTTCGGGATGGGGTATCAGAACCGTCAGTTCGCGCGAGCGCCGTTACAACCCTATGTCTTATCACAACGGCTCTGTATGGCCTCATGACAACGCACTGATTGCGTCTGGAATGGCACGGTACGGGTTGCGAAAATCCGCTGAGAGGGTTTTTACAGGTTTGTTCGACACGGCCATTTTCCTGGACCTTCACCGCATGCCCGAACTCATCTGCGGGTTCGACCGGCGCACCGGCGAAGGACCGACCCTTTATCCCGTTGCATGTCTCCCGCAGGCGTGGTCCGCAGCAGCTGTGTTTATGGTGCTCGGAGCATGTCTGGGCTTATCCATTACAGCCGCTCCGCCGCGCATCTGTTTCAATCGGGCGTTCCTTCCCGAGTCGATACCGGAGGTCGAGATTAGAAATCTAAGGGTCGCAGACGCATCAGTGGATCTGGCCATCTCGCGATTCAACGAAGACGTCAGCGTCAACATACTGAAGCGCGAGGGCAATGTGGAGATTATTTCTTCGAAATAGCTTATAGCGCTTCCGTGTCCTGTTTTCGGCTTGAACGCGGGGGTGTTAGCCTGACGTGGAGTAAAATTAAATCAGATGGAGGTGGCACACCAGTGAGCACCCCTACCGAGGCCATCCGGGATAATTCGATGGCCAACAACTTGGAGTACCAGAGGCTCCAGGAAGAACACAGCCGTTACGCGGCCGAACTGGATCGGCTCGAAGCCAAGTCCTACCTGACGGAAGAAGAAAAGCTCGAGGAGATTCGGTTGAAGAAACTCAAACTCCGGCTGAAGGACCGGATGGCAGCGTTGCTGCGGAACAAATCGGCTGCGTAGCCGTATGGGCACGCGGAAAAAATGAATTTCCTCCCTCCGGGAAGAAGGCGGAAGAGGGGGTTGTGGATTGTATTGCGGCGGGTGATCGGGGTCTGCCGGGCTTTGCCAGGGTGAGGGCGGATTCCCAACAGCTATGGTGAAAGAAGGGTACTGGTATGGCTTGCCGCTCATCGTGGCGGGAGTCGGGCTGCTGGGTGTCGGCCTTGTCTGGCCGGGCAAGTTTTTCTTCCTCGCCGCAGCCTTCTTCTTCCTGCTTGCGCTTTTCGTTCTGAATTTTTTCCGCGATCCGGAGCGGCCAATTCCTTCAGGCGCCGGCTTGCTTGTGTCTCCCAAAGACAAGGCACGATGGAGGCGAAATTTAAGAGGTAGGATCGAAGGTTAGTCTTTGAAGCGTCTGGGGGAGGGGCTCATGTCCGTGTGATCACGGTCACTGCTCAGGCCCGGCAACAAATCTAACCTCTTCAGATAGGAAGCAGAGGCGGCATTGACGTGTCCGGTTTGTCCTCAGAGTTAAATCCACAGTCAAACCCAATCCCAGCCTCAATGCCGCGCGCGCATCCCGTATCTCACCCGGTCGACGGACCGTTACACAGAATTCCGGCGGGTTCCGGAAACCGCTGGGTCGTTGCGATCGCAGTGATGTCCAGCGCGGTAATGGAGGTGTTGGACACCTCCGTCGTAAATGTCAGCCTGCCCCACATTGCTGGATCACTTTCCTCCAGCGTTGATGAGGCGACTTGGGTTCTTACCTCCTATATCGTGGCCAACGCCATCATTCTGCCGATCACTGGTTGGCTTGCCAACTACATAGGCCGAAGGCGTCTGTTGCTCACTGTCGTGAGCGGGTTTACGCTCTCCAGCGTTCTTTGCGGGATCGCCCCCAACCTGCCGACGTTGATCTCTTTTCGCGTGTTGCAGGGCACCGCGGGCGGAGGTCTTCAACCCTTGTCACAGGCTGTGCTACTGGAGGAATTCCCAGGCGACGAGCGCGGGAAAGCGATGGCGTTCTGGGGGCTGGGGATCGTGGCGGCACCGATCCTCGGCCCCACCTTAGGGGGATGGATCACCGATACTTTTTCTTGGCGGTGGGTATTCTATATCAACCTGCCTGTGGGCATCCTTAGCCTCACCCTGATATCGCTGTTTGTCTTCGACCCGCCTTACATCCGCCGGGGGAATTTACGTATTGATGCTTGGGGGCTGGGCATGCTGGCCATTGGCATGGCGGCGCTGCAGATCATGCTGGATAAAGGGCAGGAAAAGGACTGGTTTGGCTCGGACCTGATCAGGGCTTTGGCTGTAATTGCCCTGGTATTTCTGGGAGCTTTTGTAATCCGCGAGCTTATAGTTAAGGATCCGATCGTCCGCTTCAGACTGCTGCGGGACCGCACATTTGCCACCGGGATCACGTTGGTTACAATGCTGGGTTTTGTCCTTTACGGCAGTTTGGTTCTGCTTCCTCTTTTCTTGCAAACTCTACTGGGCTGGACAGCTACGATCGCCGGAATCTGGACGAGCCCGCGTGGAATCGGGACGGCATGTAGCATGCCGTTGGTCGGGTACTTGCTGGGCAAAAAATGGGATGCTCGCTGGATGCTGGCGGTCGGATTCACTGTTTCCGGCCTCACGTTTTTCGGTTATTCCCACATGACTTTACAGTCCGGCACTTGGGATATTTTTACCTACCAGATCGTTCAGGGAATCGGCATGTCCTGTCTATTTGTGCCGCTGACGACCCTCACAATGAGCACGATACCGAAGGAAGCAACAGGTTACGCCACCAGCCTCTACAGCGTCATGCGCAACGTCGGGTCCAGCATGGGGATCTCCTTTGTGACTACCCTGGTCGCGCGCCGTTCGCAGTTCCATCAAGATATTCTCACGATTCACATCACTCCGTATGGCATCAGGTCTCAGGCTGCGTTGGCCCGCATGACGGCGTTGTTCGAAAGGCAAGGCTTCGATCCGGTAACAGCCGGCGAAAAAGCGCAGGCTCTGCTCTACCACATACTCCAACAGCAATCCTCCTTGCTGAGTTTTACGGACGCCTTCCATCTTCTGGGTTTTCTGTTCCTGTCAATCATCCCTTTGATATTGCTGATGCGTAAGGCGCACAGCGCCGCACCGCTTGGGGAATTGTAGGTTTGTGCGTGTATTCCCCGGACCTTATTGATTTGGGTGGCCTGTCTTTTCCGGCTTGAACACGGTGTCTGTGTGTGTTAGCCTGACGTGGAGTAAAATTAAATCAGATGGAGGTGGCACACCAGTGAGCACCCCTACCGAGGCCATCCGGGATAATTCGATGGCCAACAACCTGGAGTACCAGAGACTCCAGGAAGAACACAGCCGTTACGCGGCCGAACTGGATCGGCTCGAAGCCAAGTCCTACCTGACGGAAGAAGAAAAGCTCGAGGAGATTCGGTTAAAGAAACTCAAACTCCGGCTGAAGGACCGGATGGCAGCGTTGCTGCGGAACAAATCGGCTGCATAGCCGTATGGGCACGCGGGAAAAATGAATTTCCTCCCTCCGGGAAGAAGGTTCGCGGAAGAGAGGGTTGTGTATTGTATTGCGGCGGGTGACCGGGGTCTGCCGGGCTTTGTCAGGATGAGGGCGGATTCCCAACAGCTATGGTGAAAGAAGGGTACTGGTATGGCTTGCCGCTCATTGTGGCGGGAGGTGGGCTGGTGGGTTTCGGTTTTCTCTGGCCGGGCAAGTTTTTCTTCCTCGCCGCAGCCTTCTTCTTCCTGCTTGCGCTTTTCGTTCTGAATTTTTTCCGCGATCCGGAGCGGCCAATTCCTTCAGGCGCCGGCTTGCTTGTGTCTCCTGCTGACGGGCGCGTTGTTGAGGTCTGTGAAGAAGAGGAGGCCGGCAGCCCTCGGAGACGGATTAGTATTTTCATGTCGCCCCTCGACGTCCATATAAACCGCTCCCCCATTGCTGGAAGCGTCCAAAGCGTTGTGTATCGTAAAGGATCTTTCCGAATGGCTGCAGAACCCCAGGCCTCCGTCGAGAATGAGTGCAATACCTTTACGCTGTGCGGTGAAAGCGGCGAGGTTATTGTCCGACAGATTGCCGGCGTCCTGGCGCGGCGGATTGTATTCTGGAAGAGAGTGGGCGACGCGGTGGAACGTGGCGAGCGCATTGGAATGATCAAGTTCGGGTCGCGTGTTGACGTTTTGGTTTCTCCGGAAGTTGACCTGACTGTCAAGGTCGGCGACCACGTGAAGGCCGGGAGCAGTATCATTGGAACCAGCAGCCTCAAAGCATCTGAATAACAACGAAGGGACGGAAACGGTCGCCAATAATCACCGGCTGCGACGCGGGATGTATGTGCTCCCGAGTCTGTTTACCGTCGGAACGCTGATTTGCGGGTACTACGCGACTCTGACGACGGTCCAGGCAGCGCAGTTATTGGCCGGCGGCGCGGCGAGTACACTTGCCGCGAATTCTTTTGACAGTGCGGCGATTGCGATCGGTCTGGCAATTCTCTTCGACGGACTTGACGGCCGCATCGCCCGGCTTACGAACGCTACTTCAAACTTCGGGCGCGAATTCGATTCGCTGGCGGACGTCATCGCTTTTGGACTTGCGCCTGGACTTCTGGCCTACTCCTGGGGAGTGCGGCCGGCGATCGATGCCTCCGTAGCGCCCTGGACGCACCATCTGCGCCCCGTGGGATGGATTATCACTTTCGCATACCTCATCTGTGGAGCAGCACGCCTGGCACGCTTTAACATTGAGTCCGCAAAGCCCGGCGTTGACCGGCGGTATTTTGTCGGCCTGCCCATTCCTGCGGCTGCAGGCGTTATCGCCGCGGTCGTCCACTGGGCGAAAGACCCTCTGACAGACTGGCCGCTTGCTTTGCTGTGGCTGTTGGCAACGCTGGCTCTGGCCTTCCTGATGGTCAGCCGCGTCCGCTACTCCAGTTTCAAGGCGCTTGATCTGCGCCGCCGCCGTCCTTACGTGACGATTATCTTCATCGGGCTCATCATCTGGGCCATCATTTTCTATTCAGAACCTGTGCTGCTGGTTATGGCGCTGACGTACGCGCTTTCAGGACTTGTCCACCTGTTCCCCGGCAAAGCGCGCCCCAGCCCTCCCGCTCATGAGGAGGCAAAGGCACAATGACGGGAGCAGGTTATCGCGTCGTTGTCATTGGAGCGACTTCGCTTCTCGGCAAAGAACTCCTTGCCATTCTTGAGGAGCGCAATTTCCCAATCGCAAACCTGATCACAGTTTCCGACGAGGCAAGCGAAGCCGATCTGCCCATCGTGGACATCGGCCGGGGGAGCCGCACGGCTGAGGAATATCAGGATGAGATTCCTGCCAGTTTCGATTTCGCTTTTGTCTGTGCACCGGGTCCGCAACTCGCTTCCTGGCTGGAGCGCGCGAATCGTGAAAAACAACCCGGGCGTAATCCGAGCATCGTCATCGACCTCTGCTTCAGCGTTCCGGGAGGTGCAGCCGCTCCGGTCCAGATACCTTTTCTCGACGGCGCTTCAGCAGCCGGGAGCGAATTCGATGCGGACAAGCCGGTGCGCGTCATTACCGCCCCGCACGCGGCTACAGTGATGATCAGCGCGTTGTTGTTGCGGCTGGCCGCGCGGTTTAAGATTCGAAGTGCCGTGGCCCAAATCTTCAGCCCGGCTTCGGAAATGGGCCCGCGGGCCATTGATGAGCTTCAAAAGCAAACCGTCAATCTGCTCAGCTTCCAGAAAGTCCCGCGCGAAGCGTTCGGCGCGCAGATCGCTTTCAACCTGCTGCCGCGCCTGGGGCCTGGATACGAAAAGGCCGATGCGCTCGAGTCGCGTATCCGCGATCAGATTGCAGCTTACTTTGGCGAACGGGTGCCGACTCCAGCTCTGCGAATTTTCCAGGTTCCCGTGTTTTACTCCGCGGCCCTCTCGCTTTACGTTGAAACTCAGCAGCGCGTGCCGCCTTCTGATCTGGTCGTCGCGCTTGACGGCGTACCCATCGTGATTCGCCGCACTTCAGAAAAACCACCTTCGCAGGCAGACGCCGCGGGACGCAACGATATTCTCGTTGACGCCATTCAGCCGGACGCCGCGGTTCCTGCCGGCGTCTGGTTCTGGGCTGTTGCCGACAACATGCGGCTCACGGCTTTGAACGCCGTCCAGATTGCGGAAGGCATCCACCGGCAGCGCCAGCCGCTGCAACTTCGCAAATGAAGCATCTGACGCGCACCACGAGCGCCGCAGTTGCGGCGGGCCTGATTCTATTAACGGCTGCCTGCGGCTACCGTGTCGCGGGAACGGCGTCACGTCTCCCTCCCGACATCAGAACGATCGCAATTCCGGAGTTCACCAACAAAAGCACGCGATTCAGGATCGAGCAGAAAGTTTCCGCCGCCGTCACGCGTGAGTTCATCGAGCGCACCAGTTTTCGCGTCACTCCTGACCCCAAAGGCGCCGACGCCGAACTCAAGGGAACTATCAACTCCGTCCGCTCCGGAGTGCTCACGTTTGATCCGAACACCGGCCGCGCGACAACATTCGAGATCCAAGTAACCGCAAGCGTCGAATTGGTGGACCTCCACACAAAGAAGGTAGTTTTCTCGAATCCCAACTACATCTTTCGCGAGGAGTATCAGGTCAGTCAGTCCACAACCGCGCTCTATGAAGAGAGTGAACCTGCGCTCGACCGCCTGTCCCGCGACTTTGCCCGCACGCTGGTCACAGACATCATCGAGAACTTCTAACGCCGCGCGCCCCGCATACCGAGCTTGCCCTGTGAGAACAAGCAGGGCAGATTTTTCACGTTGTGCGCAGAACGGACAGTTTTGCCTGCCCGCAAATCTAAGCCATCAGACGGCATTTGTATAAGTGTTCTATAATCAATAGGATATAATTTTACAAGAGTGAAACAATGGAAATCCCATGCGTCCCATTCCCTGTCAGATTCCCTTGTGCTAGCCTACGTATATGTGCAACCGCGCGCTCTCACAAAAGAGCATGGATTCACCCGTGCCAGGAATTTAGAGCGCAGCAAGTTATTTGCACCTTTCTCTCTGTGAGAGGGTTGCCGCTTCAGCGGCCCTGGAGTGCGGGAGCGCCAGTTCCCGCCTTCGTTAAGGCGGCAGCTTCGCGGCCGCACTCCAAAGTGCACGAGTGGTCCGTCGCCTTCTTTGACAATTCATAATTGCCTTCGCAAGGCCTTTTGCGGTATAAATCCGCCGTCAGGTACTTTGTGACGGGCTGCCGCGCGGACACGAGGCCACCCGGCGCGGCGAGAGAAGAAACCGAACCGTGCGGAACAGAACCTCAGCGCGCGATCCGCGCGCCCGCTGAACCCCCGGCGAATCTAGAACCAGGCTGATCACGGGATGTACTTCTCTTCGCCTCTACCGCAACCTGCTCCTGACATACCATTCCCATCAGCTTGATCTTCTTTTGAGGAACGACAAAGGAAGCCCACGGCATGGAGTCGCTGCCGTGGCTACTCTCTCTCGCTCGCCCACGGCATGGAGTCGCTGCCATGGCTACTCTCTCACTCCGGGCGGTGGATCATTTGTGTTCGAAGGCCACGAGCCGGCTGAAGGTGTCACGGTACGCCTTGGCCACCGTGAGGCTGTCCAATACCTGGCCGACCGTGGGGTCCTGTTTATCCGCCGCTGCGATGTCGGCGAAGAACTTGTCGATGGCGGCTCCGTCAGGGAAAAAAATGGCGAGAGCGAAAGCGCCCGGCGGATGGGCGTGGACGTCCTCCTCGTCGAAGTTGTACATCAAGATCGTGCCGTCTGCGACTTCCTTGTCGAGTGTCGGTTTAATCTCTTTCAGTACATATCCCTGGAGTGCCTGCTCCGCACCCGGCCTGGCCTGCCATTCGCTTACGCGCAGATAACCGGTGGCGTCGGACACCGACTTTCCACCGTGGGCGATGGTGTGGTGAAACTCGTCAAAATGCTTGGTGGCTGCCACTAAACCGGGACTCGTCGCGCTGCCCCAAACCGTCTCAAGGGCCTTCAGCAGGTTGGCGCGGCTCGTGGCTGTGAAGAAGTCGGAATGCGTGTAGCCGTCCTCCTGGTGCACCCTGCTTGCAAGGGTTCCCCAGGCGACGATCGTCCCGTCGGCAACAAGTTTGCGCATGGTTGCCTCTGTGGACTTTTCCTGCTGCTCAAAAGTTGCCCAATCGGCGCGCGGGACAGTCCAGAAGGAGACGTACGTATAGTAGCCCTGGTCCTGCGCACCGGCTTGCGAGCGAAGCAAAACCGCACTGAACATCACTGCACACACCAGCATCATTCCTGTCGAGAGACGCTTGTACATAGACACCCCCTCCGCAAGCAATTCGCAGTGTCCCACACCGCGGGTCCCCGACCAGATTTCTGCTTTCCCCTTGGCTGGATTGCAACGATTATACGCCGTCCTGCGGCCACGTCAAACGAAATGTATAATGCCAACTATGGACGAAAGAAAGCGTCTCACGGCCATGGTGAAGGCAGCAGGTTGAGCAGCCAAGTTGAGCCCAAGTATTTTGGGCTCGGTGCTCAGCCGGATGCCGAAGCAGTCTGACCCCAACGTTCTCGTCGGCTTTGACACCGGCGACGACGCGGGCGTGTATCAGATTTCATCAAACGTCGCGCTGGTGCAGACTGTTGACTTCTTTACGCCCATCGTGGATGACCCGTACACGTTCGGGCAGATCGCGGCAACCAATTCTCTGAGCGACGTTTATGCTATGGGTGGCCGCCCGCTTACGGCGCTCTCAATTGTGGGTTTTCCCAACTCGGGACAGGACCTCGACATGCTGGAAAAGATCCTGCAAGGCGGCCTTGCCAAGATGCAGGAAGCGGGCTGCTCGGTGATCGGCGGGCATTCCATCGCCGACAACGAAATCAAATTCGGCTATGCAGTGACGGGCATGGTGGACCCCAGGCGCGTGCTCACCAATCAGGGCGCTCGGCCAGGCGATTGCCTGGTGTTGACGAAGCGGCTGGGCACTGGAGTCATTTCCACGGCGCTGAAGCACCAGAAAGCACGGCAATCCGACGTTGAAGCATCCATTGAATCCATGCGGATGCTTAATCGCAAAGGCAGTGAAGTGGCCCAGGAGTTCGACGTGCACGCCGTCACCGACATCACCGGCTTCGGGCTCCTTGGCCACGCCCACGCGATGGCCCTGGCCAGCAAGGTGAGCATGGTGTTCGATCACAAGCAGATCGAATTCCTGCCCGGTGCCGTTGAATACTCGCGCCAGGGATTCTTTTCCGGTGGGCTGAAAAACAACGCCCAATTCCTTGAGGGTTGCCTGGAGTTTGACGAGGGAGTTCCGGAGGAAATCCGCAGTCTCCTGGTTGATCCGCAAACCTCCGGCGGGCTGCTTCTCGTGCTGAGCGAAAAAGACGCCCTGGCGCTCGTCGAGAAGCTGCGAGAACACAGCGTTCCCGCCAGCCAGATTGGCAAAGTGCTCGAAAGAACCAGCCCGTTGATCCGAGTCATCTGATCTTTTCAGCAGGAATGCTCAACATCCGTCTTGCAACGTCTCTTGAAGGTGTCGCGATCGTGCGCAGGCTCTTGCGGGAGTATCAAAACGCGATTGGAGCAAATATCGGCTTCCGGGGATTTGAAAGTGAACTGGCGCGCATCCACGGCAAGTACGCACCTCCAGCGGGGCGGCTATATCCTGCTTTCGACGACGGGCAGGCCGTGGGTTGCACAGGCAGGAGAAAACTTGCTGAAGACATTTGCGAATGGAAGCGCCTCTATGTGCGCCCAGATTACCGGGGGCGGGGAATCGCACGAAAGCTGGTGGTTCGCGCCATAAACGACGCCCGGAAAATCGGCTATAGGAGTATGCGCCTCGACACACTGCGCTCGATGCTCCCGGCCCGGAAGCTCTATCGCTCCTTGGGCTTCAAGGCAGTTCGTCCATACACACATGATCCCGTTCCTGGTGCGCTCTTCTTTGAACTCGCTTTAAGGCAGGCGCTCGACCCATTGTGCCCCGCAAAACATTGCACGCTGCTTTCAACTCAGGCTAAGATGACCCCATGAAGAAGCTTTCAATGCAGGCGAAGTTCGCGCTGGGAATCATTCTGATTGGAGGCGCGGCCCTGGCCGCCGAGTTCGTTTACGTCAAATATTACCCTTACTACAAGGCCAGGAAGGACGAGAAGGCCCTCCAGCTTCTTCCTTATCAGAATGCCGCGCTGGGCATTGACATGCAGGTTGCCGCCTGCATCTACGGCAAGGTTGATGATTTTCCGGGCGGCGTGCGGATCTACCGATCCCATTTTTTCAGCCACGGCCCGGCGCTGATTATCACTTCGCAGCCTAATCCAACAAATTCCGATACGTTCCCGCCGGAATTGCTGGCCAAGTGGGAAACGGCCGGGACTTACCAGAACATTCCCAATTACCGGTTTGACCACCTCAAGATTCAGGGACGCGATGCGGCCATGATCTGGCAATCTGCGCCGCGTGCGCGCGTACTGCCGGCAATCAGCTTCGATGCGGCCAGTTCCGAAAATCCGACCCTGGTGACGGCCCACATCATTTCTCCTGACCACATTGTCGAGGCCAACTGCAGGCCCGGCTCGAGTGATCCGGCGCTCGATGTGCAGGCGTGTGAAGAGAGCATCAAATCCATTAAGGTCAGCGGGCCTCCTCCGAAAGACGCGCCCGAGCCTGGAGTGATTGAACTGAAAAACGTCAAACCCCTTCATTAAAGCTTTGGCGCCTTTTGCACTCTCAGCATACAAGCGGGCAAGGGTCACGATTCAGTTGACCAATCGCGCAACCGTGCGAGCGGATGCGGGCGGGACGACCAATTAGAATTCAAAAGGTCAAAGCAGGCATAAGACGTTCTCTGCGAAAGCGTGAATTTCTGCTAGACTGTGCAGCTCTATAGTTTCACCCGAAAGAGGAGTCTGTTTGATCTATGCCGACGTGGAATGCCATTGAAGGAAGTATTGCCACTCCGAAGGGCTTTCGTGCCGCAGCCGCAGCGGCTGGAATCAAGAAGACAGCGGGCGCGCTGGACCTGGCGCTGATCGTGTGCGATGCGCCCGGTGCAAGCGCCGCGGGCGTTTTCACTACAAACCGCGCCGCCGCCGCTCCCGTGCTTCTCTGTCGCGAGCATTTGAAGAAGAACCGTGGCCGCGCGAGGGCCATCATCGCCAATTCCGGCAATGCCAATGCGTGCACGGGCCGCGCAGGATTGATCGCGGCGGAACAGACAGCCAGGGCCGTGGCCGAATTGCTGGGCATTCAGCCCCACGAAGTTTTTGTTTCATCCACGGGCGTCATTGGAACACCGCTCAATGTTGACCTGATTCTTAACCAACTCCCGGGCCTGAAGGAAAGGCTTTCCGTTGAGCGTGCTTCCGATGCCGCCCGTGCAATTATGACGACTGACGGTTTCCCGAAAACGGCTGTACTCCGGTCTCAAATCGGCGGCAGAACCGTGACCGTGGCCGGAATCGCCAAGGGCGCGGGCATGATCCATCCGCACATGGCGACGATGCTTTCTTATATCACCACGGACGCCGCTGTCGCGCCTGCCGCGCTCCAGAGCATGCTGAGCACCGCCGTCAACCAATCCTTCAACCGAATCACGGTGGACGGCGACACTTCCACGAACGACAGCGTGATCGCCCTGGCAAGTGGTGAATCCGGAGCGACTATACGACCGGGGTCTCCTGCAGCGAAACATTTTCTGAACGGCCTTACTGAAATTTGCCAGGCTCTTGCCAGGATGATCGTGAAAGATGGAGAAGGCGCAAGCAAAGTGGCCCGCATCGAAGTGCGCGGGGCTCGCAACGCTTCCGACGCGGAGCGGGTGGCACGCGCGGTGGCGAATTCTCCTTTGGTCAAGACGGCGCTTGCCGGCGGAGATCCCAACTGGGGACGGATCGTTTGTGCGGCGGGATATTCCGGGGCGGCAATTGACCCGGCAAAAGTGGATGTCCGCGTCAACGGGCTTTACCTCTGCCGGCACGGGGTCTACGCAGGGTTCGATGAAGGAGCCGCAAAGGCGGAACTCGGCAAGAACGAATTGCTCATCCGGATCGACCTCCACCAGGGCAAAGCCGGAGACTGGATGTGGACCTGCGATTTTACGCACGAATACATCCGCATCAACGCTTCCCGATCGTAGCCGCACACGCAATGATCATGGGCAATTCTGCTATAATGCAGGCTTAGTGTGAGCACTCCAGGCACAGCCTGCTTAGCCGGGAACATCAATCCATGTCGGGAATAATTGGCTACATTGGGAACAAGCGCGTGGTCCCTGTTCTGCTCGAAGGACTTCAGCGCCTTCAGTACCGGGGCTACGATTCCGCGGGTATTGCAGTGATGAAGGACAGCAACCTCGCCATTCGGCGCGCGATGGGCAAGCTCCGCAACCTGGAGGAAGTGGTTCGGCTGAACCCGATCGACGGCACTTACGGCATCGGCCACACGCGCTGGGCCACGCACGGAGCGCCCACGGAAGAAAACGCCCATCCGCACCGCGATTGCCACGGCACAGTGGTGGTTGTCCACAACGGGATCATTGAAAACTACATGGAGCTGAAGCAGGAACTGGCGGAAGAAGGGCATGTTTTCACCACCGAAACCGATACCGAAGTGATTGCGCACCTGATTGAAAAATACCTCGACAGGCCGTCGTCCGCCGGCGCGCAGGTCACCCTCGATGAAGCGGTAAGGGTCGCCGTCCAGCGGCTGACGGGAGTTTTCGCGCTGGCGATCATGTCCACAAAGGACCTGAACAAGATCGTCGCAGTGCGCCAGGGTCCGCCGGCAGTGATCGGGCTCGGCAAAAACGAATATCTGGTTGCCAGCGATGTCCCGGCCATCCTTTATCACACGCGAGACGTTTTCTTTCTTGCCGACGGCGATATTGCGGTGCTCACGCCCAATGGCGTAAAGCTGATGGACTTCCAGGGGGAGCCTGTCACGCGACGCGTGCACCACATCAGTTGGGACCCGATCCTGGCAGAAAAAGGCGGGTTCAAGCACTTCACGCTGAAAGAAATTTACGAGCAGCCGCGCGCCGTCCGCGATACGGCCCTGGGACGTGTGTCGCCGGAAACGGGCCAGATATTTCTTGACGAAATGGAGATCACGGAGGACGAATTCCGTTCGTTCCGGGAGATTAAAATTGTGGCCGCCGGGACCTCGCGGCATGCAGGACTTGCCGGGAAGATCATGTTCGAGCGGCTGGCGCGAGTTCCCACGGAGGTGGACTATGCGTCGGAGTTCCGGTATCGCGACCCGCTGGTTGATTCGCGCACGCTCACAGTCCTGATCACTCAATCGGGAGAGACGGCGGATACCATTGCCGGCCAACGCGAGGCTCAGGCTAAAGGCTCGAAGACGCTGGCCATCTGCAACGTGCTCGGCAGCATGGTTTCTCGCGAGGCGAACGGTACGATCTACACGCACGCGGGCCCGGAAATCGGCGTGGGTTCCACCAAGACATTCACGTCGCAACTGGTGGGGCTTTACCTGTTTGCGGTGTACCTGGGCCAACTGCGGGGCCTGGTTCCTCTCGCCGAGTCGAAGGAGCTTCTGAGCGAGCTGACGATGCTCCCGCGGCAACTCGAGTCCGTCCTGCAAAAGGACGAAGAGTATGAGGAACTGGCGCGGCACTTCGACCGCGCATCAGATTTTCTGTTTCTTGGCCGCGGCGTGCATTTTCCTGTGGCCTTGGAAGGTGCACTGAAAATGAAAAAGGTTTCCTATATCCACGCGGAAGCCTACCCGGCGGGCGAATTAAAACACGGTCCCATCGCCCTCATCACCGATGGCCTGCCTGTAGTAGTTGTGGCAACGTGCGACGGCAAGTCGGCTGATTCGAAGGTGCGCTATGAGCGGACGGTTTCAAACATCAAGGAAGCCAAGGCCCGCGGCGCCGTGATCGTTGCGCTGGTGACGGAAGGTGACCGGGAAGTTCAGGACATGGCTGACCATATTGTTACCCTTCCGCAAACGAATGAGTGGCTCTCCGCAGTGCTTGAAGTCATTCCCTTGCAGTTGCTCGCTTATCACATTGCTGTCCTGCGCGGGTGCGACGTCGATCAGCCGAGGAATCTGGCAAAATCCGTGACCGTGGAATAGCATATCGGACGCTCAAGACGTGAAGCACACGAATCCGGCTCTGCCATGCCGCAAGAACTAAACGGTCCGGCTGATGACTCGACATCGATACGATCTGCCTTTCACGCTCACTGAATCCCATCGGCCCACGCGGCTGCACGAATTCGCCGGTTATTTTTCTTCAGCCGGCCTGATCGAGTCAGGCTTCTGCAAAGGCCTGGCCTGCGTGCTCGCTGTTTTTCTCCTCCGGGGAAGCGCCATGGCCCGTTCATCGGTTTCGACTGCGGTGACGGGAACTCGCCCAACTATCACGGTCCCACGTGTAGATACTCCGCCAAAGCTCTCGGACTTTCTGAATATGAAGCCCGATGCCGCAATGGCCGGCAAGCTGCTGGAGATCCGTGGCTTCATTCAGCGTACCCCAAAGGACGGCGTGGCGCCCAATCAACAGACCGTTGTCTATCTTGGCTATGACAGCGATTATCTCTATGCGATTTTTGTTGCATTCGATAACGACCCGAGCAAAGTCCGGGCACATATGACGGTGCGCGACCATCTCTCCGGCGACGAGCGGCTGGATTTGTTCCTGGACACATTTCACGATCATCGCCATGCATACGTCTTTACTGTTAATCCGTATGGACTTCAGCAGGATGGCAGCTACGAGGAGAACGCCAATCCGAACTATGACAGCTCATTCGATACGGTCTGGAAGTCCAAAGGCGTGCGCACCAGCCGCGGTTTTGTTGTCTGGGAAGCAATCCCGTTCAAGAGCCTTCGGTTTCCTGCCACGCCTAAGCAGACCTGGGGAATCCTCTTCATCCGCTGGATTCCCCGCAATAACGGCTCCGACACGTGGCCGCGTGTTTCAACACGCATTCAGGGCCGTCTGGGCCAGGAGGCAACGCTGAAGGGGCTCGACTCGATCTCCCGCGGGCACAATGTGCAATTCATTCCTTATGCGTATGAGCGCTCCTACCGCGCGCTCGACACCAGGGACCCCAACAATCCGCAATTCACCTCGCGCGGCTTCGACCCGAGATCGGGCGTTGATGGCAAGGCCGTACTGAAGGACAGCCTGGTGCTCGACGCTACGCTGCATCCCGACTTCAGCCAGGTGGAATCTGACCAGCCGCAGGTGACGGTCAACCAGAGGTTCGCCGTCAATTTTCCTGAAAAGCGGCCCTTCTTCCTGGAAAACGCAAATTTCTTCCAGACGCCTCTGAACCTCTTTTTTTCCCGCAATATTGCTGATCCCGAATTTGGCGTCCGGCTGACAGGCAAGATGGGACGTTACGCCATCGGGACCCTTGTTTCCGATGACAAGTCGCCCGGCGAAGTTGTTCCTTCGAACAGTCCGCTGGCGGGCGACCGGGCACATTTCGCAGTCGTGAGGATCAACCGGGATATATTCAAACAATCCACGATCGGTATGATATTTACCGACCGGGAGTTTGCTGGCACTTACAACCGAGTTGGCGGCATCGACGGCCATTTCAAATTCACTCCAAACTGGACGATGGACTGGCAGGGGGTTGCCAGCGCGACTACGTTGCCTGATGCGCCACGCTCTGCCGGGCCGGCTTATAAGCTGCATTTGCAGCGGATCGGATATCAGTTTTATTACGATCTTAATTATGAAGATCTCAGCGCAGGCTTCAACACGGAGACAGGATTCCTTGGCAATGATACTGTTGACCGATTTGTGCCCTACAGCCGTACGATTCCGCGGCCGGCCGTGCGTCCGGACTTCAGGAGCCTCGGTCAGTTCATCACATACAGGTTCCGGCCCGAGGGGAAGGCGCTGATTTCCTGGGGGCCGACACTCTACGTCGATCCGGTGTGGGACCATGCAGGAAACCCGCTTGACCAGTACTATGACGCGGGCTTGAGCCTGGAACTGACCGGCCAGACCTACGTCGAGTTTTACCAGGAGGGAGACCATGAACTTCTGCGCCCGCAGGATTTTTCTGTGCTGCCCTCCAACCGAACTTACGTCCATCAGCAGAAAGGGGTCTACGTAGGCAGCCAGTACTACCAACCTTTCACATTCAGTGCGACTTACGAGTGGGGCAATGAAGTGAATTTTGTTCCACCTTCCGGCCAGGCGCCATTTCTGGCAGACCTGACCCACGCCCAGGTGTCGATGACGATTCGCCCGCACACCAAACTCGAAGTTGACAACACTTACATTCTCGAGCGGCTCACCAGCCGCCAGGGTGGCGCCAGCATTTTCAATAATCACATCGTCCGCTCCAAGTGGAACTGGCAGTTTGGCCCGCGTCTGGGAATCCGGACGATATTCCAGTACAACACCATCCTGCCCAACTCTGCCCTCACGTCGCTTGAACGCACGAAGGAGTTCAATGCCGATTTTCTTGTCTCCTACATTGTGAACCCCTGGACAGCGCTCTACGTCGGCTACAACAGCGACCAGCAGAACATCAACCTGCTCCCTACTTTGACCGGCAGGCAACTCGTCCGCACCAACCAGTTCATGAATGACGGCAGGCAGTTCTTCGTGAAGTTCTCTTACTTCTTCGGCTTTTGATCTCTGCTTGGCTGAGCAAACGGGGATAAAGCATCGGAACAGGGATGGCCGGCTCCGTCGCACGCCGAACGGACGCATCGAGCCACCGGCAACCGGCTGGGGGCAACAAAAGCTGCTAAAATTAATCGGATGGCGACAGACCGGCTATGAGAGTTATCTACTCAGACCAATACGACCTGAACCTGGGCGATCATGTCTTTCCTTCGTCGAAGTACCGGTTAGTGAAGGAGAAGCTTCTCGAGGAAGGCGTCATTAAGCGCGAAGACATCGTTGAACCCCCTGCCGCAACGGACGAAGACGTGGCGCTCGTGCACGATCGCAACTACATATGGAAGCTCAAAAATGGAAAACTTTCCTACGTTGAAATTCTCAGGATGGAGGTTCCGTATTCTCCTGAACTGGTGAAGGCCGTGTGGCTTTCGGCAGGCGGATCGATTCTTGCGGGCCGGATGGCGCTCGAAGTCGGAGTAGGCGTCAACATCGGTGGCGGCTTCCATCACGCTTTCCCGGACCACGGCGAAGGGTTCTGCGTGATCCACGACGTCGCCATCGCCATCCGGCGGTTGCAGAAGGACAAGCTGATCGAGCGTGCGATGACGGTCGATTGCGACGTTCACCAGGGCAACGGCACGGCAGCTATTTTCGGCGGCGACCACACGGTTTTCACGGTTTCAATCCACCAGGAGAACAATTATCCGTATCCCAAGCCGCCAAGTAATATCGACGTGAATCTCCCGAATGGCGTGCAGGATACCGAATACCTTGCCGTTCTTGAAGACACGCTGGACCAGGCTTTGGCGGAATTTAACCCTCAGATCTTGTTCTACGTGGCAGGCGCTGACCCGTATCGCGAAGATCAGCTCGGCGGTTTGAAACTCACCATGCAGGGTCTCGAATTTCGAGACCGCATGGTGTTCAAGAAGATGCGTGAGAAGAATATTCCGGTCGTAGTTACTTTTGCAGGCGGTTACGCACGGCATGTTGCAGACACCGTCCGCATCCATTCCACGACCGTCAAAATCGCGGCAGAATTCGCCAATCCCGTCCCGGCACCGTCAACTCCATAGACTCACACAAACCTCGCGCACCTACCGCACGAGTTTATCCAACTGCCGCCATCCGATCAGAATGATGTGGTTTCCCTTGAGCGCCTGCTTGAACTCTGCGCTGCGCACGGCGTTGAAGTCGCGGTCGCGCCAAGCTGCTCCGTAATCGGGATGGCCCACCGTGATGGCACGCATCTCAGAGTCATCATACGCAAGGTGGACGATCATTTCGTTAAGTCCGGGCTTCAGCGACTGAATCGCCTTCACATAGGACTCCGTCCACTGGTTCACGGGGACACCCGGCGTGAACATCACCAGGCGATCAAGAACAATGTCGTCGGGTGAAATCAGTCTCATCAGTTCCTTGCCCTGCTCGCCCGGAAGTTTGACGGCCATAAATGGCAAATGATATTCATGCGCAACTTTGATCAACACCGAGTAAAGCTGCGGTGTCGCGGCAAGGGTCCCCATGTGGATATCGAGGTGTGTCGGATGGATTCCCATCGCCGTCGCACGTTGGATCTGCGCGCGAATTTCGCGCTCCGCCTCCTCAGGTTTTGCGCGTGCGGCCACGGGGCCGTTGTCGGGATAGAAATAGCCGTTCGGATCGAGGAGGCTTGACACCCGGTCCTTCGGTGCCACGGGCCCCCAGCGGTAGGTCTTCCATTCGCTGGTCAGCGTCAGGTGAAGGCCGATGTCGGCGTCGGGATGCGACTTTGCAAAGTCCGCAACCTCCGTGAACCACGGGCACGGGACCATCACGCTGGCGGCCGTGACATCCTTCTCTTCGATCGCTTTGAAGCTGGCCATGTCCTGCGAATGAGAGACTGCCAGATCATCGGCGTGGATGATCAGCAGCTTGGCGTCGGAAGGATAACCAAGCTTCTCGGCTATATGCTGCATCTGCGCTCTGGCCGCGCTTCCGAAGCAGACGATGATAAAGACGATCAGCAGTCCATGGGAAAGTATTCGCTTCAACGCATTGCCTCCGTTTGAAAAGAGTCGCCCTCGGTTTGGCCTCGACAGGATACATCCTGACTGCGGTCTTTGTCTTGTTGATTCCAGAAATCCTTCGCCACTTCCAGGACGACATGATGCAGGGTCTTATTGCAGATGGGTCACGCGACGACGGCGGGGCTTAGCTGGCGATTTTGATCAGGTGGGTATTGAGCGAGCCGCTGCGATAGCCTTCAAGATCGAGTGTTACGAAGTTGAATCCCAGCGGCTTGAAGATTTCTACAAACTTTCGCGCCATTTCCGGCGAAAGCGCGCGCGGCAACTCGTCCGGAGCTATTTCAAGCCGGACCAATTTGTCATGATGGCGGACGCGGAACTGGCGAAAGCCAAGCGCCCGAAGCGCTTCTTCACCTTTTTCGACCACTGCAAGGCGCTCCGGTGTAACCTCAACTCCGTACGCAATGCGCGATGCCAGGCATGCGGAAGCCGGACGGTTCCAAACGGGCAAATTTGCGCGACGGGAGAGTTCGCGTATGTCGGCTTTGGTCATGCCGGCATCGAGGAGCGGCGCCAATACGCGATGATTGCGGGCAGCCCGCTGGCCAGGACGCCAGTCGCCCTGATCGTCCACGTTTACACCATAAGCCACTGCGGCGAACCCGCGCCGCGCGGCAAGCTGATCAAGCTGTGTGAAAAGCTCGTCTTTACAGAAAAAGCAGCGATCAGGATTGTTAGCGCGATAGGATGGATTCAAGATTTCCGAAGTGTTGATGAATTCGTGAGGCACCCGGAAACGGCGCACGCACTCTTCGGCCTCGCGCCGGTCGCGTTCTGAATAGCTTGGACTGAGCGCCGTGACGGCGAGCATGCGGTCGCCCAGCGCCTGATGCGCAGCGTAGGCGAGGTAGGCCGAATCCACCCCGCCCGAGTAAGCGACGATCAGGGAAGGCAATTTCTTCAGCTCGGCTTCCAGCCGCTTCTGCTTGTTCTCCAGTTCTCCCACGCGCAGCCCTCAAACAACAAGGATAGCAGGTGCTCCGCCCACGCTCAACCCGCTCAGTCCCAGAGGTTACTGAATCAGCGTTCCCTGCGCACTGTCTTCTTCAGTGTCTTCGGCGCGGATGAGGCAGGCGGCAGCCAGCCGGTCGTCCTCGCTCAGGTTGATCAGCTTCACGCCCTGGGAGGAGCGTCCTGACTCGCGGATCGTAGCTGAATCCAGGCGCGCGATCTTGCCCTGCTGGGTGATCAGCATCACTTCCGAATCCTCCGTCACGCTGATCGAGCTGACCACTTTGCCGTTGCGCTCCGTCGTTTTCACATTGATCACGCCCTTGCCGGCCCGCGATTGCAGGCGATATTCCGTGATGGGCGTACGCTTGCCGAATCCCTTTTCGGTGACGGAAAGGATCAGTTCTTTTTCACCGACGACTTCCACGCCCACGATGTAGTCCCCCTCTTCGAGAGCCATCGCGCGCACGCCGCGCGCCTGGCGTCCCATGTCACGGACGTCGCTTTCAGGGAAACGGATGGCCATTCCTTCATGCGTGGCGAGGAAGATCGTGTCCTGTCCAGTGGTCTGCTTGGCGCCAATCAACTCGTCGCCCTCATCAACGTTCATGGCGATGATGCCGCGCGACATGGGGTTCGAGAAATTCGCAAGCCGCGTTTTCTTGATGATTCCTTTGCGCGTGACAAGCGTTACATAGCCCTCGGCCGCAAAGGTCTCGCCGTTGATTTCAATGTCTTTCTTTTCTTCGGGAAGCTCCTTCAGGGGCACAAATGAAGCGACCTTTTCCCCCTGATTGAGATTCACCAGGTTCAGGATGTGCTTGCCGCGCCCGGCGGCGGCTACGTCGGGAATTTCGTATACCTTCAGCCAGTGCACTCGGCCGGTATTCGTGAATACCAGAATGTAGCTGTGCGTCGAGGCGATAAAGAGCCCTTCGACAAAGTCCGCCTCCCGGGTCTTCATGCCCAGTCGGCCCTTTCCGCCGCGGCCCTGCTGGCGGTAAGTGGAAAGCGGGGTCCGCTTGAGATACTGCGAGTGCGAGAGGGTGATCACCACATCTTCATTGGCAATCAGGTCTTCCAGGCTGATCTCCGCCTGCTCATCGATAATGGCCGTTTTGCGCTCGTCGCCGTACTTCTTCTGCACCTCTTTCAACTCGCCGACAATCACTTTGCGCAGGGCCTTTTCGTTCCGCAGAATCTCTTCGTATTCGGCGATCTTCTTCTGGAGTTCGTCATACTCCTCCTGGATTTTGTCGCGCTCCAGCGCGGTGAGGCGCTGCAACTGCATTTCCAGGATGGCCTGCGCCTGCCGCTGTGAAAAATCGAATTGACCCATCAATCCCGTGCGCGCATCCGCCGGCGTCTTGGACGCGCGAATCAGTTTGATGATGGCATCCAGTTGCGACAGCGCCTTGAGGAAGCCTTCCAGCACATGCGCACGTTCCTGGGCCTTGCGAAGGTCAAACATCGTGCGCCGCCGGACGACGTTCACGCGGTGGTCGATGAAATGCTGGATCGCTTCCATCAACGGAAGCTCTCGCGGCTGGCCGTTCACGATGGCCAGCATGATCATTCCGAAGTTTTCCTGAAGCTGCGTGTGCTTGTACAGATTGTTCAGAATAATTTCGGGCTGCTCACCGCGCTTGATCTCGACGACGATCCTCATCCCTTCGCGGTCGGACTCGTCCCGGATGTCCGCAATGCCTTCGATTTTCTTCTCCTGCACCAGGCTCGCGATGCGTTCGATGACGCGCGCCTTGTTCACTTGATAAGGGATTTCCGTAATGACGATCTGCTGCTTCTCTTTTGTAGGACGCTCGATCGCCGCTTTCGCACGCATCGTGAATTGCCCGCGGCCGGTCTCGTACGCCGCTTTGATCCCGCTTCGTCCGTAAATGTAGCCGCCGGTCGGGAAGTCAGGACCGGGAACAAGCTTGAGGACTTCATCCAGCGTCGCCGTGGGTTTCTCGATCAGCAGGATCGTGGCATTGATGATTTCCGTAAGGTTGTGGGGAGGAATTTTCGTGGCCATGCCGACGGCGATGCCGTCCGATCCGTTGATCAAAAGGTTCGGCACCCGGGTGGGCAGGACCAATGGCTCCTCCGTGGATTCGTCAAAATTCGGGATGAAGTCCACTGTCTCCTTCTCAATATCGGCGAGCAACTCTTCGGCCAGAGGCTCCAGGCGGCACTCGGTGTACCGGTAGGCCGCGGGAGGGTCCCCGTCGATCGAGCCGAAATTCCCCTGGCCATCGATCAGCGGATAACGAAGGTTGAAGTCCTGGGCCATGCGGACCAACGCGTCATATACAGCGGCGTCGCCGTGGGGGTGGTATTTCTTGATCACTTCTCCGACCACGCCGGCGCATTTGGTGTAACGCTTGTCGGAGGTGATCCCCTCCTTGTACATCGCGTAGAGGATGCGACGGTGAACGGGCTTGAGGCCGTCGCGCACGTCGGGCAGCGCCCGCCCGATGATGACGCTCATTGCGTAGTCGAGATACGACTTCCGCATCTCGTCTTCAATGTTCACAGGCACTTCATTCAAAGGCCTGATCAGTTCCTGATCACCCATAAATTAACTTTCCTTTACTTGCCGAAGATTATTCCGGCCGGCTCAAATATCAAGGTTTTTCACGTCGAGGGCGTTTTGTTCGATGAACTCCCGGCGCGGGACTACGGCATCGCCCATGAGGACCGTGAAGATTTCTTCCGCCTCGGCGTGGTCCTCGATCTTGACCTGAAGGATTGTTCGCTTTTCGGCGTCCATGGTGGTCTCCCAGAGTTGTTCGGGGTTCATTTCTCCCAGTCCCTTGAACCGCTGCACGGTGAACGCCTTCTTGCCGAGCGACATGATATGTTCGAGCAGTTCCTTGCGGTCTTCGATCGTGAGTTGGCTTCCGTTGGTGGAGACGATGAACGGCGGCTTGTCATAAGAGTGAACGCGGCGGTGCAGATCAAGCAGCCGCCTGTAATCGGCGCTCGAGATCAGGTCCCAGTCAATCACGCGCTCGCTGAGATTCTCGCTGGAGAAGACAAGTGTATAAAGGTTGTGCTCCTCGTCGAGTTTGATTTCCGCCTTAAATCCTTCAGCCTTCAAATCCTTCGCCACCTGCTGCAATTTATCCTGGCCTTCGAGTTCAGATTTCCTGGAGAGTTCCGCGCGCAACAGAGCATCGACCGGTCGCGGGTCAGCCATGCGCTTTTCGAGCTTGTCGAACAGTTCGAGATATTCGCCGAGGGCCATCAGGAAGTTGGTCAGCTCACCACCCTGGAGCCGTACTTTATTCTTGCCTTCTCCGGCTTCGACGGCATGATCTTCCGTGGCGCGGCGCAAAACCTCTCGCCGGAATTCCTTTTCGTCGTGAATGTACTTTGTGCTCTTTCCTTTCTTGATCAGATAGAGCGGCGGCTGGGCAATATAGACGTGGCCGCGTTCGACCAGTTCGGGCATCTGACGATAGAAGAAAGTCAGCAGAAGAGTGCGGATGTGCGAGCCGTCGATGTCCGCGTCGGTCATAATGATGATTTTTGAATAGCGGAGCTTGCTGATGTCGAAATCATCCTTGCCGATGCCGGTGCCGAGCGCCGTGATCAGCGCGCGGATTTCTTCGTGTCCCAGCATCTTGTCGAAACGTGCCTTCTCAACGTTAAGGATTTTTCCGCGAAGCGGCAGAATGGCCTGATAGCGGCGATCGCGCCCCATTTTAGCGGAACCACCTGCGGAGTCTCCTTCAACCACAAAGAGTTCGCAGCGTTGCGGGTCCTTCTCCTGGCAGTCCGCCAGCTTGCCGGGAAGCCCACCGGAATCGAGCGCCCCTTTGCGACGCGTGAGTTCACGCGCCTTGCGAGCAGCCTCGCGGGCCCGTGCAGCCTCGATTGCCTTCGAGCAGATCCTGCGGCCGATGGTGGGGTTTTTCTCAAAAGTCTCCATGAGCTTTTCATAGACGAAGCTTGCCACCGTGCTCTGGATATCACTGTTCAGCTTGCCTTTGGTCTGCCCTTCAAACTGCGGCTGCGGCAGCTTGACGCTGACAACGGCCACAAGTCCTTCACGGACATCCTCCCCCATGAGGTTGTCCTTAACGTCCTTAAAAAGGTTCTGGTTCTGCCCAAACTGATTGATGGCACGTGTCAGACCTGACCGGAAGCCCGAAAGATGCGTGCCGCCATCAACCGTGTTGATATTATTTGCAAAGGTGAAAACATTTTCCGCGTAGCCGTCATTGTACTGGAGCGCAAACTCCACGTGCATGTCTTCCTTGTCGGCTTCGGCAAAGATCGGAGAGGGATGGAGAGTTTCCTTGTTCCGGTTCAGGTGTTTGACGAATTCGGAGATCCCGCCCTCATAACGAAATTCAGCTTCCTTGTTGTTCCTCTCATCTTTCAGGACAATTGTGAGTCCTTTATTCAGAAACGAGAGTTCACGGAGCCGCTGCGCCAGCGTGTCGTAATTAAACTCGATGGAACTGAAAATCGAACGATCCGGAAGGAAAGTGATTTTTGTTCCGCGGCGGTTGGTCTTTCCGGCCTGTTTCAGCGGACCTGTAGGCTTGCCGAAAGCGTAGGACTGCTCCCAGGTGTACTTGTCGCGCCATATCTCCAACTCCAGCCATTCGGACAAAGCGTTTACAACCGATACGCCGACGCCGTGCAAACCGCCGGAAACCTTGTACGTCTTGCTGTCAAACTTTCCGCCGGCATGCAGCACGGTCATGACAACTTCTGCAGCGGACCGCCCTTCTTCCTTGTGCATGTCCACCGGGATGCCGCGGCCGTTATCGATCACGGTCACGGAATTATCGCTGTGAACGGTCACTTCAATACGGTCACACTCCCCCGCCAGCGCCTCGTCAACCGAGTTGTCCACGACTTCCCAAACCAGATGATGCAGACCTGTCGGCCCGGTCGATCCTATGTACATTGCCGGCCGCTTACGCACAGCATCAAGGTCACGAAGGACTTTGATGCTGTCTGCGTCATAGGTTTGAATTTCTTCTTCAAGGACCTGCTTAGACTTGCTCACTCGCAATTCCTCCAGACTAGACTCTCATCGGCATCACAACATACCGGTATCGAAACGCTTTATCTTCGCTCGAGCGCATTTGGCCCGCGCTCTGCTCATCTTTTAATTCCAGGCGGATTTTTCCTTCTTCATCAGCAACATTCAGGAAATCCAGAAGGTACTCATAATTAAACCCGACCTGCATTGGGTCGCCCTTGTATTGAACCTCCAGCGTCTCATTAGCTTCTCCAAACTCTCCGCTCGACGAATACATTTCCATCTGACCTTCACCAAGTTTGAGCCGGACAGCCCGCGAGCGCTGGTCGGCGAGAAGGGCCACGCGGCGGATCGCCGCGATAAACTCCTCTTTTTCGATTTCAACCACGCGGTTGTTTTCCCTGGGCAGCACGGCCTCATAGTTCGGAAACTGCCCTGTCAGCATTCGTGAGATCAGGGCGCGGTGCCCCATCGAAAAGTAAAGATGGCTCTCATCTTTTGATATGCCGACCATTAAATCTTCCTCCGCGTCGGCCAGCAGCCTTTCCAGTTCCGCCATCGCCTTCTTTGGAATGAGGATGCGCAATTCGTTTTTCAGACCCGCCACTTCCAGGTCTCGCTCAACAAGGGCCAGCCGGTGGCCGTCGGTCGCTACCATCGTCGCGTTTTCAGGCTTCAAAATCAGCAACGCTCCGTTCAGTGTGTAGCGCGATTCCTCCGCTGCAATTGCAAAGATCGTTCGGCGGATCATCGCAGCAAGCACGCCTGCCGGCAGGGAAACGATAGCGTCAGGAACAGCGGGCAAAGTAGGGTAATTGTCCTTTGCCATTCCAACCAGCTTGAAGGATGAACGGTCACATGTCACCTGCATCCAGTGGTTTTCAAGCAACTTGAGTTTGATCTCCTTATCGGGCAGAGACCTTACGATCTCAAAAAGCCGCTTGGCCGGAACTGTTCCAGAGCCTTCCTTTTTGACTTTCGCAGGACATCCGCAATAAATCCCGAGTTCAAGGTCCGTTGCGCTGATGCGCAGAGTCGAATCGCTTGCCTCCAGGAGCAAGTTAGAAAGAATTGGGATGGTGGTTTTTCTCTCAACAACTCCCTGCGTGAGGTTCAGTTCTTTGAGGAGGAGGTTCTTTTCTACTGAGAGTTCCATTATTTTAATTTCCTTCTATAAGAAGTATCAGTAGTAGTAGGGCTTGTGAATATGTGGAAAACTCGGATATCCCTCTACGGAAGCCTAAATACTCCACCCGCTTATTGTGCATTGATACTCCAAGGCTGTGCGTCGCTGTGAATACTTTACCCGCCCGTAATTGTCCACAACTTCCTTTTTGAGATTGCTTGTTGAAAATCCCATAAGCCTAATTCAATGAGTCGCGAAGCCTGTTGAGAAGCCTGTTTAAATCGCGATCGGTTTTTCTTAGACGCTCGATCTTCTGGATTGAATGAAGCACCGTTGTATGATGCTTGCCGCCGAACTCTCTTCCAATCTGCGGCAGTGAGGCCGGAGTCAATTCTTTTGAAAGATACATCGCCACCTGCCGAGGATAGGCGACGGCACGACTGTTATCTCTGGCTTTTAATTGCGTCAGGGAAAGACCAAACTCCTGGCAAACAGCGCGTTGAATGTGTTCAATAGAGACGCGACGCTCCTCCAAATCCACAATGCTTTTCAGGACCTGCTGAGCCATGGGCAAAGAAATTTCAGCGCCCGTCAACGACGAGTATGCAATCAGCCGCGTCAGAGCTCCCTCCAGGTCGCGAATGCTCGTCTTGATTCTGCTGGCGATAAATTCTCCCACCGCCTCTGGGAGCTTGACTCCCTGCTCTTCGCTCTTTTTCGCCAGAATCGCCCGCTTGGTTTCCGTGTCCGGAGGCTGAAGGTCGGCTGTCAGACCCCAGGCAAAGCGAGAACGCAGGCGCTCTTCCAGACCAGGAATGTCCTTGGGCGGCTGATCGCTTGAGATTACCACCTGCTTCTGTGCTTCATAGAGCGTGTTGAATGTGTGGAAAAATTCTTCCTGTGTGCGTTCCTTGCCAGCGATAAACTGGATGTCGTCCATCAGCAGAACATCAACACTGCGGTACTTGTCTCTGAAGGAAACCATCCGGTCATAGCGCAGGGAGTTGATCACGTCATTTGTAAATGCCTCGGATGACACGTACGCGAGGCGCATTTCTCTCTGACGCTGCTTGATCAGGTGCCCGACAGCCTGCATCAGGTGGGTCTTGCCCAGCCCCACGCCGCCATACAGAAAGAGAGGGTTATAAGCCTTCGCCGGCGTCTCCGCCACGGCGCGGGCGGCTGCGTGTGCGAACTGGTTGCATGATCCCACGACAAAAGTGTCAAATGTGTAGCGCGCATTCAATTGATGATCGACAGATTCGAAATCAAGTTTTCCCTGCTGAGGCTTGCTTTCCCCGTTACCCGTATGCTTTTTTTCGGGCAGCATTTCCAACTCGAACCGTACGCCGCTGAAACCCAGCCGCAGCTTTTCCAAGGCCTCTTGAATCGTGCCGTTATAGTGGTCCTGAATCCACTCCTGGAATTCCAGGTTCGGAACTCGCACCACCAGCGTATCAGCCTCCGCTCGACTGTAACGGGTGGGCTTCAGCCAGGTCTGATAGCTCTGGGGATTAACCTTCGTCTTCAGGTAATTCAGGACTTCTTGCCAGGCGTTCATAGCAGTGTCAGATGGAAAGAGAGTACAACAAACAACCCCATTGCGGGGGATGACTGATCCCTCCGCTCCCGTAGCCTTTGGCGCCCGAGGGTCCCTGTTTTGTGGCTCTTTTCCTCGGATTCGTTCCTTGCTCTGTGAGCTTAAGTCATCCCCGGAGCGGGCTTCCCGGCAATGCCAAATACGGCCAAATTCAATTATTTAGTCTAGCACAAAAACGGTGGTTTCCAAAAGAGTCTTTCCTTTGTAAAATCTGTTAGTTAGGAGGAGGTAAGACTATCGACAAAGGCGCTTTCCAAAGTGGGGGCCTGCCGGGCGTGGAGGAAGGTCTCGCGGGACCTGTTAGAGCCTCGTTATCTAGCGTAGTAATATGAAATAACTGAACGATGCAGATTGGGGTTCCTCAAGGTCGCTTTGTTCTCACCAATCAACCGCGTGCTGCCCTGAGAGTTACACGCTAATGTCAGGGTGCCCCGAATCCTCACACACGGATCACTCTTTGAATCAAACGCCGTTGCGAAAATCCTCCGGCCAGGCTCGGCCCACGTGGATGCTGCCACGAGCGCGAACAGGAAAACTGCCACAAATGCGAACATCGTGGCAGGCGGACAGATCCCCTCTCCCTCGACAGCTTCGCTTAGCAGACCCCGCGAGGCTAAAGTGAAATCATAAAAGTTCGCCGTCCGCGCTCAAAATTGAACGCGGACGGCGAAAATGGTCAATTCTTGGCAGCCAGAATCTTGATTGTTTTGGGCTTCGCTTCTTCGCGTTTGCGCATCGTCAGGGTAAGGACCCCATTATTGTATTTCGCATCGATATTGTCAGGGTTCACAGAGGCTGGAAGAACGAACGACCGCGAAAAGGACCCGTAACTCCTTTCAACCTGCCGGAAATTCTCCTCTTTGACCTCAGGTTCCATCTTTCGTTCGCCCTTCAGGTGTAGCGTGTTGCCTTCGATGCGTACGTCAACATCTTCAGGCTTTACGCCGGGCAATTCCGCCGACAGGACAACACTGTCATCAGTCTCATAGATATCGACCGCAGGGATCCATCCCTGTGAGCTGAATTCGCCTTCGCCGAAGAAGCTCGCCAGCGCTTCATTAAACATCCGGTTAAAACGCTCTTGAGTAGCGATCAGGTTTCGGAAGGGTTCCCATTGAACCATTGCCATACTTTTTCACCTCCTTTTTTCAGTTTTCAGGACTCCATCACGTCCTGCGCTTCAGGCCGCGGCCGGGTGCACGGCTTCCGGGGGATGCGATTCGGATTCAATTTTGATTTTCTTAGGCTTGGCCTCTTCGCGCAGAGGTACAGTCACCGTCAGCACGCCGTTTCTATATTCGGCGCTCGCGGTCTCAGGATTTACCGTTCCAGGCAACTCAATGCACAGCGAAAAGGGCCCATATTCCCGCTCCGCCAGGTAATAGTCCTTGGCGGCGACTTTGCTGTCGCGCTGACGCTGGCCGTTTATGTATAGCATCCCGCCTTCCACCCGGGCTTTAATCTGATCCGGATCGACGCCCGGGATGTCCGCCCTGACCACGAGATTGGTCTCCGTTTCGTAAACATCAACTTCAGGTGACCAACCTTCGCCGGTCCGGCCCTTCGCAGGACGGTACCACCGCGAGAGCGCGGTGTTGAACATGTTTTCTATTCGGTCTTCCATGGCAGAGAGTTCGTGCCACGGTTCCCAACGAGCAAGGCTTGGTCCTCGTCGGGTTCGTTTACGCTTGGGACTTCGAAGGATCGCCACTGTGTTTCACCTCCTTCTCGATGAGTTTGTCCGGTCATGTAAAAAGTCGAACCAAGGTGAGGAACCGGCGGACCGCGGGATGTGGGTCGCCTCTCAACGGGGAGACTTCGCGACAGCATGAAAATCTGGCTTGCCGAGCTATATCGACCCAGCCTGCCGGCCCGCCGGCGAATTTCGGGCGCACACAGGAAAGTACTATGCTTTACCCTCCTGTGGGCCCTGCCCAATACCGGACTTCTTCCCCCAGTGTGCAAGGGTAGTCCGCGTACGGGCCAGGATGCGATTCCAAAAGTTCGTAAAATGCTGAAGGCCAAGTGTCATACGCATAACACCTCACCTCCTTTCCATTTACGAATCTTTTGAAGGTTCTGGCCGCGCCAGGATTTTCCGTCAAATTTGATGAGGATGGCAGCCTGAAGGTTACATCGTAATGCCGCGATTCTCTCCTCAGGTTCGGATTATTCGAAGCACGGAACTGGGCCTGGTTGCATCACACGAAAGGATACAAAACCCTCGATGTTCAGCCGTTGATTTTGTGCTTAAGGAATGTTCCGTCGCGGAGTTCGCTGAATGCCTGCCGAAGTTCTTCTTGTGTGTTCATGACGATAGGTCCGTACCACGCCACAGGCTCTTCAAGCGGCTTTCCAGAGACCAGGAGGAAGCGGACGCCTTCATCACCCGCCTGGACAGTGACCTCGTCACCGAGATCAAATAGCACGAGCGAGCGGTTGTCCGCCTCAGCAGGAGGAGTTATGTCAGCCCGGCCCACAGGATCAGTAGACACCGCCAGCGGCCCCGAGGCATTGCAGAACTTCCCTGCGCCTTCGAATACGTAAGCGAAGGCATGGCGGGTAGTTTCTACAGGCAATGTCTTCCGCATGTTCGGCGGCACAAAAACATCGATATAAACTGGATCAGCAGCTACACCGTCCACGGGGCCTTTCCTGCCCCAGAATTCGCCGCAGACGATGCGAAGACGAGTGCCGTCGTCGTCGGTGACTTCGGGGATTTCAGCAGCTTTCACTTCCTGGTATCTCGGCGGCGTCATCTTGAGCGACGACGGAAGATTGCCCCAAAGCTGGAAGCCATGCATGCGTCCTCCGGCGTCGCCCTTGGGCATCTCTTGGTGAATAATGCCGCTGCCTGCGGTCATCCACTGCACATCGCCAGCGCCAATAGTCCCGCTGTGGCCCAGGCTGTCACCGTGATCCACAGTGCCGGCCAGAACGTAGGTGATCGTTTCGATGCCGCGGTGCGGGTGCCAGGGGAAACCAGCCAGATAGTCCTCCGGCCGCTCATTCCGGAAATCGTCCAGCAGAAGAAACGGGTCAAAGTCGGATGTATTGCCGAAACCGAACGCACGATCCAGGCGTACCCCGGCCCCTTCTATTGTGGGTCTCGATTTGATCACCTGCTTGACAGGCCGAATTGACATGCTGCCCCCTTTTGGCGGAGTGTACCTCGTTGGATGCGTTCGGGCGAAATTCGATTCACGGAAAGAACGACGCTCACATGCAAGATATCTCCTTGGGCATAAGGTAAGAGCGTTCTGGAAAGATCCGGGGCTGTTCAGTGCAAAGTCTGCCTGCTAATAACCGAGCGGCTGCCAGCTCGGAAATCCTGGCTGTGCTGTGGCCAAAAGTCGCAATTGACGAAGCAGGGCAGTGTCCAGCGCCCTGGAGGAGAGCCAGTGGGCTTTTGCGCCGACAGCGCAAATGACTGGCCTGCCCTGCTCCGTCAACGGCCCTCACCCACGCAGGGTAATGGGGAGGGGTGGATCCGAGGGTCTCAGACTGCTGTTGACTTACAATGACTTCCGGAGCTCTTATCACTTTGCATTAACGCCACCCGCGTCTCGTTGCAGGCTGCTGAACCTGCCTCTTTCACTTGGAAGACAACGCTTGAGGATAGGGGGGCGCGGGTCGTAACCCATTCGTCTGATGGCAGTTGTATGGGACGGCGAAATGACAAGGAAACCAGCTTCCGCGAGTGTGGATACCACTGCATCAGCATTGCGGTCCCGGCCTTGTTGTCGTACGGTCTTAATTACTTCAGCATTCGTGGGGCCAAACACACAATTCAGCGGATACGCCTTGGCTCGTTCGGTTGTGGCAGAACTTTGCTGTCTTATTTTGTGGTTTCAATAAGTTGCGGAGTCAGGGCAAAAGCCCCCCTCATTGTAAGGCGCGGGAATAGAAACTCCCCGGTTCGCTCCAGGTGCGCAAACTCTTTCCGGCGTCGATAGTGCCCGAGGCCTTAAAGACGAGACTCCTCGTTTCATCCGAACGGGCTCCAGTTGCAAGGAGAATCCTCGCCATTTCTCTATAAGAAAGTAAGTAAGCAAAGGACTTTTCAGACGTTTTGAATCAAAGTCATTACCCGGGCGTTTTTCTGCTCCTGATCAGGTACGAAATCCGTTTCGGGCCCATTATTCAGTTGGGTGTTCGATGGGGGCCAGGCGAGACCAACGACGGTCTCGGGCAGGTGTGCTGAAAAGCCGGGAACGATACGCATAAACCAACGCGACCCTACTCAAAATCAGGGCAAGTCATTACGGGCAGCCTCCCGCGCGTAGAACATGTAAGACACTGCGGGAGGTGAATCGCCCTGGTGAAAACTCCAGGCGAAATCCCGGATGGCGCGATCCGGGGCGGAAAACCTTTCGCGCTGGCGCAGGAAGTCGATCCAAGAATCGACGACAAACGTCTCAACAAAACGATCCGGCTGGCGCGCGTCCTGAAAAACTCCCCATCGGATAGCGCCGTTGCGCAATCTGACGTCCCTGACCTTATGGATGGCGCGGGTGAAGGCTGCGTAATCCTCCGGGCGGATTTTATACTCGATCATCACCAGGACCGGCCCCTGATCAGGATGGGGTTCGATCACCAACTGCGGAGCGGCACGATTGAACGCGGCGGACGTCAAGTCAGGCGGCGTTCCCTGCAGCAGATGGAAACGCTTTGCAAGAGGCAAGGTCGCGATGGCGCTGGCACAAGCCGCCAGCAGGGAAATCGGCGTCGAGAGATGCTCGGCCAGAAAGCCCCAGAATGCGCTGCCCCACGCCACGCCTCCCCAGAAAATCATCTGGTAGGTCCCGAGCGCGCGGGCCTGCACCCAGGGCGGGGTCGAGATCTGGACAGTGACGTTCAGCGTCGACAGCGCGCTGGTCCAGGCGAACCCGGCGGCCAACAACGACAGGACAATCAGCGGAACATTGCGTACCAGTGCGAGTGTGGCAAGCGTGCCGGCGAATACGAGCGAGGAGGCTGCGACGATCGAGTCTGCGGACATCTTCTGCCTGAGGCGCGGGAGAAACGAAGCCCCAACAACGGCCCCTGCGCCGAGGCACCCGTTCAGAATCCCGTAAGCCATTGCTCCCTGACGCAGGTCCTGGCGCGCGACGACCGCCAGCAGCGCCCAAACGGCGCTGGCAAAGCTTGCGAACAGAAAAACACGGACGAAGGTTGCGCGAAGCTCGGGCGTGTACCGCAGGTAGCGAAGCCCTGACCACAGCGCGCCAGACAACCGTTCCGCCGGAAGTGCACTCTTGTATGTCGGACTCCTCCGCCAGTTGTAGAGAACGGCGATCACCGCAACGAATGAGAGCGAGTTGATTAAAAAGACTACGCCTGCCCCGGTCACTACGCTGGCGAACGCCGCGACCATAAGCCCACCCAGAGCCGGTCCCACGGCGCGCGCAAGGTTGTAACCCGCGCTGTTTACCGCGATGGCGTTGGGGAGTTCCTCGCGCGGGACAAGCTCAGGAACAATGGCCTGCCAGGCGGGATTGTTCATGGCCGCGCCGGCGTTCAGCAGAAATGTGAGCGCCAGCAGCGTCCAGGGTGACACGATGCCGGCAAGCGTGAGGACGCTGAGGGCCGCAACGGTGGCCAGCATCCATGCTTGCCAGAAGATCAGGAGTTGCCGCCGGTCAAAAATATCAGCGATCGCCCCGGCGGGATAACCCAGCAGGAGCACGGGCAGACCCGCCGCCGTCTGCATCAGGGCGATCAGCAGCGGCGATGTGGTCAACGCTGTCATCAGCCACGTGCCTGCTGTGTCCTGCATCCAGCTTCCAACGTTCGACACAACGGAAGACGCCCAGCAGTTACGAAACGCTGTGTGGCGCAGGGTCCTCCAGGCAGAAGGCTTCTCTGTAACAGCGGCGGTTGTCAAGGCATTACCCAAACCGGAATCATATCAGGAAGCCTCGATAAAAAATATCCGCATCGCCCTCAGATTGGATCACAATGCAAAATCGCACGATTCAAGGGCTGTTCGACTCGCAAGGGCGGCAGCGGCTTGCAGCGCCCGCTCGGCGCGGAGCCGTGAAGCCGGCGGAAAAGGGCATTCAGGTTGACATCGTGCACACGCATTCAGATGTGGTACGCTCGCTTTCCGGCAGCGTTTCTTGGGATTGGAGCACGAAAGCTGTGAACACGCATATCCGGAAAACAGGAGATTGATCATGGCGACAAGCCGACGTGAATTTCTGAAGCTTGCTGCATCTGTAGGAGCCGCCGCGGCAGGGTCGGCACGGCTGCGTGGTGAATCTGAACCTCCGCCCGGGCGCGTCCGTGCATGGCAAACGACGAAAGATAAAAAGTTCGAACCCCTTGAATCGCCGCCGCAATGGGAACCGTGGCGGAGCGCATCGCCGGTCGCCTTGCACCTTGATCCCCGCACGCATTTTCAGCAAGTGCTGGGATTTGGCGGAGCCTTCACGGACGCTTCCTGTTATCTCTTCCATCAGATGGAAGCTCCGGCGCGCAGGTCGCTGCTTGAAGAGCTTTTCGGGGCAGACGGCCTGCGGATGTCCGTGGCGCGGACGTGTATCGGATCGAGCGACTACTCGACCAAAGTGTACAGCTTTGACGAGAGCCCCGAGCCGGATCCGCAGTTAAGACATTTCAGCATCGATCATGACCGCCAATGGATCCTGCCCACGTTACGGGAGGCGCGAGAGGTGAATCGCAACCTCTTTCTTTTTTCCTCGCCGTGGAGTCCGCCGGGATGGATGAAGGCGAACCGCTCCATGCTGGGCGGCTCGATGCGCAATCACTACTTTGCGCCCTACGCCCAATACTTCGTCCGGTTCCTCAAGGAGTACGCCGCCGAGGGAGTCGAAATCCAGGCCGTGACCGTGCAGAACGAAGTAGACACGGACCAGGACGGACGCATGCCGGCGGCGCTTTGGGGGCAGGAATATGAAATCGCGTTTGTTAAGGATCATCTGGGTCCGGAGTTGGAACGTTCCGGGCTGGGCACGAAAATCTGGATCCTTGACCACAATTACAACCTTTGGGGGCGCGCTGTGGATGAGTTGAGCGACCCGGAAGTTTACAAGCGCGTGGACGGCGTCGCCTGGCACGGCTACGCGGGGACGCCGGACGCCATGAAGCGTGTGCAGGAGATGTTTCCTGAGAAGCACGCGTACTGGACGGAAGGCGGTCCGGACATCTCAAGTCCCGACTACGCGACCGACTGGGCGAAATGGGGACAGACGTTCGCGGAAATTCTCCGCAACCGCGCCCGGTGTATCGTCTGCTGGAACCTTCTGCTTGATGAGAAGGGCAGGCCGAATATCGGCCCGTTTTCCTGCGGCGGCCTTGTAACGATCGATTCCAAAACTCAGCGCCTCACGCGCAGCGGGCAATATTGGGCTTTCGCGCATTACTCAAAAGTGATCGAGCGGGGGGCGCGGATTTTCGCTTCCTGGGGAGAATTGCCCGGCGTCAGCCACGTCGCCGCAGAAAATCCGGACGGCAGCCGCTCGCTTGTGATCACCAACTCCGGCCCCGAGCAGCGCGTGCAGTGCACCCTCGCATCCCGCGCGCTAAGCGTCGTGCTTCCACCCGATTCGATTACGACGCTTCTCTGGTGACCCGCACCAGGCGGAAAATGAAAGGCCACAGCAAGCGTTGCCGCAGCGGTTTTTCGCGGTGTGTATCCACCTGTCTTGTCGGCAGGAGAAATCCCCCTCCTTTTTGTCTTCCACGTTGCCAGTGGCAGGGCTTCGAGTAACGATAGATCGTTCAACCCTGACGCGCCTAACGGCATTTAGACCGGCAGGTCTGCTGTTGCCCGCCCACGGAACTGTCGTTTGCGCCCGCGACAAATCTGTGCTACTTCTCTTCACGAACGTCATTGGCGTTTTTTCATTATGTGAGGAGGGAATTCATGGCAGGGAGCAATGGGAAGGGCGCGGTGTCGAGGCGGGAGTTTCTGAAGGAGACGGCGCTGGCCGGCGCAGGGGCGGCTGCGCTGGGAGGTCTTGCGCCGGCGCGCGTACTGGGTGCAAATGACCGCATCCGCGTGGGAGTGATCGGCAGCGGCCATCGCGCGCGGTATCTGGCGTCGATTTTCGTGAAGCAGCCGTCGGTTGAAATCGTGGCGGTGTGCGACGTTTATGCGCCGAACCGGCGCGCGGGATTGAAGATTGCCGGCCCAAAGGCCGTCGGCGTTCTGGACTACCGCACTTTGCTTGAACGCAAGGACATTGACGCCGTCGTGATTGGAACGCCCGACCACTGGCACAAGCAGATCCTCATTGACGCCGTGCGCGCGGGCAAAGACGCCTACTGTGAAAAACCGCTGATCCATTCGATTCCCGAAGGCGAGGAAATCCTGCGCGCCGTGCGTGAAACCAACCGCGTGGTGCAGACCGGCACGCAGCAGCGGAGTTGGCCGCACTACATTCTGGGCAAGCAACTGGTGGATTCCGGCAAGCTGGGCAAGCTGACCTTTGTCCACACCTACTGGTATCAAGATTACTATTCGCCCGAAGGATGGAACTCCCTGCCCAAAATCGACCAGGCGCAGCTTGACTGGAAGCAGTGGCTGGGCGATGCGCCGATGCAGCCCTTTGAAAACGAGAAATTCGTCTATTGGCGCTTTTACTGGGACTTCGGCGGCGGCATCCTCACCGACCTCCTGACGCACTGGATTGACGTCATCCAGTGGTACACGAACCAGCCTGCGCCCAAGACCGCCACAACCACGGGAGATCTCTATCTGATGAACTGGGAGTGCCCGGACACTATCACCGCGGTTTATGAGTTTCCTGGAGATTTCATGGTATCCTTCACCGGCGCGCTCTCTGACGGAATCGACGACGGCGGCATCGTGTTTCGCGGCACGAATGGCGCGCTGAAGGTCAATCGGACGCGCCTCGCCTTTTATCCCTCGGGCGAAAAGTGGGAGCCCGGTACACAGCATCCCAAGGCGGAAATTCTGGCGGAGTCGCTGCATGACGGCACGATTGAGCACATCCAGAATTTCCTCGATTGCGTCCGCTCCCGCAAAACTCCCAATGCCCCGGTGGATGTGGGCTTCGAAGCGGCGCGCACCTCCTGGATCGGGAACCTGGCGTTGAAGGCCGGCAGGAGGCTTGCCTGGAACCCGACCACGAACCAGGCGGCGTAGCCCCACTTTTCAGGGTGCCACAGCGTTTGAGAGGCGGGCTCCAGGCCAGCGCAAAGCGGGCCCGCGAACGGTCCTTGCCTATTCGTACGAGACGGTGATTTCCGCCGGCTTCGAGAGCGTCTGATAGACAACGCAGTAGCGCTCTGTCAGGCGGACCAGCGTCTCCAATTGCTCTTTCATCGCATCGCTGTCGAGATCGAATTTCAGTCGGATACGCTGAAGCCCCACGGGGACTTCTTTGGCCACGGCCAAAGTGCCTCTGAAATCCAGATCGCCTTCGGCGGTGATGGTGGCATCGCGCAACGGGATTCCCGTAGCGGTTGCAACTGCGCGCAAGGTTACGCCTGCACAGGCTGCCAGGGCTTCGAGCAGCATGTCGCCGGAACAGGCGGAAAGTCCGTCGCCGCCTGTTGCCGGGTGCAGTCCCGCCTCCACCAGCGCTTTTCCGGTTTCCACCCTGCACGTGATGCCTTCACCGAGGCGAGCCCGCGCCCTCAGTGTGACGAGGGCGGATTTTGGATCTTCGCGATATTTCTGCTTCAAAGGCGCTTGAAGCGATTTGAGCTGATCTGTTTCCATTCTTGGTTCCCATCCTCGTGATTCTTGCGCTGCCACCTCTGAACCTGCCTTAGGTCCTATTCCGCCGCCGGCGGAGCGGGCGCAGGCTTGGGACCGTAATGGGGCTCCCAGGCTGTGGGTGCGGCCATCGCGGCCAGGCGGTCGATGTCAAAATCCTTATAGAAGTCCAGGCAGAAGAGATCCGGTGCAGAGCGGAAAGGCACAGGCGCTTCGAGGAGATAGCCGAGGGTCTTCATGGCACCGTGGCTGACCACTTCTGAGAACGCGGAAGGTTCAAGCGCAGCCGCCGCCAAACCGATGACCTCGCTGCGAATTCCCATGGTTTCAAGCCGAATCTTTGAGTGGCCGGATTGCTGCTGAAGCCAACGCGCTGCGGCGAGTACCTGCTCGACTTCAAGACCCAGCGGGCGGCTGCCCGTTGTCGAAACCAGAAGAGCATATGGAGTGGAATCCGGCACGAGCGGCATCGATTCACCGATAAAGATCGGGTCGAGCGCGAGCACCTGTTCGCCCCGATTGACGCGGTCTGAAACGACTTCACCCGCCGCCTTTCTACCGCCGTCGTTAAGGACGAGCGTTGCAGGTGCTTCGGCGGGAACAGCGATCGCCTTGAGCCACGTGCCGGCGGCTGTAAGGCCATTGGTAAATTCAAATCGATAAGTGAGCGATTGCAGCAAATGGTTTTTCGTGTTCCACATTCTCCAGGCATTTTTAACCTCGACGGGCTTGTAGCGGATCACTGAGGTAAGTTTTTGCCGCTCGGCGGAGGCCCACCCAGCGCGAGCTTGCATCTCGGTTGGAACCGGCTCGCGCTGAATCCGGCTTGCAAACTGTTTTGCCAGCCCGAGCATAGTCAGGTTGTCCTTGGGCAGGCCGACTTCGAGTTCCTGAAAGCTCTTGATCTCCGGGTCGCTGGGGATTTCGTCCCGGGCAACCGGGAGATTGAAATGTTCTGTAAAGAAACGGTAAGCGTGCTCGCGGTTGTCGAGGTAGTAGTTGTGCGTGCCGGGATCGCGGTTTTCATACCAGGCCAGGTTGTCTTCTTTGCCGAAGAGCCTGAAGAAAGGCTTGATCTGGTCGTAGATGTAAGGCTTCACCAGGTCGGCGCGGAAACAGCAATTGTCTTCGCCGTTATGGATCAGCATCGTAGGCCGAGGCGCGCGCATCGCCGCGAGGAAGGTGTAATCCCGGCCGCGGGCGAGGTCGGGCGGGTCCTGCTCGTCGCAATCCGTGTCCACAGGATGCGTGATGTTCGATTGCAGCGAGCCGAATCCTGCTACTTCCACCATCACGCTGACGCGCGGGTCGAGCGAACTGAGAGTGATGGTTTGCCAGCCGCCGCCCGACAGGCCGGTCACTCCCAGCCGGCTTGCATCGACCTGCGGAAGGCTTGCGAGATAATCAAGCCCCGTGCGCATGGCGAGATAAAACAGCCCCAGAACGTTTGATCCCACCAGGTCCAGGCTTGCGCCGAATTCGTGAGCGTCTTCGGGGACATTTAATTCACCGAACCCGATCCAGTCCAGGCTGAGCGCATAGATGCCGCGCTTGGCGAAATTGATGCATCGCTTTTGCTTGTATTCCGCAGCCTTGCCCAGCGGGTCGTGGCCGTTCACGTTGAGGATCGCCGGGACTTTTCCCTTCACGTTAAGGGGTTCATAAAGAATGGCAGTCGAGTCAAAACCCGGCACAATTTGGAACCGGAGCTTCCGCATGCGATATCCGTTGCCGCCGGGAACTTCGCCCGCGTCTTCAAACTTTGGCGGAGCGTTCACCCAGTCATTCGGCCAGCCGTGAAAGGCGACCTGGTTGAGAATCTGTTCACGAAGGCGGGACTCCTCCTGCGTCCACTCCTGAGCGCTTTGAGGTGCAGGAAGCTTTGGAATGCTTTTGAAAAGATACTCCTGGAGTTGGTAGGCGACGGTTTGATGGGCCTGTACCTGACGTTCAAGCACTTCCGCCACCTGCTGCGGCACGGTTTGAGCGTACAGTGTGCCGGCCGTTGCCAGAAACAGAACTCCCAAAAGTCTCCGTGGACCGATCATATCTATACTCCAATCGCGTGAGTGAGTCGAGAGACTAAAGCACGACGATCATACGACATGCTGGATGAATCATGTCAATGGGGAAACGAAACCTTCGTTGCGGGATGCCGCAAATCTTAAGTTCCAGGATGGATTCCGGCGGCGCTCACGCAGAACCGAGATGGAACAGCGGCTGGAGGCCCTTGGCTTCGGCCATCAGCGTGCGGGTTTCGTCCTCATTCACCGGAGTGAACTCCTGCGCGACGTCCATGGCCAGCCGGAAATATTCAATTTGGCCGGGCGGAACGGCGGCCGTAATCGGCTGCGAGAGCGTCCAGCGCAGGGCCAGAGCCGCCTGTTTGGGAAGGTCCGTCGGCTTATACCAGCACTTCTCGTACGGATGGTGTTCTTTTTCGGCGGCCGGCCAAACCGTCTTGGCCATGGCTTTGAGGGCCATGATGCCCATCTCCTTTTCACGGGCGCGCTGGACAATCTGCGGCCCGAAATTGGCTTGCGAGTACATGACAAAGTTAATGGGGAAGAGCACAGTGTCAAAATCGAATTGGTCCATGGCAAGCAGGGCTGCTTCGACGGAGTGCGCGGAAAATCCCAGGAAGCGGACCTTGCCGGCCTTCTTGGCAGCGACGAAAGTTTCGAGTGCGCCGCCGGGGCCAAGCGCTTTGTGGACCTCATCAACCTTGGTTAAGGCGTGCATCTGGTAAAGGTCGAAGTGGTCGGTCTGAAGCTGGCGCAGAGACTCGTCGAGTTCCTTTTGCGCGCCGTCTTTGTCGCGGGCAATCTCCTTGCAGGCCAGGAAGACGCGATTGCGGTACGGCTTGAGTGCAGGCCCCATCCGCTCCTGTGCGTTGCCGTAAGAAGGCGCGATATCCACATAGTTGATTCCGCGATCGATGGCCTCAGAAACAATGTTATTCGCGAAGGACTGCGAAACATCCATCACGACGATTCCGCCCAGGCCGATAATGGAAAGGCTTTCGCCCGTTCTGCCCAGGCGCCGCCGTGGAATGGTTCTTCCGGCAGCCGCGGACGAGTCACTCGTCCCAAGCAGCCCCTGAGATGCGGCCAGGCCGGCTGCCGCTGCGCTTGTTGCCAGAAAATCCCGTCGTTTCATGGTCAACTCCTTCCAGCCCCCGCGCCCTTTGTTTTTTAATCCTCTCTATTGCTTGTAACACCCACGACAGCCGGAGTCAATCGAGTGAATTCCCGCTGGCATTAAAACGACGGTTTCGGGATATAGGATAAAATGCCAGCATGACAGCAGAAGAGCAAAGGCTTGAAGAATCGAGGAAGCGCGAGGGGCACTGGAACCGCTGGGGACCATATCTTTCCGAGCGCCAATGGGGAACGGTGCGGGAGGATTACAGCGCGGACGGGACGGCGTGGGAATATCTGCCGCACGATCATGCCCGCAGCCGCGCCTATCGCTGGGGCGAGGACGGCATCGCCGGCATCTGCGACCGCCATCAATATATCTGCCTTGCGTTTGCTTTCTGGAACGGCCGCGATCCGATTCTGAAAGAGCGCCTGTTCGGGCTTACAGGGAACGAAGGCAATCACGGGGAAGACGTCAAGGAATATTACTTCTATCTCGATTCGACCCCGACGCACTCCTATATGAAGTGCCTGTATAAATACCCACAGGCCGAGTTTCCTTACACTCAACTTGTTGAAGAAAACCGCAGGCGCGGGCGGAGTGATCCCGAATTCGAATTGCTGGATACGGGCGTCTTCAATGGGAGCCGCTACTTCGACGTGTTTGTGGAGTACGCCAAGGCAACCGAAGAGGACCTGCTGATCAAAGTGACGGCATGGAACCGCGGGCCGGAGGCTGCGCAACTGGATGTGCTGCCCACCGTATGGTTCCGCAATCGGTGGTCCTGGGGTCGCGGCGACAGTCGGCCGAAGGTTTCCGCGGCCCAGCCGGTCGATGGCGCATCCGTTATTCGCGTTGAGCACGATTACTACGGAACTCGATGGCTGATGTGCGCGGGTGCTCCGGGCCTGATGTTTACGGAGAACGAAACGAATTTCGAGCGCCTGTTCGGCGTCCCGAATCGCACCCGTTACGTCAAGGACGGAATCAACAACGCGGTGGTACACGGCGACCATAACGCAGTGAACTCCAGCGAAGGGACCAAAGCTGCGGCCCACTATCGCCTGATCATTGCGCCGGGCCGGAGCGCCGAAATTCGGTTGCGCTTTACCAACGTCCAGCCTGCGCCGGGTATGCTGGCCGATGTCTTCACAGAGATATTTGAGCGGCGGATCGCGGAAGCAGACGAATTTTACCGGACGATTGTCCCTGACGGACTTTCTGCCGACGCCAAAAACGTGATGCGCCAGGCGCTGGCCGGGATGCTGTGGAACAAGCAATACTACCATTACGATGTGCGGACGTGGCTGGAAGGCGATCCGGCCTATCCTCCTCCACCGCCGGAGCGCTGGAAAGGCCGCAACCATCAGTGGGTCCATCTTTACAACAATGATGTGATCTCGATTCCGGACAAGTGGGAATACCCCTGGTACGCCGCGTGGGACCTGGCCTTCCACTGTGTCACACTGGCGCTCGTGGACCCGGAATTCGCCAAACGGCAATTGATTCTGCTGCTCCGCGAATGGTACATGCACCCGAATGGCCAGCTACCGGCCTATGAATGGGCGTTTGCCGACGTGAATCCGCCGGTGCATGCGTGGGCGGCCTGGCGCGTTTACAAGATCGAAAAGAAGCGCCGCGGCCAGGCGGACCGGAACTTCCTGGAGCGTGTCTTTCACAAGCTGCTGCTTTACTTCACGTGGTGGGTGAACAGGAAAGATCCCGAGGGCTACAACATCTTTGAAGGCGGCTTTTTGGGCCTCGATAATATCGGTATTTTCGACCGCTCGAAACCGCTGCCGGGCGGCGGATCCATCGAGCAATCGGACGGTACAAGCTGGATGGCCATGTTCAGCCTCAACATGCTGGTGATCGCCTTCGAACTGGCCAAGGAAGACCCCGCCTACGAAGACGTGGCAAGCAAGTTCTTTGAGCATTTCGTTTACATCGTGGACGCCATGAACAACCGCGGCGGCAAGGGCGTGGAGTTGTGGGACGAAGAAGATGGTTTCTATTACGACGTTCTACGCATGCCCGACGGCCGCAACATCTTCATGAAAGTGCGCTCAGCCGTGGGGTTGATTCCTCTGTTTGCCGTGCAGTCACTGGAGCCTGAAATCGTAAACCGATTTCCCGGGTTCAAAGAGAGGATGCAGTGGTTTGTGGATTTCCATCCCAACATGGCCAATCTGATGGACACCAGCCGCAGGTCCGAACAGGGCGTCCGCATCCTGCTCTCGGTCCCGACGCGCGAGCGCCTGCTGCGCCTGCTGAGATACATGCTGGACGAAAACGAGTTTCTTTCGCTCTACGGCATTCGCTCGCTTTCAAAATATCACGAGCAGCATCCGTACTCGCTGGCGCTTGATGGCGACACGCACTCGGTGGACTATGAACCGGCTGAATCCACCACGGGTCTTTTTGGTGGCAACTCGAACTGGCGCGGGCCGGTGTGGTTTCCAGTGAACTTCCTGATCATCGAGGCACTGCAGAAATATCATTACTATTACGGCGACGACCTCAAGGTGGAATGCCCCACCGGCTCCGGAAACATGCTGACGCTGTGGGAAGTGGCCCGCATGCTCTCACAGCGCTTAAGCAGGATCTTCCTCCGCGGCCCGGATGGCCGACGGCCGGTTTACGGCGGAACAGAAGTGTTCCAGACCGACCCCCATTGGCGCGACCTGATTTTATTTAACGAATATTTCCACGGCGATAACGGCGCGGGGATCGGAGCCAGCCACCAGACAGGCTGGACCGGCCTGGTGGCTAAACTGCTCCAGCAGAGCGGCGTGGGATGCTGAAGGAACCTCGACAACTTGCTGAATCGCGGGCTCTGTCTCTGTCATTGTGAGCCCAGCCTGGAATCCCGGCATTTGCCGGTGATCGAAGACAGGGATGCTCCGCTTCGCTCATTGCGACGTTTTTCCCTTTTCGCGCTTGCGGTTCAAGGCACAGACCGCAGAGCAAGAACCGAATGCGCCCATCCAAGGTCAGATCGAAGTCGGTTTGGGCGCCACCGGCGGCAGGGGGAAGGCTTTGATTTCCGACTGAAACCCAATCTTTTTGTGGGTCCCATCGCAGAAAGGCTTGGTTTCAGAATGGCCGCATCGGCACAGGCTGACCGACGTGCGCCCGCCGAGGTCGAACACCGCGCCTTCCGAATCGACGATTTCAAAATCTCCTTCGACTCGAATCGAGCCGTTGCTCCGAATGGTTATTCTTGTTGCTGCCAAGAGTTCCTCCTGAATTGAAAATGTCGAGGCCCGGATCACGGGCCGCAAACACACGGGCGGATCAGAAGGGCCTGATCAAAACCATAATCAGGATTCCAATAAACATCAGGGCGATGCCGCCGTGCAGCGCCATGCATTCCTTGCGCTGGAGCTTGATCCGGCCCTCGTGGAAAGCCTTCGCGCGAATGTAGGTGATGACGTCGAGAACGATCAGGATAATTACCAACAGCAATTTGATGTGCAGCCATGCCGCATGCAAATAATACGGCGCGTTCGTTGAAATCAATACAGCGCCGGAAATAATGGTGATGATCGCGCCCGGATGAGCGATCCCCCTGAACAACTTGCCTTCCAGGCGGTTCAGGACGTCGTGAACTTCGGGGGAATCGGATTCGGAATCGTACGCCAGAAGATGAGTGACAACCAACAGGCTTCCCAGCCAGAACACGATGCCCAGGATGTGAAAGACCAGCGTCCATGCCAGAAGCGTACCCATGATGATTCGCCTCAACGATCTCTTCGGATGTAAGTAATGCCACCAGCTTGAGCGGGACCTCGAAATCGCGCGCACCGCAGCCCACTATTGAAACATAAAAACCACTTTTCTGCGAACAGGGCCGAACCGGACAGGGGGGATCTCCGGCTTCCCGCAGCCTTGCAAGTATCAGCCGATTGGCAGATCGCGCGCTTGCACTCATGCCGGCCGGTAAAGGTGAAAGAGCATCCAGTAGATCACGACGCCGGTCACGGAGACGTACAACCAGATCGGCAGCGCCCAGCGGGCAATGCGCTTGTGCAGGTCGAACCGCTCGCGCCAGGCGCGGTAAAGCGTAATCAAAACCAGCGGAACGATGACGGCCGCAAGGACCGTGTGCGTTCCGAGCAGCGCAAGATAAAACGTCCTGATTCCGCCGCGACCCCGGAAGTAAATGACACCGTGCAAATAGTGCTCCGCCAGATAAAAGACCAGAAACAGGCACGACGCAGCGAACGCTGAAAGCATGCACTTCTTGTGTGCCTGGATTCTCTTCTTTCGGATGAAGGCGAATCCCATCGCGAGCAATATGGCGCTGAGGGAATTGAGGCATGCCTCGATGGCTGGAAAGTATGAAACTGCGTCGAATCGAGTCATCGAAATGATCACGGCAGCCACAGCGGGCTTGCTCAGGCTACCTCTACATGATACTGCTTCAATCCGGGTCGGCAGGATCAGCATGCTCCGAAGCGTCAGCGTTCAGGCCCAGACCTTATCCAGCATCATGAGTGCGTAAACCAGGGGAAGGTAAACGACAGAGGCCAGCACGAGGCGTCTGGCAAGCTGGTTGGTCCTGCGCCGGGCGAGCCGCGCCCCGTGAAGAAGGAAGTACGATCCCAGGATCACGCTGCCAAACAAATAGAGCTTTCCAACCTGACCGATCAATGTGGGAACGATGCTGACCGCCACAAGCGCCACCAGGAAGGCAATGATCTGGAAGCCGGTCAGCCGGCCGTCGATATCGTCCGGCGGCAACATACGCAGTCCCGCGCGTGAGTAATCTTCGCGATACATCCAGGCGATGGCGAGAAAATGCGGAAACTGCCATAGGAAAAGAATCGCATAAAGCACGAGCGAATCGGCGTTCAGGCTGCCTCGTGCCGCTGCCCATCCGATCAGCGGAGGCATGGCGCCGGGAAATGCGCCAATCAGTGTGCACAGGACCGTCTTTCGTTTGAGAGGCGTGTATATCAGAAGGTAAGTAATGAGCGTCAGCAGCGCCAGCACGCTCGCCAGCGGATTGACTTCCGCCCAAAGCAGCCAGCCGCCCCCGATGGCCAGCAGAATCCCGAAAACAAGCGCCTCAGCGGCGTGGATGCGGCCAGCAGGCAGCGGGCGGCGCGACGTTCGCCGCATAAAACCATCGGACCTGCGCTCCATGTACTGGTTCAGTGTTCCTGTGCCGCTCGCCACAAGCAGCGTCCCCAGCAGAGTATTGAAGAGCAGCAGAAAGTCCAGCGGGCCACGCAGGGCAATATAAAATCCCGCCAGCGTGCTCATGACCACAAGGAAATTGACCTCAGGCTTGGTCAGCACCCAGTAATCGCTGAGCCTGTGGAGAAAAATGCCCTTTAAATTCCTGCGCCCGGAATTTGAGGACATCTCCCTGTTTCCTGTTATAAGACTCATTGTTGCTGTTTTAACCTTCCCACAAACCCACTCTTCCTGTGGCTCAGCATATTATGGGCGTATTCACACGGCCTGTGCGCTGTTCGTGCGCGGACTGTCTGAAAAGGCGCCTGGATCGTCGTAATCTTCGTGGCGGAGAGACCCGGCTGCGGAAGAACTGATCACCAGCGCAATTTCATCGGAGCCCACAGCTAAGGCAGAGAGTCAAAAATGCCGACGGTCTGCCATTCGGTCATTACAGGAAACCGGTTCGGAGCCCCCTCCAAACCTCGGCACACGCGAAGACGCACGACTGCCCCTGAAATCGAAAATCTGTATTCTACCACCACTTGAGCCCTTTGTGGGAAACCAAGTTTTCGGAGACCTGGGGGACAAAACCGGGGAATGTTTTTCGGTTACAGCTTCAGCACGAGCAGGAGCAGCAGGTAGATCCACAGCCCATCCATGAAATGCCAGTAGATGGCCGTCACATCGACGGCGATGCGCTTGCGCGGGTTCAGGATGATGCTGCGTGTGCGAAACACAAGGTAAAGCAGGGCGATAATCCCGCCCAGCAGGTGCAAACCATGAGCGGCGGTCAGAAGGTAAAGGAACCCGCTGCTGGGATTGGTCGTTACATAGATCCCCTGGGCGGCCAGTTGCCTCCAGGCCATCAACTGGCCGGCAATAAATGCTATTCCCAACGCCGTTGTCAGGTAGAGCCAGAGGACAAAGCGTTTGTCGGCTTCCCTTCCCAGAGCCCGTCGCGAAAGCTCAAAGGTGAAGCTGCTCGCCATCAGCACCAGCGTGTTGAAATAGAGGATTGGTGGTGTGGTTGTGTGCACCCAGTCTCTGGCTTCCGCTGCGCGCGCCATCATGGCCGTCGTGAGAGCAAGAAAGAGGATCGCAATCGAAATGATGCCAATCCAGATGGCGATCCGGTACGCCCCAAGCGGCAGCGGCGGGTTCGAAGGGCCCCGATAGCCATGCCCGCCGGAACCTCCTGGACCGCTCCCGCCGCCTCCACGCCCGTTGTTGCCGTTGCGAGAGGGAGGAATCGATTCCCCAGGCGGACTTGCCTTGGGCGGCGTTAGAACTGCTGTTCCCATTGCTTTGCCCCTGTGCCTTCTAGGTTATCATGATTGAGCCGGAGATCGAACGGAGAAATTTGCCGGCGACAAAAGGAGACGGCCGCTGGTCCCGTGGAGCTAACACCTGTTGAAGAACAGGATGGGGAGGCGGCAAGGTACGAGGTGTGGCGAAGGCGATTTCGGGCGAATCTAGGCTACAGTAGGAGGCTCCGGTGGATGGCAAGAAGAGTTATGCCGTATTGCAGTGGCCCGGCATGTTTCACGTGAAACACGCAAATCAGCTAAGGCCGCGGCGAAAGCCTTTCCACTTTCCTTCCGATATTTGTGTTGCAGAGCCATGTCAAACTTGCATCGCCACCTCAAGCGAGAAGTAAGTCGAATCTTTTCAATACGTTACTTACATCGGCAAGCCCCTTCTTAATAATGCTCGCCAACCGACTGAGATATGCGCTGCTCAGACAGAGCCACGCTCTTCCGTTGCAAGCCAAACTATCCTGCCCTAAAATGCCAATCGATGCTTTCCCCGGAAACTGTGCGCGAACTGCTGGAGCCTTTTAGCATCCAGCTATCGGAAGCGGACATCGATAAAATCCAGCAATACGTCGATCTCCTTCTCCGCTGGAACCAGAAGATCAACCTGACATCAATTCGAACGCCTGAGGAATGCCTCACGCGACACTTTGGCGAAAGCTTTCTGCTGGCTCGAATGTTTCCGTTACAAGGACGGTTGCTCGATATCGGAAGCGGTGCCGGATTTCCTGGCCTGGCGCTTAAGTTGATTTCCCCCGACCTGGCCGTGGTTCTGCTCGAGCCTGTGGCCAAGAAGCGGGCGTTTCTCAAGGAAGTGGCCAGGGTGTGTGGATTGGGACCGATTGGAGTGAGAGGCGAGAGGTTCGAAGATTTTTCACGCCACGCGAAGCCGCATTCATTTGATATTATTACAGCACGAGCGGTTGGTGGTCTTGAGAAACTCGTTCCGCTCGCGATCGACTTGTTGAATCCCGGTGGCCGATTATGCCTGTGGATTGGAAGGCAAAAGGTGAGGGAGGTTATGCAGATGAAACTGTATCTTCAATGGGCGGAGCCGTTGAAGATTCCGGGGAGTGAGGAAAGGGTGATTCTTGCTGGACGGAAAATATAAGGCGGCAATTCTCAATCTGCTGATACCAGAGGAGATATCTGATCGGGTTAAGCTCGGGCGAAGCCATGTTCCACGTGAAACACTGCGTTTTCACTTGTATCATACTTTCCATTTTGATAATTTTCCGCCTTATCCCGCCGGCTTGAGTGAATCATGGGACGAGTAATCGCCATCGCAAACCAAAAAGGCGGAGTCGGAAAAACGACCACCGCCATCAATTTGGCTGCTGCCCTCGCCGCCCAAGACATGTGGACCCTTGTGATCGACTGCGACCCGCAGGGAAATACGACCAGCGGTTTCGGTTTTCCCAAAGATCCCGCGCGACGTTCGCTCTATCACTCCATGATTCTGGACGTCCCCCTCACCGAGCTTATCCTTCAAGGGCCAGCCGAGGGGATTCAGGTGGTGCCATCGGATAAGAACCTGGTCGGAGCAAACGTCGAGCTGGTTTCAAGGCCGGACCGCGAGCAGGTGCTTCGCGAAAAGCTCGCGCCCATTCGCGACAGGTTCAATTACACCCTCCTCGATTGCCCTCCGGCGCTGGATCTCCTGACGCTGAACGCCCTTGTTGCCGCTGATTCAGTTTTGGTTCCCATCCAGTGCGAATATTTCGCGCTCGAGGGAGTTTCCGAGCTTCTCGATACACTCATCCGAGTCCGCCGGGCGCACAACCCGAAACTGGCCGTCGAGGGCATCCTGTTGACGATGTTTGACGAAAGAACAAACCTATCGCACCAGGTACGCGACGACCTCAAGGACTTTTTCGGCGACCAGGTTTTTGAAACGATAATTCCCAGAAATGTTCGTTTGGCGGAGGCGCCAAGCCACGGCAAGCCCGTGATTCTCTATGACCCGGAATGTCGCGGCTCCGAAAGCTATCTGAAACTAGCTAAAGAGGTTATAAGCCATGACCAGAAAGGCGCTGGGGCGCGGATTGAACGCCCTGTTGAGGGAACCTGAGGCCCCTGCCCCCGCTCAGGGGCTCGAAGAGATACCGCTCAACCTCATCGACCCGAATCCTTTCCAGCCACGGACGACACTGACCGATGATGGCCTCGACGAACTGGCCAATTCCATCCGCGTGAGCGGGTTGCTCCAGCCCATCCTCATCCGACCCGCGGGTGAGCGCTACCAGCTCGTGGCCGGTGAACGGCGGTGGAGGGCGGCGGGCAAAGCCGGACTTGAAAAAGTTCCGGCCGTGGTGCGCGACATCGGCGACGGGGAGGCCCTGGAGCTTGCGCTGGTCGAGAATCTGCTTCGGGAAGAGCTCAATCCGCTCGAAGTAGCCAAGGCTTATGAGAAGCTCCAGCAGCAGTTCCATCTGACCCACGAGCAGATCGCCGAGCGGCTCGGTATAAACCGCTCGACGGTCACTAATACGCTCCGGCTGCTTGGCCTGGCGCCGGAAGTTCAGGTGCTGTTGATGGAGGGCAATATTTCTGCCGGGCACGCTCGAGCACTCCTGGCGGTCGGCTCGCACCAGGCCCAAGTGAAGCTGGCCCAACGGGTGATCGAAAAGGGCCTTTCGGTCAGGGAACTGGAGCGGCTGGTGGCGCCGCGCGGCGTTGCTGGCGAAAAGCAGGAAGCGAAGCCGGCACCCAAGCTTGATCCGAACCTCCGCGCAGCCGTCATGGAGCTTGAACGGACGCTGGGCACGCGGGTGAAGGTAGTGGGGAACGAGCGTCGGGGAAAGATCGAAATCAGCTATTATTCTGCGGAAGACCTGACGCGGATATATGATTGGATAATGAGAACATAGATTCTAATATACAAAAATCTAACCATTACTTTATGATGTAGCATCTCGATCAACCGCATTTTTTCAGGAGGACATGATGGCGTCGAAGTTACGCGAACTGTTCCGACCACGAACTTCGGAGCACCCTGCTGATCAGGAACTCGTCGGCCTGCTGGAACCGGGGCTTGAGTTTGAAGGGAAGATGACGGTCGCGCGCGGCATGGTCCGGGTGAACACGCATTTCAAGGGAGAGGTCCACTGCGCCGGGACGGTGGTCATCGCCGAGCAGGGGGAACTCGAAGGCGAAGTCCGGTCCAGGTTCGTCAGCGTGGCCGGAAAAGTCAAGGGCGCAGTGCATGCGCCCGAGAAGATTGAAATCAAGGCCAACGGCGTAGTGCTCGGGGACCTGTACACGGCTGCGCTGGTTGTCGAGCCCGGAGGCTACTTTGACGGCCAATGCCACATGCCGGTACCGGCAAGTCAGGCCGCCGAAATAGAAGAGTCCGGACGGAAGAAATGATCGACTCGATGTCGCCCCACAAGTTCGCAGTGCTGGCTACCTGCGCAGTTTGTCGTAATGGTTCACGCAAGCGGTGTTCAGCATGACGACCGTAGTCATCGGCGGCCACTCCCGCAACATCGGCAAAACTTCCGTGATGGCGGGGCTGATTCGCAGCGTCCGCCCGCCCGAGTGGGCCGCGGTGAAGATAACGCAATACGGCCACGGAGTCTGCTCACTTGACAGCGAACCCTGCTCGTGCGATCCCGGCGAACATGCCTTTGTCCTGAACGAGGAACGTGAACGCAGCGGCCGGGGAGACACGCGCCGATTTCTCCAGGCCGGCGCCCGGCGTTCGCTCTGGCTGCGGGTGCGTCACGGCCAGCTTTCGCGCGCCTTTCCGGCCTTGATGCGCGCACTGGCAGGTGAAGAATGGGTGATGATCGAGAGCAACAGCATCCTCGAGTTGCTCGATCCGGCGCTCTACCTTTTTGTCATGGATCCCGCGCAGAACGATTTCAAGGAGTCAGCCGCAAAGTACTTAGCACGCGCCGACGGACTGGTGACCTTGGGCCACGGGGCCAATAGCGCCCATCCATGGCCTCAAATCAACGCCGATGTTTTGAGCGGCAAACGTGTCTTTAGATTGCCTGCGCTCGACGATGTCAGCGACGAGTTGGCAGGGTTTGTCCGCGAGAGGCTTGGTTTGGGCGCGGCTGTGCGGTCTCGGGAAGGGGGATGAGGGTCCGCGAATAGCCGGGCGGCTTGCTGGAACGTGGATTCCTTTATCTTCGCCATACCTCGACCAGCGCGTTGTAGTCCGGCACGCCGCTTTCGTCGAGCCGCCCCGAGGCTATCAGCACGTTGCCTTCGGGCCAATAGACCTGAAGGCTTCCCGGCTTGATGCGGTCAATTCGCACGCGCCCACGGAACGTTCCGTGCTCGTTTTGCAGCACGATAGAATCACCCCCACGCAATCCCATCCGCGCGGCGTCCTCAGCAGACATGAAAACATCATGGCGACCGGCCCCCGTCAGCGGGTCGGCACCCTCTTCCACAATGCTGTTGAACTGGTGCCCTCGCCGCGTGCTTACCAGGAATTTCCCTTTGGGGATGTGCTCCTGCGGCAATTCAATCGCCGAAAAATGACCCTTGCCGTCCGAAGTATTGAAGCCGTCGGCCAGCAGCCGCGGGCCGCCGTACTGGAAGTTGTCGCCCTTCCGGCGGAGATGTGCAATGCCACGATAGGTTGGGCACACCCGATCGATCTCCGTGCGGATATCCGCCGTATCCTTCCAGGGGAAGGCCTTGGCCGCGCCTTCTGGATCGAAATGCCGGGCAAGCATCACGGGAATTTCCCACTCGTCGCGGGCTTCGCCGGGTCGCGGGCCGGGAATTTCCGGACTGTAGATCACTCGGCGCTCGGTGCTGGTTTCGGTGCCGCCGCCGCGCTGCTCGTAGCGGTTGCGCGCAGGCAGCAGAACGACGGTTTCCGCCGGATCGACCAGCATGGTAGGGTTGACCACGATGTCCTGATGGACGCGAAGGTGCAATCGCGTGAGCGCACTGTGGACGCGGTCCGGCTCGGGCAGGGTGTCAAGGAAGTTGCCGCCGCTCTGCCACAGTATGTCGATTTCTCCGCGCTCGGCGCCCAGAATGATTTCCGCCGCGCCCATGCCTTTCCATGAAGGGGGCTTGAACCCCCAGAATTCCGGTGAGGAGAAGCGCTCGGCGTTTTCCTCATTCACGGGGAACCCCATCACATAAGCGGACGGCATGGCTCCCATTTCGGCGCCGCCCTGCACGCCGCTGTGGCCGCGGATGGGCATCAGGCCGGTGTGCGGCCGGCCGACATTGCCGCGCGCGAGTTGCAGGTTCACGATGGCGCGCACGTTGTCGCTGCCGTAACGGTGATGCGTGATGCCCATGCTCCAGACGAAGATCGCGTGCCGCGCCCTGCCGAACGCCTGCGCAAAGCGCAGCATGTCCGCGCGAGTGAGGCCGGAGCCGCGCTCGAGTTCTTCCCAGCGCAGCCGCCGCGTTTTGTTTTCGAGTGTGCGCCAGCCCGCGGTGCGCTCGTCGATGAAGTCGCGATCGAGCCAGTTGTTCTCGATCATGTGCTTGAGGACGCCGTAGAAGAAAGGGATGTCGCCGCCGGGAAGTATCTGGAAGAAGTCGTCGGCGATGCGCGTGCCGAAGAGCGCGCTCTCCGTGACCGACGGCACCCAGTAGCGCTCCATGCCCGGCTCGATGTAGGGATTCACCAGGAAAACTTTTGTCCCCGCCTTTTTCGCGTAATAGAGATACTTGGTGGCGACGGGCTGGTTGTTGGCAACATTGGTTCCTACAAACACCAGGAGGTCGGTGCCAATCCAGTCCGAGTAGGAGCAGGTAGTGGCTGCCACGCCCAGCGTTTCCTTCAGCGCCGTAGTGCTGGGAGCATGGCAGATGCGTGCGCTGGTGTCGATGTGATTGGTGCCGATAAACCGCGCCACTTTCTGGTGGGCGTAATAGGCTTCATTGGTGAGGCCGCGCGAGGTGAGGTACCAGGCAAGGCCGCGCGGGTCGGTCCGCCGCAGCTTTTCCGCGATCACAGCGAAAGCTTCGTCCCAAGTGATGCGTTGGAATCCCCTGTCGCCGCGATGCCGCACCATCGGCACGGCCAGCCGTCCCAGCCGTCGCAGATCGCGTTCGCGCTTACCGAGCAGCGGCCCGACGTCTTCAAGCACGCGCCAATCCATCGCCGGCATGGTGTTAAGGCGCAGCAACCGCAGCCGCACCGCGCACAGATGGATGCCGCGCATGGTCCAGTCGCGCATACCCTTGGTGCCAAGCGCGCAACCGTCGCAACAGCCGTCGCGTAGGATTCGCCATGCATAACCCAGATTGTCGCGGTTCTCCCAGATGGCTTCCAGAATGTCCCTGTAGCCGTTCGGGTGCTGCTGGTTCAGCCCGTAGGGCACAAGGCTGACCCACTCTTTTTTGTTCCAGTTTTTCAAAAGTTTCCCCATGAATGCGACAAGATTGACCGCACATTAAATCATAAATCGGCAGGAACCGCATCGGCCAATGCGCTGCCAGGGGAGCCCTTTGGATACCCGTTGATGTTTCCTATCCCGGAGCGCAGAGCGCCCCCCTACCCTTGCGGAAGCGGATTGCTTTCATTCCAGCGCGGGGGTAGAATCGCCCGCATGAAAACGCGATGGATTATTACACTTTGTGTTCTGGGTCTAATCACCGGCTGCGCAAAACAGGAAGCCCCGAAGAAGGAGCAGCCGGCCAAGCCAACCATCGGCTCAATCGTGCGGCTCGATCCCGCGGTTGACGCCATCATCCCCCAGGGGGCCCAGGTCGAAAAGATTGCGAGTGGTTATGAATGGACGGAAGGCCCCGTATGGTCTCACGACGGCTCTCTTTACTTCGCCGCCATCCATCACAACAGCATCATCAAATGGACGCCCGGCCAGGGAGCTTCCGTCTTTCTCCATCCGAGCGGCTACCAGGGAACCAAACCCTATCCAGGACCGGAGCCCGGCTCAAACGGCATGACGCTCGATAAAGAGGGCCGGCTGACGGTTGCAGGCCACGCACGCCGCGACGTTTATCGCCTTGAATCTTTTGAGCCCGGCGCCAAGCTGACGGTGCTCTGCGACCGCTATCAGGGCAAGCGGCTGAACAGCCCCAACGACCTTGTTTACAAATCCGACGGCTCACTCTACTTCACCGATCCGCCTTACGGCCTGCCCACTCAGGGCGACAAAGACCCGCTGAAGGAATTGCCGTTCAACGGAGTTTACCGGCTGCCCAACGCGGCTTCGCACAAGCCCGGAGCGCCGCCGGACAATCGCCATCTCCAGCTTGTAATCAAGGACCTGACTCGGCCAAACGGCATCGCCTTTTCGCCGGATGAAAAATACCTCTACATCGCTGTCTCTGATCCGCAGAACATGGTCTGGATGCGCTACGACGTGCTGCCGAACGGCATGGTGGCGAACGGCAAAGTTTTCTGCAAAGCCGACCCCAGCGAAGGCCCCGGCGGCCCGGACGGCATCAAGGTGGATGAAAAAGGGAACCTCTACGGCGCAGGCCCCGGCGGCATCTGGATCATTTCACCTGAAGGAAAGCATATCGGCACGATCATGCTGCCGGAACGCGCGGCGAATTGCAACTGGGGTGATGCTGACGGCAAAACGCTCTACATCACCGCCAGCACAAGCGTCTATCGCATCAAGCTGAGTATCCCTGGCGTGCGGCCATGAGCGGTGTACCGGAAAACTTAGCGGGGCAGTTTTGTTCCGAGTATGTTCATTCGTGATCCTGGGTGCAGCCCTGTCCCGGATGAGACGTGGTGCAGGGCCGAGGAATTCAACATATGTCAACGAAGACAATACGGACAATCAGGATTGCCCTCATTGCCGTTTTAATGTGCATATCCGCCGGCGCGCTCCCGGCGCAGCAGCTCAAGTTCGCCTCGCTCGGCAACTTTCGGCTCGAAAACGGGCAGGTGATTCAGAATCTGCGCATCGCCTACCGCACGCTTGGCGCGCTGAACGCGCAGAAATCCAACGTCGTGGTTTTCCCCACGTGGTTCACCGGCACGACAAAGGAACTGGTGGGCCTGGTCGGTCCGGGCAAGCTGGTTGATAGTTCGAAATACTACGTCATTCTGGTAGACGCACTCGGTGACGGCAATTCATCCTCTCCGTCGAACAGCAGATTGCAGCCGCGCATGAAGTTTCCCGAGTTCAACATCCGCGACATGGTGAATTCGGAGCATGAACTGCTGACGCGCGCGCTTGGAATATCCCATGTCCATGCGGTGATCGGGATTTCCATGGGCGGCATGCAGACGTTCCAGTGGATGGTTTCATATCCGGATTTCATGGATCAGGCGATTCCCATTGTCGGCTCGCCGCGGCTGACATCATACGATCTGCTGCTCTGGACGGCGGAACTGCACGCCATCGAGTCGGCAGGCGACTGGGACCACGGAAACTACCCATCGCCGCCCGTCGAAGCCATGAAAACGGTCGCCGACATCCACACCCTGAACCTCACTACGCCCGCATATGTTGCCAGCCACACCAGCCGCGCGTCATTTCCCAAATTCCTCGCCGACACGCAAAAATCAACGATGGAATCTTTCGACGCCAACAACTGGATTCGACAGTTGCAGGCCATGATGGCCGACGATGTCTCAAAGCCCTTTGGCGGCTCGATGGAGAAGGCCGCGGCAATGGTCCGTGCAAAGGTGATGGTGGTTCCGAGCCTTCAGGACCATATGGTGAACCCGCAGCCCGCGCTCGATTTTGCAAAGCTGATTCACGCCCGCGTGCTCGAGCTCACTTCCGATTGCGGCCACCTTGCCACCGGCTGCGAATCATCCAAACTCTATCCCGCAGTCAACGCATTCCTCGCGCAGTAACTTCGCGCCCCTGGACTCAGCTTCAGGTTTTTTGCTTTGTGACTGGTCCCGTGAGCAGGAGTAAAACCCCCGGGAAGAAGTGCGCGGCCCTTGCTGCAACAAGCTTCAGCCCTGAATGGTTGCTATAATCATTCGCAGGGCCGATGGAACAGCAAGTTATTATTGCCGGGGGCGGGCTGGCGGGCAGTGAAGCCGCGTGGCAGCTTGCGGAGCGTGGCGTGAGTGTTGTGCTGTGCGAGATGCGGCCGCGCCGCGCGACGCCTGCACACAAAACTGACCGCCTCGCCGAACTCGTGTGCAGCAATTCGCTCAAGTCGAACGCGCCCGGAGCGGCCTCGTGGCTTCTCAAGGAAGAGATGCGCCGCGCCGGTTCGCTGCTGCTGCGTGTGGCGGATGATTGCGCGGTTCCCGGCGGTACCGCTCTGACGGTGGACCGTGATCGCTTCGCGCAGGGCGTTACGGCCGCCATTGGGCGGCATCCGCTCATCGAATTGCGCCGCGAGGAAGTTACAGAAATCGATCCTGACCGCCTGGTGCTGATTGCCACCGGCCCGCTGACCACTGACAGCCTTGCGCAAAACCTCCAGCGTCTGACGGGCAGCGAAAGCCTCTCCTTTTACGATTCTATCAGCCCCATCGTCGATGCGGAAACGCTGAACATGGAGCGCATCTTCCGCGCGTCGCGCTACGGGAAGGGCGGCGAAGATTACCTGAATTGCCCGATGACGGAGGAAGAATACCGCGCGTTCTACGAAGCGCTGATGAACGCAGAAACCGTCCAGGCGCACGAATTCGAGGATGCAAAATATTTCGAAGCCTGCCTGCCGATTGAAGAACTCGCGCGCCGAGGTTATGACACACTGCGTTTCGGGCCGATGCGCCCCGTGGGCATCATCGATCCGCGCTCGGGCCGTCGCCCTTACGCCGTGGTGCAACTCCGCGCGGAAAATCTGCGATACTCCAGCTATAACCTCGTGGGCTTCCAGAACCATCTGAAATTTCCCGAGCAGAAACGCATCCTGCGCATGATTCCGGGCCTCGAGAACGCGGAATTTCTCCGCTTCGGACAGATTCATCGCAACACTTACATCAATGCGCCTGCTCTCCTGGACCCCGATCTCAGCTTTCGGGCCAGCCCGCGCACTTTTATCGCGGGGCAGCTCTCGGGCGTGGAGGGCTACGTCGAGTGCATCGCAACGGGGCTGCTGGCCGGCATGGCGCTGGCATGCCGCGCGCGCCGGGAAGCATTCACTCCGCCGCCGCGAACGACGGCGCTCGGCTCGCTGGTGCATTACATCACGCATGCGGACCCGCGGAATTATCAGCCGGCCAACATCTCATTCGATCTGCTGCCGCCGATGGAAGGCCTGCCGCCCCAGATGGCGCGAGACCGGCGCGTGCGCCGCGAGAAACAGTGCCAGCGCGCACTCGAGGATCTGGATGCATGGCTCAAAGCGAACCCCGCAGGGCCATCGCCGGCGACTTTAACGCTTCACTCCGAGCACAGAGAAGTATCTGAGCAGACACGAATCTCATGAACGACCTGATCGAGCGTTACATCCAATACCTGAAATACGAGCGCAACGCTTCCGCGCACACGATCCGCAATTATCGCAGTGACCTTGTGCAGTTTCGCGATTTTCTTGCGGAGGGGAACAAGGACGCCGCCGTGGATGTGAACGCTGTTACTGCCATCAGAATACGCTCTTTTCTTTCACACCTTTTTGAGAAGCAGGAGAAGAAGTCGTCCATCGCGCGCAAGCTGGCCGCGATCCGCGCGTTCTTCAAGTTCCTCGCGCGCGAGCGGCTGATTGCAGAAAATCCTGCGGCCTCGGTCTCGACGCCCAAGCTTGAAAAGAAGCTGCCGCGCATTATGACCGAAGAGGAAATGAACACTTTTCTCGACCGCGTGGCCGCCGCGGTTCAGGCAGTTTCCGGGGATGCCCCGATCCTTCGGGACAGCGCCCCGTACCAACTGGTACGGGACCGCGCCATCCTCGAACTGCTCTACGCTTCGGGCCTGCGCGTCAGTGAGCTTGCAGGGCTTGATCTCCGAAGCATGAATTTCGGCGATGCGTTTGTTCTGGTGCGCGGCAAGGGCGATAAAGAGCGGATCGTGCCTTTCGGCTCGAAAGCGAAAGCGGCGCTCGAGGCTTACTTGCCCGCGCGCGAAAAGCTGCTTCGAGAAACGCGCACCGGTTGCCCCGCGCTTTTCCTCAACGTTTACGGCGGGCGGCTCACTACGCGCTCAATTGACCGGATCCTCAAGCGCTACGTGCGTATGTACTGCCCCGACGCTGACGTGAGAGTCAGTCCGCACTCGCTTCGCCACGCGTTCGCCTCGCACCTGCTGGCTGAGGGCGCCGACCTGCGGGCTATTCAGGAGATGCTCGGCCACAAGAGCCTCGCGACGACGCAACGGTACACACAGGTCTCCATCAGGCAGTTGATGGACGTTTACGACCGCACGCATCCCAAGGCGTGATCATCGCCAGTCCAGCCCGCCGCAACAACTCGATATGGCCGGGCGTATTCGGGTTTGTCAAACGCCCGGGCGTGACGGAAGCGATATGCCTTCCTGATGGACAAGCTCGAAGCGGGAGTCCGAAGGGCTCCCGCTATCTGATGTGTACTAACTGGTTCTTGCGATTTGCGGGATTGGCGGCGCCGTGCCATCTTGAAGGTTCGCTCGCCCCTGACCGAAGCCTGCTCATCAGCAGCCCGATCTTGAGTGAAGCTCCGATCAAGTGGTCCGCCTTTATAAGTCCGCCGAGCTTGAGGTTCCTCAGCCAGTGCAGGCCGCTGCTGATGGCACAGCCGCACTGCCGGCAGTCCGGCGCGCCCCCGAAAACGCAGGGTTCGACGCGGGTTTCGAGGTCGGCGGAATAATTCGCTGACATCTTGGCAAAGAGGCAATCGTCGGGATTTTGCGGGGGATAAAGGATGGTGTGGGCAAGCCCTTCATTGAAGAGCAGCTTTGGGTACCGCCGCGCCAATGCGGGCAGTTGCGCGGCCACAGTCGCGCGGTCTTCCGGAGCCAGCGTCTCGGGGCTCTGTTCGCCGATTTGCGGAGTGTACACGCTCACCCAGATGCGGTTCACTTCCGCGCGCGCGCTCCAGAACCCGACATATTCTTCAAGGTAGCTTTTGCGCTCGAGCATCGGCCGCGTGATGACCCAGTGCACGTTGATCGAACGTCCTTCAATGTTCTTGAGGATGCGCTCGTAAGTCGCTGGCTTGCGCCGGATGTCGTGATGTTCCGGCAGGCCGTCCACTGAAACTGCCACGCGCAGCCTGGGGATGTCCATCCACTCCATGGGGATGGGAATCACGCCGCTCGTCACAACCATTGAAGCTACGCCCATCCCGCCCAGGACAGGAAGAATCCTGCTCAACTCGCGGTGGCGCACCAGCGGCTCGCCGCCCACCAGTGAAACGTGCAGCGGCCTGTGCCTGCGGACAATTTCCAGTACGCCCTCAACAAGATCATCACCCCGCAGGTCGTTCAGCTCGTCGAGAGTGATTTCACCGCCCAGGTGTGCATCGCCGTAGGCGTAACAGCCGGGGCAGTTCAGCGGACACTCGCGCGTGATCTCGATCGACAGGATCGGCACCCTGCCGCCAAGCACCCTGCCCCATCCGGCAAGCACATCCGCCGCCTTCAGGCTCGGCCTGGGTTTTTTGGAGTTCATTATCTGCATGATGCTTCGGCCAGCCGGCAGGTTGCACTTTTTTCTTTGAGGTCGTGGGGCGCTCTGTGCTCCCGATTCACCGTCGTAGCGTATCCAATCAAACTCGTAGCCACGGCATCGCTTCCATGCCGTGGGTTTGCCTTCGAGTGTGGCCGCGAAGCTGCCGCCTTAACGAAGGACCCTGGCGCAGCAGTGGTGGGTTATGCATGACGGCGAGAGGGGGGATGGCCCGTTAAGCCATGTCATTCTGAACAGCGCAAGGCGACGAAGAATTCCCACAGTTGACAGTCTCAGCATCGGTTCGATGCCGTGGATTTGTCTTGGAGTGTGGCCGCAAAACTGCCGCCTTAACGAAGGCGGGAGCCGGGCCTCCCGCACTCCAGGGCCGCTGACCCGGCGAAGATGGAGGGCTGCGGGGTTCTTGACTGAACGGAAGACCCAAGAATCGAGATTAACGCGAGGGAGGATCAACTGAAACGTCGCTCACCCTCGCGGGATGTGGGGTATGGAGATTTTGTGAGAAATCTTTGACGCACACCCGGAGGGTGAACGATGGTAGCAAGCGTACCGCACGGCCGAGGGCTTCGCCAAGGACCGCGAAATCGCCGAGACGGTGCACACCATGAACGGGACGGAGCAGGCGTTTCGACTGATCGTGCTGCGCTGGGCGAATCCGCAGCTGAGCCTGTTTGAAGCGGACCACTATTGCTAGCACGCGGTGGCAACAAACCGCGAGGAGGCGCCAAGCGCGGACAAGCCCGCGGAAGCGGCGATGTGCAGAGCGGAGTCAAAGCTTACTGACCGAAGCTGCGCGTGAGCGAGGCTCTCACCGCCCCACAGAAGTCATCTCTCTACTCGATCTCGATTCTTGGGATTATAGGCTGGGACAGAAACAGATCTCTCTACGCCAGCCTCATTGCGTCGCGCACTTCGCGGAAGCATTGCACGGCGAATTCCAGGTCCTCGCGCGTGTGGGCAGCGGAAATCTGCACGCGGATGCGCGCCTTCCCCTGCGGCACCACAGGATAAGAGAACCCGATAACGTAAACTCCTTTTTCAAGCAGCGCATCGGCCATCTGCGCGGCTTTCGCCGCCTCGCCGATCATGATGGGAACGATCGGGTGATTGCCCGGAAGAATGGAGAACCCCAGCGCCGTCATCTGCTCACGGAAGAACCGCGTGTTTTCTTTCAGGCGTTCGCGCAGTTCGCCGGATCCTTCCAGCAGCTCGAGCACTTTCAGCGATGCGGCCACAATCCCCGGTGATACGGAGTTCGAAAAAAGATAAGGCCTTGAGCGCTGCCTGAGCAGGTCGATGATTTCCCTGCGTCCTGTCGTGTAGCCGCCGCTGGCGCCGCCAAGCGCCTTGCCCAGCGTTCCCGTGATGATGTCCACACGGCCCTCGACGCCGCAATGTTCCGGCGTGCCTCGCCCGTGCTCGCCCATGAACCCGACAGCGTGCGAGTCGTCCACCATCACCAGCGCGTCGTATTTTTCCGCAAGGTCGCAAATCTCCGGAAGTCTGGCAATGTAGCCGTCCATAGAAAACACGCCGTCGGTCGCCACCAGAATGTGACGCGCTTCCGCCCTGGCCTGCCTCAGCTTTTCTTCGAGATCGCCCATGTCGCCGTTGCGGTAGCGGTATCGTTTGGCCTTGCAAAGGCGGATGCCATCGATGATGCTGGCGTGGTTGAGTTCGTCGGAGACCACGGCGTCTTCCGCTTCCAGCAGCGTTTCGAAGAGTCCGCCGTTGGCGTCAAAGCACGAACTGTAAAGGATCGTATCGTCAGTTTTGAGGAAGCGGCTGAGCGCCGCCTCAAGTTGCTGATGGATGGTCTGCGTTCCGCAAATAAAGCGCACCGAAGAAAGGCCGTAGCCCCAGCGGTCAAGCGCATCCTTCGCCGCTTGCACAATGGCCGGATGATTCGCGAGGCCGAGGTAGTTGTTGGCGCACAGGTTAAGAACGCTCTGGCCACTGCGCAGCTTCACGTGCGTCTGCTGCGCGGAATCCAGCGTCCGTTCGTTCTTGTACAGCCCGGCGTTGCGGATTTCGTCGAGCCGGGTCGCAAGGTGTTCGCGAATACTTCCGTACAATTCACTCCCTCCAGTCGAGGATTACTTTGCCGCAGGCGCCGCTTCGCATCGCTTCAAACCCCGCTTCGTACTCGCGCCAGTTCAGGCGGTGTGTGATCACCGGCCTGATGTCGAGGCCCGATTCCAGCATCACCGTCATCTTGTACCACGTCTCATACATTTCGCGGCCGTAGATGCCCCGAATGGTCAGCATGTTGAAGATGACGTGGTTCCAGTTAATGGACATCTCCTGGTTCGGGATTCCGAGCATGGCGATTTTGCCGCCGTGGCTCATGTTGGCGAGCATGCTGCGGAAGGCCGTGGGATTCCCGGACATCTCAAGCCCCACGTCAAATCCTTCCTGCATGCCCAGTTCTTTCTGTACTTGTTCGAAGGATTTTTGGCGCGGATCGACCGCCATCGTTACGCCCATTTTTTCCGCCAGCTTCAGGCGCTCCGGGTTCAGGTCCGAGATCACCACGAAGCGTGCACCAGCATGGCGCACGACAGCGGCAGCCATCAGCCCTATCGGCCCCGCCCCGGTGATCAGCACGTCTTCGCCGAGCACGGGAAATTGCAGCGACGTGTGGACTGCATTGCCGAAGGGATCGAAAATTGCGGCGACCTCCAGCGGGACTGACGCATGGTGCCGCCAGATGTTCGTCATCGGCAGTACAATGTATTCCGCGAAGGCGCCGGGCCGGTTGACACCCACACCCTTCGATTGCGCGCATAAATGCCGCCGCCCTGCGAGGCAATTGCGGCAGCGCCCGCAGACTACGTGGCCTTCGCCGCTCACGATCATTCCCGGTTCAAAATCCGTGACGTTCGAGCCGACTTCCGCAATCTCGCCGACAAATTCGTGGCCGATCACGAGGGGAACGGGAATGGTCTTCTTTGCCCACTCGTCCCATTCGTAGATGTGCAAATCGGTCCCGCAGATTCCGGTCAGCAACACACGGATCAGAACATCGTTGATGCCGATCGTGGGTTTTGGTACTTCTTCAATCCACAGGCCGTGTTCCGCCCGACTCTTTACCAATGCTCGCATCAATACCTCTCAACAATTGCGGGCCGCGTGCTCCTTGTGCTGGTGGCCTGCGACACTCTCCCGCGTGAAAATGGCAAAGTCTGATTATCTCACGAATTGTTGAGAAGCAATGGCGGTGGCCTGAGGTTTCAACGGGCCACGATGGGAATCGGCGATTTCAGCATGCGGGCGCGGTGCGTCTTCGCAAGATTCATGACGTGCCATAGTTCGAATCCCCACCACGCGAGCGCGCCCAGTTCGATGATGCCGGTGAACCCAATCAGCGGATAGGCAACGCGCGGAACAAAATCCGTCAGGACCTGAAGACCGACGCGCCCTGCGCAGCCTGCATTCAGCAGAACAAAGGGGCCCCAGAGCGAAGAGAGTTGTTTCGAATCAATGCCGGCGAGGATCGGAACTACGCGTGAGGAGACGCCAAGAATCATCATGCTGACGAACCCGACGGTGAACGCGTGCCGGTGCGCTCCCCAGAACGCGTGTGAGAACGCTTCGCCCTGCATGGTGCTGTACGGCATGAGGAACGGCATCATCACCATCGCGATCAGCAGCCAGACATAGGCCGCGCGGATGAATTTCCAGCTTCGGTCAATTTGGGTCGGCTGTTTGAAGATGCGCAACTGGACCACCAGAAGAAAGGCCCAGACGGGCATCAGAGCGTAGGCAATTTCAAGGAAGAAACCTGCGGTGCGACTGCCCGTCATGAACAGGGCCACGTAGCTAGCGATATCCAGCAGAAGGCTGCCATTCATCAGCCAGAAAATCAGCCGCTGATGGTCGCGTTCCGGCTTGCCGAGTCCATAAACCACCGGCACAAAGCGCTGGCTGACTCCGGCGATGATGAGCGCGGCAAATCCGAACAGTTGCATATCGCGCAACGGCGCATCGAGCAGGGCAATACGGAAGATCGTTTGCTCAGGGGTTGCGGCCGTCGCCTGGGCAAAAAAGAACAACCCGCTGAAGACGGCTTGAACCAGAAACCATGCCAGCGCGGACAGGATCAGGGTTTCATACGGATTGTGCGGAGCAAGCGATTTTGCCGAGGTCTTGAGGATTATCAGGATAAAAAGTGAGATGGCCGCCAGTTCCACAACAACGGATATCGAGCCCAGCGCGAGCGCCGTAGCTCCATGCCGGAGCACATCGGCTACGACTCGCGTCAGAATGCCACAAAGCATCAAGTAAAGAGTCAGATTGGCGAGAGACGGCCTCCAGAGCGTGGTTACCTTGAAGCGAGGGAAGGACTGATAAGCGAAGCCCATTACGAACAGGCCGACCCAGCCGAAGATCATGGCGTGCGCATGCGCGTGGATCGCGGGGAGCAGGTCCGGCTGTAGCAGTTCCTTGCGCAGCGAAATTTGCAGCAGTGAAATCACTCCCCACATTCCGCCAAGGCTCAGCACGATCGCAATACCCGCCTTGAAAAACCGCCGGTAGATATAGTCCCCAAGAGATTCCTGATAGACGTACGGTTCCTGCGGTTTCTTCAACTCCGCGTTGAGGTCGCGCAGGATAGCGCCCAGGTCGGCTTCGTGCACGGAGACGAAAAACTCCAGCGATTCTGCAGGCCCGTTCTCGCCCCCGCATCCGTGCAGCCCATGTTTGTCGAAGATGCGCCGCGCCGAAGGACATGCTTGCAGAATCTCGCGGATGCTTGTGGATGCTGTGATCTCTTTCATGTGCGACCTCTCCTGGACTTGATGGTTTTGCCTCCTGCGCCCTTTTTCCCAAGATTGCAGGCCGCGCTCCACGCCGGCCATGACTTTTGTCACACTGCATTGGGGACTCTGGTTTTGTCGGAAGAAATGCCCAATTCCAGATTCGATCATGCTGAGAAGTCAAAATCTCAAATTTGAGATTCCCACCGCTTCGCGGCCGCCTGCTGGATTCCCCCGCCATTCCGCTTCATTTACTAAGGAAAATCTGAAATCATGATGACAGGAGTCGAGGCTCCTCTGATGGAGGACGTGATTAGAATCAACCGTGCTCCAGTATTGACGCTGTGGGCTGCGGTGGTGGCGGAACGGCTCGGTTTCGACTGGGATGAAGCTCTTACCCTGGGACGCGCTGTGGCTGGACTGAATGCGTACAGCAAAGGCGTGAGCCTGGGACTCTACAGACCTACTCCCGAAGTCGAGCGCGAGCGCCGACGCAAGCGCGCCAAAGGAGAAATATTACAGATCGATCTGCTGAATCGCGCCGTCCCGGCTGTCCAGACGCCCGAGGGACTGCGCGCGCTCAGCAAGGACCAGACGATTTCTCCTTCAAGCGTCGAACGCTACTTGCAGGGCAAGTTCGGCGACCGCCTGGATGATGCAAAAAAGGCCATGGAGAGCCTGGCGCGCTCCTGGCCTCCTGATGATCTTGCCGCTCACGCCTACGACTTGTACGAGAAATTCCGTCCGGCAATCCCGCCCGGTGTTCGCGGCTGGGGCGCCGCCGGCGATCTCAACCTGGACCGCATCTCAAGCCTTGCGCGATGACGGCGGAGAGCTATGCCCAGCAGGACCTCACTCTGCCGTGGCTACTGCAGGCTCTGGCATGCCTGGCTCAATTCGAGGCTATGCGAATGGAGCCGCCACTCGTGCGCAGAATGAGCGTCGGTCCGCCCGAGCCCAGTGTGCCGTACAGCTTGGACTGCGAAATGGTCCCCTGGACGCGCACGGGCAAATCTGTTGATACCGACCCGCCTGAAGTCGAGGCGTCAATATTGAGACTTGCCGCGGGATCGATCCCCACTTGAATTGACCCGCCGGATGTTTCGAGCAGGCCTCCCCGGCTGTTGCCCCGTGCGAGCACAGCGTGAATCGACCCGCCCGAAGTTTGTGCGCTTACGCGGCCCGTCAGACCCTCAATGTGTATCGAGCCACCGCTTGTGCGGGCCTCAAGCGACCCCTCGAGCGAGTTCGCAGTTATCGAGCCTCCTGACGTGCGAGCCTCCACGTTGCCGTGAATATCGGAAGTCTCGATTGACCCTCCCGATGTACTCGCTGTGACATTGCCGCGAACATCCGATGCTACAACCGAGCCTCCCGAAGTGGACAGATGCTGATCACCGCGGAGCGAAGCAGCCTTGACAGTCCCACCACCGGTCTTCACGCTGACGCGCGTCTGCGTCGGAACCGTAACATCGAAGTGAAGGTTCGCGGAAGAAAACCATCCGGAGAACTTCTTCCGTGCTGTCACCTGCGCCGCGTTCCCGCTCGACTGGAAATCGAAGTTGAACAAAGACTCCAAATCATCACGGTTTGAGGTAACGACGATTCTGGCGCCTGACGCGCTTGAACCCGTCACCGTAACGCTTCCCGCATCCGACTGCAGCACAAATTCGCCACCGGGCGCCAGCGGCAGCGTCTTCTCAATCCGCGAATCGGCACGCGCCGAAACGCTGAGCGCTATCACGGCAAGGATCAGCATGCCTGCTTGTCTGGTTTTCATGAACACCTCCGCGTCAGCGGCACTTCTGTCAATATTACGTGCCACGGAGGGGAAATGTTCTGGAATCCCTGGATTTAGGATCTGGCATACAGCGTCACCCTACAATCCGCGGCCCGCCGAAAAACCTGTTGACACCTGGGTGCGAACTTGGTACTATGGGTTCCGATTCATCATGGCAGTCTCGATCAACAAGTCGAGGAAGGTGGCAGGCGCCCAGCGGATGTGTTGTTGTACGTGTTCCGTTGGAGGGCGCCGTGTACCTGGAGATTAGAGACTTGTAGATCAAACTCCAAGCAATCATTTTTAACGGACGCCCGCTGACGGAGAGAAAACGTCGGCGGGCTTTTTTGTTTTCGGGCGGTCCGCGGCCGGGAGAGTTCAGGCTGGACCTGAAATCTTAATGTTGGAGGAGAGAAAATAAAATGATCGAACCCCACGGAGGGCGGCTCGTCAATCGGCTGGTAACCGGAGAAAAGGCGGCAAGGCTTGAAGCGGAAGCTCGCGAACTGCCGATAATCCAACTGAACCCATTCGAAATTTCGGATCTGGAAATGCTCGCGATCGGGGCCTTCAGTCCTCTCGAAGGCTTCATGGGAAGCGCAGATTACAATTCGGTTGTTAACAACATGCGTCTTGCTAACGGGCTTCCCTGGACCCTGCCGGTCACGCTGGCGGTAGAAAAAGAAACTGCCGACCTGCTCAAAAAAGCGCCAAGAGTAGCCTTGGCGAACACGAGCGGCGAACGACTGGCAGTGCTTCAAATACAGGAGATTTTTCCTTACGACCGCCACGCGGAATGCCTATCCGTATTTCGCACGGCGAACGATGACCATCCAGGTGCGCGCTACGTGGCTTCGCGGGGTGACTGGCTGATCGCCGGGCCTGTGGAGGTTTTCAAGAGGCCGAACGCGGGGCTGCATTCAAAATACCGGCTCGATCCCGTGGATACGCGCAGGATATTCACCGAGCGCGGATGGAACACCGTGGTCGGGTTCCAGACCCGCAACCCCGTCCACCGCGCGCACGAATACATCCAGAAATCTGCACTCGAAATCGTGGACGGACTGTTGCTTCACCCGATCGGCGGAGAAACCAAATCGGACGACATCAGCCTGGAAGTCCGCCTGCGCTGCTACGAAGTACTGCTTGAAAACTATTATCCGCGCGACCGCGTGTTGTTGGCTCTGAACCCCGCTTCCATGCGTTATGCCGGACCGCGTGAGGCCATCTTCCACGCGCTGATCCGGAAAAACTTCGGATGCACGCACTTCATCGTGGGCCGCGACCATGCAGGGGTTGGGAATTATTACGGGCCGTACGATTCGCAGAAGATCTTCAGCGAGTTCAGCCCGGCCGAACTGGGTATCACCCCGCTCTTCTTTGAACATACGTTTTACTGCCGCGTGTGCTCCAGCGTGGCGTCTCCAAAAACCTGTGGGCACAACAAAGAGGCTCGCGTGATGCTGAGCGGCACACAGGTTAGGGCGCTGCTCCGCGACGGCGGTCAGTTGCCGCCGGAGTTCACTCGGCCTGAAGTCGCGGCCGTTCTGCACCAGGCTTTCAGGCAGCAAGTCCCTCAGGAGGCGGCATGCTCGTAAGCCTGGTTGCCTTCATCACCGGCATCCTGGTCGGTCTCACGGGAACAGGCGCAGGAGTTATTCTGACCCCGATACTGCTGCTGGTGACGCCTTTTCATGCCCTGACGGTGATCGGCACGGATCTGATGAGCGGGGCTGTGACGAAGCTTGCAGGCGTATTCGAGCACCGGAAGCTGGGCCAGGTGCGATGGAACTTGGCCGGTTATCTTCTGGCCGGAAGCGTCCCCGGCTCCGTGGCCGGGATTCTGTTTATTCACTTTCTGAAGCATTGGATGTCAGAAATCCAGTTGGACCACGCATTGAAAGTCCTGCTGGGGCTGACCCTTTTCGGCGTCTCATTTTTCCTGCCCTTTCTACGCGGGCGGCAGCAATTGTCATCAAACTGGAACGAGGACCTGAGCTTGTCAAACGGTGGGCGGAGATTAGCTGCCGTGGGTGCAATCGTAGGCTTCCTGGTTTCCATGACTTCGGTGGGCAGTGGGAGCCTGCTGATGATTTCCCTGCTGCTGCTGGTTCCTCTGCCGCTCGGAAGCCTCGTGGGTACGGACATCCTGTTCGGCCTGGTGACGACGGCGCTGGCGGGGTCTTTGCACTGGGAGATGGGAAACTTTAATCCCAGCCTGTTCCTTCTGCTGGTGGCAGGTGAAGTGCCGGGAGTTATTATCGGCAGCCGGCTGACGCGGCGGATACCGGAGCGTTACATCACATGGCTTTTCAGCATACTTTACTTTTCGCTCGGAGCGCGCCTGCTGGCGGGGTAATTGGCGCGGTCCTGCGCAATCACATCCTGAAAAACACGAAAGGAAATTATGGAACTCGGAACAATAGACATTCGTGAAATCGCGAAATCACTCGCCGAGCAGAGCCCAATAGAAATCCTGCAGTTTGCGCTCGAGAAGTTCTCCGGCGGAATTGGAATAAGTTTCAGCGGGGCCGAGGACGTCGTCCTGGTCGATATGGCGGCGAAGATCGGCGGCAAATTCAGGGTTTTTTCGCTCGATACTGGGCGGCTTCACCCGGAAACCTACCAGTTCATCGACAAGGTTCGCGAGCATTACGGTATTCCTGTTGAGGTTTACTTCCCCGAACCATCGGCGGTTGAAAAGCTGGTCAGGGAGAAGGGCCTGTTCTCATTTTACAAAGACGGCCATAAGGAGTGCTGCGGCGTCCGCAAGGTCGAGCCGCTCAAGAGAGCGCTCGGAACGCTTAATGCCTGGGTGACAGGCCAGCGACGAGACCAGAGCCCGTCCACGCGGGCAGCGGTAGCGGTGGTGGAAGTCGATCCCGTTTTCTCTGGGCCGGGCCGTGAATTGATCAAGTTTAACCCGCTTGCGAACTGGACCTCCCGCCAGGTCTGGACCTACATCCGCGAAAACAACGTCCCCTACAATGTGCTTCACGAACGGGGCTTTGTCTCGATTGGGTGCGAACCCTGCACGCGGCCTGTTCTTCCAAACCAGCACGAACGTGAAGGACGCTGGTGGTGGGAAGATCAAACGAAAAAGGAATGCGGCTTACACGCGGGCAATATCGAGGCAAGAGGATAAATCTCACCTTCCCTGATGAAAGAGGCGAAGAGAACAGGGGTGGGGCAGACAATCTTTCACGAAGACTCGGCGAAAGCGAAAACAGCCTGATGATGAGGCGATTCTATTCGCCGAGGGAGGCCTTTGTTTCCTGGACCTCGCTGGGTTCGGCTTGCTGAAGACCTTTGTACAGACGGCCGGCTATTTCAGCGGCATGGGGACCATAAGTCAGTCGCCCACCCCGCATCAGTACGACAACAACGTATTGAGGCCGCGCATCGGAGTAAGAGAGGAACCATCCAAGCCTTGCGCCGTCTTCGCTGCAAGTTCCCGTTTTCCCCAATATTTGCACAGGGCCTTCCCCAGCCATGCGGGCCGTTCCATAAGCGACCGCGGCGGCCATGCCCGTTCGTACTTCGGGTATCACAGAGGCCAGGTCGGTTAACCGTCGGCGGACCCTGGGTTCGAAATGCTGTAATTCTTCACGAGTACGCGGGTATTGCAGGTAGTAAAGTGTACCTCCATTCGCGATTGCAGAAGCCACGGCAGCCCATTGCAGCGGTGTGACTTCAATCCCTTTCCCGAGGTAGGCAAGGTCTCCGACGCCTCCGTCAACCGGCGCTGTGTCGGGAAATTCACCGGGCGATTCTCCCGGGATGTCCAGCCCGGCTTTCTGCCCCAGACCAAACTCATGGGCATAGCGGGCAAGGGTGCTGAAACCTACCATCTCCCCAAGCTTGTAGAAAAATTCGTTGTTCGAATGCGCCAGGGCGTCCGTTAAATTGATTGTTGTGCGGCGGCCCACGTAAAGCCGGGTCTCTGGAGTGATGATTCCTTTTTTCAGAGCAGCCAGGGCCACGATGGGCTTGAAAGTTGAGCAGGGGCGAAACCCCCCGCTGAGGGCCAGCTTTTGATTGACAATCGTGAGGATGCGGCCGTCGTTTGGATCGACCACGACAATGCTTCCATTCCAGCGGCCTAAGGCTTGGAGAGCCGCTTGGCGCACAACGAGGTCATCGCCTTCGGTATTGTCATCGGCGCCCGGATTATCGTCGTAAGAACTGATGCGCCAAGGGCTCCAGTAGTGGTGGACGTACCGGCGGCGAGTGTGGCGGATACGTCGGCGTGTCGTGGTTCGGGGGACGGCCTGGGACGGCGGTGCAGCCACTCCCAAAGCCGTAAAGCCGCTTGGAAGAGGACCAAATCCGAATAATGCTATGAGGCAGAGGAATGAAAGAGGCAGAGTCTTCTTCAATGCGGGCCAGTTCTCCTGAGATTTGTTCAAGTGTATCGACTCGTTGGCGGTCCTGGCGCGCCGCCTTTGGCAACAATCGGCAAGTCTGAGGGTTCAATACAGCATGCCTGAAATCCGCATATCTGTATCTTGTTGAAAAAACAAACTAAACTTACTTTTTGCCTCGGGCTGTAGCGGCTTCTGCCACTTCAGCCTCTTCCTTCAGGATCGGAAGACTCAGCGCCTTGCGAACCTCGGCCTCAATCTTCCTGTAACTATCCGGATTCTGAACCAGGAATTGGCGAGTGTTATCTCTTCCCTGGCCAATTCGCTCTCCAGCAAAGGAATACCACGAACCACTCTTCTCAATCAAGTTCAAACCTACGGCCAGGTCGATCAGGTCACCCTCTTTGGAAATGCCTTCGCCGTAAAGAATGTCAAATTCGGCGTCGCGGAAGGGCGGGGCCATCTTGTTTTTTACTACTTTTACGCGCGTCCTGTTGCCGACGACATTTTCCCCGTCCTTGATGGAGGCAACCCGTCGAACATCCATTCTCACAGAGGAATAAAACTTCAGCGCGCGACCCCCTGTAGTGGTTTCCGGGTTGCCGAACATCACCCCGATCTTTTCCCGGATCTGATTGATAAAAACCAGGCAAGTCTTTGATTTCGAGACCAATGCGGTAAGCTTGCGCAGGGCCTGAGACATCAGCCTGGCTTGAAGGCCCGGCATGGAGTCGCCCATTTCACCCTCAAGCTCGGCCCGTGGAACCAGTGCAGCCACGGAATCGATCACAACGATGTCGATGGCGTTTGAACGCACCAGGGCTTCCGCGATCTCCAGCGCCTGCTCGCCGTAATCAGGCTGCGAAACCAGCAGATTGTCAACGTCCACGCCCAGCTTGCTGGCGTATTTCGCGTCCAATGCGTGTTCAGCATCAACGAAGGCTGCCATCCCGCCACGCCGCTGGGCTTCCGCTACCAGGTGCAGCGCGATCGTAGTCTTGCCACTGGCCTCCGGGCCGAAAATCTCCACTACGCGACCCCTGGGAACTCCCCCCACGCCCAGCGCGGCATCGAGCGATAGGGACCCGGTGGGAATCACTTCCACGGGCACCAGGGCCTGCTTCGCGCCAAGCCTCATGATCGAGCCCTTCCCGAATTGCTTTTCGATCTGCGTGAGGGCCAGGTCGATGGCCTTGGTACGGTCTGTTCGTTCTTCTGGCATGCCGAATTCCTCCCTTTTTCTACAGGTTTGCGCGAATGGCCTTGCGTGTCAGGCTATGGTTCATCGTATCGAAGATTGTCGTCTCGCTCTGGAATGCGTTACGCCTTCGCGTAATTGTAGAATCCCCTCCCTGTTTTGCGTCCCAACCGCCCCGCTTCCACCATCCTCTCAAGCAGCGGGCATGGTCGGTACTTTGAATCTCGAAACCCCTCGTACAACACTTTCATAATATCCAGGCATACGTCCAAGCCGATCAGGTCGGCGAGCTCAAGTGGCCCCATCGGATGGTTCATTCCCAGCTTCATCACGCCGTCCACGCTCTCGGGCGCGGCCACGCCTTCCATCACGGCAAAGACGGCTTCATTAATCATAGGCATGAGAAGCCGGTTGGAAACAAATCCCGGAAAATCCTTGACGCGAATGGGAGTCTTGCCTGCGGAAGTCGCAATCTGTTCTGCCACCGCGATCGTTTCCTCTGCGGTTTCCAGCCCGGGAACGACCTCCACGAGTTTCATGACGGGAACAGGATTGAAGAAATGCAGCCCGATAAACTGTGCCGGACGCTTTGTAACGCGCGCGAGGCGTGTGATCGAAATCGATGAAGTGTTGCTGGCAAAAACGGCCTCCGGGCGGCAGATGGCATCGAGCGAGCGGAAAACGTCCGCTTTGACCTCGAATTTCTCCGTAACGGCCTCGATCACAACATCTGCGGAGGCAAGATCAGAAAGCCTGGTGGTGGTCTTCAGCCGGCCCTCGGCCAGCGTTTTTTCTTTCGCGGTCAGCCGGCCTTTTTCGACCTCGCGGGAAAGCCCGAGTGAAATCCTCTGTGCCCCGTGCCGCGCCAGTTCCTCAGAAACGTCGTGGAGAACAACCGAATACCCGTTGCGAATGAGCACCTGCGCAATTCCGTGGCCCATGGTGCCGGCGCCCACAACGCCGACGGAACTGATCTTCAAGCTTGCCTCCCCGCCGGATTGCTTGCCGGATCCGCAGGCCCCGCCTCTCTCTCCACTGCCAGCGCAATCGCATTGCCGCCTCCCAGGCACAGCGCGGCAATCCCGCGGCGGGCATTGCGGCGAATCATCTCGTAGAGAAGGTCCACCAGGATGCGAGTCCCCGATGCTCCTATGGGATGCCCCAATGCCACTGCGCCGCCGTTCACGTTGGTTTTTCCCGGATCCAGGCCCAGTTGATCGATGACCGCCACGGCCTGCACGGCAAAGGCTTCGTTGAGTTCAATCAAGTCCACATCTTCAAGGTTCCATCCGGTCTTCGCCAGCAGCGCGCGCACGGCGTCCACCGGGGCCATCATCACCCAGCGCGGTTCCACTCCGCTGACCGCCTGCGCCACAATCCGCGCCAGCGGCTTTTTGCCCAGCTTCTCTGCCGTCTCGCTTGAAGTCACGACGGTCGCGGCGGCGCCGTCGTTGGTTCCGGGAGCGTTGCCTGCCGTCACTGTTCCTCCGGGCTTGAAGACCGGCTTCAGCCGCGCAAGCTTCTCGAGTGACGTGTCCTCGCGCGGCGACTCGTCAACAGCAAATTCCTGGGTCTCGCCCGTTTTCGTCGGAACGGAAACCGACACGATCTGGTCTTTCAACTTTCCGGCTTTGATGGCCGCAACCGCCCGCCGGTGGCTCTCTAGAGCGTACTGGTCCTGACATTCGCGCGAGATGTGATACTTCTCCGCCACAAGCTCCGCAGTCATGCCCATGTGAAAGTCTTCAAAGGCGTCCCAAAGGCCATCATGCACCATGGCATCGATCAGCTTCTTGTCGCCCAGGCCCAGGCCGCGGCGAGCCCCCGGCAGGAGGTACGGACAATTGCTCATGGACTCCATGCCGCCCGCCACAACAATATCCGCGTCACCCGTAGCGATGCCCTGTGCCGCCAGCGCCACGGCCTTCAGGCCGGACCCGCAGACCTTGTTGATGGTCATCGCCGCCACCCGCGGATCGAGCCCGCCTATTAGCGCCGCCTGACGGGCAGGGTTCTGGCCTAGCCCCGCTGAGACGACGTTGCCCATGATCACTTCATCGATGCCTGCCGGCTCGATTTCCGCCCGTCGCACGGCCTCCCGCACCACCAGGGCCCCAAGCTCCACCGCGGAAAGAGAGAAAAGCGACCCTTGGAATTTGCCGATCGGAGTGCGGACGGCGGCAATAATGACCGCTTCTCGCATAACTGCCTTCAGATTATGTCGCCGCAGTGAAATGAAGTCAAGAAATGGAGACCGAGGTTTTTGCCCTCTGCTTGGTGAAACGAGGTTTTGCATTGACCGCAGTTGCGTTGTACACTGGCGCGCCATGGAGGTGTCATGGAGACTGAGGAAAAAGATGGAATCAGCAGGAGGGATTTTCTGGTGAGTGTTGGGTTGGCCGGAGGAGCAGCGGCTGCCGGACCCGCATCGCTACTCGGTGGTACCTCTGCGTTGGAGGGCCGGAGTGGGGAACCTGAAGGAGAACCTGCTGCTGCAAGCGTCTTTGCGGCCATGCGTCCCCAGCAGAACCAGTTTCGAAATCTGATGGACCTGTCAGGGTTCTGGCAATTTCAGCTTGACCCCAAAAACGAAGGCGAGCAGGCCAATTGGAAAGACGGCTTGCCTTCGCCGCGCATGATTCCCGTTCCGGCCAGTTGGAACGACCTGTTTGACGATGCCGCCAATTATCTCGGCTACGGCTGGTACTCGCACGAGGCCTGGATTCCGAAGACATGGGACGGCCAGAGGATTTTCCTGCGCGTTTATTCCGCCAACTATGCCGCCAAAGTCTGGATGAACGGTGACCTGCTGGGCGAACACCTCGGCGGCCACCTGCCGTTTGCATTTGAAATCACCGGTAAGGCCCGGTTCGATAATGCAAACCGTATCGTCATTCGCATTGAAAACCTGCAGAAGCCGGACCGCGTTCCGCCCGGCCGTCCGCCCGGTGGGCAGGGCTTTTTTGTGGGCTATCCCTCCACTACCTATGACTTCTTTCCTTACGCAGGCATTCATCGCCAGGTGGCGCTCTACACCACGCCGCAGACGTACATCGAGGACATCACCGTGACGACTGAAATTGAGGGCAGCGATGGCGTCATCAAAGTGGCAGCGCAGGCGAGCAACCATTGGAACGGCAAAGGACGCGCCTCGATCGTTGCGGATTCCAGCGGCAAGACTGTCGCCGTTGATCTGAACTTTTCGCAGGGTGAAGCCAGCGGGGAACTGCGGCTGCCCTCAGCGCGTTTCTGGTCGCCCACGGCCCCGCACCTCTATCCGCTTACGATTGAATTGTTGGAATCAGACCATCCATTCGATTCGTATCGACTCGAAATCGGCGTCCGGACTTTCACCGTCAGCGGCGAGCGGCTGTTGCTGAACGGCGAACCCATCATGCTGCGCGGCTTCGGCAAACATGAAGATTTTCCACTGCACGGCAAGGGGTTGAACCACCCGCAACTGGTGCGGGATTACGAGTTGCTCAAGTGGATCGGTGCAAATTCTTACCGCACCTCGCATTATCCCTACTCCGAGGAAGCCATGGAACTGGCCGACCGTTACGGGATCATGATCATCGACGAGATCCCTGCCGTCGGCCTGAATTTTTCCGAGAGCGAAGCAACCGTCGCGGCCTGGCTGAAGGTCGCCAGCGGCCAGCTTCGAGACCTGATCGCGCGCGACAAGAACCACCCGAGCGTCATCATGTGGTCCGTGGCGAATGAACCCGGTGTTGGCCGTCCGCTGTCCGGTGCGAGGCCCGCCCGCAGCGGTGTGGAGGCCGGCGCCCACTACTTCAATGAAATGGTCGGCTTGGCCCACAAACTCGATCCAACGCGCCCCGTCACCTTTGCGGCAGTACAGGGCGGCCCGGTGGAGTGGCTCGCGCACGTTGACGTGGTGGCGATCAACCGCTACTACGGATGGTACGTAATGGGAGGCCAGCTTGACGTTGCCCTGACGGCGCTTGAGAAGGAACTCGACGAGCTGCACGCTTCGTATCCGAAGCCGATCATCTTTACTGAATTCGGAGCAGAGGCGCTGCCGGGATCGCACAACACGCCCCCGGAAATGTGGACGGAGGAATATCAGGCGGAGATGATCGGCCGTTACCTCGACGTCGCGGCCAAGCGGCCATTCATGAGGGGAACGCTGCTGTGGTGCTTCGCGGACTTCAAGACGTCGCAGAGCATTATCCGCACCAACAGCATGAACAATAAAGGGGTCTTCACGCGCGACCGCCGTCCGAAGGCCGCCGCCCACATGCTGCGGGCGCGCTGGCGAAGCGGAGATGATTAGGGCCTGTCCACACCCAGGGTTCGATGGCCTCGAAATCCAAAAAATAAGCCGCAGCACCTGTTCCCAGGTACTGCGGCTTTTCTTTTTAACGTGCAGCTTTCAGTCGTCAGCACTTCATCTTGCGAAAACGCTCCAAATTACGAACATTTCTGGCGCTTCAGCACTCAGCGCCGTCCGTGACCATTGCCATTGCCGCCACCGTGTTCTTCCGCGTGCGGCGAGGGCCCATGGCGTTCTGGCGCGGCGTGCCCGGCAGGTCCTCGCATTTCCTGCGGACGCGCCTGGACACGGGCCTGCTGGAAAGCGCGAGGTGAGTTGTTATTGAACGCCGGGCGCTCGACTCTTTGCTGCGCTGGCCCGCGGGTCTCCATTCGCCCGTTGGGCGGAGCATTGCGAGGCGAACCAAATGATCGGAACCCTCGGTCATTCCCGCTCTGTACATTCGGGGCCGAACGCGGAGCGCGGGATTCCATCCGCTGGTTGTACCCGCCGTTGCGGGGCGATCCGAATGACTGGAAGCCTCTGCTGTTGCCTTCGTGGACGACAGGCGCTGGACGTCGAGCTTCATTGCCGCGCGCACCCTCAACGGGCGCCCGGTAGGGACCTCCGGCACGCGTGGCGCGAATGACGTCGTTGCCACGGAACAACCCCGGCCTCGGGGTCGCAGCGATCTCCGGACGGCCGTGGTTAAAAGATGCCCGCTCAACAGGGTTGGAACGTGCAAACCGTTCCTGTTCGATTTGTTGATTGATCGGGCCGGACCTCCGAAATCTTTCTGCCGCAATCTGATCACGCGTGGGGGCGATGTTGATTCCGCCCGGCCCGCCATGGTAGCTGACGCGCGTGACGTTATTCACAACGACTTGCTCGTTGTAAACGTTTGTGATGTACGTATTGTGGATGTTGTTTACTGCACGGTTGTAGAAGAATCTGTCATGATCCCAGTAACCGCCATAGTAGCCGTAACCGGTGTAACCAAATCCGTAAGCAATTCCACCGTAGAAGCCGACCGCCAGTCCCCAGTAGCCGGGGTGCCAGCGATACCCGTCATCGTCATAATCCCAGTATCCGGGGGTCCAGAGCGCTCCCACAAAAGGTGCAGGCACCCATGTTCCCGGCACCCAGTAATACCCATAAACCGGGTCCCACGCCCAGTATCCCGGTGTCCAGATATAGCCTGGCCCCGGACAAGGCGGCTGGGCGTAAACAGGCAGCGGCGGAGGTCCGAAACTGACGACCACGCCGACGCTTACGCTTGCGGACGCTTTGACAGGAGCTGTGACCATTGCCAGCAATACCAGCAGCAAAGCGACGAGGCACGCGACCGTCCGGCCTCTCCCTCTAACTTTTTGGCCGGAGTTTCGTGATTCTCCGACGGGCCTTGTTGCAACCGCTGCAAATCCTCTCGCGCCTGCTTCCGAACTTTCAGCGATCAGCGGTTGCCTCTTTGCAGGCATGTGTTGAACTCGCGTCATTTTGAACATCTCCTCTGTCATCGAAGGACCTCCTTATCCAGGCACTTCCTTCGCCTGCTCTTCCATCATTGACCTACGCAACCCTCTGCCCAATGGTTACTGGAATCATATAACCCCTGCATTTACAGCCGGATAAAAGTAGCGCCCAGCGCCGCTTCCTCATGTCGTTTTTTGGCAAAATTGACTGCAATAGGTAAAAGTTACAGGCACATTCTTTCGGCGGATTTCACCGGGATCCTTTCGAACGCCGGCGAAGAATGCCGTCCGTTTGGCAAGGTCGCCTTCACTGGAGGCGCGACCAGATCCTACCACCAGTCCAAGTGCACGTGAGTAGCAGGGGTCGATACGGAATTGCGGAAGACCCCGGCGTGGCCGACCTGGTTCTTGAGATCGAGTTCGAGTGTCTCGCGGCGGCTCCGCTTGTCATCAAGGGAGACAGCGTCGGACCGTCGTAGGGTTCTCAGCAGAGGCTTACTGTTCTGGATGCCAAAAAGCATTTCGTACTCTGGGAAATCACTCGCCATGTAGAGCCGGCCCTGCTGCAAGGCAACCGCGACATGAAATTTGATCGCGCGACGGGAGATCTCATGGACGAACTCAAGGGCCTTGCAGAAAGAGTGCCGTCCCAGGGCAGGTAGTTCGGTCATGAGTCCTTCAACCCCTGACGCCCCCTTCAAGACGTCCCGGTGCCTGCATGAAGGCTTATGCACTGAAGGAAATGAAGTGCAGGATTGAGAACGCTCAGCGTGCAGTTTCGCCGAGAAGGCGCGCGATCTCGTCGCGTTCGGGAAGGGCGATGGGTCGGACGCGCCGCTTTTCGACGATTGTGATTCCTTCTTCGGGTTTGCAGACCTCGCCGATGATGCGTGCGGCGATGTGACAGCGGCGGAGCGCCGCAACGATGCGAGTTGCGCTGTCTTTTTCGGCGACGATTAACAGTGCTCCCGAAGCGAGCAGGCCGAGCGGATCGAATCCGAGCGCCTTTGCCAGCATGCGAGTTTCGCGCAGCACAGGAACCTTGTCTTTCAAGATGCGCATGCCGACGCCGCCTGCGCGTGCGAGTTCTACGACGCCCGTCAGCAGGCCCCCCTCAGTGGGATCGTGCATGGCGTGGACTTCGCCCTGCGTGAGCGCAATCTGGGCATCGCGTACTACGCTGATGCCGGGGTTGGTGAGCAGCCGCCGTGCTTCCTGTAGGCGCTTCGGCGGGAACTTGCCTCGGAGCCACGCAGCTTTCTCGCGGGCGAGGATGGTGGTTCCTTCAATGGCTACTCCTTTGGTCAGGACCACGAGATCGCCGGGCCGCTGGCGCTCCTTGCGGACAAGTTTGCCCGGAGCAACCTCGCCGAGCATCTGACCAACAACAATCGGACGGTCAAGGCCGACCGTGATTTCCGAGTGTCCGCCACAGAGCGTGATCCCCAGAGCGCCGCATGCTCTTTGCGTTTCGTTGAAGACCTTTTCGACAAGTGCATCGGTCGTGCGGCCTTCAGGAAACAAAAACGTCGCCAGGAACCAGCGCGGCCGCGCACCCAGCGTAGCAAGGTCGTTGGCATTGATGTTGACCGCGTACCAGCCGATGCGATCGGCCGTGAACGTGATGGGATCCGTTTTGGCTACAAGGTATTTCTCACTCGTTTCAAGGACCGCTGCATCTTCGCCATAGCGGGGCCCGAGAACAACTCCCGATGAGGGACGGACCTTGCAGGACCTGAGCAGCTTCTCGAGCAGCCGTGGTGGAAGTTTTCCCGCTGGAATCATCGTCGATCGCGCCATCGCTTGCCGAGTATAACGCGCTTTGCGCCAGTAGCCCAAACGCGCTCACGCCATCGCAAGCTTGCCATGAACGCTGCAAAAGAGTAACCTCGCCTTCTTGATGGTTATGAGTAAAGTCGTTGGCGTTATTCCCGTGCGGCTGGAATCCACGCGTCTGCCTCGCAAGGCGCTAAGGATGATTTGTGGACACTCGATGATCGAGTGGGTGTACCTCCGCGCAAGCGTATGGTCCGGCTTCGCGCGCCTGCTCGTAGCAACAGATTCAGAAGAAGTCATAGCGCATTGCAGGCATCTCAACATCCCTGCGGAAATGACATCACCGGCACACCGCTCGGGCACAGACCGGATTATTGAAGTGATGCGCCGCGTGCCGGCGGAAATTTATGTGAACATCCAGGGCGATGAGCCGATGGTCACAGCGAACCACATCGAGTTGTTATTGGCTCCGTTCCGCGAACATCGCGAAACGGCAGTCTCAACCTTGAAGGTTGCGATCACTTGTGAGGAGGCCAAAAATCCCAACGACGTCAAAGTGGTTACCGACCGCAACGGTCGTGCACTCTACTTTTCGCGCTCGCCCATCCCTTTCGACCGCGCAGGCCTGGGCCGCGTGAAGTATTACAAGCATCTGGGACTTTATGCTTACAGCGGGCACGCGCTCGAAGTCTTCAGCGCGCTTGCGCCTTCGGGGCTCGAAACCGCTGAAGCGCTCGAGCAACTTCGCTTTCTCGAAAACGGAATTCCGATTGTTGTGCTCGAAACTGCTGAGGATACGATTGGAGTCGATACGGAAGACGATCTTAAGAAAGTGGAAGATTATTTCCTGCGTGCAAACGTCACGCTGCCGCAATCCCACTAACGGTCTTCGGCACCACGAACCCCAAATTCTATTCTTCACCGATTAAGTAGCGGCAACCGTGCGGACCCATGCGCGCGGAATGAACAGTATTGGCAGGCACGTCGCAGCGGTCACCCGCCCGGTAAGTGCGCGTCACGCCGTTGCACGTCAGTGTCATTTCGCCCTCAAGGATCACGTGCGCCGTTGTCGTGGCGTGGGTGTGGTCCGGATAATACGCGCCCGGACCGTCCTGCCAAACGTAAGTTCTCCTGAAACCTTCATCGTTCAGCTTCTTTTCCCAATCCTTGATATTCATTTTTCAATGGTTCCGCGCAAAATTCGAGAGCTCGTTCCGCAACTTATTGCAAAGCAATATCTTACATCGAATTGCAATTTGCGAAATGAAAAAAGGCGAAAATGTATCATATTGGGACAACTTTCCATTGCAGGTTGCCATAGCTTTATAAAATAAAGTACTTGACATCGCGTAGCAATCCGCGTATCTTCCACACGATGGCCAATATTCGCCCCATCCGCCCGCCTTCGGATGCTCCTCTGGCGCTTGAAGCCCGCGCCATGGACAATCTCCGCTACATTCGCAAAACGATGGAATCGGCCTCTGCCTTCACGGCTGTTCCGGGATGGGGAGGCATGCTGATGGGCGTCACGGCGCTCGCTGCCGCCTTCATGGCAGCACTCCAACCGACGGCGGGCCTGTGGCTGGCGGTGTGGGTCGTGGAAGCCGGCGTATCTCTTCTGATTGGCGCCGTGGCGATGCTCCAGAAGGCGCGCAAGGCGGAAACGCCTCTTCTTTCCCAACCGGGCCGCCGTTTTGCTTTGAGTCTTTCTCCTCCCATCGTTGCCGGAGCGCTTCTCACGGCAGTGCTTTTCCGTGCCGGTTCCTTTGCCGTGCTTCCCGGCCTCTGGCTACTTCTTTACGGCGCGGGAGTCGTCACCGGCGGGGCCTTTTCCGTCCGAGTCGTTCCGGCCATGGGAGTTGCATTCATGATCTTGGGCACCGCCGCGCTTTTTTCTCCGCCCGCCTGGGGCGACATTTATATGGCCGTGGGGTTTGGGGGACTGCATCTGGTTTTCGGGGCAATCATTGCCTGGAGGTACGGTGGCTAAGACGAATACATGGGCGCACGCCCGAAGCGCCGACGTGGCAGGTTGCGATCCAGCCGGCCGGAACGTTCGCGGAGAGAAGGTCAGCCGCGCCTCGCGGCTCGATCGGCTCATCCATGAGCGCATCCGTCTCGGCATTGTCAGTGCGCTTGCGGTGAACAGTGCGCTGAGCTTCAACGAACTCAAGCAACTGCTCAAGACGACGGATGGCAACCTCAGCGTGCACGCGCGCAAACTTGAAGACGCGAATTACATCGAGTGCATCAAGTCTTTCGACGGGCGCACGCCAAAGACCATTTACCGCCTGACACCTTCTGGCCGCAACGCACTTGAAAGCTATCTCGACCACATGGAGGCGCTGATCCGCGCTACGCGCGAGCGGTGACGGGCAAAAAAATTTTTAAGGACCAACTTTATGGGGCAAAGTAACAGCGTGAACGCCTTGGACGGTGGGCGGCGCGGCGCTCCCTTGCTCTTCGACGTGCTCGGCGAATGCCTCCGCTTGCTCCCCGCGACGCTTCTCCTGGCTGCAGGGGCGCTGCGACTGCTGCAGCCCGCTCCAGTCGAGCCCGAGCACACTTTCTGGATCATTTTTGAATGGGCGCACACGCACATCACCCGTCTGCACGCTGCGGTGATTGTTATCGTTCTTCCTGCCGCTGCACTGATCGCGGGGTCCGCTTTGCTTCTGCGCGAGTGGCGCAGGAACGATACCTTGCGCCAGCATGTCGCCGGCGCGCTTGCCATCCTCAGGCGGCGGATGGGAAGCCTTTTGCCAGCCGCGGATGTCATGGTTGCGGCGGGCATTCTGGCGCTTGTGATTGATCATCTCATTGCAGGTTAGCGTCCTTCCATCAGAAGGGCGCCGGGCGAGGGGGACGAACGCAACAAGCCATCAGGAATCGGAGGTTGGTTTATCATGCAAGGTTCTTCCCAGGTTTTCCAGAACGGACTTCACGTTGCCATCATCATGGATGGGAGCGGCCGCTGGGCGCAATCGCGCGGCCTGGCCCGCCCGGAGGGCCATCGCGCGGGCGTCGAGGCGGTGCGCCGGGTAATCGCCGCGGCGCCGGAACTGGGCGTTGGCACGCTGACGCTCCACTCGTTTTCCGCCGGCAACTGGAACCGCCCGCCGGAAGAAGTCGGGCGGCTCTTCGCTATTTTTGAAGATTTCCTCTTTGCCGAACCGACGGAGTGGATCAGGAGCGGGGTGCGGCTTACGGTCATCGGTCGGCGCGACCGCCTGCCCGCCTCGCTGATTGATACGATTGGCTATGCGGAAAGCGCTACTTCAGGCTGCTCGCGCCTCCACCTGCGCCTCGCCATCGATTACTCCTCCCGCCAGGCCATTCTTCAGGCCGCAGCCCGCCTGAATGCTGGACCTTTCGCCGGGCCGCAACCCGAAACCCCTGAAGCGCGCTTCCAGCGCCTGCTCGCTGATGAAGGTGGGGACCCCGTCCCGGACGTCGATCTGCTGATCCGCACGGGCGGCGAGCAGCGCCTCAGCGACTTTATGCTGTGGGAATGCGCTTACGCCGAGCTTTACTTCACTCCGCGCCTGTGGCCCGATTACACTGCCGAAGACCTCGCCGACGCGATCAAAGAGTTCCATTCGCGCGAGCGCCGCTTCGGCGCCCTTGCCGCCGCCGTGTAGGGGAGGGCTCCGCCCTCCCGAAAGGGAGATTCAAACGGGGGATGGAAAACCCCGGCGGGAGCCCAGAGGGCTCGCCTGCCGCTGGAGGAGAAACGCGCATGAGTGAAAGCACCGTGCTGGGATTGCGTGTGATGGCTGGAGCGGCGGTGATGGGAATTCTCGGCGATCTTCTTCTCCGGCAGGGGCCATGGGGCGTGAACATCTTTCTTTGGCTGGCGGCGCTGGTTGCAATCATCACGGTCCTGCTTCGGCTGCAACCTGCGGCCGCTTCGGGTGTGAACCGCTGGATGATGCTTCCGGTGCTTGCATTCGGCGCGTGCTTTGCGTGGCGGGCCTCAGTTCCTTTGAAGCTGATGGATGCGCTCGGCGTTTTGGTGGCCCTGGCACTTGCCTCACCACTGCCCGGAAGGGCCCGCATTCATCTCGCCGGCCTGCTCCATTATTTCGTTGCCGCTTTCACCGCGTGTTTGCTGACGGCTGCCGGAACCCTGGCCGTGATTTTCAAAGACATTCGGTGGAAGGAACTTTCAAACGAAGGCTGGGGACGGCCGACGCTCGCCATCGGCAGGGGAGTGGCGCTCGCCCTGCCGCCGCTTCTGGTGTTCGGCGTGCTGCTGATGTCGGCCGATCCGGTGTTTGAGCACCTGGTCCAGGGGAGCCTCCACGTCAATTTCCGGAGGCTGCTGGTTGACGCTTTCGTGATCGTCTTCTGCGGATGGATCGTGGCGGGTTATTTGCGGGGAATGCTGATCGGGAACGGGCTGCCCCAAGAGTTGGCCCAAACCTTCCGACCGCTTTCGCTGGGTGTTTTTGAAGTCGGCATCGTGCTGGGGCTGGTGGATTGTTTGTTTCTCGCCTTCGTCGCGGTGCAGGTCCGTTACCTTTTCGGAGGCGCTTCGATCGTGGGAATCACTCCCGGGCTTACGTATGCCGAATACGCACGGCGGGGGTTTATTGAACTGGTGATGGTGGCGGCGCTGGTGCTGCCCCTGCTGCTGGCGTTGCACTGGCTGCTGAGAAAGGAAAATCCCCGGCATGCGCGAATATTCTCCATGCTGGCAGGGACCCAGATTCTTCTGCTGTTTGTCATCATGGCTTCGGCCGTCCAGCGGATGCGGCTCTACACAGAGCAGTTCGGGCTGACCGAGCAGCGCCTTTACGCATGTGCTTTTATGGCCTGGCTGGCCGTAGTTTTTGTGTGGTTCGCTGCGACAGTGCTGCGCGGCCGCCGGGAGCGGTTTGCGTTTGGCGCGATGCTGGCAGGGTTCCTGCTGATCGCGGCTCTGCATGCCGCCAATCCGGACTCCCTGATCGCGCGGACAAATCTTGCCCGCGGGGCAGAAGGCAAACGGTTCGATGTGAGGTATGTGAGCGGGCTGAGCGCCGATGCCGTTCCGGACCTCGTGGCCTACCTTCCCAAACTAAACCAGGAGAACGGCCGGATTCTGGCGGCGACCATCCTGAAACGCTGGCCTCCCAATGGCAGCCGCGACTGGCGCACCTGGAACTGGTCGCTCCGCAGGGCTCAGAAATCCGTGCAAAGTCATGCCGCCATGCTGCAACAAATGTCGGGCGAGCCCCATCTGTGAACGTGCGCTGCGAGTAGCGGTGGGCTTGGCCCTCCGGAATGGCAAATGCAAACAGGGGCCCGGATGCTCTCGTGCCTGGAGAAATGCCCATCCTATGTGAAGGAGCACGCCTCAATCCAACAGAGCAAAAATGCAGGGCTGGAGGCCGGCACTCCGGACGCCCTGGGAGTGCGCAAACGCGAACTCCCGTCGTAGTGAAGGGGGACAACCTTCCTGCTGTGCTTCACTGTGCACATGAGCGAGCGGGACAAAAACCGAAACTGCAGCGGCGGTTGCGTCACAGCCGGGTTTACACTGGGGAGATGCTGGCGAGGTTTAATCGAGACTACCGATATCCACAGAACGGAGACGACGGTTGGTGAGGCGTTGGGCGATGATCCTTTCTGATTCCGGGCGCATTTCAAAGACCGCGATTGCCGTGCAACTGGTAATCATCGCGGGCGTTGCGGTCTTCCTGAAAGTTTATGTGCCGCGAGCGGAAAAGGCCCGAGCGGCCGCCGATCTCGAATCGCGCGAAAGCCGGATCGAAAGATTTTTCAATTCGGCGGTGGCGGAAGACGCGCGCCGGACGGTGATGACTCCGGGCGGAGAAGAGGCGCATCCCCAAAGCCTGCGCAGCACGCCTTCGGTCGAGGAAGTCCAGCAGGCGCTGGGCGGGCCGGATACGAGCATGACCGATTATGCCGGAGCGCTCCATTTGACGTGGATCGGGACCGACCACAGCCTTACGGCCGCTTTCAATCAAGGCCGCCTCTATTGTCTGACGCTGACGGACCGCCGCAATGGCCACGGTGTGAATGTCTATGAATCCAGCACTAACTGGCAGCCGTTTTGAGTCCCGCCGCGCAGGTTGGGGAGGGCATTGCGCTCCCGAATTGGTTCCGGAATAGCATCTACAAACGCCGGCACGGAGGGCCCCCTGCCGCGCAAACCAAGCGGAGCCCGGACGGCTCCCCTACCTCTTATGCGAAGGCAAGGTTGACATTCTCGATGGCTTCGTCCACTTCCGCCGGGCTCTTGTAACCGACCGTTACGCTATCGACGCCGGCGTGCCGGAAGGCGAAGCGCATCGCTTTGCGGCGGTCATCGCGGTTCGTGAATTGGCCTTCACCGACGAGCTTCATGCTGATAACGCCCATGCCCTCCTGGCGGACTTGTTTGACGTAGCCGACCACTTCAGGAACGTTGCCGAGTCCGTCGGTGTTGTAGTCTTCGGCGTCCATGCGCACGCCTTTGTGGTTCATGCGAATCATGGCGACCTGGAGCCATTTTGTTTCCGGCACCTGACGCAGCGCCGGGAGGCCGTGCACAGAGGCGCCGCGCACGCGCACAATCTGCTTTGATTGCGCTTCGGAGATGCCGTCCTGCCAGCGCGCGCTGTCCGTGGGCCATGATGCGAAGTGCTGATAGTGCAGCAGCATGATGTCAAAATAGTCAGTATTGGCCAGCTTCCGCAGTTCATCGATCTTCTGCATGGGATCGACGCCGGGCCGCGTCGTGACTTTTGACATCAGTTGATAGCTGTCGCGCGGGATGCCCTTCAGCGCGATGCCGAGCATGCGGTGCATGTCCGTGTAAGATTCCGCCGTCTCGAAGAAGCGGATGCCGCGATCGTAAGCGTAACGCACCAGGCGGGTGAATTGCTCCTGCCCCAGTTCGCGCTGCACGCGCCCGCTGAAGGTGCCCGTGCCGAAGGCGAGCCGCGTCACCTTCACGCCGGAATTCCCCAAAGTCACCATCTCCGTCGCCTTGTCGCGCGTCGCAACCAGAGGGAGCGTTCCCGCTCCCGCAAGAGCCGCCGCAGCCAGCCCCGATTTCAGGAAATCACGCCGGGAAAAGTTGGACATCTTTACACCTCCAATGGGCCGCATCTTATCACGAGTCGGGGCCGGGTGCTTGTATGAGTTGCGCAAGGACTGGAAGGCCGCAATGGAGCTTTTGAAGCGGTTCCTGGCTGTGTGCTTTGATAATGCCCGCGATAGCTATTCGGCTGATTTGCTTTAGACGTTTAACCGACGCGGTTTACGGATGTAAACTGTGTTTAGAGAGTCGCCTCCTGCCGATTTTATGACTGCGACCTGAGATGGAGGCTACCATGCGTGTCTGGCTGAAGAGGACCATCCTTACGCTCGTTGTGCTCTTCGTGGCGATCCAGTTTGTCCGTCCACCGCGGACCAATCCACCCATCAACCCCAATCTGGAAATCAGCGCGGTCCATCCACTGGCCCCTGAAGTGGAATCGATTTTCACGCGATCCTGCAATGACTGCCATTCGAACCGCACCGTCTGGCCGTGGTACAGCGGGGTTGCACCCAGTTCGTGGCTTGTGGCCGGCGATGTGAATGAGGGCAGAAGCAAGATGAACCTGTCAGAATGGGCAACGTATCCGGCGAAGAAACAATCCGACTTGCTCAAAGACATGTGCGAAGAAGTCTCGCGCGGCAAAATGCCGGTGAGCGCTTATCTTCTGATGCATCCTGTTGCGCGGCTGACGCCCGCCGACGTCAACGCACTGTGCCAGTGGACAAAGACGCCGGCGCGGCCATTGTCCGCGCAAAATGAATAGACGCGGACAAGATCACGCGTTGGGCAAGGTGTGCGCTCAGGCCGCGCGCAGATCGCGGATAGCGAAGCTGGCAGCGGTGCACGGTGGCAAGTCGCTTCTGGCCCTGGGCGCTCCGGGTATAATAGGTAGAGCGGTAATATCACTTGGCTTGTCCCGGCGCCCGAGGGCGATTCATTGGATCAAGGTTTTTTGCACGGCCGAGGAAGAGTTTGACCCAAGCGCAGACCAAGGAAGGGCTGACTTCCGCCGCTGAAAGCAAGGGCGAAGATCGGCACGTTCGCGTGCTTCGCTGGACGCGCTGCTGCGGGCAGGAATGCGATCTGCCCGTGCGGACGTGGCTGAAGCGCGTGTGGAAAGCCGTGCGGACGGACAACTGCGACGACCTCGCCGCGCAGATTTCATACTTCTTCCTTATAGCGCTGTTTCCATTCTTTGTGGTGCTCGCGGCCATCGTGGGCTATCTTCCCTTCACAGGCGCGTGGCCCCACGTGCTCACCTGGATCACGCACTATTTTCCTGACAGCGTGCAGCCGTACGTTTTCCAGACGGTCACGAGGCTGACGCAGGAATGGGGCGGCCTGCTTTCCTTCGGTCTGGTAAGTTCGATCTGGATCGCAACCCGCGCCGTGATCAGCCTGATGGACGGCCTGAATACGGCATACAACGTTCGCGAGACGCGGAGTTTCTGGAGACGTCGATTCACGGCCTGCGGAGTGATGCTGGTTCTTGCATTCACCTTCCTGGTTGCCTTCGGATTGCTGACGTTCGGAGGCTCGATCGGCCATCGTCTGGGGACGAGTTCGCCCCACGGCGCCGCTTTCCTGGTAGTGTGGCACGTGCTGCGTTGGGTGATATCGCTGGTGCTGCTCAACTTTGCAGTCACCTTTGCCAATTATGTGCTGCCCAACGCGCAGCGCCCGTGGCGATGGGTGACGCCCGGCAGTCTTTTTGTGGTGGCGGTCTGGTTTCCCGCGACGATTGGTTTCAACGCGTTCCTGCGCCATTTCGGCGGGGCAGGCGCCTATGGCGCACTCGGAGCTTTCTTCGTGCTCATGACCTGGGTCTATATGACTAACTTCATTCTTCTGGTGGCGGCGGAAATGGATTCCGAACTGGAAAAAGCCGCACGAGCCTTCCATTCAGAGAACGTTGTTCCCCGCATGTTCGCGGCAAGCTGAAATTCCAGGTGCAGTCCGTGGCGGCGAATTGGTCTCGCCAGATCAAGGCCGGGCTCACCGCGCGGCGGCAAGAACCCGCCGGGACCTGAGGATATGACGGCATGAATCGTCAGGGAGAAAGTCAGGAGATATCGAATCACTCAGCGCCGCGGCCGGAGCCTTTCAGCCACCAGTTGCCCTGCTGCTGACCGATCTGCCACCAGCCGGAGATCTCCTCCTGAAGCGTCAATTCCAGGAGTTCCTGAAAGGTTTTGCCCTGCCAGTGTTCGACGTCGGCCCCCCAGGAACCGGCCACGGACTGACCGCGCGCTGTGCGGGCAATAAACTGGCCTTCCCATCCGCGGCGGCTTTTTTCCGCCCGCCAGGTTCCCTGAAGCACAGTCTCGCCGCCTCGCGTGAGCGTCCACGTGCCTTCAGCGATATCAGGCTGCCGGGGAAGCGCGCCCCCGGACCATGTCCCGTGAAGCGTCTGGCCATGGCCGGCGGTGGCGATCCACGTCCCGTGGATGGTCTGGACAGGTTCCTGCGACGGTGCGGACGCGGTTGCCAGCAAAACAATCAGACTGAGCGTGATGGAGAGCGGCCTTCGAATCAATTGCCTGCCTCCGACAATGACCGATGAAGACAAAGGGCCCGCGCTGTCACAGCACGCAGGAGCACCTGCTCCCCGGGTGTAAGAACTAATGGCCCAATGATATTCGGCGTCAGGGGCCGTGTCCAGATTCTTTATCTTTGCGCGCCTGCCACAGGTCAAACGCCTTTTCAAGGGCTGCCTCGATCACGTCCGGCATGCGCTCGACGGTGCGCCCGAGCGATCCGCCGGGATGAAGGCGATGCACAGTCAATTCGCTTCCACGGGCGGCCACCAGCGCCACGGGGTTCACCCGGATGCCGCCGCCGCCACCGCCGGCTTCACCGCTCGATCCTCTCTTGGCTTCTTTAACATCGGCGGTGCCTGCGCCACCGCCTGCTCCCACTCCCAGCGAGACGCGCGAAATGGGCACGATAACGTATTCACCCACGTTAATGGGCGAGCCCACAATCGTCTCGGTTTTCGCCAGTTCCTTGAGATCGCTGACCAGACTTTTGAGAATGTCTTGCGCAGGGTTCATGATCACCTCCTACGATTGGATGAATTCCTTACTGGTGAACGAAGACGCAAAGCTTTATGCGCCATGCGGCCGCGCGGCCGAAAACGCCCGCCACTGCCTGAACATCGCCCGGTAGGGCAGCCCGGGCAGGAAGAAAAGAAATCCTTTTAAGACACGGTGTGGATAGAAACGGAGTTCAATGAACAGGCTGTTTTCGCCTGAGAAGTTGACACGCAGGCCGAGCCGCCGCGCCCAGGCGGAAGACGCCAGCGCCCCTGCCAGCATTCCATTCAGCGCAGGGTCGGGCAGAGAGAGGTGGCTGCTTATGCGCGTCAGATGGATGGAGCCGGAAACCCGCTTGAGCAGCTTCGACAATTGCCGCGCCAGCGCATGCCGAATGGCGGCGTTGCCCAGGCACCGCATCAGGAATTGGCTATGCTGCTTGCGCTTCTTTGGAAGGGCAGGAGCTTCAGCCGCTCGCGCGGGAGCTTTCGCCAAGATTGATTCTGGTCCTGCGGCGGGAGGCCGTTCCCGCAGAGCGACCGGCTTGCGGAAAATGTAGAGCGCCTTCGGCTTTTGCGAACCTGGCAACGGAATATGAAATTCCAGCGCGAACAGCCATCGAAGCCGAAGTGAACGAGCGCGCGAATCGAACGCAATGACGACCGGGCTGAACACCACAATCGCCAGAATGAAAACAATAACGCAGAGCACGATCAGGAAGATTTCCATCAGACGGCTTTCTTCCTCTCAGATGCCGGGACTCCGGCATCGGAATGTTCGCGCTTCCAGCAGGTTGCTGATAAAAACCAAATTGTCATGCTGAGCGAAAATAAATACTGGGATCGTCCGCTGCGCTCGCGATAACAGGCATAAAACCCGTTTTCCAGCAACCCGCTAGAGAATTCTACTCCCGTGGCGGCATATACTCCAAATGCGAATTTGCAAATTGGAAGACCGTTACGCGATTCGCTCCATGCCCCGGCCGTACTTGTGGGTCGCCCTATCGTGCCGAACGCGGTAAAGCATCTCTTAATTGGGTCCGAATGACTTCGGAGGTCCCTTCGACAAGCTCCGTGCAGCCCGTTCGCAGAGTTTTTCGTTGCGAAATGCTGCGACCCTTCGCTGAGGCTCAGGATGCCAGCAATGAGGCTATAGTTGCTCGATCACCGCGGATGCGAATTCCTGAGTCGTGTTCCTCCCGCCCAGGTCGGGAGTGCGGACATTCTTTTCACCCGTAACTTTCCTGAGCGCCTGCATGATACGCGCGCTGGCGGCGGGTTCGCCGAGGTGCTCCATCATCAGGGCGGAAGTCCAGATGGCGGCGATGGGATTGGCGATCCCGCGCCCTTCGATGTCCGGAGCGCTGCCGTGCACCGGTTCAAACATCGGCGGCCCCAGGCGTTCCGTCGGATTGAGATTGGCGCTGGCGGCGAGGCCCAGACTGCCCTGGAGTGCTGCGCCCAGGTCTGTGAGAATGTCGGCAAAGAGGTTTGAGCCGACCACCACGTCCAGGCTTTCCGGATGCGTGATCATGCGCGCGGCAAGCGCATCCACATGATAGTTGGCCACGGCGACGTCGGGATAATCGCGGGCGACTGCGCGCAACACTTCATCCCACATCACCATGGTGTATTGCATGGCGTTTGACTTGGTGGCGCTGGCCAGGCGCTTGCGCGGACGGCGGCGTGCCTGCTCGAACGCATAGCGCATGATGCGCTCGACGCCTTTGCGCGTGAAGACAGATTGCTGCACGGCCACTTCGTCCGGGGTGCCGCGCTTGAAGCGGCCGCCCATGCCGCAATACTCGCCCTCAGAATTTTCCCGGATGAAGAGCATGTTGATGTCGTCCGCCGTCTTACCGCGCAACGGGGGTTCGAGGCCGGGAAGAATTTCAACCGGGCGCAGATTCACATAAAGGTCGAACCCGAACCTGATCTGGAGCAGCAACTCGCGCAGCGAAATGTGGTCCGGCACGCTGGGGTGTCCGATGGCGCCCAGGAGAATGGCATCAAAGGGCCGGAGCCGCTCGAGCCCATCCTCCGGCATCATACGTCCCGTGCGCAGATAGTATTCGCAGCCCCATTCGAAAGATTCGAACGAGAGGGTAAAGCCCTCCGATGCGGATTGAAGCACTCGAACAGCCTGCGGCACGACTTCTTTTCCGATTCCGTCGCCGGGAAGCAATGCGATACGGTAATTTTTGACCATGCGGACGATTTTACACACAAACGGAAGGCTCTTCCTCTGGCAAAATCACCATGCGAAAGAGATTTTTCCCGCGGGCTGCTTATTTGACGGTTTCGGGGGCGACCTGAGTGCCCGGTAGAAGCTGGTCGGAACCTGATCGGGCGACTGCATCTCCTTCTTTCAGGTTGCCGAAGACCTCGATAAGTTTTCCGACGGCGGCGCCCGTCTTTACATCGACCCACTCGGTGCGATTGTTTACCACGCGGATAACGAAGGTTCGCGCCAGGTCGCTGGCCACGGCTGTGCTGGGAACGAACAGGGTGGGATAGTTGCGGCGAACCGGCCAATCAACCTGGCAGAACGTCCCCGGAATCAATTGCGCCTGAGGATCGCGGACATCGAGTTCGACGGGCATGGTGCGCGTCTTCATGTTGACCTCGTGCGAAATCCGCGCAATCGGCGCAGTGAACGTCCGGCCTGGAAAGGATGGGACGGTGAAGCTCACTTCCGAGCCTTCAGGGACGTCTCCGGCGTCGTATTCCGGCACGGGGACAACGAGCCGCAGGCGCGTCAGCGTTTCGATGCGCACGATTGGAGTCGAAGCCCCGGGACCTCCCTGAGGGCCGACCAAAGCTCCGGGGTGTACGTAACGCGTAGTGACCTGGCCGTCAAAGGGCGCCGTGATCTTAAGGTAGGACTCGAGTTGCTCAACCGCCTTCAGGGCGTCCTGAGCCGCCTGGACGTTTTTCCGAAGCGCAGAGACGTTCTGCCTGCCGGCCTGGACGTTTTTTTCGGCGACATCAAGATCGTTGCCTGCTACAACTCCAGGGACTTTTGCGGCGGCGGCCATACGCCTGTAGGTGGCCTCATCCGCGGACAGTTTCGCTTCAGCGGCCAGCAGTTGCGATTGGGCGGCCTCATATTTGGACTCTGCCTCAGATTTTCGGGCCAGAAGCTCCGGGGCCTCAATCTGCGCAATCAGTTCGCCCCGCTTGACACGCGAGCCGCGGTCCACGCCGATCCATTTCACAAAGCCGGTCTCCTTGGAGTAAATGTCCACGGCCTCGTAAGGTTCAAGCTGGCCCGGAAGCTCGACGCGCGTGCTGAGCTTCCGTGAAATCACCGGGACAACTTCCAGCCTGGGCGGCTCGTTTGAAGCCTGCGTCGCAGACCCAGCAGCTCCCCGGCTTCGGTTCGCGCAGGAAGCGAACCACATGGACAAAGCCAGCGGCGCGATCAGGCTCAGGCAGGTTTTGGATTTCATAACCTCTCTCCATGCGGGCTTAAAGAGAACCTATTGCGCCGCGAAGCGGCTTGCCGGATCATCCGGATCAAGCGAAGGCGATGCGACGCCGGCCCGCTGCTGCACCAGAGAAAAGACAAATGGCAAGGCTGTCAAATTGGCGATAGTGGCGGCGATCAATCCACCAATCACGGTAATGCCCAGCGGCGCCGTCTCCTCCGCTCCGGTTCCCCATGCGAGCGCCATGGGGACCATGCCGGCGATCATGGCAACGCTGGTCATAAGGATCGGGCGCATGCGCGCTCGTGCCGCCTCAATTCCTGCATCGATGGAAGTTGCGCCCCGCTTCCGGTATTCTTCGGCAAACGTCACCAGCAGAATGGCGTTGGCCGTCCCCACGCCGACGGCCATGATGCCGCCCATGTAGGACTCAATGTTTAGCGTGGTGTGCGTAATCAGGAGCATCATAACTACGCCACAGACCGCCGCCGGCGCAGTGCTGAACACAACGAATGAAAGCCGCATGGACTCAAAGTTGGCGGCGAGCAGCAGGAAGATGACGAGGACGGCCAGTAGTAGCCCGACGGCCAGGTTGGCAAACGTCTCACGCATGGGAGCGATCTGGCCGCGCACACTGACATCCACCCCGTGAGGACGGAGGCCCGCCCGCTGAATGGCAGCGTCAATGCTTTTGCTGATCCGCCCAAGGTCCTGGCCTGCGATATTGGCCGCGAGGTCCAGCTTCCACCGTCCGTTTTCACGGTCATATTCACCCACGGTCACTCCCTGTGTGACGGTCGCCAGGTCGCCGAGTAAAGGATGTTCCGCGTCGTCATCCATGACCGGAATGTTCTTGACGTCCTGAATCGAAGTCATCTGCGGTTGCGGATATTGAACCTGGACCTGATAACCAACGCCGGTCCTGGGGTCTGCCCAATAGTTGGGGGTCGTGAAGCGGCTCGATGCAGTGGCCTCAGAAAGCGACTTGGCCACTTGTCCGGCCGTCACCCCGAGTTGTCCGGCGAGTTCGCGGTGAATATCAACGTTGACGCTGGGATAGTCAAGCGGCTGTTCTATGCGCAGGTCGCGCAGGCCTCTGATCCTGCTCATCTCCTGCTGTAACTTCGCCGTGTAAGCGCGCAGCTGGCCGAAATCCGGTCCAAGGACGGAAACCTCCACAGGAGTCGGGGCGCCAAAATTCATGATCTGGCTTACGATGTCGCCCGGCTCGAATGAGAACTCACAGCCGGGAAACTTTGAGGGAAGGACCTGGCGAAGTTTTTCTTCAAACGCCCCAACATTAATATGTGCTTCGGGCCGCAGCGCCACGTTAATGACTGCCTCGTGCGGACCGCTGGTCCAGAGGAATACTGTATTGATGGGATACGACGCTCCTTGCGTCCCCACAAAACCCAGGGTTGCGGCGACATTACCGCGGCCCGCCGCATCGCTGACCTGATGAAGAACCTGCGTGGTCAGATTGGCCGTCTCCTCAGCGCGAGTTCCGAACGGTGCCTCAATGCGCAGGCGGAATTGATTGTTTGCTACTTGCGGAAAAAGCTCCTGGCCGAGTTGCGGACCCAGGACCAGAATAATGAGCACGGCAATCACGATGTAAGCGCCGACGATCATCCATCGGAACCTTGCCGCGTGATGCAGACCCGCGTGCCATCTTTCTCTGAATGCGTTGAAACTCCATCGGCCCTCGGCCCGGGCTGCCCGCATGGCTTCGCGCTTTTTGTGGACCCAAAGAAACATCACGGGCAATAGCGAACTCGAAAGCAGGAACGATGCAATCATGGAAAAGGCCACAGCAAGAGACAAAGGCACAAACAAAGCCCGCGTCACGCCGGTCATGAAAAATGAAGGAACAAAGACCGCCACCAACGCCAGCATCGAGAGAAAGCGCGGCCCGACCGTTTGCTGCGTGGCGCGCAGCACGGCACGGGCGAATGGCAGATCGGGCTCCTGTTCGAGCGTGGCGTCGATGTTTTCAATGGCGACAACGCCCTCGTCCACCAGGATTCCCACCGCCAGTGCCAGTCCGCCCAGCGTCATGATGTTGATCGTCTGGCCGCTGATCCAAAGGGCCACTACCGCCGTAAGCAGGGCAAAGGGAATCGTGGTCAGCACAATCAGGGAACTCCGGGCGTCTCGCAGAAACAGAAAAACCATCAGCCCCGTCAGGAGTGCCCCCAGCACGCCTTCGCGCACAACCGAAACCAGAGAGTTTTTCACAAAACCGGATTGATCAAATTCGTAACTGACATGCAGTTCCGATGGAACCAGCGAGCGGAAATAAGGCAGGCTCTTTTTGACTTCATTGACGACTGAAAGAGTGGAAAAATCCGGGCGCTTTGTGACGGGCTCATAAACGGCCCGGCGACCGTTCACGAGCGCGTAACCCGTAGGGATGTCCGTGCTGTCGGAAACGTATCCGATGTCGCGCAGATAGACCGTTGGACCTGCACCCGTGCGAATCGGCAGATCATTAAGCTGCTGAGTGATGTTCGGCACGACCGAATTGCTGGTGACGATGCGGAGCAGGCTTCCCGTGCGGACGTTGCCGGCGGGCATTAGTGAGTTTCCGGAATTGATGGCCTGCGCGACGGCGTCGGGCGTCAGGTGATAAGCGCGGAGACGCTCCGGATTGATCGTGACGACAATCGTCCGCTGGTTTCCGCCGAAGGGCGGCGGCGCGGAGACTCCGGGCAGGGTGGCGAATACCGGACGCACGCGGTTGAGGGCCAGGTCCTGGATCTGCCCGATGGTCAGCGTCGGGCTGGAAAAAACAATGTCGCCGACGGGCACAGTCCCGGCGTCAAAGCGAATGACGAAAGGCGGCACCGTTCCATAAGGCATGAAGGCATGCGCGCGATTTACGTAGGAGATCGTTTGCGCGAGCGCCTCGCTCATGTCCGTTCCCGGATGGAAGGTGAGCTTGAGAAGGCCGTTGCCCTGGATCGACTTGTCCTCGACGCTCTGGATGCCGTTGATGTAGAGAAAGTGGTACTCATAATAGAAGACGATGTAACCTTCCATCTGCCGGGGACTCATGCCCCCGTAAGGCTGCGCGACATAAATGATTGGGAGGTTGAGGTTGGGGAAGATGTCGATGCGCATGCGAGAGACCGCAAGTATTGAGCAGAGCGCAACCCCAATGACGGCTATCAGGACCGTAACAGGGCGCCGCAGCGCCGTGCGAACCAGCCACATGCTTTAGTGACCTCCTGTCCGGGCAAGCTGAAGGAAGGGATCGAGATTACCTTCGGCCGCGGCCAGATTTGCCAGGTTGTGCCAGACGGCAAGCCGCGCCAGCGCATCATTGATTTCGGCCTGTTGAAGCAGGTCTTCTGCTTCGGCCAGTTCTACAATGGTTGTGAGACCTGCCTGGTAACGCGTCCGCGACTGGACCTCGCCGTTCCGCGCGGCATTCAGTTCGACCGGAGTCTTTTCAGCCACACGGCGCGCGCCCTCGAGCATTGCCTGCGCCTGCTCAACCTGATCGTTGATTCCCAACAGCGTCTGGCGATAGTAATTCCTCTGGGCCTGCACGTTCGCTTTGGCTGTCTTCTCCTGGGCATGAATGCCAAAGATGTTGAAGACCGGGAATGTGACGGTGAGTGCCGCACCGTAGTTCTCTGTCCCAGGTCCCAGTCCATTCGCGCCGCCTTTAAGAGTCCCGTCCGGAGAGAAGCCCGAGCCGATTCCGGAGACAAAAGACTGCACGTAAACGCCCGGATAATACGAATGGCGAAGTATCTGAAGTTCCGCCTGCGCTTCGCGCACCGTGTTCTGCTGGGCGACGGCGGCGGGATGAGAGGCAGGAGACGGCTTCGGAGGTGCACTCTGCGGCGGCGGGCCCAGGAGCGGCCCGGCGGAAATTTCGACCGCGCCCGAATCCAATCCCAACGCGTCCGCCAGAGCGGCGCGGTTCACCGCCACTTCCTGCTGCGCCTGAATAAGCTGGATCTGGGCCTGTGCCAACTGCGCGTCGGCGCGCGAAGCATCGGCGCCCGGCCTCAGTTCCTGGTCCACGAGATCGTGAACGGACTTATTCACCACCTCCCACCGCTTGACGTTGGAGTCTGCAACGATAACATCCTGCTCTGCCGCCAGAAGATTGAAGAAGGCGTTAACCGCGCGCGTGGCCACGCTCAGGCGAGTCACTTCAAGGTTGGATGAAGCCTGGTCAACCCCGGCGCGCGCCCGATTCACCTCCGCGTGACGGTAGCCGAAAGCATACGGCTGCCAGGAGAAGAGCAATCCGCCGATGCTTCCCCATGCAGTATCGGATGAAGACGGAAGGACGGGGCCGCGCACACTTGGCACCACAGATTGAGGCATCATGATGCCCATCACATTGTTGGATGTTGCGCGGTTGGCCTGATAGAGGGAGTCAAGACGTGGCAAATAGTGAGTGCGTGCGTAATCGACGCCGCCGCGCGCCGCTTCAACCTTGTCGCGCTCGGCCTCAACGGCGGGATAGTGGCTGAGCGCGTAATTGACGGCTTCTTCCAGGGTAAACGTCTTCGGCCCTGCATCCTGAGGAGGGGCGGAATTCAGCTCGACCGTTGCCAGGAGTATCGCGGACAATGCGAAAGGCAGGATTAGCAATCGGTAGGTCGTCCTTCTCGGCACAGTCCGTATCCCTCCTTCAGGCACTAAAACAAAGCTCCTCATCCCGTAGTGGGGTAAGACGAAAGTCAACTCCCCCGACGCTCAGACGTAGTCGAACAGTGCCATGAACCCGAAGTCCATGTGCAACTGCTGATGGCAATGGAAGAGCGTGAGGCCGGGATCGTCGGCATTGAAGTCGATCTCGACTTCCTGGTATCCGCCTACCATGACCACATCTTTCATAATGCCGCTAGTTGGTTTTCCCGCGTATTTCGTCAGTTCGAAGGTATGCCGGTGCAAATGGACTGGATGAATATCGTCGCTGGCATTGCGCATCTTCAGTCGGTATCGCTTTCCTTGGCGCAGATGAAACATGACGGGCATCGTCTTTCGATCGAATGCCACGCCGTTGATCGTCCAGCGATTGAATCCGTGGTCGGCGGCATTGTCTTTTGCGAAGGTCAATTCAAATGTTTCATCGGGATTGGCGGTCGGGCGCTCATTGCCGAAAGCGGTATAATCCCAGCGCGCAGCCGGAGGGGCCGTCCACTGCGGTTTTCCCTTGCGGCCTGCATACTCCACGACGATACCCATTCCGCGATTTCGGTCATCGTCGGCGAGGTCACCCATTACCCAGACGCCGGGATTGTTCATTTCGACAATCGCCGAAACGCGTTCGGCAGTTCCAAGCCAGAGAACGGGGACCTCAACTGGTTTTGGAACCGGATTTCCATCGAGTGCCACAACCCGAAAGCGGTGTCCGGGAAGTGCCAGGCTGCGAATTTCAGTTGCGCTGCCGTTGAGCACATGAAACAGGACGCGCTCGCCTTTTTTCACACGCACAGGCTCGCCGTGGCCGAGCATCTTTCCGTTAATGGTGAACAGCCGATAGCCAACCTCATAGCCGTGTGGCAATCCGCGCGCAAGTGACGCTCGCATGGCCGACTCGCCCTGTGCCTTAAGGGCTGGCACTTCAGTTGCGGGTGAGAGGAAATCCTGAGCCATGTCGCCACCGCGGCTCAGGAAAGGCTCAAATTCCTTGAGCACGAGAAACACTTCCTGGTCGTACGCGCCCGCATCCTGCGCCGGCTCAATATAGACAGGGCCCACCTGTCCCGTGTACTGGCCGCGATGAAGGTCGCTGCCTCCGCGCAGGTGCGTGTGATAGAAGCGGAATCCTGCCGGCCGCGGGACAAAGGATATTCGCCGCATCCCATGCGCTGGAATGTATGGCGTGCGTTCTTCGGCCGCGCCGTCAACGTCCGGCGGCACGAGTTGGCCGTGCCAGTGTAACTGCTCCGGCGAATCCGTATCGTTATGGATGTCCACGGTAATTCGCCTGCCCTCGCGTAAGCGCAGTAACGGGCCGGGAAACTGGCCGTTATAAGTGATGGTCGAAAGGATCCTCTGAGGAGCGACTTCCACCAAGCCCACGCCGATTCGGATCGTCACATCGGCGCGTTCCGGCTGAGCAGAGGCGGCTTCCCCTTCTGGAGAGGGCCTGGTGCTCGAAGCAGGGCCGGCGTTTGTCGTCGCGGCGGCGAAGAGTAAACCTGCGCCGGCACGCAAGAGGTCTCGTCGTCCGAAACGACTGGCTTCCATCAGTTGGCTCTCCTGGCGGCGTTGTGTATCAAATCACTTCAATTCCACGTGGCTTTCAACCTTTGGCTATGCTCTCTTCCCACGGATGAGCCTGCTGCTTTGCTCTTTCTCCTCGAACAACTCCCCAAACAATTCACGGACTTTTGCCCGTCCTTCTGTGAGTGCCCTTCTGCCCAGGGGCGTGGCTCTGTAAAACCGCCTGAAATGACCGTTGCAAAGCTGTCTGCTTGATTTGAGATAACCGCCCTTCTCCATGCCGTGGAGAAGCGGATACAGCGTGCCGGCGCTCAATTCATATCCGTGGCGTCGAAGCTCGCGGATCATGTCCAGGCCGAAGACAGGCCCTTGCGAGGCATGATAAAGAACGTGCAGCCGGATAAGTCCGGAGAAGAGCCGGGTGCTATCAGTAATCGACATCGGATTTCAACATCGATATTCTATCCAATGTTCTGAGGCTGTCAACCTGAATGTTCGGCGCAGGGTTCAGGCGTAACCGGCGCGATCCTTGCCGCAAAACGGCGAGAGGTCCGTTCGGCTCGCCAAGTCGAAGGCGACCGCGGGATTCAATCGCAGCCGGGCTGCCGGGTGTCGTTGAAACCCGTGCTGCCCGCCAGAGCGGACCCTCGTGCGCGGAGGGATTGAGGCCTGGCGTTTTCGGTTCTGCAGTTATGCCCCGTTAGAGTAGTGCCTTGACAGGGCTAACGTGAACGTTTCGAGTCCGTTCCGGCTTGGGGCAATCTTTTCGCTCAGTTGTTCTGGTTTAGTTGTTGAATGCTCTGCCTGGCGTAGGTTTCAATGACAGTGCCTTTTCCGATTTCGGCGGCTTTGGTGAAGGAATCAATCGCTTCCTGCTTTTTTCCTGCATTTGAGTAGATTTCACCAAGGCGGAAATAAAGCGTTGCCTTGGGGGACGATGAAAGCCTGATGGCCTGCTGGAATTCATTGATGGCGACGTCAAGATTCCCCTGGAGCATCGCAATTGAGCCGAGGGCGGAATGAGCGTCTGAGGCTATCGAGGCTTTACGGACTTCCAGTTGCTCCGGCGTCTCGTCCTTTCTTGCGGGAAGTTTCGGCAAAAGCTCCAGGACGCGTTCTGCGTCGACCTTTGCCTCGGACAGGTTCTTTTCCGTCTGCGCCGCGGGGCCGCGGTTCATTCCTGGTTCTGAGAGGACCGTTGCCATGAGAAGCAGACTGTAAGTATTCTCGGGATCGAGTTCAAGACTCTTACGGCAATACTGCACGGCATTGGGATAATCCGCCTTCTCCTCGTAGGCGGAGGCGGCCTGAGTGTAAACGTAGGACAGCAGGTCGCTCTTTGGAAACTGCCGCTCAAATTCCTGTACCATGCGGATTTTCGTGTCCGGGTCTTGTTCGTTCTGGAGCGTTTCGAAGCCCATGGCCTCCTTGTAAGTTGACTGGAGTGGTTTGCCCGTAGCGCTTGTAGTTACGGCACCCTTGAAGTTGCGGACCGTGGGCCCGGCGGACCAGATGGCATTAAGGATCTCATCGTCCGCGCCTGCTTTTCTCATCCGCTTTTCAATTTTCGGGTCAAGATCAAAGTCAACGCCTTGTTCCTGGAGCGTTCTTATAATCGTCGCGGGATTGTTCTTGTTTTTCTTGACCAGCCGCAACACCTCATCCTGTGTCAGGAGAAGTTTTTCAGTTTGCTGCGCCGGCAGGGCTGCGGCAATGAATGCAAACGCTACAATGACTAAGAACAGGCTCTTCAGCATGGCGCCCTCCTGTTTTAAGGCCCTTGGTCTATTCTCCGGCAGAAAGTCTTGAATGCACAGAGTCGGTGTTCACCGTTTCTTCTTCGCCTGATCAACCCAGCGTTGCCACGTGTCCTGGTCAGCGAGCATCTTGATAAACAATCCCCCGACCACTGACCTTGCCTGAAAACCAACCTGTGTGCCGTCCGATGTCCAGTACCAGTCCGTCAATGGGACCCTGCCTGGTGACTGGTTGGCCCAGTTCCAGATTGGCGTGATCAACTTGTTCCAGTCGGCTGCGTTCTCGGCGAGCGTCGCGGACCAGAATTCCCAATCGAGCTTTGTATAGTCGCGACGGTTATCCAGCGGAAACCCGTACTGGTTTTCCTTCTCTTCGTAGTAGGTAATTTCATTGGCAGCGACTTCAGGCGGGAAAAGATGGAACTGAAGCACTTTGTCCCACACCAGGTTATATTTCTGGCTCCAACTGCCAGGCAGATCAAACGCCAGCCTGTAGTGGTCGCCGTCATCTGCCATCTTCACCCACCGACCGGCGAAGTCAGCCGCCGTCTCGTTGTATAGTTTGGCCGTGGAGTCTTTGTGCAGCATCCCGGCGAGTTCAGCGTAGGCGGCGAGCGCTTCAATCGCCTTGATGGAGAGGTTTGCGTTGTGCGCCAGATGGCCGGTGAAGTCATCGGTAGAAAGCTGGTTAGCCGGATCAAGCCCTTTCTCCTTCAGGTACTCAGCCCAGCGCGTCAGCAGGGGCCAATATGTGGCCGCGAATTTCGCTGTCCCTTCAGCATGGGCGATTGCGGCAACCATCAGTAGCATATTGCCGGTTTCTTCCACTGGCATCTGGTTAACCTCGGATTTCTCCCGTCCGCCGTACACTTGTCCGTTGGCCAGCGGATAAGTGCCAAGATCATGCGGGGCAAATGGAAAAGGCCAGCGCCCAGACTGGGCGTATTTGAACAGAGGCACAAGAGATGCTTCGAGCAGCCTGGGATTCAGCAGGAGGAGCAGCGGTGAACCGGGATAAATAACGTCCACAGTCCCGATACAACCATTGCTGAAATTTTCTTTAGGGAGCATGAAAGGAGTGCCATCCGGCCCCGCCACGATGATCTGTGCCGCAAGCGCCTGGCGGTATGCCAGCGCTGCCAGCAGGCTGTACTGCTCTCCACCGACCCGCGCAAGGTCCGCCATGAGGTCCTGATCAAATTGAGCCGCGCGGGCCTCGATGGTCTTGTACTGGCTTTCAGCCTCCTGGAGCAGCTTCTCCGCGCTCGTGCGTTTCAATCGCCAGTAAGGCCGAAGACGCTGATGGAAGTATTCAATGGAGTAGATTTGGTCGTAGGCAAGAATCAAGTGCCTTTCAACAGGTTGCGCGCTTACATTACCGAGATGGAATTCCACGACCATCGCCGGCATAGCGACATTGGGTACCGCCGGCATCTGCGCCTCTGAGGCCGGAGGGCTCCCATCTCGAACGAAAGCGTGAAGCGCGCCCTGAAGCCGGGCCACGGCCTCATTAGCTTTACCTTGGGCAGGAACTGCAACGTACAAATAACCCCAGTCGATTCGCAGGTTATCTCCTGACTTTTGCAGCACAGGCTGCGCCTGTGTTCCCATGCGCAAGCCGGCCATATCACCGATCTGATCCTCTTTCCACACAACTGCTTCGTCTTCTGTGTTGACCACCAGTTGCGCTGTGTTGTCGTAGTAGATCGAGACATCGTGGTCTTTTCCGTCAACGGAATGAACTTGCCAGGTAACATAAGTGACCGGCCAGGACATCAGGTCGATATCATCGGGCAGCATGGGTGTCAGAAATGTTAAAGTGACATGGACCCCGCCGCCTTCGAAATCGTAGATAGTCCTTGTCGGCGTCACCTCTAATCCGGTTTGAGGCATTGCCTGCACGTTGCGAGGATCGTCGCCCATGATCCGCCAGGGAACGCCGTCCACGAGCATCAGGCTGTGAAGTTCCTGAGGCGTTCCCGTCCAGTGCCGCGTGGGGCCGTAAGTCAGACGATCATCGAAAGACCAGATGCTGAAATAAGGGTTCGAGGTTACCAGAGGGACGGCAGGCGGCCTCAAGTTATTGGTCGCAGCCGACAGCATCGAAACCGGCTCTATAGCGCATAGGACCAGGAACATCGGCAGGAGCATTAATCGCCTAACCATGTGAGTTCATTGCCCCATTTACAAGATTGCGTCGGATTTTGTTATACCGCAGCGGCCAAGTATATACTTTTTCTTTGGTTTTCTGGAATGAGATTGCTCTTTCTCGATTGCCAGACCAGGGCATTGGCTCCAACATTATCCTTCAGACCCTCCGGTAAAGAAGCTGAAAGTTCCATTGATGAACTCTTCGGTGTGCGCCCGCAAGTGTTTCAGGTTGCTGTACTGGTTGGCGTAAATTTCCTCCCGCTTCCAGGTCTTGATAAAGCCTTCGCAGCTCGCGTTGTCGTAAGGGTTCGCGGGCCGGCTCGTGCTCGGGACTATGCCGCGCTTTTCCATCAGCGCCAGGTAGTCCGCGGCGGCGTATTGAAATCCTCGGCCGGAATGGTGCACCAAGCCCGGTTGCGGACGCCGATTCTCGATGGCTTGTTTGAGCGCCCCGATCGTCAGCCGCGCCGTTATGATTCGATCCGGGGCCAAGCCCACAACCTTGCGCGAGTACGCATCCGGGATTACGGCCAAATAGACGAATTCCGTCTTCAGCCGAATGTAAGTGATGTCGGCAACCCAGAGCTGATTGATTCCGGTCACCTTCATCCGCCGCGCTAAATTCAAGTACACCTCGAGCTTGTGATTCGAATTCGTCGTCACCATGAACCGCTTCGGCTGGATGCCCAGCAGGTCATCTTCCCGCATGATCCGCGCCACTTTCTTATGGTTGACCTGCACGCCTTGCTTGTGCCGCTCCGAGGTGACTCGCCGGCAGCCGTAGCGCCGCCGATGCTCCACAGCGATCTGTTGGATCGTGGAGCGCACTTCCGTCTCTTCCTCGGCCGGCTGCGGCTCCTTCAGTGACCGGTAGAAGCTCCTGCGATTGACTCCTGCCAACTGGCACATGCGCTCGATGCTCAGGCTGCCTTGCAGCGGCATCACTTCGCGGATCTGCTCGTAGATGCCGTCCCGTCAGAGTCGCCGCGACTCCGGCGTCGAGCCTCGATTTTTTGCAAGCCACCCTTGAAAAAATCCACTTCCAGGGTCTTCTCGGCCAGCAGCCGCTTGAGCCGTTCGTTTTCCTGCCGGTGGAAAGCGACGCGCGGGCCCGGCCGCGAGGCCTCTTCTCCTGGCTCAATTGCTTCGAGCTTCCGGCGCCATTTGTACAGACATCGTCGGGTCACCCCCAACTCTTGCGCCAACGCCGCCACGTCGGCGCAGGTCCGAAGGCGTTCAACCGCCATGCGCTGAAATTTCCGGGAGTATCGTTTTCTCTTCCCTGGGCAACCTTTCCCCGAAACCGTGCCCAATTCTGTGTGTCATTTCAAGGGTTCACTACCCTTCTGCGTCGAGGGCGGACTTGCTTGCCCCCATCGTGACGATCAAGAATGATGCTGGAATGCTTACCGACCGAAAGCCCCGAAAGGCGGACCTGCTCGACGATTTCATTAAGAGCGACAAGGAAAGGACCCTCGACCTCCCACAGGATGAACGCCTTCGGGCCCTGTCAACTTCCATTGAAGCAGCGCTGACGGCTGGCAAAAGGTCGACGCTTCAGCAGGCATGTGCACGATTTCTCGAAGCTGCCGCAGACTTCTACGACGTCACGGTTACACCGGTCAGGATCCTCGCCGCCCGCCCGCTGCGCAGCCGGGAGGGTGGTTGGGCTACGGAACTGTTCGGAGATTATGACCCTCAAAAGAAGGTCATCCGTGTCTGGATGAGGACAGCCATTCGAAAACAGGTGACGTCATACGGGACATTTCTCAGCACGCTGTGCCATGAGTTTTGCCACCACCTTGATTATGAGCGGTACAGGTACCGGGATTCGTGGCACACGCGCGGCTTTTACGAGCGTGCCGCTGTGTTGTACCATCACGTCCGAGGCACACCAACGAAACGGTTGTTCTGGATCGCAACACCCGGCGGGCGATGGAGGATCGACTGGCCTCGCACCAATCGAGGTGGTTGAAATGAAAAGTTGAGCCTTATTACGCACCAACCGGGGCCAGATGGCTACGTGGATTTCGGATTCCCTTATGCTTTCACAGGCCGCGAAAGCCCAGGAACGATGTTCCAATTTTTATCACAGAGCGCTCAGATTGTGGACTGTCCGGTGACGGCTGGTGCGGATAACGACTGGGTGCGGCGGGCGGCATAATTAATCGGAAGCATTAACGCCACGGCGTACCTGAAGCGGCTGGTGTCCTTCTGGCCGATTCTCGCGAGACTACCACGCGCGACGGCAAGGCTCTGGTAGTAATCGTCGTAGTGGAAACCGGTTTCGCCGTGCCACATGGGGAAGACTGAACAAGCTTTGATCCAGCGTTCAAAGATGTTTGAGATATCCAGATAGACGTCCTGCCGGAAACCCTCCGCGTCCTCCCAGTTTTCAGCAAAAAGAAGCTTGCTGACCGAATGCGCTGGAAGTTTTCGCTGGATGCCTGACAGCCCGGCATAAAAGATCGCGTCCTCAACGATGTTGTAACAGGCTCGATGGTCCTTGTGGTAGCTGCCTTTCCAATGCGTAATGATAATTTCGGGTTCGTATTGCCTTATCGCATCGCAGACGGCGAATCGGGCTTGGTCGTTGTCGGGAAGTTCGCCATCCGGATAGTCGAGGAATGCCGTTTCCGCTCCAAGGATTTTTGCAGCTTTCTCAGTGGCGGCCACCTGCATTGCTCCGTATTCAGATTGCGGAATTGAGGGATTGCCCCGCTCGCCATGGGTAAGGCTGAGGAAGATACCTCGGCCGCCACTGCTGATATGCTGGGCCACTGCCGCGCCCATCGTAAACACAGCGTCTCCAGGATGGGCGGCTATGGCCATCAGAGCACCGGGCTGACCGTCATCTTTCCGCGTTGGAAGTTTTTCTGCGTAGCTCTCCTCAGTACAGGCAGTGCCAGGGTGCACAGATAACATGGCGGCGCCCATCCCCAGTTCTTTTAACAAGTCGCGGCGAGTGTGGTTCTTCAAGGCAATTTCCTCCGCCCAATCAAATTTGAGGATCGTCAAACCGTGCTTGATTGAGAAAGGACCTGGCGAAGCCGTCTGGCGACAATCTCTGCTTCGCCCGGCTCCATCATCCATACGCCTATCACGATCACGTTGGGTCCAGATGGAAGGCCTTTCAACAGTCCGCTCGTGTCGCCTCCGGTAGCGGGATTTAACTCGATGCTCGGGTTTCCGTTACGAAGATTTTCCTGCACGTCCTTCGCTGATATCTTCAGCCGGTCCATATCATAAGTAATCAGTACGTGAGGAACATTGTTGGCCACGGGTGGCACAAAGATTTCCGTTTTTACCGATGGAATGTCCCGTACCGCAGCCGCGATCAAATCAGCCCGCCTTTGAAACTCCGCTCGCATGGCCTCTTCATCCTGATCCAGAAACCAATCTACTGCGGCCACAAGGCCGATAATCTGCTCTTTCGACACCTTCATGCCTCGCCCTACGGTGTCGCTGTACGGATTATTGTTGAGCGCCGCCGCCTCAATCAGATCTTTCCTGCCCAGGAGCAACCCACTGTTCTGCGGACCCCTCAGTCCTTTGCCGCCGGAAAATTGTACAAGATCGAATCCCATCTGCGTGTATTCCCAAAGCCGTGACTTGGGCGGCACGTCAGCTGCGGCGTCGTTTGAGGCCGGCACGCCGTGCTTGTGGGCAATGCGCACCCAGTCTTCTCGGCTGATCTGCCCACCTTGGGCTGCGTTGAAGAAGTGGGCCATCGCTGTCCTCGGCGTAAAAGCACGGTCGTACTCTTCCAGAGTTTCGACTTCCACCATTTTGACGCCGCAGCAGCGGATCGCATGATCATATTCGTAGCGGTGTGCTTTCTGAACGAGCACTTCGTTGGGAAGGCCGCTCAAATCATTTGGAACCTTGACTATTGCTTCCGGGTTCCCGCGCGTGATGCAGGCCGCCGTTGCCAGGGTCAAGGCCGATGCCGCTCCATCGCTGACAAGCGCCGCTTCACAGTGCAGACGTCTGGCCAAGTATTCGCCCGCTGCTTTTTGCAGATCGATCAGTTTCACCGGCGAGGTTGCGGCACGATCCACGGCCGCGCGGACCTGCGGCGGCATGATTGATGCCGTCAGAATGGTGTATGTTCCCGCCGCGTTGATGAAAGGCGTCAGGTTCAGTTTGGAGTAATAGTCCTCTCCCTCCGGTGTTTCCCGGTTCCTTTGCTTCGCCTTTATCTCAGGAGTTCGCTCGGAAAAGACCGCGGAAGCCGCCAGCACGCCGCTCCCGTATTTAAAGAATTTTCGCCGCGAGAAAAAGTGGGTTGTCATAGGCTGGCCTCATTGTATCTATTCAATGCTTCAGAGCGCTGGTGTTGGAAAGCAAGATAAAAACAATCTTCTCCGCAGAGTCACTATCGAACAGCCCTGGCAGTCGCTGGCCAAATGTCGAACGGTTGAGATGAGTCGTCACGCTAAAAGGACCCGAAGAGCGCTCGTTGTTGCGATGGTCCTGCTGCCAATGGCAAACTCGAATCTGCGCACTCTGAACTAGGCTTAACTTACAATGGCGCCGGGGGCCGGTCAAGTCATTATGCTGTCCGTATTGCAGGCATGCTTGCGGATTAGAGAATACTTGCTGACCAGGTCTAAATCCCAGCACTTGATCATTTCGTCCCCCGGTTTTCAGAGCCGCTTTCGCAAAACCTCATATTTCCTGGCGCGCATTGAATCTCCGACAAAGTAATTGCAACGTGATGGGTTCTCGCGTATATAGATGTCTGTTCTAATCGCTCCAAAGGGCCCGGGGTTTCCGGTGAGCGTACCTGTTTTGGGACATGAAGGGGCGCTGGCGCACAGCATTTGCGTCCAAACTTCCCTCATGTCCGAGCAAAGAGAGGAGGCGAACCATGAAAAGAACCATGATGACTATTGCAATCACTTTGCTGACGGCTGCAACGATCAAATTTGCGGCGGCCAGACCGAAGCCATCCGGGCCGCAGGCGCGAGCAATCAATCCGCCGGGAAGCCCGGAAGGGCTGCCTTTCAGCAACGGAATCCTGGTGGGCAATACGCTGTACGTGGCGGGGACAGAGGGAACCGACGCTCATGGGAAGCTCGAGCCGGGGATCGAGGCACAGACGCGCGCGGCTCTGGAAAACATCCGTAAGATCGTCGAAGGCGCCGGAATGACCATGAGCAACGTTGTGGCGGTAAACGTGTATCTCGCTGACATCAACGATTTCGCAAAAATGAACGGCGTGTACAGGACTTTCTTCCCAGACCCCAAACCCACGCGCACAACGGTCCAGGTGGCCAGGCTGGTGAACGATGCCAGAATTGAAATCTCCGCCATCGCCGTCAAGCCCCGTTAGGGCGAAGGGGCCAGGAATAATGCAAGATCTGCGAAACCCTCGTCTTTCGCGAGGGTCCCGAAGGAATTTCTTCTTTTGGGAGTAGAATCGAGTTCGCTGAATTTTGAGACAGGAGGAAAACCGAAGGCCATGCCTCAATACAGGTGCAAGTGGGCTCTCATTGCTGCCGAACTTCTTTTGTGCTGTTCGATGGTCAGCCCTGCTGACGCTCAACTTGGGCTTTTCACGAGGGAGCAGCGAATCGATTTTACCAGCGCATGGCGTGGAGCGAGGTTTCCGGACGGCCGCCCGGACGTTCCCGATTCTGTCCTCCAACGCCTTAAGGGGGTGACCGCTGAAGAGGCCTGGGAAGTGCTGATGCCGGCAGGTTACAAAAACCAGTTTGAACCGGGATGGAAGGTGATTAACCCGGGAGATCAGCTCATTGGTCGCGTAGTAACCGCAGTGTTCATGCCCTCACGGCCGGATGTTAACGAAATAATTAATAGGCATGGCAAGGAGGAAGGGCGGATTGGAGCCCAGAATTCCTGGATCATCGACATTCTTAAGCCGGGCGATGTTCTGGTGGTTGACCTGTTTGGAAAAATCAAAGACGGCACGTTGATCGGCGACAATCTGGGAACAGCGATTTATGCGAAAAGCCATACGGGACTGATTGTCAATGGCGCAGTGCGCGATGTTGTGGGCCTGGAAGAAATTAAAGGATTTCAAATCTATACTCGAGGCTTCGATCCCTCCGCGTTGCGCGACGTGATGCTGATGGGAATCAATGTGCCAATCCGGATTGGGCATGCAACAGTAATGCCAGGAGACATTGCCTTGGGCGGGCCGGAAGGAGTGACCTTTATCCCGGCGGAACTGGCCGAGCAGGTTGCAGACCATGCCGAACTGACTCACTTGCAGGATGACTGGGGACACGAAATGCTCCGGGAAGGGAAATATACGCCGGGCGAAATCGATGGGCGCTGGACCCGCAAAATGGTCGAAGAGTTTAACGCCTGGGTGGCGCAGAAAGGTTCAAAGTTGAGGATGAAGGTCCCGCAATGACAAGTGTCTGAGAGCAACGTTAATTCCCGCAGTTCCAAGACCGCTCCCTTGCAGTCCAGGTGGGACGCCAGAACCAATGACCCCTTAGCTCCACAGGCGGTCCCAGGAGCGATCTTCATTCCATTGAATCGTGGGCTCAAAATAACCTGTCCCGGGCTTGAGGTGCTGGCGAACTGCGTCCTCGTTAAGCGTCACGCCGAGGCCGGGTTTATCAGGGACCTTGATGTAGCCCTTGTGGATGATCGGCTTGTCAATTCCCTCAACAAGGTCCTGCCACCAGGGCACGTCCAGCGAATGATTTTCCATCGCCAGGAAATTCCGTGACGCCGCCGCACAATGCACGCTCGCCATGCAGGCTACTGGTGTGCCGGCCATATGCATGGCCATCGGGACGCCGTACTTGAACGCCATATCGCTGATGCGATGCGTCCTGAGGATGCCGCCGGAAGTGGAAAGGTCCGGATGAATTTTATCCACAACGTGATTGGCGCAAAGCTTTTCAAAATCTTCCTCGCGGTAGATGTCTTCGCCGGTCAGCGTCGGGGTAGGGCTTTCGTCTGTAATCTGCTTGAGAAGGTCCATGTAAAACCAGGGGATGACGTCTTCGATCCACTCAAGGTTAAACTTCTCGAAAGCCTGCCCGAGGCGGATGCAGGATTTCACGCCGATGTGGCCAAGATGGTCCATCGAAAGGGGAATCTCCATGCCAACGGCTTCCCGCACCGCGGCGACAAATTCGCTCAATTTCTCAATGCCCTTTTCGGTTACCTCGGTCGCGACGAAGGGATGCGGCTGAAAGTTCTGCTCCCACGGACTTAATCCCGAGGGCTGCGTTACTGTACCCGGTATGTCCTTAATCAGATCAATCCCCAGGTCCATCTTGAGCCATGTCAGCCCCATTTCTTCCTTTCGGGCTTTCATTCTTTGAGCGTAAACCCGGGGGTCCTTTGACTCCGTTGTGTCGGCGTAAATTCTGATCTCATCACGCCACTTGCCGCCCAGCATCTGATAAATCGGAACGTTGTAAACCTTGCCGGCGATGTCCCACAGCGCCATTTCGATGGAGACCACGCCGCCCGCCTGGCGCGCGTCGCCGCCAAACTGCATGATCTTTTGGAAAATGTAATCAATGCGAAGAGGGTTCTCGCCAAGAATGCGGCTCTTGAGCATTAATGCGTATGTAGGACTTGCGCCGTCGCGTACTTCGCCCAGCCCGTAGACCCCCTGGTTGGTATCGATTCGGATAATCGGGCAGGGACTCGGACCGGGCTTTACCACAGTCGCTACGCGAAGATCGGTAATCTTCAGGCTTGACGGACTCGATAGCGTGTTGACGTTTTCCTGAATCTTTGCTTCTGCGCCCGCTTCAGCGTCCGCGGTCAGGAAAGCACCACCCAACATCGCCGCCGAGGACTTCAAAACTCCGCGGCGATCAATCCTCATGTCGTCGTGTTTAGACATTGTCCCATCACCTCCTGCGGTTTCAGGTTACGTTATGTTCTTATCCATTTACGGCATCTGCCTTCCGACCTGCACCCGCAAGTGCTAAACGTACGGGATGTTCCTGCTGGCCATGATTCCCTTGATATATCCGACGCCCAGTATTTTCCCCAGGACCCCGTAGCCGGGATGAACATCGGTTTCCCCGTCAAGGATCGGATCATGGTCGGGACGCAATGGGACGCAAACGCCGCTGTCATAGAGTGCCTGAAACACTTTCCCAAAGTCGATCGCGCCATCGTCCTGGAAGGTCTCCACAAAGTTGTCGCGCGATCCTTTAAGGTTGCGCGCATGGATGTAAAAGATTTTCCTTTTGCTGCCGAATTCCCTGGCAATCGCCTCGAGATCTGCACCCATCAGATAGTAAACGGAGATTTCGAACGTCACACCGTTCACGGGGCTTGGCACGATGTTCATCACCCGGCGGTAAGCTTCCGGACTGATGATGATGCGCGCGATACCTCGAAGCTCCGGGACAGGAGGATCGTCCGGGTGCAGAGCCATCTTTACATTCGATTTTTCAGCCTCGGGAATGACAGCCTTCAGGAAGTATGTGATGTTGTCCCACATTTTCTTCTCGCTGATTCGGCCCCATTGTGTAAGTCCTTCCGGAACGTCGCGAACGTTAAAAGATAACGAACTGCAGCCACCTCGGCCAGGAAAATGCATGTTCGTGCGATACCAGTCAATACCCGCCATGAAGTCGTAGCAGACCATGGGGATGCCGGCCTGACCAATGGCCCGGATCGCTGCGATATAGTTCTCAATCTCTTCGTCGCGGCCAGGCAGTCCGAGCTTGATCTTTTCCGCGGGCACAGGATGGCTCTCGATGCCGGCAATCGTCAGCCCGGCCGTTTCGTAATCAGCTTTAATCCTTGCAACCGTCTCCGCATAGCGTGACCGAGGCACTCGGCTGAGAGCGGAGGCGGTCCCAGCGATCGCATGGGTAACGCCGATCTGCTTCGACAATTTCACCCGGTGCGGGTCATCAGCGCCCCAGACCAGACATATTTTGAATTTGTCGTTTCCGTTGTCCGGGTTGTCACTCTGAGACGGAGTTGATAGTGCACGAACCGCGGAAGGCGCAGCCGCTCCTGCCATGGCCGCCAGCACGCTATGCATGCACTCTCGCCGATTAAGCTTGAACATACGCGTCACCTCCCTGGAGGTTATCGACCTGGGAAATTTCCATGGCGGCGCGCTCGCCCGGCCTGCCCGTCACTCGCTGTAGGACGGCAGTTTATCCGGAAAGAACAGTCGAGGCAAGCTATGGTTCTTGCGCGTTGGACAAAAGGATTGTCCTTCTGACTTATCGCTGAAAAAGCCGGCGACGGAGTTCTTTTTCACTGCTGTTGGCAGCAGCAGGATTCATGCGATGCATGTTTCGGGTTGTGATAAAGTTCCATCACCGGATCATCGATGGCTGGAGCGCGCGGCAGTCGAGCCGTTTATCCGGGCCGCACTGACAAGGCTTATCCGAGGCCATCGCCAACTTTCATAAGGAGTGTGGGTACATGACGTGCCAACGGAACAAATTTCTTGGAATAACCATTGTGGCCCTATTCCTGATAGCGGCGGTTGCTCTTGCCGCGGGTCAGCAACAGAAGCCTCGCTATGACCTGCTGTTAAAAGGCGGGCATGTGATTGACCCAGCCAACCAGATTGATGGAGTGATGGATGTAGCGGTAGCCGGCGGCAAAATTGCTGCCCTCGAAGCTGGAATTCCTTCCTCCGAGGCCGAGAAAACCGTTGACGTTCATGACCTCTACGTAACGCCCGGCCTCGTGGACATTCACGTACACATCGGTTATGGCGGCGCTCCAGACGACTGGTATTCGCCAAGCGCCCGCACCCATACGCCACCATTCGGAATCCCTCCCGATATGGTTCTGGCTTCCGGGGTAACGACCATCGTCGATGCCGGCAGCAGTGGCGCGGATACATTCTTACGGGAAAAAGAGATGGTGATGGAGCATTCCCGAGTTCGTGTTCTGGCCTTCCTGAATATTGTGGCAAATGGGATGAATGGCGGGCTTGAGCAGACAGTGGATCAGATGGACCCAAAACTCTGTGCGGAAACGATTCAAAAGAACCGAGACCTGATCGTTGGAGTGAAGACGGCGCACTACTGGACTGAAAGACCCTGGGATGCCGAACATCAGCCATGGACGGCCGTTGACCGGGCGGAAGAATGCGCCCGCATGGCGAACGTGCCCGTTATGGTGGACTTCTGGCCGCGGCCGCCGCAGCGATCTTACGCAGAACTGATTCTCAAGAAGATGCGTCCCGGCGACATCCACACCCATGTTTTCGCGCAGCAGTTTCCCATTATTCTGTCTGACGGCAAACTCAATCCCATCATGGAAGAAGCGCGCAAGCGCGGGGTAATATTCGATGTCGGTCATGGAGCTGGGAGCTTCTGGTTCCGGAATGCTGTCCCGGCGGTGGCCCAGGGATTTCTGCCGGATTCAATCTCGACGGACCTTCATACAGAGAGCATGACCACGAAGGCCATCAGCATGGTGAATGTGATGTCGAAATTTCTGGCTATGGGAGTTCCGCTTCAAACGGTGATTCAGGAGGCGACAGTAAACCCGGCGCGCGAAATCCACCGTCCGGACCTGGGCACACTGTCGGTGGGCAGCGTAGCGGATATTGCGGTGCTCCAGGAATTGCATGGGAAATACAGTTATTCTGATGATGGCTACGCGCGGATGGATGGCAATGTCAAGCTGATTGCTCGGATGACTGTACGGGCGGGCCGCATCGTGTTCGATCCGTCAGGTCTTAGCATGGTGGAATGGCAAAGAGCCAGGAAGCAGTATTTTACGCCGCCTGAACTTGGCTCCAGCCCTCCTTCAACCGCGGACGACTATCCGCGCTGAAGCATTCCCGGAATGGGAACAACCATGATGAAGCGAAGGACCTTCCTGAAGAACGCGTGTCTTGGATACGCGGGTTCGCTGGCCAGACGATTAAAGGCAGACGAGGCAAAACTTTTCACTCAGCCAGAGACTCCTCCCATTCATACTCACGGACTACCCGGATATGAGCCATCGCCGCTTGGCATGCCGGGTCTTTACCCAGGCAAAGTCGTTGAGGTTTTTGACCCCCGCGCGATTTCAAACAACCGTGTTTCAGAGCCCGCTGTGCGGCGCATGCTGGACGCAGGGATGCGCGAGCTTACGGGCAAATCCTCCCTTCTGGACGCCTGGTCGCTTTTTGTCAAACCCAATGATGTCGTCGGCATTAAGATCAACCCCTCGGGCGCGCCGGCGTGCTATTCGTCGCCTGAGCTTGTGCGGGAGATTATTCGTTGCCTTGAATTGATCGGTGTTCCGAGGCACAACATCGTCATTTATGACCGCTATTCCTACGAAGTTGAGATGGGAAGTTTTCAGGCTTTTCTGCCAGTGGGCATTCGGTTGGTCGGCATCGAGAACGGGTGGCCTGACCTCTCCGGATACGACATGAACGTTTACTGTGAAGCAAACTTCTTTGGCGAATGGGAAACCCGTTCATATCTTGCTTGCGTCGTCTCCCGGGAAGTTACAAAAATCATCAATGTTCCCACTCTGAAAGACCACTCTGCTTCAGGAGTCACGGGCTGTCTCAAAAATCTTGGATATGGTTCATTCAATAATGTCGCACGCTCTCACCATCAACCCATTACCTTTACCGACCCGCTGATTGGAATCATGTGTTCTGTTGAACCGCTGCGCTCCAAGGCAGTTCTGCATATTATGGACGGCATGAGAGAGGTATGGCATGGAGGGCCGCTGACGCAAGTGCAAAAGTTTATCGCACAATCCGGCCTGCTCATCCTTGGGACTGATCCTGTGGCGGTCGATACCATCGAGTTGGAGACCATCGAAAAAAAGAGGAAGTTGGAAGGGGCATTATCGCTGTGGGACCGCAACCCAGAAAACATTACTCCAGACAGCAATGAGTACTATTACAATCCAAACAAGAACCTCTTCTACCGCCAGCCGGGACACATATCTGCTGCCGGTAAACTGGGACTCGGCGTTTCAGATCTCCACAAAATCGACCGCCGCCGAATCGAACTCGGAACTTAACGATCCATGGGCCATTCCTCAAATCAAACATCTCGCTGGGTCGCGCTCATGAGCGACAGCACGCGTACTGGCGGTCTGGGGCCGAAGCCGGCACCGGCGCCAAAGGGCCTTTTGTGGCGAGTGCGGCTAGGCAGATCGGTAAGTTCCGCGCCGGTGCTTGGAGGCGATCTGCTCTTTGTTACCTGCCTCGATGGTTTCCTCCATGCCGTCAATGTACGGACAGGCAGACACGCCTGGCAATTCAATGCAGGAAGTCCAATCCATTCGACTCCCTCGCTGTCAGGCAGCAAGGTCCTGTTTGGTTGTGACAATGGCCGTGTTTACGCGCTTGATTGTGCATCGGGCAGGGAAATGTGGGCGACGCAGACGGAGGGCGAGGTCTGGACGTCTCCGGTCGTTCTTGACGGCAAGGCTTTCTTTGGTTCTGCGGATGGAATTTTCTACGCCGTCGATTCTGAAAGCGGTAAGACTGAATGGTTCCGGAACCTCGGCTCGCGGGTCTATTCAACGGCATACGCTATGCCCAACCGCGTTTATTTCGGATGCAGCGATAATCGACTCTACTGTCTTGCGACGAAATCCGGCAGAGTGATCTGGAGCGCTCCTACCGGCAACGTGATCGATTCTTCTCCCGCAGTTGCTGGAAATAGGGTTTTGGTGGGATCAGAGGATTTTTCCGTTTATGCGTTCGACGCCGACGACGGCTCTGAGCGCTGGAAATTTGATACAGGCTTGGGCGTTTCGTCGTCCCCGGCCGTAGGCGGCGAGACGGCGTTTATAGGCAGTAAAGACGGATTCCTTTATGCCCTCGATATTCATACTGGCAGGCTCCGCTGGAAGTCCCAGGTCGGGAACTGCATCACGGCACCGCCGGTTATTGGTGACGGCATTGTATGCATTCAGGCTGGCGCACTCTCAACCCACGACGCATCGACGGGCAAGATTATCTGGACCGCCGAACTGGGAAGCTCTCTTCAGTCGGCTCCGGTCCTCACGGGGAGCAACATTTATCTCACAGGCAATCAGGGAATGGTTTATGCGCTGGAATAGAGGATGTACGGGTAGGACCATTCTGCAATTCCTGTTGTTAGGGGTCGCCCAGACTCAGGTTTCTGCCCAGACGAACCAGCTTGTTTACAGGAAAGAGTACGCCATGGGCACGGTTTTTGAAATTGCAGCGTACAACTCTTCGCCATCGCTGGCCTCCCGTGCAATTGGTAAAGCCTTCGCTGAAGTGATTCGGTTGGACCATATGATGAGCGACTATGATCCCGGCAGCGACCTCAGCCGGATCAATAGCACTGCTCATTATCGGGCAGAGTTGGTTCCCGCCGATCTGTACCGCATCATTCAACAGTCGCTGGTTTATTCGAAATTGTCCACGGGCAAGTTTGATATCACTGTGGGCCCGCTCTCCAGGGTTTGGAAAGAGGAGATCCGGGGCGGTAATGCTCCCTCCGCGGAACAAATCAAAGAGCTACAGAAATGTATAGGATGGCAAAAAGTGGTCCTGGTCCCGCCTGACCGCGTAGAGCTCCGTTCGTCATGCATGGCGCTCGACCTGGGTGCGATAGGCAAGGGATACGCCGTAGACCAGGTGGTGGCCGTGCTGCGGTCTTTTGGAATCAAGAATGCCTTGATCAATGCCGGAGGAAGCACGATTTATGCGATGGGCGCCCCGCCCGGCTTGCCCGCATGGCTAGTCCACCTGCACGACCCGACAAGGAAACGGGGTCCTGCAGTCAGCCTTAGAGACAACAGTGTTTCGACATCTGAACAGACCCGCAATCCCCAGGCCGGAAGCGCACCATTCGGACATATCATCGATCCGGTGAAGGGTATCCCCGTAACGACCCCTTACAGCGTCAGCGTTGTTGCTGATTCAGCTACAGAATCTGATGCGCTTTCCACAACCTTGCTGCTGATGGGGCCGGAGCGCGGCAGGGCCTTGGTCAGGAATTTGCCGAATGTATCGGCCGTTTGGATTTCTTCTCATGGTAGTTCTGAAATGGTTTCCCATGGACCGCGGATATCTCTGAACCATCCGGCTGATTCAATTCATTGAGTAGATTGATTGAGATGCGAAGCCATCGAGTCGTTCTCCTGTCCGCCCTTCTGCTGATTGTTGCTGCGCCAGCCTGGGGCCGAGTGTTTCTTCAATGGACTGAGCCCGGCATTCCATTAGTCACACAAATTGGGGTCAGGGATTTGGTTGTCCCCTGGAACCCGGGAAGCGTCGGTTTGATGAATGCGGCAAGGAACCTTGGCTACCGCGTTTTTGCCGGGGTCCGGCCGACCGATGCAGCCACTGCCGCAAGTGTCGCAGCATCGAACGGGCTCGCGGGAATCATTGTGGAAAGTGAATCCGGGGCTCCTTGGTCGAATGCCACGCGGGAACTCATCGAGAAATTACGCCGCACCTATCCTAAGCTAGTTGTCCTCGAACCCGGATCGCAGGGGAAACAACCACAGATCCGGGGCAATATGGTCGTCAGCAAGGATGGGGTTCTTGTCGTTTCATCTCCAACAGAGCAGCCCTGGATTGACTCGAATGTGGCGTTGGCAAGATTTGTAAGCGCTCTCCAGCCGAACGAACCACCTCTTTTAAGTTTCTCATGGGATTTGATCGATCCTCTGGAACGCCGGTTGGGCCCGCAGGCAGCGGACTACGCGCTTGCAGTGGCTGAGGCCGGAGCGATGCGCGCTGACCTGATTTTGCCTGTTCACCCGAACCTCCAAAAGGCCCTGGCCGATGGAAACCAGGCCGCCCGGCGCGAATGGGAGCGGCTGAAAACCTACATGCATTTCTATTCAGCGGGAAACATGCCCGCCGGGCATCCGTGCGCCGACATCGCGGTGGTCGCAGACAATTACGACGAAGCGTACGAAGCAATGAACCTTATGGCGAGGCACAACATTCTATTCACGGTGCTGCGGCCCAGTGATGTGACGTTGCAGCGGTTGATGCATTTGCAGATGGCTATCGTCTTCTCGCGTCCGGAAGAGCAGGGGCTGAGGGCCCTTCAGGCATTTGCATCTCAGGCAGGGACGGTAGTGCTCGTGCGACTGCAAGGACGCTTCCCATGGGGAGTGCTTTCGTCCACAAAGACCGAAGCAGGCAAAACATACAATGTGGACCGAGGCCGCGTAGTCGAACTGTCTGAGCCTGTGGCGGACCCCGAGGCATTTGCCGAACTGGTCCGCAACCTCTTGGGCAGCCGCGGCAGCCTGGTTCGCCTATGGAATGCCCTGACAGTTCTGGTCTTCGCATTTCGAGAGCCGCACACGAACAGCATGGAGTTGGAATTAGTGAATTACGCGCAGCAACCCCAGCGTGTTCAGGTGCGAGTAAAGGGTGTATTCTCGAAGGTTCGCTATGAAACGCCGGAGCATGGGAATTACTCCGAAGTTCGTCCTGAAAACAATGGGGAATACACTGAATTTGTTCTGCCCGACCTTCAAATTGGCGGGCGGGTCTATTTGAGTTCGGAAAAAGAAAAGAACAAGTAAAATCCTGCCCGTTGGCAGACCGCCTGGAGTTCCTCTGCACAAAAAGCGTATGAAGAAAGCTGGGGAGTGGGTTCGTTGACCCTGCGAAGAAGCTTCAGCTAGAATCAGAAACGATGGGGGCTGGGAGTGAGTCCTCCGAGGCTGGCATTGAAAAAAGGCATCCTTAACCTGCGTTTTCGCACTCGCCTGGTGCTGGTGATGTTTCTGATCACCACGAGCACAAGCGCCATTCTGATGATCGCATATGTCCAGCATAACCGCCGCATTAAGGCTTATGTGGCGGGACAGACTTCCGACCTGTTGGAAATCATTGAGCTTACCCGGGCCAGCATTCCTACCAAGGCGGACCGTCGGCAAGCGCTCAGCGAATACCTGAGTGCGCTGAAGGGCGCGGGACTTTCTTCGATCAATGTGTTGTCGCCAACGGGCGAAGTCGTGGCGAGTACGAATCCGCACCAGATCGGAACGAAAGTCAAGCTGCGAAAGCGAAAGACCATGGCCAAAGAAGGTCCGATCCAGATTACGGCACAGTTACGCGACATTGAGACGGACTCGCAGGCCGGCCAGCAGCATTACGACATCCGATTTCCGATCATCCAGGGCGAAAAAGTGATTGGCTATGTCCAGGTTGGCGGCGAAATGGACGAGGTGGGCGCCATGCTCAATCATGTCTATTTCCTCTGGCTTGTGTGGATTTTAGTAACGATGCTGGCCGGTATGTTCGCAATTGTTTATCTGACCTTCCGTTTCACCAAGCCCATCGACCAGCTTGTTGAAGGGGCGAACCAGGTGGCGCAGGGTAATCTCTATGTGAAGCTGCCGGAAGGCGGCGGCGATGAAATGGGACTGCTGGCCCGCACTTTTAACCAAATGGCAGAGCGGCTTCGCGACGCACGTGAACTTCAGAAGCGGCTGAACGAAGCGGAAAAAACTTCTCTGCTCGGCCATTTTGCCTCCACTGTTGCGCACGAGGTCCGGAATTCTCTTAATTTCCTGAACCTGAGCGTCGATCAGATTCGGGCCAAGCGATGGCTGATGGATGAGGCGCCCCACCGTGAACTTCGCGCAAGCCTTGCCAACATGAAAGAGGAAATTATTCGATTGAATCGCCTGGTCAACGATTTCCTGGCCGTTGGAAGGCAAACCCCACCGAACATCGCTCCTTGCGACCTGCGGGTGATCATCGATCAGGCCATAGCGTTGGTCGAAAAACAAGCGAAGTCGCAGGACATCACGATTGTTTCCGAATTGCCGGCTGATTTACCCTCTTTTCGGGCAGATGCTGCACAACTCAAGACCTGCTTCCTGAACATCCTCACGAATTCCGTGCAGGCCATGCCAAACGGGGGGGCAATCTTCATTGAAGCGAAACAAGTGACGGATGGCGACGCGCGATCTCTGATGCAGTTGCGATTTCGGGACACTGGACCGGGCATTCCGGAACAGGACCGCGAGAAGATTTTCGCTCCCTATTTTTCGACCAAAGCAACCGGGTTCGGGCTGGGACTGGCCATTACTCGGAAGATTATTGAAGACCACGGCGGCCGCGTTTACGTTTCTTCCAATAACCACGCTGGCGCTGAGATGATCGTGGAATTACCTTTTACCGGTTCCGCCATGCCTCATGCCCCCGTACTTTCTTCTTCACGAGTTGCATAAGGATTTCTAATTATGCCCGAAGGCTCCATTCTGGTTGTTGACGACGAGCAGCGGCAGCGGGAGATTTATCGCGACATCCTGCGGGACGAAGGCTATGAGACTGTAACGGCTCCCAGTGGGGAGGCGGCCCTCAAGCTTGTCGCACAGAAGAGGTTTGATCTGGTCCTGACAGATCTGAACCTGACAGGCATGACCGGAATCGACCTCTTAACTGAAATCCTGCAAGCAGACCCCACAGTCGCGATTGTCATTATTACGGGTTACCCTTCCATCGAATCGGCCATCGATGCCACAAAGCGCGGCGTTTATCAATATCTCGAAAAACCTGTGGACCGCTCGAAGTTACTCGAAGTCGTCAATGACGCTTTTGAGCGGCTGGCATCGCTGAAGAGGACCATCATTGGTAATTCGCCCGCTATCAGGGAAATGGTCCGGATGATCCTGAAGGTAGCGCCGACCGCCCACACTGTCCTGATATTGGGAGAGAGCGGAACAGGAAAAGAATTGGTGGCACGGGAGATTCATCGGCACAGCCCCAGGCATAACCAACCTTTCCTTGCGGTCAACTGCGCGTCGCTTACGGAGAGCCTGCTCGAAAGCGAGCTTTTTGGACACGAAAAGGGCGCTTTTACCGACGCCCATCAGCAGAAGAAAGGACTTTTTGAGCGAGCAGACCATTCCACCCTTTTTCTCGACGAAATCGGAGACACTAGTCTGGCGATGCAGGCGAAGATACTGCGGGCGCTCCAAGAACGGGAAATCATGCGGGTTGGCGGAACAGAAACGATCAAGGTGGACGTCCGCATTATTGCTGCCACTAATCGTAACCTGGACCAGTTGATGCGGGAAGGGAAATTCCGGGAGGACCTTTACTACCGTCTTAAGGTGATCCCGATTGTCTGCCCGCCGTTAAGGGACCGGAAAGAAGACATTGAAGAACTGGCAATGCATTTCATGCGAAAGGCTGGGTTGGCATCAGGGCGGGAAGTCCGTGGAATTTCTCCCGAAGCCCTGGAGGCGCTGAAAGCCTTTCACTGGCCCGGCAACGTCCGGCAATTGGAATGGGCGATTGAACGCGCGGTAGTGCTGGGCGAATCGAGCCGGGTGGAGCTTGAGGACCTGCCACCGGAAATCCTTCTGACAAGAGAAGAAACCAGCCCGGGCGAAACTCGGGCCGCTGCCGTTGCGCCCTCATCTAACGCGCTGACGCCCGTTATCCCTGAAACTTCATGGGAGGAGCACGAAAAGGCCAAGATCATGGAAGCCTTGCAGCGGACCAACGGAAACATTACCCGTGCGGCTCAGCTACTGGGCATGACATTCCGAACCCTTCAGTATCGCCTGGAAAAGTTTGGAATCAGAAAGCAGTAGTGCCATCACTCTTGCAGATAGCTGCGACATGACTGCCAGGGATTTCCCCTGGGGTTTTCCACCCCGATGACGCCCTGCAACTATTCGTTTCGTCAAGCCTCTTGTCTCAACATCCGCCCTCATTTTGCCGAAGTTAAATATGACTAATGATGGCCGCCAAATGAAGTGCGGAATCGACGAGGGCCGGTGCAGGTCCTGACCTGTTGGCCGGCCCGATGGAGAATCTGAGTGCGAATTCTTGTTGCTGAAGACGATCGTCCCGTAGCCAGTTTCCTGAAGAAAGGGCTGGAAGCCGAGCATTATGCCGTGGACGTTGTACCGGACGGTGAAGAGGCCTTGTCTATGGCTGAGACCTATGATTATGACCTTCTGCTTCTTGACCTGATACTGCCCAAAATGGACGGGCTTCAGGTGCTGCGCCAAATCAGGACCCGAAAGAAAAACCTGCCTGTGTTGGTATTGACGGGACGCACCCGGGTCGAAGACCGCGTAAAAGGCCTCGACCTTGGGGCCGACGACTACATGGTCAAACCCTTTGCTTTTCGCGAGTTGATTGCCCGAGTCAGGGCCCTCCTGCGCCGCGGGAGTACTCCTGTCGATTTCACGCTCAGGGTTGAAGACCTCGAAATGAACCTTGTGGAGAGGACCGTGCGTCGAGGGGAAAGAAAAATCGAACTGACCCCAAAGGAATTTGCACTGCTCGAATATCTCATGAGAAATCAGGGCCGCGCGGTCTCAAGGCCGATGATCATAGAGCATGTGTGGAACTTTTCCTTCGACACCATGACCAATGTCGTGGATGTTTATATCAATTACCTGCGAAAGAAAATCGACGAAGGGTCGGAACAAAAGCTGATTCGCACAGTCCGCGGGGTCGGATACCGTATCGGAAATCCTCAGTAGTTAAGAAGACCCTGATTCGCTTCAGAAGAAGCATATGAAAAATCTTAACCGTCCCGTTACGTCAGATAACCCGAATACAAAAAAAGACGACTTCTTGGAAGCTCTTACCAGACTCGCCCACATGCTAAGCCAGCCCTTGACATCTCTTCGTGGGTCCGCCGAAGTCGCGTTGATGGGCCAACTGAATGAGTCGGAAGCCCGGCACGTGCTTGAACTTTTGCTTGAGGAATTCAACCGCATGGCGGAAGTGCTGGAAGCCCTGCGGGAAATACTTGAGATGGAAGCCTCGGGCAGTGAAATTCAGCCCGTTTCGTGGACTCGAAGCATCAAGAAAGCACTGGAAGCGGAGGCATCAGCCGACGACGATCGCCGTCAAAGGCTCATCGTAAGCCTCCCAAGTGAAGTCTATGTGAAGGCGAACCCCTGTTGGCTTGACATGGCCACCCAGCGGCTCGTCGGACGGGCGCTTAAGGCGGCGCACAGGCTGCATAGCGTTCGAGTCGAGCTTTCAGTCGTTGATGAGACAGCTTGCCTTTCCGTGCGTGGGGAAGGCAGATCAGCAGACTTAACGACCGCGGCAACAGGGGCCGGGGCTTCATATTCCCCAAGCGTGTTGGAACTTGGTGAAGCTTCCTGGCTGGTTGTGCGAAGGGCTGTCGAAGGGCAAGGCGGCCGGTTGGAGGTCAGTTGGCCGTCTGAGAACGTTTGCTGTTGCCGCATTTATTTGCCACTGGCGCCCTTGGAGCCGACTGGAAATGAGCGATACAATATGCATCGGGAATCCTGCCCTTAACGTTGTTCCCATCGGATTCTTCCCTTGGACGCGTTTTGAAATCCGCCCGCCTCACTCGTGAAAGACTACGTTTGCGTTCGCGGCTTCCTTTAACCCTTGCGGGGGAAATAACGGACATTACAGGATAGGCCTCCAAGTCCAAATATCTAAGTGACTTCTAATTCTCACCTAATAGCCTCTTAATCCTCAGAAGGTAAAAACAACCTAAGAGACCGGACGCGCTTTTGGCAGGTTCTTCAGGGTCCCAGTCCGAGCCTCAGCCCGATCAGAGCAGAAAGGAGCGTCGCGTGGGCACACTTCCCACATTGACCCACATGCAGAAAAACCTGGCGTTGAGCGAACGCAATCAGTTGGTGCTCGAGCAACTCCCTCAAGTGCGGTACATTGCGCAGAAGATTCATGCGCGTCTTCCCCACCACATCCCGTTAGAAGACCTCGTTAACACCGGTGTATTGGGTTTGATTGAGGCGCTTTCAAAGTTTGATCCGAAGAGGAATGTTCAGTTGCAGTCCTACGCCCGATACCGTATTCAGGGTGCTATCCTGGACAGTCTGCGCGAACAGGACTGGAGTCCCAGGTTGCTGCGGCAGAAAGAGCGTCAACTGGAGGCTGTGAGAGAAAAGCTCCAGGCCAAGCTGGGCCGACCACCCTATCAGGCGGAGCTGGCGGCAGGGCTGGGTATTTCCGACCAGCAACTGCAACTGCTCCTTCGAGACCTTCAGGGCCTGGAAGTGACCAGCCTTCAGGAGCCTGTGTACTTGGAAGGTCATTCCCTCGATGAGAAAATGGCGGACACGGCCGAAGAAAGCCCGTTCCATCTGTGCCAGCGCGCGGAAATGAACGGCCTGCTGGCGCAGGCAATGTCAAAGCTCTCGCCGCGGAAAAGGCAAGTCCTTGATTTGTATTACTTCAAGGGTCTGACCATGAAGGAGACAGGCCAGCGGATGGGGGTCTGCGAATCCAGAGTTTCGCAGATACATTCCTCAGCAGTGGCCTCACTGAAAGCGCGCATGAAAGAGGTCCTCACGACGCGCCGGAACGGCGATGCTGTAAATGCGCGCCCGCAATCCAGAGGTCGCGTTCTCCGGCGTGGCGCATCGTTGGGGCCCGGGACTGCGCGGCGAAGGGAAGAACCGTCCGAATTATCGGTAAATCCATCAGGCCGGCCGCGCAGAGAACACCGCTCCACCAGCCGAGGCACCAAACCACCCCGTTCTGCTTTTCGAGTCGGCCAGCGAGGAGAAAAGACGCTACGGTCTTTAGTCGAGGTCCAGGAACACGAAGCCTCTCCCAGCCTCGATGTGGGGAGCCCTACATAAAGTCCAATTGCAATTTGAGTCCTCGCAGGCGTCAACCGCAGGCTATAGGGATTCTCGCCCCTTTTATAGCCGGATTAGTGGATCTCAGGCCGTTTTGAAGCTGCCGATAGCTCCTGCCTCATCGTTGTGCACATCAAATACCGTATAAAGTTTAGTAATCTGCAATAAATCGTGTACTTTTTTGGTCAGGTTGAGCAGCTTCAGCTGGCCTCCCTGATTTGAAACCGCCGTATAAGCGCTGACCAGTTCTCCGATCCCAGAGCTGTCGATGTACGTAACGTCGGCAAGATTCAACAGCAGGTTCTTATGCCCTTTGGCAAGCTCCCCGCGTATTACATCCCGAAGCTGTTTGCATGCCTCGCCCAGCGTAATTCTCCCGCTGACGTCCACGACGGTCACGGAATCAACCTGACGTACTGTCGCCTTCATGCTCACGGCCTGTTCCTCCTTGTTTTGACGGAATTCTGGAAGTCAGATGCTTTATCATGATAACTTCGGTGCCACCCCCTGGGAAACTGGCCACCCTGAATTCGTCCATAAACTTGCGGACCAGAAAAATGCCTCTTCCGGATATATTCAGAAGGTTTTCCTTGGCCAGCGGGTCTGGCAGCGCACTGGGATCGAATCCCTTCCCTTCGTCTCGAACATGAATTTCAATCACTTCTTCGGTAACCAGAAACTTGATGTAAACTTTTTTTCGAGGGTCTTCCTTGTTGCCGTGATAAATGGCGTTGATGACGGCTTCGTGTACCGCCATCTCGACATGGAACTCAGTCTCTTCGTCAAACCCGGCCTTGGCGGAAACACGGCGGGCAGCTTCCTCAGCGACCTCCACGTTCTTTAGCTTGCTATCGAGGGTAAGCTCGACAACGCTGGCTTCAGGCTTCATTCCCCGTAGACAAATGACCCCCGCGACGAAACTACAATACGGCATGCGGAAAGTCAATGAATATAAACACTCCTTGTCTTAGCTCAGCGACAATTCGACGACGCTCCTTGCCGACATTTGAAGCTACTGGCGCTCGAGTAATCAGGTATCACGATCTGCAGCACACCTTGGGGCATGCTTATCGCTGAAGCGGCGCCGCTCAACTTCGATGAGGAGCAAATCAGCCACACCAGCTTCCAAGTTACAGCTGTTGCCTACCGTTACATGATTCCGGGGGTCGTACAGAGGTATGTGGGCGAGCCGGTCCGAAAACAAGCCAACCTGAGTCCACAGCCCTAAGGCATCCCAAGGGGGCAGCAAAGATCAGAACTGGCTGCAAGTTGTTGAAATGATTGGTAGCGGGGGGGAGGATCGAACTCCCGACCTAGGGATTATGAGACCCTCGCTCTACCACTGAGCTACCCCGCCACGACCTGCGAAGACTGAAACCGCATTTTTCGTCACGCCTTTCCAAGTTTAGGGGATACTCGCTTTTGTGGTCAAGGAAGTGAATTCGTCCGACTAAAATCAATCGCCGAGCACATGTTCTGCATCCTCGGGCTTTGCGGCCAGCCGGTAAAACGTCAACTGCGTATCCCCGTGACGGATTGTGCGAATTCGATCCAAACGGTTGTAGTTTTCCTCGAGAAAAAAGTGACGCGAGTGTTCGGCGATGATCAACGATGTGGGCCTCAGCAGCCTTGACCGGCCGAGTTGCCGCAGCGTCTGATGGTATTCGCTGGCTTCACTGTAAGGAGGATCGAGAAAAAGGAAATCAAAGGCTTCACCTTGCTCGTCAAGCCGCTCGATAGCCGTCAGCACTTTACAATTCATCAGGCGATATCCGGATTCAATCTTCAAGGCCGCAAGGTTCTGGCGGATCATCTCGGCGGCGGCGCGACGATGCTCGACAAAGACTACTTCCTTTGCGCCGCGGCTTAAGGCCTCAATCCCAACCGCACCGGAGCCGGCATAGGCATCGAGAAATCGGGAGCCGCGCACGCTGGGCCCCAGCACATCGAAGAGTGTCTCGCGCATCTGATCGGAAGTCGGCCGGACGAGCGAACCTTTGAGCGTTTGTATCCGTTGCCCACGTTTTGTGCCTGAAATGACGCGCATTGTTATTTCGTAATGCTGTGGCGGCTAATCATACGCTCGCATTACTCTGAATTCTCCCCCTCAGGCCACACTCGCCAGGCCGTAGCGACGGGGCCATTCAGTCCGCAGGAATCTCACGTACGCTTCAAATTCTTCGCGTGATTCCGGATGTTCAATGAAGGATATAGCTTCGCGCCTGGCCCATTCCAGAATTTCCTGATCGCGCAGCAGGTTGGCGATACGAAATGCCGGTATGCCCCACTGCCGAGTGCCAAAGAATTCTCCCGGGCCTCGCAGTTTGAGATCAACCTCGGCAATCTTAAACCCGTCGGTCGTTTCCGTCATGGTTCGAAGGCGCTCGTCCGCTTCAGGGTTTCGGGAATCACCCGCCAGCAGCAGGCAATACGATTTCTTTGGTCCGCGTCCAATGCGCCCGCGCAGTTGATGGAGTTGTGAAAGTCCGAATCGTTCGGCATGTTCGATCAGCATCACGGTTGCATTCGGCACATCCACCCCGACCTCGACCACCGTAGTTGAGACCAGGATGCGGATGTCGCCGTCCTTGAAGCGGCGCATCACGTCCTCTTTTTCGGTGCTGGAGAGCCGCCCGTGCAGCAAACCCACCCGAAATTCCGGGAAGACGTTGGCCGAAAGATGCTCGTACATTTTGATGGCGGGCCGCAGGTCGTATCGGCTGGACTCCTCGATCACAGGATAGACCACGTATGTCTGGTCGCCCATCCGCGCCCTGCTGCGGACAAACTCGAATGCCCGTTCGCGCTCACTTTCTTCGACCAGCCGTGTTTCGATCGGCGAGCGGTTAGGCGGCAGTTCGTCGATGACTGAAAGATCGAGGTCGCCATAGAGCGTCAGCGCAAGCGTTCGCGGGATTGGAGTAGCAGTCATCACCAGAACGTCAGGGACCTGCCCTTTGCGAATCAAGGTGTATCTCTGGAGAACACCAAACCGGTGCTGCTCATCCACGATCACAAGCCCCAGTTTGGCGAACTTCACGTCACGTTCGATCAGGGCATGCGTTCCCACGACTATGTGTGCTTCGCCTCTGGCCAGGCGATCTTTCAATTCTGACTTTTCACCTGGCTTGCGACCGCTGGTCAACAGATCGACCTTGTATGGTAATGGCTCAAGCCAGTGCCGGATTGAAAGATAGTGTTGGGTGGCCAGAATTTCCGTGGGGGCCATCAGTGCTACCTGGTATCCATTGGACAAAGCCAGCAGGGCGGCCTGAACGGCCACGATGGTCTTGCCGGAACCGACGTCGCCTTGCAGCAGACGGTTCATCGGGCAGGGCGAGCACATATCGCCCACGATTTCCTTGAGCACTCTCTTCTGAGCTGCCGTGGGATGGAAAGGAAGGATCGCCTTGATGTCCTTCCGCAATTGATCGCTGACTCGGAACTGAATCCCCGGCGCAGCCTTTGCTCTGCGGCGCCTCAATGCGAGGCCGGCGCTCACGTTGAACAACTCTTCGAAAATCAGACGAATTTGCGGCGGTGTTCGGAATCTGCACAAATCCTCGAGAGATTGATTGCCATTCGGGAAATGCGTCAGGCGGAAGGACGAAGAGCGGCTGAGCAGACCGTTCTTATTCCGGACCGACGCCGGCAACAACTCTGGACAATCATCGCCGAGCGATTCGAGCGCGGTTCGAATGAGCCGTCGCAGGAATCGCGGACCGAGTTGTCCAACCGATTCATAGATGGGCACGACGTGCCCAACCTCAAGCGATTCGGCAGCCTCGTTTTCAGGGATGATCTCGTACTGGGGTTGGATGATTTGCAGGTTGCCCGTACCGAAAGGATCATGTTCGACCTTGCCGTAGAAATATACGTTCTGGCCCGCGCGAAAGACACGGGCCCGCTCGAGGTACTGGCCGTTGAACCATTTGCATCGGATCATACGCGGGTTGGGCGCGCCGCTCGCGTCGACTGCCGCGAGATCGTAAATGTACTTGCCTTTTCGAGTCCGCATAAGGCCACAGGTCAGCACGCGGACCAGCACGGTTGTGGTCTGACCCGGAACGAGATCTGCGACAGAGGTCAACCGTGTCCTGTCCTCATAACGAAATGGGGCGTAATAAATCAGGTCCTCGATCGTACGAATGCCACGTGAGGCCAATAGCTCCGCGCGGGCGGGTCCAACGCCCTTCAGGTATTTAACTTCGGAGTTCAGATTGAGATGGGAATTCGGCATCGCGATCCGATGTTTATATTACAACGAGGTGAGAACCTGTTGTGCGGCCGGCGGGCGCCCGAAACGGAGTCAGGTGATCAAGGCCCAGTGATACGCGCCTGGCAGATCAGCCGTGAAGAAAGCAAGAATCCCACGAACATAGACAGTCGCTACAGATGAGACAAGTGTCCGCTTCCTGTATCGTCCGGTATCTAATGGTGATACACTGACGCTCCTTGTCAGGAAATTTCATGCACTGCGGTTTTGGCATAACGAGGGCTGACCGTTCACCAAAGCGAAATGACTGCAACTGCGAAGCGCTGGGTTAAATATCTCATCGCCATTGTTACCGGCAATCTCATCTATTTCTCACTTGAATCGCGCTTTCCCCCGGCAGCGCAGCATCGACCCTACCATGCTGACATCGGTCTTTTTGTGGACTCATGGTTTTGCGTCGCGGTGTACGGGCTGATTGAACTGGCGCTTTTTGCCAGGCAGAGGCTTCGCCGCTGAAAGCTGAAAGAAGACCGCGTGCGCTGGAGCGATTCTCCTCAGCAATCCTTCATGGGAAAGCACATTCAGGAAATCTCGATCTGCGAACGTGATTGGCTCAGCCCAGTAAGATCAGGAACCATCGGCCGGTGCTCGCGACTGGGGATGGGAACATGCGCCGGTGCGGTCCAGCGTGGCCGCATTCTGCCGCTGAAATCCAGATAGAGCCTGCGGCGCAGATACCATTCCGGGAAATGTGCCAGGCGAAACAAGGGATATTTCAGCGCGCTGCCGAAGATTTTCCTCCCCATCAGGTAGTAGTAGATCGGGATGCCAACATTGAATTTCCACTGAGTTGAGCGCTCTCTTCGCCAGAAATCCAGGTTGTAGCGCCAGCAAGTGAAGAAAAATTCCCATTGCAGATCGGTGAGGTTGAATATTTTTGCGCTCTCCCTTGTGCCAAGCCGCGTATCTTCTAGCGGCACAAACAGCGTCGGGACCACGACCCACTTGGAATCCTTAAGGGCAAAAAGCAGGTCCAGCGATTGCTTGGTGTCCTCAGGGGTCTCACCCGGAAGGCCAATGATGAAAGTGCAGATCGGGAACCAGTTATATTTGTTCTGCAACTCCATGCCTTTGAGGACCACATCCGGCCACTGCTCGGGACGGAACGGGTACGATTTCCCCTTCATGTACTGCTTAAACAGACGCACCGAGCCTGTTTCCAAACCAATAAACATGATAGCGTAGCGCTTGTCCGGATGGGTTGAGGCTTCGTGCTGCGTTGAGCTCTTGCCCACGACAAGTTCCGAAAGCTCATCCAGCAATTCCGGATTGGTCAAAAAGGGTGCCATCGTGCCGTGGGTCAGGTTGATGTGCTTCACGCCAGGAACGGCTGCTACCGATTCAAAAAGGCGCTTCAGTGCTGGCACGTTGGTCTGGAACTTTGGCCCCTGCTCGTAGAGGAACAGGTCTTCTGTCGTCAGCAGGATCGTGTCGGCGCCTTCCGCCACTTGGGCGCGGACGTTATGAAGAATTTGCGGAAGCGGAATGCTTTTCCCGTCGCGCAACGCCACCGAGCAGAACTGGCAACCGCGGCCACACCCCCGCGTGATTTCTACGACGCCGTATGTCGCCCGGTGGTGGATCGGCGGGATGTGGCTGAGTTCGGGGCTGTGGCCCTCGACCTTGCGCGGAATGGACTCGCCGCGGACGGCAGCCTCAAACAGAGGCAGCGCGACGTCTTCAGCCTCTCCGTCAACAAGGCAGTCGATCTGCCATTCGTCCTGGAGATTTTTCCTTTCGATCTGCCAGGAACCCGGACCGCCGACAATGATCTTCAGGTGGTGTTTGTGTTGGCGGAGGACCGGGTGAAGAATCAGTTTTCGAAACTCGGCCGCATTGATCGGCTCGACATCTTTGCCGTAAAAATAGGGATAAACGTCCGTGGCGAACGTAATACCGAGCGGATTGTGTGCATGGATGCCGACGACCCGGGTGTCTTCCCCTACAAACTGACCCAGTTGGTCCGGATAGCAGACGGCGATGTCGTCTGGCGAAAACCGTTTGAGGAGAAGCGACTGGATGATGCGCAGGCCGTGCGGCACATACTTGGCTTGGCCGTCCGGCGCAAGCTCATTGGGCCGGGGCCAGTTGACATTAAAGGTCTTGGTATAGCGTGCGGGAAGGGTTGCCAGGAGCATCTGGCTCCAGGCTTTTTGTTCGTATTCGCTTGATTCCGAATCGCTGGCCGCCAACACGATCTTCTTGCCCAGTATCGCCATCGCGTCTGCCCTCGCTTCGTCTGAGTTTGAGCGCCCATCGGAAGAGTTGTGGGCCGTGTTGTGTTCGCCAAATTAGGTACTATACAGTTTAATACTGCGTAATATTTGATGCAACGCAGACTCGAATTGTTACCCGGGTTGTTGCTCTCTGCACCTGCCTTCGGATGACGAGGGATCAAACAACACAAATCCCACAGGGACTCAGCCTTTCCATCGGCAAAAGATCAAGAAACTGGATAGTTCAAAGGGCCTTCAGGAAGGTGAGGTCGCGCGGAACCTCAGCTCTCCGAAGGAGCAGGAAAAGTTTCCCGTGCCCTGACCCGGATAAAATCCTGGAGGCTGAACCAAAGCCGCCGAACCGGGGTTTGAAGGAGCGACATGGTTCCCATATAGGCGTAGCCAACAAGAAAGAGCAATAAAAACGGCACGGTAAGATAATTCTGGACTGAATAGGAGTAAGCCGTGGCGAGTAGAAAGTAACCTGCCAGCAGAAGTTCAGCAGCGGGAATCCAGCCAATGCGCCGCCGCACGTATTTCTTGCGTTCCCACCCTTCTTCGTTCCGTTCCACGCGGTACTTGGGAGTACGGACGAAAGTGGACTCGATTCCAAACAGCGCTTCGATCACTGCCTTCCCGTTGGTGAGAGCCAACCCGATGCCCGTGGCCATCAGGAAAGGCAGGTAAAGCAGCCGCCGCATCCAGCCCCTGGGATAAAGCGCCCGCTGCGAAACCACATAGAAGCCGGAAACCGTACAAGTCGATAGAATGAATAAGGGCAGATCGAGATAAAGCATCTGGAACCAGCCCTGGTAAAAGCGGACAATCATGGCCGGCAGGAGTATCAGTGAGAAGAAGATCATCAGCGGATAAGCGAGGTTTGCGGTCAGGTGAAACGTGGCTTCCATCTTGATGTAAAGCGGCTGGTCGCTTCGCCAGATGATCGGCAGGATCTTCTTGCCAACCTGTATCAGACCCTTGGCCCATCGTGCTTGCTGGGTCTTGAAACTGTTCATCTCCACCGGCAGTTCGGAGGGGCACACGATGTCTGGGTCGTAAATGAATTTCCAACCCTTCATTTGGGCACGATAACTCAGGTCGGTGTCTTCGGTGAGGGTATCGTGTTCCCAGCCTCCCGCGTCCTCGATCGCCGCCCGACGCCACATGCCGGCCGTGCCGTTGAAGTTAAAGAAACGGCCGGAAGAACTTCTGCCGCCGTGCTCAACGACAAAGTGGCCGTCCAGCATGATCGACTCAACTTCCGTCAGCGCGGAATAGTCCCGGTTGATCCAGGTCCATCGTCCCTGAACCATTCCGACTCTTGGGTCAGTAAAATAATGCACCATCTGATGCAGGATTGACGGCGGAGGAACAAAGTCGGCGTCAAAGATCGCGATAAACTCGCCCGTGGATTGTTTCAAACCTTCAGCCAGCGCACCAGCCTTAAAACCCAGGCGGTTTTCGCGATGGAGGTATTTGATAGGATATCCTGCGCTGGCATATTGGCGGACCAGCCGCGCACATAGCTGGCGAGTGTCATCCGTGGAATCGTCCAGAACCTGAATTTCCAGCAATTCGCGTGGATAATCGAGGCTGATGGCCGCCTCGATCAGCCGTTCGACCACGTAACGCTCGTTGTAAACGGGCAATTGCACCGTAACGCGAGGCAACCTATCGAACGATTTCAGGGGCTTCGGTTTTTTATCGCGGTTCTTCAGGTAGTAGTACGTAAGACAATAGCGATGGACCCCATAAACAGAAAGTATGGCGAGGACCAGAAAATACGGAATTTCGATCGAGAGATCAAAGGCGTTGGGCTGGTAAATCCCGCGGAAGGGATCGCGATGGAAAAGCAGATATACGTAGTGTGCAATCGGGTTTGCAGGAGCCAGCAGAAGCGCGCCCTGGAATAGGTGAATCATGAAGCCTCGGAGTTACACCTCAACAACCGGCGCAAGCAAAACTTGGTTTCTTGCTTCAAACGGCCGGACCGAAAATTCTAAATCTCTTGCTATGCGAAAAGCCAAAATGCCGCCGCGGTTTGCCAGTAGTCTCGCGCTCTCGACCATTGCTGTAGTCCTCGCAGCGGTCTTTCGATGGATTGTCCACTACCAGCCCATCGAGGAACACGTCCCGGAGTTCACTGCCTTGATGCTTCTGGCCGGGGCCTTATACCTGATCGGGGTCTGTCTCGTCCTCCGGTACAATTGCGGTCCCGCTGCGCCCCTGATCATTATTGGCGCAGCAGCGGTCTTTCGCCTTTTCTTCTTACCGTTAAGCCCTACGCTCTCGGAGGACGTTTTTCGCTACCAATGGGAAGGGCGCGTTGAACGCGCCCATATTAACCCTTATGCTGTTTACCCAGCTATGCCGGAACTCGCGTGGGCGCAGGATCCCGGCCACCCTATCAAAACTGGCAGTACAACTTCCAGTCTTTATCCGCCTTTCAGTGAGGTGGCATTTTCATGGGTCCGTTCCGTCGCCGGATTCAAGCGGCTGTTTACTGCGCTTGACCTTGCAACGGCCGCCCTTTTATTGATTGTATTAGCCGCAGCCGACCGCCCGCTTCAGCACGTCCTCATTTATGCCTGGAATCCAGCAGTGTTGATTGCTTTTTCGATGTCAGGCCATAACGATTCATTAGCAATCCTGACATTGCTGGCAGCGGTCTTATTTCTAATTATAGGCCGTCGGCACGTCCTGTCAATCGGCTTTCTAGCCCTTGCCTTCCTGTCCAAACTGTTTCCAGTTTTGCTACTGCCCGCCTTTCTGAAGCGCACACGCTGGTCTTATGCGGGCGTGTTCGCTTGCGTAGTATTGATAGGCTATCTCCCCTTTGTCGGCGCCCGCCGTCATTTGCTCCAGGGAATCTCAAATTTCGCTGCCAAGTGGGAGGGAAATGACAGCCTATTCAGACTGTTCCTTTCTGCCGGCAACTCCTTGAGACAGGCCCAGCTTGTGGCCGGCATTCTCTTGATTTTGCTGATCGTTTATGCTGTGAAGGCTCGGCTGGACATCTTCAGCAGTGGATTAGTAATACTATCAGGACTGCTGTTTCTGTCGTCAAATGCTTTCCCCTGGTATTTCACCTGGATCGTTCCCTTTCTTTGCTTTTGCCCAAGCCCGGCATTGCTGCTGATGACAGTAACCTGTGTTCTGGGGTATTCGCCGGTCGTCGCCTATGCAGCGGGGGGTCCTTACATAAACTCGGCTCTGATGCTCGCGCTGGAATATCTGCCCGTTTATGGCTTTCTGGCATATGAGGTCGCCAAGCATTTCCGTCATACTACAGGGAAGGGTTGATTCATTCCCCGTTTGTAAGCGGATTAAACCTGGACGGTGAAGCTGGTCTCGGTTCTGACGACTGGGCGGTAGAGCGTGTCACGCTCGAAGGGTTCGAAGCCGGCCTCGTTGATCAATCGGATGATCTGCTGGCGGGTCATGACCTGCGGCGTTTTCGCTCCGGCATCGTGATAGATCTTTTCTTCGGCCACCGTACCGTCGATATCGTCGGCCCCGAAGCGCAGGGCAATCTGGGCGACCCGCGGCGTCATCATAATCCAGTACGCCTTGATGTGCGGAAAATTGTCGAGCATCAGCCGCGATATGGCGATGTTCTTCAAATCCATAAAGCCCGAGGTCTCGTCCCAGTGGACGAGTTTGCCCAGTTCCGTGTTGGCAGGATGAAAAGCCAGCGGGATGAACGTCTGGAAGCCCTTTGTTTGGTCCTGGAGACTGCGGAGCTGAATCAAGTGGTCCACGCGGTCTTCAGAACTTTCGATGTGGCCGTAAAGCATGGTTGCTGTAGAGTGCAGTCCGAGTTCATGGGCCGTCCGGTGTATCTTCAGCCACATGTATGCGCCGATCTTGTGGTCGCATATGATCCGCCGCACTGCAGGCGCGAAGATTTCAGCGCCGCCACCCGGCAGCGATCCCAATCCGGCCTCTTTCAGTTGCTCCAAGATCTGGCGCACGGTCATTCGCGTGATGTGCGAGTAATAGGCAATTTCGACTGCTGTGAAGGCCTTCAGATGCACGGAGGGGAAGCGCTCCTTCAGGCCTCGAATCAGGTCAACATAATACTGGAACGGCAGGTCGGGGTGCAGTCCGCCCACGATGTGGAACTCCGTTACAGCTTCCGTCCAGTTTTCACCGGCGGTCTTGAACACCTGTTCCAGCGCCATCGTATAAGCCCCGGGAGAGTCCGGCTTGCGCCCAAAAGCGCACAGCTTGCAACTGGCGATGCAGACGTTGGTGGGATTTATATGGCGATTAACGTTGAAATACGCGCGCTTGCCGTGCAGCTTTTCTCGGACATAGTGCGCCAGGTAGCCGATGGCCAGCAGATCACTCGAATTGTAAAGGGTTACGCCGTCGCTAAAATCCAGGCGCTCGCCCGCAAAGACTTTGTCGGCGATGGGTTGCAGGTTCGCGTCTTCCAGGCGGAGGTTCAACACAATATTCCCAGTCCTTCAGATTTGGCCGGATGCTGCCGAATCTTTTATTCTACGTCCCATCGCTGTGGGATGCAATCGAACGGCGCTAGATAAACTTCTAAAGTTTAATTAATACTTTTTGACGACGGATGGCCGTTGTGGTTTATGCTAGTCTTTTGATGGGCAGCCGCGGAACCTTGGGCCGGCTGCATGGAAATCCGATCCGGGCCTTGACAAGAGGTTTAAGATAGGATTTTCACCAGCCGATAAGGCGAATGAGTCCGTAGATGTGCCATGAGGAATTTTGTATTGAAATTCCGAGGGGCGCTTGACACTAATGCAACAGGACGATGCCAGATTCGCAGAGCCGCGTCAGGAAGCAGCCTTCTTTTATGGCCTGTTTCTGCGCGGCCAGCCGCTCCAGAAGCTGAGAGCGGATATCGACGTGCCTCCGCACGTGCTGGAGTGCTGGAAGCGACAGGCACACAGCGATCCTACCGCCAAACCTATGGTCGAACGCGTACTGAATTACCGTAAGCACGTCCTGGCCATTTTTGATTCGCTTGTCTTCCGTGAAATGGCTACTCCCTTCCGCACACAATAATCAAAACCGATTCAGCACTCTTTTTTTACTTGATCCGTTCTCCTCCAGGATTATCGACAGGATTCTTTGTTCAAGCATGGCAAACGCAGATCCGCCCAGATCTCAGTTTTCCCTTGCCTTTTGACCAGGGACAAGTTGCCCACCGGCTTTCTGGCGTGCGAGGTTCGATGGAGAAAACTAACGGAGCAGGATCGCTGCAGCCCAGGTCAAAAAGAATAATACGCTGATGTAGCCGTTGATGGTGAAAAACGCGGCGTTTACGCGGGAAAGGTCAGAAGGCTTCACCAGAAGGTGCTCGTAGGCCAGCAGCACAGCAACTGCAAGCAGACCCGCCATCGCAATCCATCCAAGCCCTGACATTCGGGCCACGATGACCAGCAGCGCGAGCATCAGCAAGTGTAGAGCTGCGGATGTGTAAAGTGCCGCAGCAATGCCGAACCGTTTGGGCACGGAATGCAGACCTGCGGCGCGGTCGAACGCAACATCCTGGCAAGCGTAAATGATATCGAACCCGGCAACCCAAAGTGTAACCGCAGCGCCCAGAATGATAACAGCCCAGCTTACGTCGCCGCGCAGCGCTATCCAGGCCGCCACTGGCGAAAGACCCAGGCACGTTCCCAGCACGATGTGGGACAGCAGAGTGAACCGCTTCGTGTAGGAATAAAGCAGCAGGAGCGCCAGAGCCACGGGCGAAAGCTTGAACGCCAGAGGATTAAGCTCCCATGCGGCGAGCACCAGCAACGCCGACGACGCAACCGTAAACGCGACGGCAAAGCGCAACGTCAGATGTCCGGCTGGGAGAGCGCGCTTTTCAGTGCGGGGATTTTGGGCATCGAATTCGCGGTCGGCGATACGGTTGAACGTCATGGCGGAGCTTCGTGCGCCGACCATGGCCACTACAATCCAGAAAGTTTGCCGCCACGAGGGCCAGCCCTGCGCGGCGAGCATCGCGCCGGTCAGCGCAAACGGCAAGGCAAATACCGAGTGCTCAACCTTGATCATTTCGAGCGTGATCAGAAATTTCCGCCAGATCTGTGCGGCTACTGTACTCAGGGATTGTCCTCGGGCCGGAAGCATTTGACTCTGTTCGGTCATGGGCAATGTCCAATTCTAGCAGGGCGTGACGTCTGTTGAAGAGTACAAATTATACTGACCACCGTTTCTGTAGCGCCAGTGTCCCATCGGCGGATTCCGGGGCTGAGGACAGCGCGGCTACAGAAGATGTCGTCACTATAATTTGCGAAACTCACTAAATGCACAAAGCCGCGACTGTGCCTCCTCCTCCTGTGAGGGTGAAAGCAAGCGGGATGGCAGACTGGATGCCACGGATCCTTTTACATCGCAGAGATTTTCTGCCGTGGAACTGGGGCGATCCGGGGCGGGAGCCTGTATTGGATGTACTTGCTGGGGGCGGCACGGGCGTGGAGCGTGGGCCAAAGGTCTTCCGGCCTGGAGCTGAAGATCAGGTCGCCTTCGGCCTGCAATCTGTACCATCCTCCCCGGCGGATTTCATTCTGGAGTTGGCCCGGCGCCCACTGCGCGCGGCCCAAAAAGAGGCGAGGCCTGGAATCTGAACTCCGGCTCTGGAATGACTTCGAGATCAGGTCCGGGTCGAATGTCAGATAGACATCTCCGTATAACTTCAATGCGTTTTCGGGAGTTGATGCGGATTTGAACACGATGCTGGGTGTGCGAATGTCCACAGGACCACCGAAGAACGCCTCGTCGGTCTTGGATTTCAGTTCCGGGATGTCTGGAAACAGCTTACCGATGGTTATGCGCGTGGGCTTATTGATGATCAAACCGACAATCAAGACCGTCCCCGTCGTCGGCAACATCACCACAACCGAGTGGTGAAAGAAAGGATCATTCACCTGGTTGCGTGCTATCAGAAACTCGAGTTTGTTCTTGCTTTCGTCCGCGGCGCGCGCCATCGGCCCTAGCATACCGCTCAGGACGCAGGCCAGCAGGAAACTCGCCAATCCACGACTGCGTCCCGCAGATTTTCTGGCCTTCCAAACCCCCCGGCTATCCGCAATAATAGCCTGGTCTGAACCCGGCATGGCCTTGTGGACCTTCATACTTTCCGATTGCGGGCCTTCACAGTCCGCATTCAACAGGGCCAACTGAAGCTATGTTATCTCAGAAACGCCGCCGGTACCAGCCGCCGGACTTAAACACCAGCTTATGCAACACATCAGAAAATGTGCAGCCGCAGCGTCAGGTATTTTCTGGGGTCAGTGCGGAATTCATCCATGAATTGCCGAAGCGCCTGAGAGGCTGAGAGAAGGTTGTTATACATCCGCGGATCCGTAGAAAGTCTGCCGAGCGTCCCCTCGCCACGATCAATACGGTTTGTGATCACATCGATGTGACGCATCGTTTCATCGAGATGGTTATATAGACTCGGGTCCTTGACGAGTTTTCCCAGCGTCCCTTTGCTGTCATCAATATCAGCCACCAGAACATTCAGCCGCCTGGTGGTCTGGTCGAGGTTGTTGTAGATCGAGGGGTCATTGATGAATTTGGCCGCACTGCCATTGCCGTGCTGAATCTGGTCCAACACGTCATTCACCTTGTCCAGCGCCGACACCGTCCGGTTGTAGAACGTTTCGTCTTGCAGAAGTTTGCCCAGGCTTCCGTGGCCTTCTTCGATTCGGGCCATAAGCTTCTGCGCCTCATTAGCCGTCTGGTTAAGATTGTTATAGAATTTTTCATCGTAAATCAGCTTTCCAATCGAGCCTTGTCCGTGCTGGATCTGCTTGGTGATGTCGTTCAGCGTACTGCTCAGGACACGCAGGTTGGAAACCACATCGTTGGCGTTCTGAACGATTTGCTTCATGTCAGCCTGCTCGTGGCTTTGGACGACACCACCGTCGGGGATTGGCTGGGCTCCGGGACCGCCCCGGCTGATGTCGATATAGGCTTCCCCCAACAACCCGACGGTTTCTATCGTTGCCACCGAATCCGTTCGGATCTCGTCCTGATACCTTTGGGAGATTTTCATGTCAATCTGAACGGCACGAGTGGGATCGGTGAAAGGCGAGAGCTTGATGGCGGTCACATTCCCTACGACAATCCCTGCTAACCTGACCTGCGCTCCATCTCGTAAACTCTCAGCACCTGAAAAATAGGTCTTAAGCGAGTAATGGCGCGTCAAGAACCCTCCCACTTCACCACTGATGAAAAAAATCCCGACAGCGAAGACGATCAGGCCGGAAATGATAAGCACTCCAACGCGAAGCTGTGCCCAAGTAACTTGTTTGCGTTGAGGCATACTCCCTCCGTTTGAGAGTTGATCCTTAAGTCCTTATTCTAGTCCAAGGTGTAGCGGTGGACGGCTTCATCGTAAAAACTGCTTAAGGTATGAATCCTGGATGGAAATCACTTCGTTCGGCGTGCCGTGAAAATAAACTTTGCCGTCCCGTAGCACCAGAAACCGTGTGGCACTGACTTCCCCTCCCGCCCCGTTTCCACCGATCGGGACCAAACTCCCCGTATCTTTGGAATACCTGAAATTCGCCAGCCAGAAGGCATCCTGAAGTCGATGGGTTACCACAATAGAACTAACACCCTGGACGTCCCGAAGCTTAAGAATAAGCTCATTGATGGTTTGCGAGGTTACCGGGTCCAGGCCGCCGGTGGGTGAGTCGTAAAGCATGATTGAAGGCTCGCTCACAATGGCGCGGGCAATCGAAACGCGTCGCTTCATGCCGCCTGAAAGTTCAGATGGCATCTTGTCAATGGCTGCTTCGAGTTCGACAAAGCTCAAAACCTCGCGTACCCGGCGCTCGATTTCAGCTTCGTCTTCCAGACCCTCTTCGCGCAGGCGGTATGCGACGTTCTCATAAACGGAGAGGGAGTCAAACAGAGCACCTTCCTGAAAGACAATGCCCATGCGTCGGCGGATCTCGCGCATGTCTTTTTCAGGAATAGGCGTGGTGTCGCGGCCCTCGACTATCACTCTCCCTTCGTCCGGCTTCAGTAGCCCGAGGGCAAGTTTCAGAATCACCGATTTGCCTGACCCTGTGGGCCCAAGAAGAATCAGCGTCTCACCATGCTCCAGCCGGAAAGAAACGTCGGAAAGCGCCGGCTTTTCGTCAAAGAAAAGCCAGACATTTTGAAAATCTATCGCGGCCGGCGATTTCATGCTACACACAAGCGATATATTACTGAATATTACGGGCAGCCGCTGCAAGGACCGTTTTTAGTCCGGGTGGCAAGCTGCCCGGCCTCGCTTGCGGCGGACTTGCAGGAATCTTCAAAAAAAGTGGATCGCGATCAGGAATTTCGTCACGAAAAAATCCACCAACAGGATCAGCACCGACGCTACGACAACGGCCTGAGTTGTTGAACGGCCAACGCCTTCCGTGCCACCGCGGGTGGTGAGTCCAAAATAACATCCTACGAGCGCTATGATCACAGCAAAAAGAAAGGGCTTCAGAAGGCCCTGCGTTACATCTTCAAATGTGAGTGCCTGGTACACGTACGTCCAGTATTCAACTGAGGTCAGATGGACCGTATAAAAACTTACAAAGTAGCCGCCGAGCATCCCGAAGAAATCGGCGAGGATCGTGAGGATCGGCAGCGTAATAACGGCCGCAAACAAGCGGGGAGTCACAAGCTTGCGAACCGGGTCCGTCCCCAGGGCCCGCATGGCATCAACCTGCTCGCTGACAAGCATGGAACCGAGTTCGGACGCGATTCCTGAGCTGTTCCTTCCCGTCACCATCAGCGCCGTAAGCACAGGGCCCAATTCGCGGACGACCGACAGCGAAACGACCTCGCCGAGCATAGTGACGCTACCGAACGTGCTGAGCGTACGGTAGGTCTGAAGAGCAAGGACTCCACCCGTAAAGAAGCCCGTGAGTAAGACGATAGGAAGTGATCCAACGCCGATCACGTCCATCTGAATCAGCGTGTCAGCAACGTAACGTGGTGCGCTGAAAAGGTTCGCAATCGAGTTTGCCAGCAGGAATGTGAAGTCCTGCACAGCCTGGACCTTGCCTTTAATGTACGCGTCGATGGAGATGTCAGCCATTCGCTTAAGAGATTATCATCCTAAACGAACGCAACATCTTCGGCAATCTGTCGAAGCGCATTTATGGACTTGAATCAGTTGATCTCTTGGAGCGGCCACCCATAGCCAGTGATTCGATGCGGTTCGAGTCATCGCGTCAGTTGCCGGGTTTTAATGGCCGGAGTGCCCACGTAAAAAAAAAAGGGGGAAGTTTTACTTTCCCCCTAAGCGTCGGGTCTTGGGTCTAATCTCCGAGCTTGCTCCTGAGGTGCCTCATCAGAGGCGAACCAGGGCGAGCTCTGCCTTGGCTAAGGCACGGGAGTAGCCAAAGTCTGGAAATCGGAGCACTCTCGGATGAGCCATTATAAGCTGTTTAGGATCAATGTGTTACTCTAGTTACTATGTAGCATTAGTTTACTCTAAGAGAAACTTCAGATACTTCGAAACCTATCATATTTCGTATTTTTAATCCAGAAATACAAAATTATGTATCGGGGGATTGACTTGCCAGTTGATAACTCATTTTAGAGCTAAGATCATTTATGACAATAAGTTATGTGCATTCCTGGCAATCAGATGTCATTCTTCGCGACACAGAGATTCAGTCGCACTCTTCCCACCTAAGCTCGGAAGAGAAACGGTCTCACTGTCATCGATCCTGGATTTCCGTGCACTGGCTTTCCGCTGAGAACCCCGAGAAGCAGTTGCGACACGGCTGCCACCTTCTGGGAGCAAAAGCAGGATCTGTGACGGTGGTGCGCAAACTTGACCTGTGAACATGGGAATGGGATAAAGTGAAACATCGCGCAGTTAGGGTTGTCTGCAAGACCGTGGACTGCGGACCCTGTGTACGAGGGTGTGCTTGATTGGCTGATTGGAAGAAACCCGATGATTGATATCCACTGCCATCCGCTTCCGGGAATTGACGACGGGCCTAAATCGATGGATGTTTCCGTGGCCATGTGCCGGATGGCTGCAAACGACGGAATCACGCACATTGTCGCAACGCCGCACTGCAATTACAGGTATCCATTTGACGCTGAAACCAATCACGCAAAACTGAAGGAACTCCAAGCCGCAGTGGGCAGTTCGGTAAAGTTGGTGTTGGGTTGCGATTTCCATATTTCGTACGACAACCTCCGCAAGCTGAGTTCGAACGGCTCTGACTTTTCAATCAATAACACCCAATACCTGCTTGTGGAATTTGCCGACCACTTCATCCCGGACCAGATGGACAGCGTTTTCTATGATATTGAAGTGGCAGGCTTTACTCCCATCATCACGCACCCGGAACGCAATCCCGTAATCCACCGCAAGCCGGAATTGCTTTACCGTTGGGTCACGCGAGGGTGCCTGGCGCAGGTCACGGCGATGTCGTACCTTGGAGAGTTTGGATCAAGGGCTCAGGCGCTAACTGAAGAGTGGCTTGAACGGAACCTGATTCACTTCTTTGCATCAGACGCTCATGATCTTACTCACCGCCCTCCGGTTCTTTCTTCCTGCTATAAGAAGCTTGCTTCAGTGCGCGGAAAAGAAACGGCTGACCTCCTCCTCGAACGGAATCCTCTGGCTGTGATCAACGGCGCTCCTTTGCCCTCGCAACCGCCGCCGGCCGGACCCAAAGCGCCGCCGAGAAAAAAGGGCTGGCTTTCGTTGTTCAGTCGGTAATCCAATCTGTGAGGGAGGAAAGTTCGGGCTGAGTCTGTTGGCTGTATTTTTCCCTGCTTTCCACGCGATGCATTAGGGAACGATGCCCGGATGCTGAACACAGAAGGCGTGATCCAGTAAGACAAGGACGTCCAGCGTGTTTGCACGAAAAATCCATGTTGAAGTATTGGAGCCAGATGGACCGCGCGATTGCCCGGTTGCTTGGCTCGACAGTTTTTGCATGAGGAACTTCACGGGCAGGAGCGCCTTCGACGACGTTCTACCTGTTTCGGACGGGCTAATCGAAGCCGGGTTCAGAGTTGATCTTAAGTTTCTTAAAACCGACCTCGAGGACTGGCTGACGAGGAAATTTGGGGGCGGCTTGCCGGTCAAGGTTCGCCTCATGGAAAAGCGTTCTCCGGCAGAATCTGGGAATGAGCCATAAATACCTTCTGTGGAAATGAGGCGGATTCCGGCAAGTAGCACACGGACCCGCTGTGCGGATTGGTTCGAGCTCCCATTTCCGGGAGCGGAAGGAGGAAGTGGCCGCGCGAACGAACCACGCGCGGGCCACTTCCCCAGGTAGTCACAGAGTTGAATTACTTTTTCAGATGAACTCCCGTTTAGAATGGTTGCAGCCCCGACGAAAATTTTTCGCGGCGCGCCAAGCGTTCTGTTAGCTTCAATGGGAAACTATGGAAAAATCATTCCCTTAATCATCGGGGAGGCTGGCAACAGCGGAAAAGGAAATCGAAGGGTTGGATTGAACATCTGGAAGCAATGCCGGACGTTCTATAGCGCTTTCCTCGCGGCATTAAATCAGCGAGGGTTCGGTGCGAAAATTACTTTGCCGAAGCGCATTAACGTCTGATTTTTTGAAGAGGAGCGTCCAATGTGCGGAATCGTCGCCTACGTCGGCCATCAGCAGGCCAGTGAGGTTCTCGTCGAAGGTCTGAAGAGACTGGAATATCGGGGTTACGATTCAAGCGGAATCGCCATTCTTGGCCCAAGACCGTATCTCGCCAAGGCCGTGGGAAAAGTCGAAGCCTTGGAGCACAAGGTCTGGCAGGAAAAGCCTTCGGGGGGAGTTGGGATCGCGCACACGCGCTGGGCGACGCACGGCAAGCCGACCGAAGCCAACGCGCATCCGCACCTCGATTGCTCGCGGCAGATATACCTGGTTCATAACGGAATCATAGAGAACTACCAGCCATTAAAGAAAAAGCTTGCGGCGGAAGGCCACTCATTCACATCCCAGACGGACACGGAAGTGCTCGCTCACCTGATCGAGAGTGTCTATCAGGGTGACCTGGAGGACGCGGTGCGCAAGGCCCTGCTTCGGGTTGAGGGGACATATGGTCTTGCCGTCATCCATGTTGCGCACCCGAACGAGATCGTCATGGCGCGGCGCGGCAGCCCAATTGTCCTGGGGGTTGGCCACGGCGAATCGCTGGCCGCATCGGACACATCCGCACTCGCCCAACACACGGACCAGGTGGTGTACCTCGAAGACAACGAAGTGGCGCGCCTTGGGCCCGGCGAGTTTTCGATCAGTACGCTTCAGAACCGGCGGGTTGACCGGAGGGCCACAGCGATCGATTACGGAGTTGAAGCTCTGGACCGCGGCCCGTTCCCACACTACATGCTCAAGGAGATTTCCGAGCAGCCCGAAGCCGTTGAGAATGCGCTGCGCGGACGGTTGAACCACTCTGAGGGCGTGGCCAAGCTCGGGGGCTTGGAGTCCGTCCTGGATCGGCTACAGCAAGCCCGCCATCTGATTATCGTGAGTTGCGGGACATCGTATTACGCAGGGCTCCTGGGCCGCTATGCGTTTGAGGCCCTTACGGACTTGACAGTCGAAACCGAACTCGCCTCCGAGTTCCGCTACAGAAAATTAAACATCCGGCAGAACACTGTTGTGCTTGCCATCAGCCAGTCGGGTGAGACGGCTGATACTCTGGCCGCGCTCCGCGAAGCAAAACGCAAAGGAGCACTGGTTCTGGGCCTGGTCAACGTTGTGGGGAGTTCTATCGCGAGAGAAACCCATGCCAGCGTCTATTGCCACGCGGGCGCGGAAGTAGGCGTCGCATCAACCAAGTCGTTTGTTTCGCAGGTCACCATCCTGATCCTGATGGCGCTCTTGGTGGGCCGCAGCCGCGACCTGTCCTACGAAGAGGGCACAAGGATCATCCGCGCACTGGAAAAGGTCCCGGAGCAGATTCGCGGGATTGTAGCGCAATCCGATCAGATTCGCGGGCTCGCGCAGAAATATTGTCACTCGCAGCACTTTCTATACATTGGTCGGAAATATCAGTACCCGGTGGCGCTGGAAGGTGCACTGAAGCTGAAGGAAATCGCCTATATTCATGCCGAGGGCTATGCGGGCGGTGAAATGAAGCACGGGCCTATTGCCCTCATCGATCCCACGTTTCCAACCATGGCCCTGGTCCCTGAAGACAGTTCGTACGATAAGATCGTTTCAAACGTGCAGGAGATTCGCGCGCGCGAAGGACACATCATTGCTGTGACGACATCGGGCAACAACAAGCTTGGTGCGCTCGTGGATGACGTGATCTTCGTTCCCCCGAGCGTTGACATCGTCCTGCCGCTGCTTACAGTGATTCCGCTCCAGCTTTTTGCCTACCACTGCGCCGTGCTTCGGGGGTGTGACGTGGACAAGCCGCGCAACCTGGCAAAGAGCGTCACGGTTGAGTAGCTTCTGTAACGCTGTCTCTTAGAACGACGCATCTGGCGATTCGCACCAGTTTACTTGCTTCTTGACGAGTGCCACTTCCAGGCGCTCGCGATAATCGTGTCGAGGTCGGAGTAGCGCGGCCGCCATCCGAGCACTTCGCGGGCCCTCGAAGGATCGGCGATAAGGATCGCAGAATCCCCCGCCCGGCGCGGAGCGTCTTTGGAAGGAACGCAGCCCCCGCAGAGCCTCGCCACGCCGGCCACGACCTCACGGACAGAGTGGCCTTCCCCGGTCCCAAGGTTTAGTTCCGTGCTTTCGCCGCCTGCCGTCAGATATTCGAGCGCACGCACGTGCGCATCGGCAAGATCAACCACATGAATGTAGTCACGGATTGCGGTCCCGTCAGGAGTCGGGTAATCCGTCCCAAATATATTCACCGGCGGCGCCTGCCCCAACGCCGCCTTGATCACCAGCGGAATCAGGTGCGTTTCCGGATCGTGCTCCTCGCCCAGTTCCCCTTCAAGGTCCGCGCCTGCCGCATTAAAATACCGCAGGGCCACTCCGCGAATTCCGTAGGCCACTCCGTACCAGTGAATCGAGCGCTCCATGGACAGTTTCGATTCGCCGTACGGGTTCACCGGGTTCTTGGGATGGTCTTCAGGGATCGGCACTCTTTCGGGGTTGCCATAAACTGCCGCGGACGAAGAAAAGACGATGTATTTCACATCGCGGGCCTTCATCGTGTCGAGCAGCACCAGCGTGTTCACCACATTGTTCCAGAAATACTTCTGCGGATTCGTCATCGACTCGCCCACCAGCAGGCTGGCGGCAAAATGAAGGACAGCTTCAATCCGGTGGTCCTTGAAGACTCTTTCCAGAAACTCTTTGTTGCCGACGTCGCCCTGGATGAAGGGTCCCCACTTGACTGTCTCGCGATGGCCGGTCGCAAGATTGTCCAGAACGACCGGCTCATGTCCCTCGCGGGCAAGGGCCTTCGCCGTTTGACTTCCAATGTACCCGGCACCGCCGGTAACGAGCACTCGCATGGACCGCTGGTCTCCTCGTTTTTCGTGTTGAATAAGCAGTCAGCAACGCGAGTGTCTGCATAATGTCATTACGCACACAAACCTGCTTTCTGCTGATTCAGAGATATGAATGTTTCGTCGCTTGATTCAGTATTTTCCCGCGGGTCACGCGTACGAGACATCGAGTGTCTTTCATGCCCTTGCGGTTTTTTCGGACGATGCGCGCTCAAGCACCTGGAGGAACTTCGCCAGATAAGCCGGATGCGCGAGCCACGTCGGCGCGGTCACAAGGTTGCCGTCCACGTGGGCTTCTGTCATCGGGAGGTCCACGTACTTGCCGCCGGCCATTGTCACCTCGGGACCCACGCCTGGATACGTGCTGATCGACCTTCCCTTAACCACGCCCGCGGCCGTCAGCAGTTGCGTGCCGTGGCACAACGACGCCACAGGTTTGTTGGTCTTGAAGAAATGCCTGACGATGTCGAGGACCTTTTCATTCGTGCGCAGGTATTCCGGCGCCCGGCCGCCGGGCAACATGAGGGCGTCGTACGATTCGGCCTTCACGTCATCAAAGCTGGCGTTGACCTGAAAATTGTGGCCTGGCTTTTCCGTGTACGTCTGATCGCCCTCAAAATCATGGATTGCGGTGCGCACCATTTCCCCCTTTTTCTTACCTGGACATACGGCGTCCACTTGGTGGCCCGCCATCAACAGCGCCTGAAACGGTACCATCGCGTCATAATCTTCAACGTAGTCGCCCACCAGCATCAGGATCTTCTTGCCTGCCATGTCAGTGTTCCTCCCCGGCGCGGATTATATCCCCGCACCTGTGATTACCGTCCGTCGATATAACGATTGTCCAAGATGATACAGCAAATCGAGCAAAAAGACTGCCAAGAACTGGAATCGATCCTGATCACGCCTTCGCAGATCTTTCCGCTGCACCGCGCTCGAGGACTTCCAGAAACTTTGCCAACCACGCAGGGTGCGCCGGCCAGGCCGGGCCTGTCACCAGATTGCCGTCCACGTAAGCTGCGGTCATCGGAAGATCAACATATTTCCCGCCGGCCGCGTTCACCTCCGGTCCGACAGCAGGATAGGCGCTGACAGACCTTCCCTTTACTACTCCCGCCGCTGCCAGCAATTGCGCGCCATGACACAATGATGCCACCGGCTTATTGGCGTTGAAAAAGTGCTGGACGATTTCAAGGACCCTTTCGTTCGTTCGCAGATATTCGGGCGCGCGCCCACCGGGGATGACCAGCGCGTCATACGATTCGGGCCTTACATTTTCAAAATTGGCGTTCACCTGAAAATTGTGTCCGCGCTTTTCGCTGTAGGTCTGGTCGCCCTCGAAATCGTGGACCGCCGTGCGCACTGTCTCGCCCTTCTTTTTGCCGGGGCATACGGCGTCCACCTGGTGCCCCACCATTTGGAGGGCCTGAAACGGGACCATCGCTTCATAGTCTTCCACATAGTCACCTACCAGCATCAGAATCTTTTTGCCTGCCATAGCTGTTTTCCTCCTTCCTGTTTTTTACATTGCCTCTTCACGCCGGCCGCGCAAACGAACCCGGGCTGTTTGGCGTTGCGCGCCATTCCGGCCTGCGCTCGGGGTTGGCCTGGGCCAGCGCCCGGCGCACCCCTTCAGCGTCAAAGTCGGTGGTATAGACCGGAGTGCCCGGCTGCTGCCTCCAGGACTCATCCAGCCCGCCCGCATCCACGCCATCGAATCCCAACTCGTCCAGTAGTTTGATAACAATCTCTTTCGCCCTCTTGTCGTCGCCTGCGACGGGAAGCGCAATGCGCCCGGGCTCGCCCTTCGGCTTCCCCTTCTCCATCAGGTGCCGCGCGTAGATGTTGTTGAACGCCTTCAACACAGGCCGCCCAAGATGTTTTTCAACCCAGCGGCTCTCCAGCATTCCATTTTCGATCTCTTCGATGCGGCCATCGCGCTGCTGCGGATAGTAATTTGCCGTGTCCACAACAACCACGCTCTCCGGGACGCCGGCAAACAGGTCCCTGGGCAGGTCTCGAACTTTCGCCATGGGAATCGTTACAACTACGACCTCTCCGGCGCGCGCCGCCTCTCGCGCTGTCACCGCCTTCGCTCCTGTTTCCCGGGCAAGACCGGCCAGCGATTCCGGTCCTCTCGAATTGGCGACTGATACTTCATGTCCAAGCTGCGTCAGCCGCCGCGTGAGCGTGCCGCCGATTTGACCCGCGCCAATGATGCCGATTTTCATGAAACTCCTCCTATGATGTTTGTCTACTCCGACTGAGCAGAAGTCGTTGTTAAGTTTTGGCTTCGGCCAAAACAAAGTTGGGAAAATCCTCGAACACCCAGTTGTTCTTGAGCGTGTGGTAAATGATGCCGAGGAACTTGCGGGC
>DASRCX010000061.1:0-7660 GCA_035652895.1 Terriglobia bacterium
GCCCGCAAGTTCCTCGGCATCATTTACCACACGCTCAAGAACAACTGGGTGTTCGAGGATTTTCCCAACTTTGTTTTGGCCGAAGCCAAAACTTAACAACGACTTCTGCTCAGTCGGAGTAGACAAACATCATAGGAGGAGACCATGCATGATTGTTATTGACGCTCACCTTGACCTAGCGTGGAACGCACTCGGCTGGAATCGAGATCTGACGTGGGACATTCGAGAGATGCGAAAAGCAGAGGTCGGCATGCCCGACGAGCACCGGGGCGCCAACACGGTGTCGCTTTCCGAAATGCGCAGGGGGGAAGTTGCAGTATGCCTGGCCACAGTGCTGGCGCGAGCAAGCAAACTGGCTGAGCCGAACCAGGCCGAGCCGAATATAGATTTCCGAACCCAAGAAATTGCATATGCGATGGGAAGGGGACAAGTCGCCTATTACCGCATCCTTGAAAAACAGGGACTCATGAAGATGTTGAGAAACCGCCGCGACTTAAAGGCGCATATGGAGAAGTGGTCGGCGGGAGATGACCGCACACTGCCGTTGGGATACATTCTCAGCATGGAAGGAGCGGACCCAATTGTCTCGCCGGCACAAGTAGAAGAATGGTGGGACGATGGGTTGCGGGTTGTCGGGCTGGCTCATTACGGGTGGAGTGCATATGCGCACGGCACCGGAGGTTCCGGTGGCCTCACGGCAAAGGGTAAAGACTTGCTGAGGGTCATGCAGGAAGCGCGCATGATTCTGGACGCGACTCACCTGAGTGACGAAAGCTTTTGGGAAGCGCTGGAATTATTCCACGGACCCGTATTGGCCAGCCACAATAACTGCAGGATGCTGGTGCCTGGGGACAGGCAATTTACGGATGATCAAATCCGTGAACTGATCAAGAGGGATGCCGTCATAGGAGCCGCTTTTGATTGCTGGATGCTTTATCCCGGTTGGAAGCTTGGCGTAACGCCCAGCAACGCGGTCAGCATGGAGAACGTTGCCGATCATATCGATCACATCTGCCAACTGGCCGGAAACGCCCGCCACGTGGGCATCGGGAGCGATCTCGATGGGGGTTTTGGAAGAGAGCAAAGTCCGCACGACTTGGACACGATTGCGGATCTCCAAGCCCTCTCGGGGATCCTGGACAAGCGAGGATACTCGAAATCAGACATCGAGGGAATCATGCATGGGAATTGGCTCCGCTTCTTCGAAAAGGCCTGGATTGAGAACTAACCAGGAAGCCTTGTTTCATCTGGTTGAAGTCTTGGCGAAGGCGAAGCGTGGCAGGTTAATGCGCCTAATGGGCCTTGGCTGATAGCTGGAAAGAAGGTGCGTTTGCTCTCGGACCTTAGTGGCGGGCGGAGTGACGTACTGTGGGATAGAGGTATTTGCATGGAAAAAGAATATCGGAAAAACCGTGGGGCGTTCGTAATCCACGGGATAGTTCCGATTGTCCCAACGCCTTTCAGGGAGAACGAGGAAGTTGATTGGGATGGCCTGCGTGCCCTAGTCGATTTTGCCTGTGTCAGTGGAGCCTGCGCCTTGTGTCTACTTGCCTACGCCAGCGAGTTTTATAAACTCTCAGAAGGCGAAAGGCGCCGCGCCATTGCTGAAGCCGTTGATCAAGCTGCGGGACGAATCCCGGTAATTGGGCAGGTGAATGCCTGGTCAGCAAAGCTGGCGGCGGAAACCGCTCTCGACGCCCAGCATGCCGGAGTTGATGCCGTCTCCGTGTCCGTACCACGCCTGTTCCCCCTGGCAGAGCGTGACATTCTGCGTTACTTCGATCGAATCTTGAGCGCGATTGACATCCCGCTGCTCGTTCAGGATTTCAATCCCGGCGGCCCCACATTAAGCGTGGAGCTTATCGCGGACCTGCATGGAACACATCCACATTTTCGGTACATCAAGCTCGAGGAACCGTTGATGGCTTCGAAGGTGGAGGCCATCGTTGAGAAGACCTCCGGTGAAATTGGAGTTCTGGAGGGCTGGGGCGGAATGTTCATGCTTGAGCTGATCCCGGCAGGAATTTGTGGTGTTATGCCTAGCCTGGGTGCTGTGGATCTCCTGGCTCGGGTGTTTCACCTGGCTGAAAAAGGACAGAAAGACGAGGCCTATCGCATCTTCCAGTGTGTGCTGCCGCAGATCCTGTTCAGCCTGCAGAATCTCGAGTTCCTGCATCACGTGGAGAAGTCGCTCCTTGTCGAGCGGGGCATCCTCAGCAATGCTGGTGTCAGAGAGGCGACCCTTGAGCTGAACTCTTACGACCGACAACATATCATTTTCCTGAACAATAAAATTCTTGAAGAGCTCGACCGGCTTCACCTCCCTCGAAACCCATGTGGTTCAGGGAAAATGCAACAAGCTTAGTTCAGACAAACACATATATGTGGCCTTAGTTTTGGGTTCGTACCCTAAAATCTGGAGGCGACCATGAACGAGAACATAACACGCCGTAAGCAATTGGTGTCCTGCCTCAGTTGGAAATGGAGTGCTCCGTGGTTATCGTAGTGGGGGGAGCGTTCTATGGAGAATCACGACAAGAGGCAATACACGGCTGAGGAAAAAGTCGCGATCTTAAGGCGGCATCTGATCGAAAAGGTGACGGTGCCGGATCTGTGCGACGAATACCATCTGCATCCGAGTGTGTTCTACCGCTGGCTGAAGCAGTTTTTCGACAACGGGACGGCGGCCTTCGTGTTGGCAGGACCGCAGGCCATATGACGAACTGGCCTACCAGCGCACGTTGGCGGCGCGCCGCCCTCACCAGGCGGCCCCAGCTCAATCTGTGGAATTGCAGTGGAAAACCATGGCCGGCTTCTGGAAAATTACGCCTTCAGAAGCTTGACAGAAAACCTCAGATGTCTACACTCCATCGACTTTTTCAGACTTTGAGGAACTGTTCGAGCAGCTTCGCGCCTTTCTCCCGGAAGTTCTCCCACGATTCCCTTTTGCCGGAGCGGAGTTCCACTTCCTTGAGCGATTCCCAGTCCTTCTGGAAGGTCTCCACCGGATCAGCCCAGGAACGGAAGAGGTCGGCGAGCGCAAGGTGCATCCTGGCCCCGAAGACCAAACCGGCGCTTTCCACCTTGGGTCTAAGCCTTTCGATATAGTAGAGGCGGTATTGTTCGGGGCATGTGAGGTAGCGGTTGATGCGGGAATACGAGGGGTTGGGGGCTTGGTCAAGCGCTCCCTCGGGATCATTAGTACGGGATCGGTCATTGGCCCCTCCCGTCTTCTTCCCCAAAGGCAGGACTTTCTCGACGTTGAGATACCTGCCCTCGTCCGTGGGTTTCGTGACCACGCGGCAAGCAAGGTTCAAGCGCAGGCCGGGTTCAAGGTTTTGGGGATCGATCTCGTAGCCGGCCGCCTGGATATGTTCGGCAAGCTGCTTGGCCGATCCGAAGAGGCGCGACGTGCGGCCGTTCACCTGGAAGTTGATGCAGAGCCGCTCGCCCCGCCGGGTGTTGATCTGGCCCACGTCAATCATGCAGGCGAAGACGGGCTTCGGCGTCTGCGGCTGGTTCGGTGTGAGCGCGGCCGCCACCTTCGAGCCGTTAAGCTTGAGGAAGGAGCCGACAATCTCCTTCTGAAGTTCGAGCGTCGAGGGCGCCCGCTCTTTGATCTCCGTGTGAGAATACCCTGAGACCGGCAGCGAGAACTCGACGGAAACCGAATCGATCCTTCCGTCGGGGCTCACGCTGCGCTTCATGACCATCTGCACAGGAACGGGCGGGATGGGCTGCGGCTCCTGCTGGCCTTTTCGCTTCCGGGGCGGTTTGTCCGCGTTTTCGGTGGCCACGGGTTCCGGCACGACGACTTCATTGGTCGGGCCGAGACTCGCGTTGTCTTGGTTTACCTTGTAAGGTGCCACCGCCAGGATATGCTTGCAGCGCCATGTAGTGTCGGCCTGGTGGTACTCAAAGTCCGGTCAGGTGCAGGTCCCGCGTTCGCCCTCCTGCGGGACGTGGTAAAGGTGGGAAAGGTGGTTGACGGAATAGACGCGGTAACCATCTTCCGTTTGGGAAACAACCAGCGCCCCGTTTTTGGGCGTGCTCTTCGCGCGCTTCAAGCTGAGTTTCAGTCATAACTGAATTTCTCCTTCGGTTGAAATTGGGTTCTCAAGGAACCAATCTCAGCCTAGGAAATGGGCAGGGCCGGAAAAGTTGGGCAAAGTTGCCGGAAGGGACATCGTAGAGTGCCGGTTTAAACAAAACGCCAGTCCGTTGAGACATGAACTGGCGCAAAGAACGAAATGACGAATCAGCGGGAGAGGCGAGATGCTTCGCTCGTGAAGAATCGCTTTACGTCCTCCCAGGATAAGGAAACCAGCATATCGGGCATCGGCAACTCGTCGGCGTCCTTGAACCACGTGAGCGATTTGCACAGGTGCCGCTGGCTCAGCTTCACCTCGGCGTACTTCTGCTTGAACCATTCGAGCACCTGGGCCAGGCCGTACTGCTTGGCAACAAAATACAGATCAACGAAATCGCGCTTAACACCGCGGCTCGCAATAGCCGCGAGCTTCATGCAGGCGATGTCACGCGGGTCGGCCACGTTCACGCCGAGGAAGGGTTTGAGCGGGAAGAGCCTGCGGTAGGGGTAGGCGAGGAAACTGACTTTCGTGTCCTCGACCGTTGCATGGAGCGTATGGGGTGCCACAGCCGCGACCGCGAATCCGGCGAGCGTTTTCATCTTGCGAATGAGCGCGTCCGGATCGACGGGATCGGGACTCATGAAGTCAAGGTCATGAGAGCGCCGGTGTCCGAGATGGAGCGCGAGGCCCGTGCCTCCGGCAAGGTAGCAGTGGTCAAGAACCCCCAGGGTGCGAAGGCTCCCGAGCGTGCGCTCCACCCGCTCGTCAATTACTTCCCGATGCCATACGTGTTCGTCATTCCCTATGGTTGATCACCTCCTTAGTGTAAATGGAATTGCACGGGAAGGATTACGACGCGGGGTGGAGCGCCGCCACATCCGTGGGGGACATCCCGTACACCAAGGCCCAATAATGGGCTGACTTTTGCGATAGCGTCCGATCCGTCATGATGACGTTCCTGATATCCGCTTCCGAAAAGGTCGCCCGCATCCATTGCACGGCATCATCGTCGCCCAACTCCAGAATGCGGCTGATGGTGTAGCGGGGATAGTCAGCAGGGTTGAAGTTGTCAAGGTTCACGTCCCAGAACAATCTATGCAAGTGTCGTGGGATCATGTCTTTATATTATACCTTCGAGAACCCAGAAGCGCAATAGGTTTTGCCGAAAGACGCTAAAAAGCACGCCTTGCCACACGGCCATTCATGGTCACGATGGAGGCATGCCCAACGGTTGCAAGAATCCCATCACGCTGATTGGCCGGACGAACATCCGCAATCAGCACTAGGCATTTGGTATCCCTCAGGCCGACCGCCGCGCCCACATGTACGTCATCGGCAAAACCGGCACGGGAGAATCCTTCTGAACATCCCTTGGAGATTAGCGCAGTTTGGAGTGAACAGAAGGTTTGCTTCCACTTCTCGCGACGGGCAGACACACTGTGCGTTCGCCGCGCGTGTTCATGGCTCGCCCCGCATCGACACGTCCGCTTGAGCGTCGCTGAAGCTGTAAGAAATTGGCGGGAACATTCACTTACAGTGAGGAGGCTATTGAGCAGAACCGGTCGGCAATGTCCCCACGAACTCGAACTGACCCTCCGGCGATTTGGCGAGGCGTCTCTGTAGGCCACGATCGCCAAACGTTAAATCACATTTCAACGAGGAGAAGAGAATGAAACGCAAGTTGCTTTTGTCATTAGTGGTTGCTGTGCTCGGCGTCACCTTCAGCGGGTTGGCGCTGGCGCAGGATTCCATCGTCAAGATCCAAAGTCAGAAGGGGTTTGACCAAACTGTTTCAGTGGTGCAGTCCGCCGCCAGTCAGAATGGCCTGATGGTGATGGGCCATTTGAACCAGGGCAAGATGCTCTCAATGACCGGCCTCCAGCTGAAGGGCGAGTCGTTCCTGGTCGGCAATCCAAACATGGGAAAGAAACTGTTCACGGCAGATCATGCGGTTGGACTCTTTGTTCTCGTCCGAATTTTCGTGTACGAAGACTCAGACGGGCACACTTATGTGAGTTACGTAAAGCCTTCAGCCGCACTTGACCAGCTCAACAACCCACAAGTCAGCATGATGGCCAAAATGCTGGACATGAAAATCCAGGGCATCGCTCAGGCAGCCACGCACTGAGCGTTTGGGCCGACTTGATATATTGCAGCGGCCTGTGATCGTCTGCCCTTTCGAGGAGAATACGGCCGGTCATAGGCCGGCGCTTCAGCGGATGTCTTCGGCGAGGTGCGACTCCCTTGTCGCAAGCGCGTAGAAGGAATCGAGGGCGACATGAAGAAAGGGTTAGGAAGTCTGTTTCTCACCGGACTGGCCTTGCTGCTGGCAGCCGTGGGGCCAAACATTTTCCCCGCGGCTGAGGCCGGATACGGAAGCATGAACGTCTTTGCAAAAGAGTTCCTGATTCCGTCCATCATCGGGTTGGCGATCATCGCGCTGCTCACCTGGAGGCGGAATCCGCACCTCACACAGTCCATCGTCTGGGGAGCGCTTGCCGGAGCTATTGCGATATTGGCTTTGGAGGCTGTCCGGATTACCGGATTTCATCTGGGCTACATGCCGGGCAGCTTGCCCGAACTGATGGGGATGCTACTGCTTGACCGCTTCGCTCTCGGGCCCAGCACACTTTCGAACATAGCCCGCTGGGCCTATCACTTCTGGAACGGGGCAGCGTTCGGAATCATCTTCGTGCTGCTTTTCGGAACGCGGCGCGTATGGGCTGCCGTTTTGTACGGCCTGGCAGTGGGTGTGGGATTCATGCTGAGTCCGGTCGTCCGAGCGCTCGGCATCGGATATTTCGGCCTGCAATTCTCGCCCGGTTTTCCCGTGGTCGTACTGACGGCCCACGCGGCGTTTGGCCTGGCGCTCGGTTTGTTGGCCCGGCTGTTCCTGGGCCTACAGCCTAACATGGCATTTTCCGCGATCGGCAAGCTATTCTATTCCGCGGGCGTTCCGGCGTCAGCCAAAAGCTACTCGCGAGTATAGGGCTTGGCGGACATGTAGCTTTGGACGCGCCGAGCAGGGAAAGGTTATGATGTCGGCTGAAATTACCGAAGGCCAGCCTGACGCGCAAAGCCTACTACCAAGCACGCGCTTCACCACGGCGACCGGAGTGGAAATCCCCAAGGTCCCTTGAAACTGTTATGGCAAAACTTTCCGACCTGAAATTGAGGTACAGAATCTTCATGCAAACATACCGCTACCGCCAGTTTGATTGGCGACCTGCGGATTCCGGGCCATGGTGATGGCGATTCCGACATGATCGTGATGGCCGTTCCGGGATGATCGTAATAACGATTCCGGGGTCATCGTGATGGCGATTCCGGGGATTGTAATAATCGTTCCGGGGTGAGGTGATGGGTCGCCGGCTCTCGACCGGGGACGGTTAGGGCTGGTCGGGTTCACCCCGACGAAGGTTAGGGGAAGCGACGCTGGACAAGAATCGGGCAATCGAGGTTCCTCTGGAAGGAGGAGGAACCTACATTGCCGACGGAAAAATTGTCCATGCGGAAAATCAAGGAAGTGTTGCGGCTCCGGTTCGAATTGGGCCTGAGCCAGGATCAGA
>DASRCX010000062.1:0-131356 GCA_035652895.1 Terriglobia bacterium
TCTCGCGCTCATGTCGGCGCACCAAGAAAAAATCCCGCTGCAAAATAGACCGGCGCTACCGCCCCCCACCACGCGACCTGCCTGAAACCTTCCCCCGCGGCCCTCAACCTCATCCCTTCATGCAGATTCCGAAACGGCTGGCCGCGGCAAGATTCCGCTTGCAGCCCTCACTATTAGTTGGCTAGCATAGCACTGTATGTGTTCCGGCTCCGCCAAAGGTGCGGATAACACCCGCACTGATCTGGAAGCCGGTTGACGAGGAGCGAATCGATGCATATCAAGCCAGACCTCACTGTAACAATCGTGGGGCCCGGACGTGTAGGGCAGGCCATGGGAAGGCTTCTGGTAGAGGCCGGGGTGCCGATCAAATATGTTGCGGGGCGAAAGACTGCCCGCGCAAAGCACGCGGCGAGGTTTGTTGGCGGCGCTGAGGGTCTCAAGCTGAAGGACCGGCGGCTGGCCGATGCCGACGTGATATTGATCACGACGTCCGACACGGCTCTGAGCGAAGTGGCCGAGCAGATTGCCCAGTACCGCAAGGACTGGTCCGGCCACATGGTGCTTCACACGTGCGGCTCGCTCCCGGCCGCTGTGCTCGAACCGTTCAGGAAGCGCGGGGCCTCCGTCGCTTCCATGCACCCCTACCAGACCGTGCCGGACGCTTTCGCCGGAGTCCGAAGTCTTCCGGGCAGTTTCTGGACGATCGAAGGCGACCCGGAAGCGGTGGAACTGGCCAGGCGGTGGGTGGCAAAGCTCAACGGCATCGCGATTGACATCAAGCCGGAAAATAAGCCTCTCTATCACCTGAGCGCTTTCCTGGTTTCTCCCACGGTGGTGACTCTGATGGGCTGTTCGGAGAGGCTGCTCGAGAAGTCCGGCATGCCCCGGAAATACGTTCGCCAGATGCTGGGAAAATTCGTCTCCGAAACCGTAAGGAATTTTGTTGCCCTCAGCACGCGCCGGTCGCTGACAGGTCCGGCAGTGCGCGGAGACTGGGCGACGCTTGAACGACATATCGCGGAACTCCAGCGTGAGGCCCCGGAAGTAGTTCCGGCGTATATCGAACTGGTGGACCTGATGCTCCGCGCGGCCGGCGCCACGCCAGAGCAGCGGCAGGCAGTGGAAAGACTTCGCGCGTTGAGCGGCCGGAGCGGGTTGCAGGAATAAAACTTTCCCGAAAATGAAAAGGGCGGGGAATGGATCCCCGCCCCTGGGTTTTCCCTCTCGGTCAACTGATGGTTGGCCTCGAGTCACTGACGGCCGCTTTTAGTACATTCCGCCCATGCCGCCTCCCGGAGGTCCGGCGTGGGCTTTCTCTTCCTTCTCCGGAATTTCGCTGACCAGCGCCTCGGTTGTCAGCAGCAGCGAAGCGATGGAAGCGGCATTCTGGAGCGCAGTGCGCGTGACCTTTGTCGGGTCGATGACGCCGGCTTCGACCAGGTCACCGAAGGTCTCGGTCTGGGCATTGAAGCCGAAGTTCGGATTGGCGTTGGAGCGGACTTTCTCCACGACCACCGCGCCTTCCCATCCGGCGTTGGAAGCAATCATTCGCAGCGGCTCTTCAAGCGCCCTCCGGACAATGTTGATGCCGATCTGCTCGTCTTCCTCGGCCTTCAGCTTCTCAAGAGCCGGAATGCAGCGGACCAGCGCAACGCCGCCGCCGGGAACAATTCCCTCCTCGACGGCAGCCTTGGTGGCGTGCATGGCGTCTTCGACACGGGCCTTCTTCTCCTTCATTTCGGTTTCGGTCGCCGCGCCCACTTTGATCTGGGCAACGCCGCCCACCAGCTTGGCCAGGCGCTCCTGAAGCTTCTCGCGGTCGTAGTCGGAAGTGGTCTCTTCGATTTGCGTCCGGATCTGCTTCACGCGCCCTTCGATGGCCTCGCTCTTGCCCGCACCCTCGACGATCGTGGTGTTGTCCTTGTCCACGGTGACCTTGCGCGCTCTGCCGAGGTCTTCAAGCTTCACGTTCTCGAGCTTGATGCCCAGGTCTTCCGTGATCGCCTTGCCGCCGGTCAGGATGGCAATATCTTCCAGCATGGCCTTGCGGCGGTCGCCGAAGCCCGGGGCCTTCACGGCGCAGCACTGGAGCGTCCCACGCAGCTTGTTGACCACCAGCGTGGCCAGCGCTTCACCTTCGACTTCCTCTGCGATAATCAGCAGCGGCTTGCCCGACTTCGCAATCTGCTCGAGCAGAGGCAGCAGGTCCTTCATTGAGCTGATCTTCTTTTCATGGATCAGGATGAGCGGATTCTCAAGCACACACTCCATCCGCTCGGGGTCGGTGACGAAGTAGGGCGAGAGGTACCCGCGGTCGAATTGCATTCCTTCGACGACTTCGAGTTCCGTCTCCATCGTCTTGGATTCTTCTACGGTGATCACGCCGTCCTTGCCAACTTTCTTCATGGCCTCGGCGATGATATTGCCGATGGTGTGATCGTTGTTGGCGGAAACCGCGCCGACTTGCGCGATCATTGTGCCCTCAACCGGTTTTGAGAGCTTCTCGAGTTCGCCCTTGACGTGCTTCTTTGAACCGTCTTTCTGGATTTCGTCGTAGCCGCAAATCACGCGCACGGCCGTTTCGATGCCCCGCTTGATGGCCATGGGGTTGGCGCCCGCAGCAACGTTCTTCACGCCCTCGCGGAAGATCGCCTGCGCCAGAACGGTGGCGGTGGTGGTGCCGTCGCCCGCCACATCGGAAGTCTTGGAAGCGACTTCGCGCACCATCTGGGCTCCCATGTTTTCCAGGGGATCAGGCAGCTCGATCTCCTTGGCCACGGTCACTCCGTCCTTAGTGATCGTGGGAGATCCGAACTTCTTATCCAGAACCACGTTGCGCCCTTTCGGGCCCAGCGTGACTTTTACGGCGTCCGCCAGTCGGTTGACGCCGCGGAGGATTGCCTGGCGGCTCTCCTCTCCATGTACGATCTGCTTTGCATTTGCCATCTTTTAATTCCTCCAAGTTTTCCGTCCGCCCGGCGGACCAAGCCTTTTGGCGGGTCTTAAAATCGCTTGCCGTAAATGGCTGCAACAGGGGAAAGAGTACTGATTACTTCTTGCCTCCCGCCGCAGCCTTCGCCGCTTCGAGGACGCCCAGAATCTCATCCTCGCGGAGGATCAGGTATTCCTCGTCCTCGATTTTGATGTCGTTGCCGGAATACTTGCCGAACAGTACGCGGTCACCCACTTTCACATCCAGTGGAATGATCTTGCCGTCCTCCGTCTTCTTGCCGTTGCCGACGGCGACGACTTCACCCTCCTGCGGTTTCTCTTTCGCCGTGTCGGGAATGATGATTCCTCCCTTCACGGTTTCCTTTTCTTCAATGCGCTTGACCAGAATTCGGTCATGCAAAGGACGTAGCGTCATTTTCTACCCTCTCCTTTCCTTTTGCCGTCATCTCAGGCAGCCGTCAGTTTCCTGTTCTGGAATGCCCTATTTGTCCGGCACTGAACAGGTAAGGCTAACCTTTTTCTATTTTGTTGGATTTAGACAACTTACTTTATAAATGGTAATAAAGCCTTTGTTATTAGCACTCTCATGTACCGAGTGCTAATCTATAACGACACGCGCTTTCTGTCAAGACCCTTCTGTGTCTCCAATTCCGATTTGGATCGCTCGCAATCGAAGGGTATAATGGGTTGTTGGGAAGGGGCCTTCTCATTGGTTTTGTATAATCGCCTTTTTATCAATATTTTATCAGCATCAGGCCAGGTTTTACAGGCCACGGCCTGCATCCTGGCCTGCCTTCTTGTCTTATCAACCCTGCGAGTTACTTCCGTTAATGCAGTCGTTCGAGGCAGAGATGGTCTAACTTCTGCCTCTCAGTCCCATCACACACATCCGGGCACGGAGGCAGAGGGGATACGTCTATCGGCCGGGCCGGATGCGGAAACCGCCGTTCGAGTTGAGGAGATCAAAGCTGCCATTGCTGGAGTGCATACGCCAAACATTGAGGCACTCGCGGCCGCACTTGGGTTGAAGCGCGATCAAATCGGCAGAAAGGCTTTCGAAGACTCGGAGACTGGAATGGTACCTTTGAACGGCTTTGGCGGGGATGCTGGTTCAATCGTTGCGGTCAAATGGCGACCGCAACGAGAAGCTGCAACGGCGCAGGAGGAAGGAGCCATGCCCAATCTCTATCTGCTTTCCTGGGATGGCAATTCGTGGCAGGTTTCCTACCTGACCGAAGCTGCTGATACCCTTACGGTGCAAGCGTTGCCGGTCGCGGCGGACACGGTCCCTCTTTTTGCCGTAATCCTGTTCCGCGGTGAGACGGCGGCGCCGTATCCGGTGATCTTCCGATATCAGAACCATCGCGCTTCGCTTGCCTGGGATGCACGTTCTGATGCAAGTTCCTACACGGGCTACGACTTCGGCTCGGTTCAATTTGAAAAAGCCAAGGGCGCTGATGTTCCTGTCATGCTCGTAATGGGACGCGCGGACCCGGGACTGCTTGAATTTCCCACCACTTCGGATCAATCCGATCGCGGGTTTCAGGCGGCTACGCTTTATGTCTGGCAAAACAATGCTTATGTTCCTTTGCGGACTGAATATACGCATAACGCGGATTATGTTCTTTACCGCTTCATTGCGTCGCTGCACCTGCACGATTACAAGACGGCGTACTCACTTATTGATCCTGCCCGATTCCTGAAGACGGACAAGCCCACACTTCAAATGTTTGAGGACCGCATAGCGAATGTCTGGCCGGAATTTACCGACGATCACATTTTTGAAGTTCCTGCGGAGGCAGGCCAGGGAAGCCATATGTTCATTTTGAGACTCGGCGGCGGAAAGATTAACGTTTACACTCCAAGTTTCAGCGGCGCGCCTGACTACCGTATTACAGGTCTTGAGCGGACCGAAGCGCAGGAATGACCGTTCGACGTGCCTCATCCCGGCTGTTTTCTCCGGCGGGATTGGATGTATCAGCGCGACTTACTGGCTGGCCACTTGCGAGGGCTTCGAAGATTGGAGCGAAGCCTGTTCCACTCCGTTGGCATGCGCCCCGATGCTCGCAAGCTCCTGGAGCAGCGTGCTCCGCACTTTCTCGAACTGGGGCCAGTCTCTCTGCGAAACCGACTGGGCGGGCGGCAGCTTCATGGCAAGGAAATTCCTGAACTGGCCATGTTCTTCAATTCGGAAATCCAGATGCGGACCCGTCGCCAGCCCTGACATCCCAGACAACGCGATGGTCTGGCCCTGGCGAACGTGCTCGCCCTTGTGAACCAGGATGCGCGACAGGTGGAGGTAGAATGTTTCGTAACCGCGCGCGTGCCTCAGCTTCACTTCACGCCCGCCGCCGCGGTCCCAGCCGGCAAAAACGACGGTCCCATTCGCCACGGCCTGCACCCTGGTGCCGATCGGCACTCCATAGTCGATGCCAAGATGGGGTCGATAGGTCTTCAGAATGGGATGGAACCTGTGATAGCTGAATCGGGAAGTTATCGGCGCCGCAAAGGGCAGTGGCGAGCGCAAAAAGGCTTTCTTGACGGCCTTTCCGTCGGGCGCGTAGTAGGCCGGCTGCCCGGAAGCGTCATGAAACAACAGGGCCTGATATCGTTTGCCTGCGCTGTCATATTCCGCTGCCAGGATTTTCCCATAGCCGGCGAATTTTCCATTGAGGATCCTCTTTTGAACAATCGCCTCGAAACGGTCGCCGTCCTGTGTCTCGGTGTTAAAGTCGATTTGCCAGGCGAAAATGTTGGCAAAATTGATCGCGAACTGGTCCTGCTCGCCCAGGCCCTCGATGGCTTCGATGAGGGAGCTGTGAACAGTCCCCGAGATGGCGGCAACCTGGGTGGTGAAAGGAATTTCCTCGATGCTGGCGTCAAATCCGTCCGAACCGCTCCTGATCCAGAGCTGGTGCTCGGGGTCGATCTCGTACCCAATCTCCCTGAGCTCGCCTTGCCCCGAGGTAACGAATGTTACCTGATTTCCGGAGCGCACCTTCGCCAGGTTGTAAACCGGCCGTGTACATTCGATAACATTATGGATTATTTCCGGTTCAAGACCCTGGTCTGCGAGGAAGCCGCTGAAAGTGGTATTCCGCGGGAGCTTCATGACCGAACGGATTTCGCGCCTGGCGGCGATGTTCCTTGCCTCGATTGCCGCCAGATGTGCTTCTTTTTCAAGAAGGTCCTCGGCGACATTTTTCTGATGAATAATGGATGCGAGCACCGTACTCTCAATGGCGACAAGGGCGGCCCCGATAATGATCAGCCGCTTGCGCCAACTGGTTAATGCCGGGCGCTTTAACACGGACTTGGAAGTGATTGAATTATCGGCCATACCGCCCGAATTTATCACAAGAATTTATAATGGCAAGCTTTTTTTGCAAACCGGTTATATTTTTTATAGTACACAGAGGATGGCAGCAGTCCCGCTGCACTTGAGATTTGCATCTGATATCATATTTATTTTCTGATAGATACTTGGATTTAAAGGATTTTCCATATATCCGGGGAGTAACGCCAAGGTGCGTCAGCTTAGCGTCAAGCCTGTACCGTCTGGCCGGTCTATTAACATAACGGGTTTCGTCCTTGCCGGAGGAGAAAGCCGTAGAATGGGGAGGCCGAAGGAAAGCCTCATTATTGCTACTGAGAGCATGCTGGATCGGCAGATTCGATTGCTTCGCTCCGTCAGTTCCCGTGTTATGGTTATCGGCGGAAGCTCCGATGACGCAAGCGGAGGCAATGCTATCCGTATTCCGGATCTTTTTCCTGGCCGCGGGCCGCTGGGCGGGATTTATACGGCCCTTCTGGAGTCGCAAACGGAATTCAACTTTGTTCTGGGCTGCGACCTGCCGCTCGTCAACGAACGTTTGCTTCGTTATCTGGCCATTCGCGCGGCGGCGAGTGGAAGCGACGTCACGGTCCCCCGTTCCCGCGATGGCCGACTTCAGCCGCTTTGTGGCGTTTACCGTCGCCGATGCCTTCGTGCGATTCGGTCAAGGCTCGCGCTAGGGGAAAACAAGTTGAGAAGTTTTTTCACTGGAGTTCATTGCGATGTGATTCCGTGGACTGATTTGGCACGTGCCGGCTTCCGGTCTTCAATTTTCAGGAACATGAATACGCAGGAAGATTATGAGTGCGTCCGTAGGATGCTTGAGGGGCCGGTGATGCCCGACTGAACTCGCACCGCGCCGATGTTTTTGGGATTAAACTGGAGGGAATGGCCGCAGGACAGAAAATGAAATGACGACAGGATTTTACAAACCGGAGGCTGACGGCAGGCCCTACATTGAGTTCGTACATGTTTACAAGTCCTTCGACGAACTTCCAGTGCTTATTGACGTCAGTTTTGAAGTCAAGCGTGGGGAGATGGTCGTTGTGCTCGGGCGAAGCGGCGTGGGCAAGAGCGTTACGCTGAAGCATATCCTTGGATTTCTAATGCCGGACGCAGGGCAGGTGTTTGTTGCCGGACAGGAGGTTTCAAGGATGACGGAGGAAGAGCTTTTTGAGGTTCGTCGCCGCGTGACCATGGTTTTTCAGTCCGGCGCCCTGTTCGACTCATTGACGGCAGGCGAGAATGTGGCGTACCCGCTGCGGGAACGCGCGGCCCGCGGCGAAAAGATGGATGAAGACGCGATCCAGGCGCGGGTGGATGAATTGCTGTCGCTGGTAGATTTGCAGGATGTGCGGGACCTGATGCCGTCTGATCTGAGCACGGGCATGAAGCGCGCGGTCGCGATCGCCCGCGCGCTTGCCGCAAACCCCGAGGCGATCCTTTACGACGAGCCGACGACGATGGTCGATCCCCTGATGGCCAAGACCATTGGCGACCTGATTCTGAAGCTCAAGCGGCAGACCGGCCTGACGTCTGTCGTGGTCACCCATGACATGAAGCTGGCGCGCAAGCTCGCTGACCGCGTCGTTTTCCTCGTGGATGGAAAGGTTGCCTATTTCGGTCCGATCAGCCAACTGGATGAGTCGCCAGAACCTGTCATCCAGGATTTTATCCGGCTCGATGAAGTTTCCCTCCTGCCCGAGACGGCTTAGGAACTCTCGGTTTCGCTTTCATCGACCTGGGGTTGTCTCTCTGCACAATTCATTCAATCTGGCAGACGCGCACGGCGTTGTTCTGGTACGGGCAGTTCAGACCCGGAACGCCGGGTTGTTGAACCACAACCCAGCTTACTCCGAACTGCTTTTTCAACCGCTGGAAATCCCGCAGGGTGAAGTTTTTCCAGCCGGTGAGGGCCGCCGTTTGTTCGATCCAGGCTTTCCCAGCCAGGGGGAAGAGACTTACGACTCCCGGGTCCTTAACAAGATCGGCCATTCGGCTGCGTTCAGCGAAAGCCCTGAAGCCGTGAAAATCTTCTCCGGGCAGTTCCATGAAGTGTGGGTCGAGGGCAAAGTAAGCGTCTTCAGGCGTGTTGTGGCGGACCCAAAGAAACGCCTGCACCCAGGGGTTGGGGTCCCGGGCGCCCGGCCACTCGATGTGCGGGCTCGATGAATAGAGCCGATGCTGTGCATACCACATCCCGAAGCAAAGCGGGACAAAAAGGGCCAGCCACCGCCAAGGTGAGTTGCGAAGCAGCCACTTTCCAATAAAGCCCCCGGCAATCAGGAAAAAGAGCAGATAAATCACTTGGAAAGTGCGCATTGGTTGATACGGTGTCAACCTCTCAAGGGCAGAGAGGGTGGTCAGGGTAAGACCCGCTGCAAGACCGAACAGTCCGAAAAGCGCCAGCCGATGGGCCAGGTATTCCAAGCGTGGAAGTTTTTGACGCCGCGCAAGTCTGGAAAACCATTCAAGCAACGCCAGTGGCGCTACCACGCCCAGCCATTCGTACCAGTGCCAGAGAGCCAGATAGTTTTCCGTGCGTGTCCGGGATGCCCTTCGCCATCCCGTTGAGGCAGGTTCGAACAGGGAATGGAATGGAAAAACGGATGCAGACGCCAATGGTAGTGGCTGGCGGGGCATCTTGAAGAGCAGAAATGCAATCAGTAGAGCGCCATAGAAAGCCATTTGGATGTGGAAGAGGGCTGCGAACGCCAGCCAGAAGACCATCCAGAAAAAATTGCGCACGCACAACCTGTTTCGCTCTACTGGTTCTTCCGGAGTTTCATCCGGGAAGACGGCAAGCAAGGCGAAGAGCACCGCAAACATCGCGAATGCGCGTGGGTGCAGATATTCATCAACAATATACAGGGCCGTTCCGGCTACCGGGATCGTCAACAGCGACGCAACCAGGCATACGCCGGCCCATTGGGCATGGGTCTCGTTGAAAATCCGCTTGGCCAGCTTGAAGCATCCCATGAGGATCAGGAATAAGGACAGGATGTAATAGAAAAAGAGCACAGTGGGCAGAGATACGTGGGCATACCGGATGATGAAACCGACGAGCCTGTTGAATAATTGACTTTTCGTCTCCGGGTACATGCGCTCATCGGTTATCAAGATTGCTGTGCCGGCCACCGGCAGCGTCAATATGGATGCGACTATGCTGGATCCGACCCATCTGGGCCGGAGTCCGGGAGCCAGGCGCTCAGCCAACCTCAAGCCGCCCAGCAGCGCCAGGAAAATTAAAAGGAGAAACGCAATTACAAAGAGTACAGCACAAACGAACGGGACGAATTGAACAGTGCATGCGATGAGCTTTCCGAACAGCGTCGCATTGGTCTGGGGAAGAAAGAGCTCTGAGTCGTGGGGGTAAAGTTGCGGGTCGAGTATCTTCCTGATTCCCGGCAGGTAGATGGCCTGGTCCTCGGCACCCAAGTGATATCCGTGAACGAAGAGTGCAACTGCTGCCAGTCCCGCCAACAGGAGGTACTCGGTCTTCCTAACATTCATCCTAATCTGCTCTGAGCCCCGCCAAGGCCAAAAGGTTGTGCGATATGCTCGAGAAATTGTGCGGTATTTTTCAGCGGTATCAACCTTGGTGAAGTGCTTTGCCTTTTGAGTAATTGTGGCCAATTCCAAAAGCAGAGGAAGTCTTCAGGTTCCGCCCTTTTCAGCACACAAGGGCCTATCGTAACACGAACTGGACAATGTTGGGGGCCCCTGGCTCCGGCCTTCGCCTGGTTTGCTGCTTTTTGCCGGTGAAATTGGTGTACAATGTCGGAGATTTGTCTGGATGTCGGGTTTCCCGGAGGCAAAAGGGCCTCCGGATCCCCCGACCTCGCATTGGGCCGGAACGCCGAAACGCCCGTGCCGATCAATTGGAGACTTCTCCTGCGCAGGGGAAGCGCGCAGGGGAAAAGCAATGTCGACACAAGTGCCGGAAAGAGAGCAGGCAAGTCTGAGACCGCACGCTGCTCTTGGCGTGGACGAAGTGGCAAGCGTGATCGGCGCCGGTTCCGCAGCGGCCGAACGGCCCGCTGAGATCGGCGTGCGCCGCGAGTTCATCCGCTATGTTCTTGTTGGCGGATTCGCTTTTGTCTGCGACACATCTACGCTCTTTTCCCTGACGCAATTTCTAAAAGTCAATTACCTGATTTCGGCACCCGTCGGGTTCATTGTCGGGACCGCAGTTAACTATGTTCTGAGCCGCGCCTGGGTGTTTCAGCGCAGGAGCATTGTGAACACTTCTGCTGAACTGACAATCTTCACCCTGATCGGCGTCGTCGGCCTGGGCCTTAATGAGTTGATCCTGTGGATGTTCCAATCCAAGCTCGGCATCCACTATATGTTCGCCAAGGTTGTCAGCGGTATTGTCGTGTTCATGTGGAATTTCGGCGCGCGCAAGGTCGCCCTGTTTCGGTAGATTTGATGGAGAAGACGAGCGGTATTACACAAACTGATCGCGCCGCGAATAAGTCCGTGGTAATCATCGGGGCCGGGCCGGCGGGCCTGACGGCTGCCCTGGAACTTTCTCGGCACGGAGTCCCGGCCGTGGTGCTGGAAGCCGATAAGCAGGTCGGCGGCATCTCCCGCACGGTCAATTACAAGGGATATCTGTTTGATATCGGCGGGCACCGCTTTTTTACGAAGTGGGAAGAAGTCAACCGCATATGGCAGGAAGTCCTGGGCGATAAGTTTTTGCTGAGGCCGCGCCTTTCTCGAATTTACTACCGCAAAAAGTTCTTTCTTTACCCTCTGGTGGCAAAGAACGCCCTGTTTGGCCTGGGGCCGGTCGAAAGCGTCCGCATCCTGCTCAGCTATCTTCGCTCCGCCCTTTTCCCGACGCCGAAAGAGGAGAACCTGGAGGAGTGGGTTTCAAACAGGTTCGGAAGGCGGCTCTACCAGATTTTCTTTAAAACCTACACTGAAAAGGTCTGGGGTGTGCCCTGCACGTCTATTCAGGCGGAGTGGGCTGCGCAGCGCATTCGCGGCCTTTCGCTGATGACGGCGGTACGGAACGCTCTTTTCCCGTCAAAGTCGCCGAAGGCCAAGACGCTGATTGACCGTTTCCATTATCCCGAACGCGGCCCTGGCCAGATGTGGGAGACGCTCGCCGAACGCCTCAAGCAGCAAGGCTATCCCGTGCTGATGGAGCGCCCCGCTGTGCGTATTTGCCACGAGGCCGGCGAGGTAACGCGCGTGATCACCCGCGGGCCGCACGGCGAAGAGAGTTTTGCCGGCACGCACTTTATCAGCTCGATGCCGATCCGCGACTTGATCAACTCCCTTGACCCGGCCCCGCCCGAAGATGTGCTTAAGGCTGGCAACGGGCTTCGTTACCGCGATTTCCTTATTGTGAGCCTCATCGTCAACCGCAAAGAAATTTCACCGGACAACTGGATTTACGTTCACGACCCTGGAGTGAAAGTCGGCCGCATTCAGAATTTCAAGAACTGGTCGCCGGCGATGGTCCCGGATCCGAACAAGTCCTGCCTGGGCATGGAATATTTCGTGTTTGAAAACGACGAACTTTGGTCAAGCCCTGATTCCGATCTGATCCAGATGGCTCGGCGCGAAATCGCCCAGCTTGGGCTGGTAAAGCCTGAGGAAATCGAAGACGGGACGGTGGTCCGCATGCCAAAAGCTTATCCCATGTATGATCCCGGGTGGACGGAGCGTCTCGAGACGATTCGCGCCTATGCGGAGAGCAGCCTCAGAAACCTTCAGTTTGTAGGCCGGAATGGGATGCACAAGTATAACAATCAGGACCATTCCATGATGACCGCCCTCTGCGCCGCACAGAATATCTGCGGAGCACACCACGATCTCTGGGCCATCAACAGCGAACCCGACTACCACGAAGAAATCAAGGAAGAACCCGCAAAAGGAAAGGCGCTGCAAGTCGAAAGCCTTGCGTCCTGATTTTGGGCCGTCGGGAAAATTCGCGCATGCCCTTTTTGCCCCGTTGCTCGAAATCGGAACGTCAGGCCGGGTGATCTGGATGAGAAACTGCGTGTGCGGGTGATGTTTCCCTGCGCGACGGAGGAGTCTCGCCTTCGTGCGTCCCGAAACGGATCTCCATCGGAGTCCCTTTGGGGAACACGACATCGCTGCCTCGGGCCACAAGGTGGGAATATACAGATGTAGCCGCACCGTAAAATGCGAACCCGGCCGTCACAGGCTGCGAACGGCCGGCCATCGCAATCACGCTTCCCAGCACTCCCAATCCCACCCCGCCTCTGATCGCTCCCCCGGCGACATCGCCGCCTTGTCCGCCGCCCTCCTGAATGGCCCTTGATTGCGAGTCGCCGTCGAACGACGACATTGCCAGCAGGACGTCGATGGCCGGCATGACATATTTCCTTTTGGAACTGACCGCATGCGCTCCGCCTTCGGAGTCGATCTTCAGGTGCGCCGATTTCGCCACTGCGGCTGCTTGGAGTCCAGCTTCCACTTTTCGGGCAGTCCCCTGGGGCAACTCGATGCGCTGGAATGTAAAGCGCAGTTTCCCGTTTCTATTCAGTCGCCGTGCAGGCACCGCCCGGGTCACGACGCCTTCCAGGCGGCTGCCCGCAGGGAGGATGAGTTTGTGGTTTTTGGAATAAAGAGGCTGGGACACGACTGCTTCAACGGGTGAACCTTTATGGTCTTTCGCCGAACTTAAGGGGGTGGCAAGCCAGACTTTGACCGTGCTTGACGGTGGAATTTCACCGCCGGCTGATATCAATTGCTCCGGTGAGATATCCTCTGTACCCAGTCTCAAGGGTTTCCGCAGTGTGACGGTAAATTGAGTTCCCGCTGGCAGGAACTGTCGATGGAAAGGCATTTGGGCGGAAAGGACAGACTCCACCCGCCTTAACTTATGAGGAGTCTTGATGGCTGCTATGGCCTCATGCTCGCTCTGTGCGATCTGCCGGCGGACCCCTGATACTTTCCCGCGCACAAACCCACCCTTTTTATTTTTCGATCCGGCGACGAGTTGAATGACGTTTTTTGTTCCCGGCGAAACATCGGTCAGAATCGGAAACCGCCTTCCGTCTTTCAGCACCAGCGTGTCAAATTCAATATGTGCCTGATGGAACGGAGTCAGGTTGCCGTTTGCAAGGGCAAGCAGGCGCTGTTTCTTTGAGACGGGATCAATCTTTGCTATTTTCCCAATGAGCAGGCTGTCGGCGGGAATTACCTGCCGGTTGAAGACATAGACAGGTTGAATAACGCGCGCTTCGACCGGCTCACCCGGGTTTTTGATCCGGACCGGTTTTTCGATAACGGCTCGAATCGGGACATCTGTATCTACGGTCAGAGGGACTGCCGTTGGATTGCTCGAAAACTGCCGGGACTGTGACCGCGCACGACAGATGGAGGAGAGCATCAGCACAACGGCGAGGCAGGAAAACTTCTTACACGTCTCCGCTGGCGGTCTCATTTTAGGCCCTTTGAAAACGCAAATCTTCTGACGGAGCGCCCCCAGAAGGTTCTCAAACCCTGGTTCCGTGGCCCACGCCCGCAGCCCTGACTGCTCTCTGTGAATCAGCCCCGCAAGAAACACCAAGGCCGCATGGAATAAACTCATGCGGCCGTTGGAGATGATGTTCTAATTTTCAACCGCCGGAATGCTGGCTGACGCCGGCATGGGCCGGGCATTGACGCTGCGATCGACAACGAACGTCAAATGCGTGCCCTGCAGGAGTACCAGCGGCTTCTCGTGTTTGAATACGCTGTAGATGAGCGCGGCGCCGGCACCAATGGCGGCTCCATACCCAACGTCCGCCCCGAAGCTGGGTCCGCCACAATTGCCGAAGTATTGGCAGTCGATCTCATGCCCCATTCCAACCGTTGCGCCAGCGCCTGCGCCCATGGCCCCAGCGATGGCCGCACCTTTCAAGGCGTCTTTCGCGCTCTTGCCGCAGCCCTTCAGAGTGCCTTCCGAATCATTCGCGCTTCTTGCACAAGGACTGCCCTGGGCCTCTTCCAGCGAACCGTTCAGCAGGAACTCATCACCGTTTTCGGTGGTGATGTCGTCCAACACAATTCGCATCTGGCCCACCCCCTTGACGCGTTTCGCCGGCTTGACAAAAACCACGTGGCCGTCCACAAGGCTTCCGACCGGCACAATCGTCTTGCCTTCGGAAACCACGGGTTGTTCGACGTATCCCGTGAACTTATCGCCTGTTTTGTTGGTCTTGGATGTCAGCGTGGTTTGCAGCCTGACGTGCAATGACGTTCCAGCCGGCAGCACGATTCCGTTGAATTTATTGCTCGTGCTTGCCTCGTTGCTGGGTGCGGGGCGTGCGGTGCCCCGAGTAAGGACAGGAGGACTGTCGGAACTGCCGGAGTTTGCAGAATTGGTCTGTGCCGCCAGGGAAATGCAAGGCAGGGCGGCAGCCAGGAGGAGGCCGGTTACCAGCTTTCGTTTCGCCGTCTTCATGGCAATCCCTCCTACGAATTGCACTTCAGAACTGGATAGTCGAACCGACAGCACGCGCATCCGAACTTCTGACTTTTAATATGCTCCCAAAACCGCCGCTTTGCAAGGCGAGTTTCGCTTTATTGGATTCGTCTGATGCATTTCGGGTTGCACTTTTACCATGTTAAATCGAGCGTTGCAGGACGTGCCAACAAACTGGAGTCTCGACTTACAGTCCTGCTTCGCTCCTGGGGGGGTTGGAAGAATCCCTGTGGAACCAATCTCACTGGAATCGATCGCCTGAAAGGGTCCCAGCCTTTGCTGTCGGATCCTTGTGGCGAATCTATCGCTGCACGGCCACGACGCGCATTTCGGAAGCCCCGCCGGGCTCTGCCGGCGGCGGGGGTATTTTCCCCTTGGGAAGGATGCCGAGTTGGTTCATCAGACGGTGGAGGCAGCCGCGCGTGATGCCCAGAATGCGGGCGCTTTCAGTCCGGTTGCCTCCGCATTCGCGGAGCGTTCGAAGGACAAGCCGGCGTTTGAACTCCAAGACCTCCTGTTCGTACAGGCTCGACGCTGACGGCCACAAGACGCCGTTATGGATTCTTTCAGGGAGGTGCTGCGGCTCGATGGATTCCCCTTCAGCAAGGACAAGAGCGCGTTGGATTACGTTCTCCAGTTCGCGCACATTGCCCGGCCACGAATACTCTTCCAGCGCGTGTATTGCCGTCCGCGATATCCGCATTGCCGGTTTTCCGAACTGTTTCGCATACTGCCGCAGGAAATGCTGCGCCAGCAGCGGGATGTCATCCCGGCGGGCGCGCAGTGGAGGGATGCGAAGCTGGACGACGTTCAGGCGGAAGTAAAGGTCCGTGCGAAACCAGCCGTTCCGAACCATTCCCTCGAGGTCCCGGTTCGTTGCGCAGATCACACGGACGTCGGTGGTCAGGGATGCGTTGCTGCCGAGGCGTTCGAACGTGCGTTCCTGAAGGACGCGGAGCAACTTCGCTTGCAATCCTGGAGCCAGGTCGCCAATCTCATCCAGAAAAACCGTTCCCGTATCGGCAATTTCAAACCGCCCCCGCCGCATGGAATTTGCGCCGGTGAATGCGCCTTTCTCATGCCCAAAGAGTTCGTCGTCGATCAGTGTTTCCGGCAGGTTGGCGCAGGAAAAAGCAATAAAAGGGCCGGAAGCCCGATGGCTCAGGCGATGGATCGCGCGGGCTAGCAACTCCTTGCCTGTCCCGGTTTCACCCGTGATCAGCACGCTGACGTCGCAGGCCGCCACCTTCCGCGCCATTTCGAAAACGTGCTGAATGCTTTCGGAGCAGCCGGACATTTCGCCGAACTCTCCGGGCGGCTGCGGGCGCGACCGGGATTGGGCCAGATCGAGTTCAATCTGATGAAAGCGGTGCGCGCGACGGAGGGCCAGGCGAAGCTCGTGGACATCCGGAGGGCAGGAAACAGTTTCATACGCGCCGTTTTCAATCAGTGAACGAATAAGTTCGGGCTCGTCGTCATGGACCATCGCAATGACCGGAGGCGGAACGAGGGAAGATTTCAGCAGAGCCCTCATCATCCGCAGAATGTCATCCTGTCTTTCGGACCCCGAGGACGAAGCATCCAGAACGGCAACGTCCCATTCTTCACGCGGCGGAATCGGCGCGCTTACGCCGTCCAGTTCGCACGGGCGGACCTCATATCCTGGACCCATTGTCCGCGCCAGAATTTCCGCGAAACTCCTGTCGCGGCTGTAGAAACAGAACCTGATCGTTTGGTCTTTCACGTTCCGCTTTCCTGCAAGATCGGTTTGCCCGTCACTCCGAGGACTCTTGACGCCTAAAGCGGTGTTCTGAGCGTTCGGAGAAATGAATGTTTGAAGAGGGTAAGCTTGGCGTCCGTCATCTGCTCCGCATGCTCCCACCCGGCATCGCACAGATTTATCGGCGGTACTTCCGTTGGAAATCCCCATCGCCTATGGGCGCATAAATCTACCATCAGGAACCCCGGCCATTTCAAGCCAGGTAAGTTCCTGAGACACCGTTTCGAATTTCCTTACTTTCTTGTGCGTGTCTTGATTAACCCTAGTCTGGTTGCCCCAAACTAACAATCAGGTGAAGACCCCAATGACTCCACAAAATTCCCCTACACGATTGTGGCGAAGGTGGCAGACCCGTCCGCGGGAAATGCCCACGGCGCTTTCATGTGCGCCAACGCGCGAAATAACTATAGCCTGGCCTTTCAACGAGATGCGTAAGCTTTATGGAACGCATTTCCTGCTAACCGAATGGCAGGCAGAGATCTGGTCTATGGGCAGTGCAGGAAGTTCCGCCTGGCGTCACGGCTGTTTGCCGCTATGTTCCAAACAGGGAGGAAACAAACTCACGAGGATTGAAAGGAATCAGGTCGTCGATCTTCTCACCGATGCCCACGAACTCGATGGGCAGACCCAGTTCGCGCGCGATCGCAACAACAATTCCCCCTTTGGCCGTGCCGTCGAGCTTGGTCAGAACGATGCCGGTGGTCCCCGCGTGCTCAGTGAACTGGCGCGCCTGGGAAAGGCCGTTCTGTCCGGTAGTGGCGTCAATCACCAGAAGCACCTGGTGCGGAGCGCCGGGGACTTCGCGTGAAGCGATGCGGCACATCTTCTCGAGTTCTGCCATCAGGTTGTACTTGGTGTGCAGCCGCCCGGCGGTATCGACAATAACAGGATCAAACTGGCGGGACTTTGCAGCCTTCAAACCGTCAAAAAGCACAGCAGAGGGGTCAGCTCCGGGCTTTTGCTTGACGATTTCCATTTCCATGCGCGACGCCCACACTTCCAATTGTTCGGTGGCCGCCGCACGAAAGGTATCCGCGGCCACCAGCACCGGCTTGCGGCCCTGCATCTGATAATACCGGGCAAGCTTCGCGATGCTGGTTGTCTTGCCGACTCCGTTCACGCCCACGACCAGGATCACTTCCGGCTGGCCCTCGGGCGGTTTCTTCGCCGGACGGCGCTTGCCTGCACCGTTCTGAGGATTTTCAAGGATACGCAGGATTTCCTGTTCCACGATGCCGCGGATTGCTTTGGCGTCCTTTAATTTTCCACGGCTTGTCTGCTCACGGAGGCTGGTGAGAATGTCGCCGGCGGTTCTGACACCCAGGTCGGCCATGATCAGTGTGGCTTCGAGATCGTCCAGCAGCGCCGGGTCAATGGATTCCCGGCCTTCCGTGACCTGTTCAATCCGCTCGACCAACTGGCTTTTGGTTGATGCGACGGCCTGTTTCAGACGATTGAAGAAGCTGGTTTTCTGTTCATGAGGTCTAAAGAGAGTTTGCACCATGCTCTATTATTGTAGCGCAAATGAGGTCAAGTTCAGGAATTGACTGGAACGGCGGGGACCTGACTGCGGCGCATGATTTCAAACTTCCGCAAATATCCTTTGGCATAAGCCGAATGCAGCGCGTCCACGACGATGGGATCGTAGCGCGTTCCGGCATGGCGTTTCAGGATTTCAAGCGCGACAGGGAAATCGCGGCCGACCTGATAAGGACGGTCGGTCGTGATGGCATCAAATGTGTCGGCGACGGCGATGATCCTGACCAGCAGCGGTATTTCATCGCCGCGGATGCCGTCCGGGTAGCCCGTACCGTCCAGCGACTCGTGGTGCCACCGGATGCCCGGCAAAGTGTCCGCAAGCTGCTGCACCTGGCGGACAATTTCGAACCCAATGATCGTGTGCCGTTTCATCTGCTCGAATTCTTCATCCGTCAGGACGCCCGGCTTTCGCAGCACCTGATCGTCCACGCCGATCTTGCCCACGTCATGCAGCGTGGCGGAAGCGCGCACCTTGGCGATTTCCTGCTCGTCCAGGCCGATCTCGCCCGCCAGAATCACCGAATATTGCGAGACACGGCTCGAGTGGCCCTTGGTGTACGGGTCCTTGGCGTCAACGGCCGCGGCGATCATTTCAATCGAGTCGATAAAGAGTTGGCGGTTTTCTTCTGACGCGCGCTTCAGGTCGCTGATGTATTGTTGAATGTCTTCCGCCATGATGTTGAAGCCCTGCGCCAGTTCCCCGATCTCCGTCCGGTTGCGAACATCGGCCCGGACGGTGAAGTCTCTCGATGCAATAGCGCGCGCGGTGCAGGCGAGTTGATTAATGGGGCGCGTGATCGACTTTGCAGCAAACACTGCAACAACCAGGCTGATGACGATTACCAGAAGCCCCAGGCGGACGGTTGCATCGCGCATCTCGGTAACAGTGATGAATGCGTCGCTCTTCTTCTTCTGAAGGATCACGCCCCATCGTCCGTTCTGCGTAGGCGAATAGGTCCCAAGCATCGGGACCGTCCTGCCATTGCGGACAAGGTTATACTCCGATGTCTCGGTGAGATGGGCGCGGCCCCGCCATGCGAGGAATTTCTGTACGATGGGGTCGCTGACCAGGTCGATTCCGGCAACGTTGTCGTCAGGGTCGTTTGAGGCCACGGTGCGCCCGGAATTGTCCACGATGAAGGCTTCGAGGCCCAGCCTTCTCGATTCGGCCAGTTCTTCCCCCAGCGGCCGCAGGGTCACCACGGCCGCAATCATGCCGAGAAAAATGTTCTGGTTCTCGATCGGCTCGGCGATCACCATGACCAGTTCGCTGCCACGCGGCCCCACGGCCGTGAGCGGATTGCTCTCATAACGCTGGCCCTGGCGCGCGGCAAGAAACGCCGCTTCCAGCGTCTTGCGGACAAAGGTGTCGGAGCCGGCGTTGAATCCGGTGGCCTGTGTGGCCTGCGCGCCGCGACCGCGCGCCTCCTGGTTCAGGACGGTCACGTAGATCACGCTCGGTTCTTCAGCCAGGGAATCTTCAAGCACCCTTTCGAGCTTCGGATTGGTTTCAAACTTTGCGTTCGGAACCTCGAGAGCCAGGGGCGTGACCGCGTCGAATAACTCCTTCACCTGCTGCTGCACGTTTTCCATGTAAAGCTGGACTTCTTGAGCTATCGACTTCGAGAGCGTGGTCTGGAGGACCTTTTCCTGGGTCTCAAGGCGCGTCTTGTTGATGCTGACCATCCGCGCACCGAAGAACCACAGCGGCAGAACGCTGATGCTGACAAGAATCAGCAGCAGGATATATTGAATTTTCAATCGCGTGGGGCGGAGCGGTTTCATCGGCGTTTTGCTCGCTATACCTATGTAATTCTCGGCTTCGCCCTCCGAAAACTTGAGCAGGCAGAATCCCGCCCCGTTATGCCGATTTTTCCGTCAGTAGAACGTAATCCCGCGGAATTCAGACGCTTTTCCTCAGGTTTTAAGTCTTGGAGGAGAGAATTGGCGCGACGTCCATCAACGCTGCCGGGTGCAAGTTTGCCGCCGGCCTATTCCGACGGGAAACGGGCGACTTTCCGGTATTCGGCTCCCCTGGGCGACAACTTGCTTTCCCACAGGAAGAATTCCGATACCTCAAAAGTCCCGAGGAGTTGATTTTCCTGGTTGGCGAGAAGTTCCTGGAGCCTCGGCTGCGGGCGGGGAATTTTGAATCGCGCAAGCGTCAGATGCGGGCTGAAGGAGCGGTTTTCGGGAGGAAAGCCGATATCCGCCATTGCGGCTTCGACCCGTTTTGCCAGCAGGGCCAGATCGGGCGGAGCGTCAAGTCCAACCCAAAAGACGCGCGGCCGTTTTGCGCTCGGGAAAAATCCATAGCCCTGAGCGCGCAACGTGAACGTTTGAAAGCGGCCGATTCTCCCCAGAGCTCTTTTCACTTCGATGACCTGCTCATCGGAAATCTGGCCGAGGAACTTCAAGGTAAGGTGAATCCCCTCGGGGCGCGTCCAGCGGGCGTCCGGACAGGCGGCGCTGAAGCGCGCCTGCTCGCGCGCGAGGGTCCTGCGAAGCTCCTCCGGCAATTCAATGGCAACGAACGCGCGCATCGATGGTCCTGACTCTAAGAATGGAAAGTGCGTGCCGGCCTCAGGCAAGCTCTTCAATAATGGGTTTTATACCTGCCGTCCCGGACCCAGCGAAAGACCTCGGCAATTATTTTCACGCAAAAGCCGGGATGCTGCCCGGCATGGCAAATCAGCGTTCCCAGGCTATCCGCTAATTTCTGAGCCGCCGGCGCAGCATCTCCAGCGCGAATTGTGAGGAGAGCAGCCGCACGCGATCGCGATCGCCGGGAAACCGGAACTCCCGAACCTCTGTTCCGTGTTCGTCAGCGACCGCAATGAAGACCATGCCGACGGGCTTCTCCTCCGTCCCTCCGCCCGGCCCTGCGATGCCGGTAATGCCGATGCCGACGGACGCTCCCGTCCTTTTCCGTATTCCCTCCGCCATCGCCTGGGCGACAGGTCTTGACACGGCACCGTACATTTCCAGCAGTTTTGGAGAGACTCCCGCAAATAAGGTCTTCAGTTCATTGCTGTAGCAGACTGCGCCGCCGCGGAAATACTCCGAACTTCCCGGAACGCGCGTGATGCGTTCGCTCAGCAGGCCACCCGTGCAGCTTTCCGCCGTGGCCAGCGTCTTCTGTTTCATCACCAGGTACATCCCGACGACTTCTTCCAGCGACTCGCCGCGGGTGGAAAAGACGTGGTCGCCGAGCGCGGGCTCGATCTTGTCCGTCAGTTCGTTGAGCAGCGCTTCGGCCTTCTCCGGCGTTGAAGCATGCGCGCGCAAATGGACTTCAATTGCGCCGCCGGTGGAAAGGATGGTCGTTACAGGGTTTGTGTATTGCTTATAGATCGGGGCGATGCGATGGTCCACTTCAGATTCCGGCAGGCCCGCAACCTTGATCACGCGCGTTCGGATCACTTCACCGGACACGCGGTTCCTGAGGCGTGGAATGCACTGCTCGTCAAACATCGCTTCGAGTTCAGCCGGCGGGCCGGGAAGCATGATGATGGTTTTTCCTTCGTGCTCGATCCAGATTCCCGGCGCCGTGCCTTTCTTGTTGGGGAGCCACTCCGCGCCTTCCGGCACCAGCGCCTGCCGTGCGTTGTTGGGCGGCATCCTGCGGCCCGTGCGCGCGTAGCGGGCGGCGATGCGCTCGAGGACCTCCGGGACTTCTTGCAGCGGCCGGCCCAGCACGTCGGCCACAACCTGCCGATTGATGTCGTCTTCGGTAGGACCCAGGCCGCCCATCAGAATAATCAGCTTGCTGCGCTCAAGTGCCGCGCGAAACACCGCCGCCAGGCGTTCGGCGTCGTCGCCCACGATGGTCTTCAGCCGGACTTCGATCCCGAGGGAATTCAGCCTGTCGGTGAGAAAAAGCGAATTGGTGTCATTGCGGTGCGGGGTGAGAAGCTCCGAGCCGACGGCGATGATCTCTGCGTCCATTCTGGTTTAACGACAAGCTGAAGACGACGAGTGAGGAACGGTCTGGGCCTTGCCCGCGAGGGCAACGACAGACGCTTCTTATTTTCCGCCCGGCTTCACAAGCGGCAGGCCTTCCATATCAATGAACAGTTCCACCAGCGAGTTGTTGGTGGCCACCACCATCGAACGACGCGGTGTAAACGCCAGGCCCACGATGTTGTATCCGGAAACGAACAACTCCGCCTGGCCCTGCGGCGTGATGCGCGCAATCCCGCGCCGGCCTGCCAGCGACGCCGCCACGTAAAGATTGCCCGCCGCGTCAAACGCCATGCCCTGCGGCCTGCCCAGGCCGCGATAGAACACGCTGACCGCGCCATCCGGCGAGATGCGGTAGATGTTGTCGAAACTTGATGTCGTGGGGCCGGTGACGTATAGATTTCCATCGGGTCCGAAGGCCAGATGGTAAGCGGAAACGCTCGGCTCGAGCGTTGCAAAGACGAAAATCTGACGCTCGGGGTTGATCTTGAAGACCGTGCCCGTGCGGTCGCCGACGTAGAGGTTTCCGGCGCCATCAAATGCCACGCCCGTGGCCACGCCCATGCCTTCGGCGTACGTTGAGACCTCAGCGTCCGGCGTCACGCGATAAATCGTGCCGTCCATGCGGCTTGAAATATAAAGCATGCCCTCTGGATCGAACGCCAGCCCCGTCGGGTTCATCAGGTTGCTGACGAACGGCTTGACCACGTGATGGGTGTTGATCTTGAAAACAGAGACGGGAACTTTTTGCCCGCGGCTGCCGCTGAAGGTGGAAAAAATGTTTCCTTCCGCATCGACGGCCGGGTTCGCGACCGGGTGCAGCGTGTCTGTGAGCACAATGCCAACGACCACAGGCGCAGGCGGCGTGACGGCGCCTCCTGTATCAACGGTCAGTTCGCCGCTGATGACACCGTCCGGCACGCGCACGATGAGGCGGCTGGAAGAACTCAGCAGCAGGCTGCCGGGCAGATCGCCGAAGCGCACCACCGGCCGGCTGTTTCCGTTGGATACAAAGCCCTTTCCAACGATGGAGATTTCGCCGCCGGGAATGGCGGCCCGTGGAGTGACTTTTTCGACGAGGGGTTTGTCGCCGGATTTATTTCCTTTGTCCGCAGGCCGGCTGGATTTTGTGCCTTTCTTCCACAAGCTCATCGCATTAAATGGCCCAGGAGTGCGAGCGCACCCAGGGCATAAGCCCCCGCAATGAGATCATCTATCATGATACCCCAACCGCCCGCCAAACGCTCTGCCCGCCGCGCGGGAAACGGCTTTACGACGTCGAATAAGCGGAAAAGCCCGAACCCCGCCAGAAGGATTTTCCAGGAGGCGCCAGGGGTCACCAGAAACGTCATCATTTGTCCCGCCAGTTCATCAATCACCACATGCCCCGGATCGATTTTCCCGAAAAACTTTTCCGCCTGCCCCGCCGCCCAGACTCCGGGGAAAAAAACCAGCACAATGACGGCACACAAAAGTACATTCCGCCACACGGGGGTAAGGTCGGCGGCATTCAGCGCAGCAACGAGGCCCACGCCGACAGCGGAGCCTATGGTTCCGGGCGCGATGGGGAAATATCCGACGCCGCCAACGGTTGCAATCCAAACTGCCACCGTGCGCCGCTGCTCAGCCGTCGTGGACGTCTTCAACGTCTTCCTCCGCTGCGGGCCCCGGGCGCTTGTGTTTTTCGCCGTTGGTTTCGGGAATCCGGTACCGCCCTTCGAGCCAGTTGTCCAGATCGATCAGCTTGCAGCGTTCGCTGCAGAATGGGCGGAAGGGATTTCCTTCGTACGTGGTTTCCTGCTTACAGATGGGGCACCGCATGGCCGTTCACCTGGGTCCGTTCGAGCGGCTGCTGAATCTGCACCAGACCGCGCCGCCGCAGACTGCCTGTTGCCGTGCCGCCGGGCGCAGCAAAAAACGATTCCTCAAGCCGCGCCACCAGGTCGTAATCGCCGCTTTCGGTGATCGTCGCCCAGCGGAACTGCCCGGCCTGCGGCTCCGGCCCGGCGAAGTCGTTGATATAAACCTGGCCGTCAATTCCCGGCGCCTGCGATTCCAGCCGGCCGCGGAAGAGCCAGTCGGTTTCTTCGGCGGTCCCCTCAACCAGCACCGGCAGCTTCCTGCCAACCTTTTCGCGCAAACGGCGCCGCGATATTTTGCGCTGCACGGCCATCAGTTTTTTCTGCCGCCTCCGCGCGACTGCTGCGGGCACCTGGTTCGGATCACCATAAGAGCCGCAGGTTTCTTCGTTCGAATAAAGAAACACGCCGAGATGATCGAATTCAGCCTCAGTGACAAAACTCAAAAGGTCCTGAAAATCTTCCTCGGTTTCTCCGGGGAAGCCCACGATCATCGAAGTGCGCAGTGCCGCCTCCGGAACCGCCGCGCGGATTTTCTCCAGCATGTGGAGAAAGTGCTTTCCGCCTGATCCGCGGCGCATCGCTTTCAGCACGGATGCGCTCGAATGCTGCAGGGGAATATCGAAATACTTTGCAACGTTCGGCGTTTCTGCCACGGCCTCGACCAAGGTATCCGTCACGCGGTTCGGATAGCAGTAGAGAAAACGCACCCAGACGAGGTCCTGGATTTTTCCAAGCTCGCGCAGCAGGAGCGCCAATCCGTCGCGAAGTCCGAGGTCTTCGCCGTAGCTCGTCGTGTCCTGGCCCACCAGAGTGATTTCCCGCACCCCCTGCGCGGCCAGTTGCTCGGCCTCACGCACGACGGATTCAAACCGCCGCGAGCGGAACCGCCCGCGCATTTGAGGGATCACGCAGAACGAACATGGATGGTCGCAGCCTTCAGCGATTTTGATGTAAGCGGAATAGGAAGGCGTGGAAAGAATCCGTGGTGTGAATTCGTGATAGAGATACGGTTCCGCTGCCTCGCGTGATTCGCGCTCAGCACCATTCAGTTGGCACGCTTCGAGCACGCGCTCGAGCTCATTCGTGCCGATCACAAAATCAACTTCGGGGATTTCCTTCAGGATTTCCTTCCGGTAGCGCTCCACGAGGCAGCCGGCCACGACAAGTTTTCTGGCGCTCCCGGTTTTTTTGTACTCCGCCATGTCGAGAATCGTATTGATCGATTCCTGTTTGGCGGGTTCGATAAAACTGCATGTGTTCACGATCAGCACTTCGGCGTCTTCCGCACGCGACGTCAATTCATATCCCTGCCGTGCCAGCAGACCCAGCATCACTTCGCTGTCCACAAGGTTCTTGGGACATCCCAAGCTGATCATTCCAACTTTTGGCATAAAAAGATTCTTTTCCCAACTCAATCAGCAGCGCTGTTGATAAAAATTCTAGCACATCTCAATCTGGGGCTACGGTCCGGTAGGAGTCTTCTTCCAGGTGAGCACGCTGCGATCGGTCGTGGCCGCGATGTAGTTGCCGTCCGGCGAGAACGCGAGGGTATCGATGGGATCGTGGCTTTCGCTCAACGTTTGGGTTAGTTTGCCATCACTGACGGACCATATTCGGACGGTATTGTCCTCGCCGCCTGAAACCACCCAGTTTCCGTCCGGCGAAAATTCCGCCCAGCGCACCGGCCCTTTGTGTCCTGAGAGCGTTTCAAGCAGCTTCCAATCCGGCACGGACCAGACCCTGACTTTGCCGTCTTCGCTTGCGGTCACGAGCTTTTTGCCGTCGTTTGAAAAGCGCATCGAAAGCACCGTGGAATCAAGACCGGACAAGACATCCACGAATTTGTGTTCGCTTAACTGGACCACGATGGGATTCGGCGAGCCGCCGCCTGCAACCTGCGCCAGCAGCAGCCAGTGGCCGTCCGGGGAGAAGCTGTAAAGATGCGGCTCGCGCGTTAGTTCCGGAATCTTGATCTCAACGGCCTTGCGGCTGACGGGACTCCAGAGAATAAAGGAACTGTCCTTATAAATCCCCATGTACTTGATGCGCGGAAAGTAGCGCGGCCGTCCCGTCCCCCCTCCGGCGCCGAACATGTCCACCTTGCCGTCCAGCGCATCTTTCTCAATGTTCCAGAGAAAACCCAGGAGCGGAGTGGGGCGGTCAACCTGGCCCTTCTCGTGGACAATCCCGATGCCCAGCAGAAAGAGAGTGTTGTTGTCCAGGAAATTCGCCGACTCGATGTCAATGTCGCGCAGGTTTTCAAGCTTGGGATGGAGGACCTTCCTGATATTTCCCGCCGCGAGGTCTGACAGCACGACGGCGTCCTTGTTGACGATGGCGAGCGTCGAACTGTCCGGCGAGAATGCCCCCGAGAGCGAATCATGAACTGCAAGGTGGCCCTCAACGTGTCCGACGTTCACCCATACATAGTTCTCGGCCTGCCCCGGCACTATCTCAACCTGCGGCGCACGCGGTCCTGCATTAAGCGCAGGTGCGGCGCAAAGAAAAGCCGCCAAAAGTACGATGCTCGCCTTACATCTTCCAACCGCAGACCGATAAATGGTTCTCAAACGATGGCTCCTTCGGCGATCCGATCGACCAGTTCACGGTCGGCTTCAAGAAAGTTGTACCTTGCCAGTTCGCGTCGCGGCACCCATTCAATGGCTTCAAAGACATGGTTTACCGGCTCGCCCCGATAGGAATCGACGCGAAAGAAAACGACCTCAACGTAACGGTCGGGATAGCGATGGCGCAGGCGATACACTTCTTCGCCGATCGTGGCGTCGATGCCCAACTCCTCGCGCAACTCGCGCCGCAGCGAAGCTTCCAGTTCCTCACTATCCCTAACTTTTCCTCCGGGAAATTCCCATTGCAGTCCGTAAGGATCGGACCTGTGCCGCTGGCAGATCAGGATTTTCTCCCCATGAAGGATAATCCCCGCCGTCACCATTATGGGCTTTGCAGTGCTCATCGAAGAATTTCCATTGTAGCAGCGTCGCGGCCCGCAGCGGGACACTCGGGGCTTCTTCCATCTCTGGATGTATACTGTGGACGGCAGGAAACCAAGTCGCTGCTTGCACCTGAAACCCATTCTCGAAAGGAGAAGCAAATGTCAGGCGTCTATAAAATCACTGAACTGGTTGGCACCTCACCCGTCAGCTTTGCGGAAGCGGCCAGGGCCGCGGTCGAGGAAGCGGCCAAAACCGTCCGTCACATGGACTGGCTTGAAGTGGCCCGCCAAAGCGCGCGGATCAAGGACGGCAAGATCGAAGAGTTTCAGGTCACGGTGAAAATCGGTTTCAAGATCGAGCGATAACCCATGCGGTGCCGGCCTTGAGGGTGGCACCCGGCGCATCGAAATTGAACCTTGAAGTGCGGCCGCAGGGCTGGCGCCGTGTCTCGATCCCATGACGGCACTTGCGCTTCCGCACTTCAAGCGGGCTGCTCTGCAAAGGTTTTCAAGTTTGACCGGAAAGAATTTGCCGCCCTCGAAGTCTGAAAATACCTGGAGCGACGGCCGGGTGCGTTGACCTCCTGAGTGCGATCCCATGTGATTTCTAAAGGATGCTCGGCGTCTGTGGCTTTGGCAGGCCGATTGCTCTACTTGGAATTGTCGATGAAGTTAGGGGCAAGGGGCGTTTTGCCCGGTCTTACGGGACGGGCAAAATCCAAGCGCTTCCCTGAAGTAGCGGAGGCGTCTATGAATCCGAGGACCGAGATCGTTGAAACCAGGGTCTACCGCCGCGGAAGGAACAGGGACGTGCTTTGCCGACTGATTTACGAGGTCACACCTTATCGCGAAGGGCTGTTTCGCTGGTTCCTTGTGGGCATCGAAGAATTGGAATAAACACGGGCCCTCACGCCGGCTTTTTTCACTTCCCGCCACATTCGTAAAACACACCTGCTGGCCGAGCCCGGTTCGAACAGACCTGTTTCCGCAGATTGACTCCGTCGTTAAAATGCGGAAGCATAATTGTTCAACATTGATAACCCCCAACGTGCTCGCCGATCCCGCTGACTGACTCCAATTTGTGTACTCACAAGGAGGCGATTGTCAGCATTTGAAGACGCTTGGCAGGAGTGCCGTAACTATATTCTCAATTGTCGAAGTTGGTATCTTTTGTAGAATGTGAAAGATGCGCCGGTCCCACGAGTTTGGCGTGTGGATTGCTAATCCTTACAGCGGACCCTGAATTCGGGGAGCGCGTAATTTTGAGATCGGTCCTGTGCTCCTATCGCCTGACCAGCTACTCGCTCCCCGAAACCCGGCTATTGGGTATTATGCAGCCGCGAACCGATCTTGTCGAGACCAGGGCCTATCGCCGCGAGCGGAACAGGGAAGTGCTCTGCCGCCTGATCTGTGAAGTAACGCCATCTCATCATGGCCTGTTCCGCCGGTCCCTTTATCCATCCAGGGACCCGAACAGCGGGCACGGTCAATCGTAGCTCCGCCATGCTCGAAGCGATGCTCAAGCCGATTTCTCCCGTTCGTTACCCCTGCGCCGGGTTCACCCGCAAGACCGCTGAGCCGCGGACCGCGTCATTCTTGAGATGATTCAGGGCGCGGTTCGCTTCGCTCAGCGGATACACTTCAACCTGCGTCCTGATTGGAATCTCCGCCGCGACACGAAGAAAGTCCTCGCCGTCCAGCCGGGTATTGTTGGCCACGCTGCGAATCACCCGCTCGTAATAGAGCAGCTTGTAATCGATCGGCGGCGTGGGGCTCATATGGATTCCCGCCAGCGTCAGCGTTCCGCCCTTCTTTAAAGCCTTCAGGGCCACTGGAATAATCTCTCCCGCAGGCGCGAAGACGATGGCCGCATCCAGCTTCTCCGGAGGCTCCGCAAGCGTTCCGCCCGCCCACTCCGCACCCAGTTCCATGGCGAGTTTCTGATGGCGCTCGTCGCGCGTAGCGGCGTACACTTTCACGCCCCAATGCCGTGCCACCTGGATGGCGACGTGCGCGGCGGACCCGAAGCCATAAAATCCCAGCCTGCAGCCGCGCTCGATTCCTGAAAGCCGCAGCGAGCGAAAACCAATGATTCCGGCGCAGAGCAGCGGGGCGGCCTGGTCATCCGGAAAACCCTCGGGAATGGGATAAGTGAATTGTTCAGCCGCGAGCGCATATTCAGCGTAGCCGCCGTCCACCGTGTAGCCCGTGAACTCCGCGTTGTCACACAGGTTTTCCTTCCCGGTGCGGCAGTATTCGCACCGGCCGCAGGTGCGATGCAGCCACGCGATGCCCACGCGGTCTCCCGGCTTGAAGCGTTTCACGGCATTGCCGGTTTTCTCCACGACGCCCACAACCTGGTGGCCGGGTATCACGGGCATTTTCCTTTGCGGCAATTCGCCCTCGATGACGTGCAGGTCCGTGCGGCAAACTCCGCATGTCGAAACGCGCACCAGAATTTCATCGGCCTGAGGGTTGGGTTTTTCAATCTCGGCCAGTTTCAAAGGATTCGATTCGATTCCTGCGGGTGAATGCAAAATGCAGCCTTGCATCTTTTTTATCCTGGTTGTGAATTTCATCCGCCGCGCTTCTATTGTGGCGCGCTCGGAGCCGGCGGCGTTCCCTCCGGTATTTCCTGGCCCGGCGACGGCGGTGTTCCTCCGGTCGTCTGTACAGGCGGTGTTGGAGGCTTTTGCCATTCCTCTTCGGCGGCCGGAGGCAGCTTCTCCATGTGGCTGAGGAACGTCGTGATCGTCCAGATCTGCTGGTCGCTCAGCACACTTCCCCAGGCGGGCATTCCTGTCCAGCGGATGCCGTGCTTGATGATGTAGAAGTTCTCTCCTTCAGACATGTCCGGCGCGTCCTCCATGAACTGCGGCGCAGGCGGATAGAACGGATGGCCGAAATTCTTCTCCGGGTTTCCCGGCGCACCATGGCACATGGAGCAATTGGCCTTGTAAAGTCTGATGCCTTCGATCAGGTTGGCGTCTGTGGGTTCGACAGGGCTGGCAATGTCCGGCGCGCGCCGGTCCACGGAAGCGTCAAGAAAGCGCATGTTCGACTGGGATTCAAACCGCGAGGGAGCAATGTCCGCGCGCATATCGAGATAGCCGGCCCTCAGGTAAAAGAGCAATCCCACCAGAATCAGCAGCAGCATCACGAGGGCCCCCGTCAAAAATAGCCTCACCGCTTGCTCCTTTCTGCCTCAGGATTTGAAGAATAGCGCCCGCACGCAGGCGGGAATGCTGCCTCGGATCCACATGCCGAAGCTCAAGTTTACACCCGCAGGACGACGTCGGCGGAAATCACCTTTCTCGCAGGAAAATTGGATGCGCGGGACGGCCGAACGGGTTGATATCCTTTTGATTTATCGGGAAGGTTGGGTCTGCGGCGCGGGTCTCCCGGCCGTGCGCCCGATCAGGATTTCCGCATCCGGCGCTACACCCCCGGTACAGTGCCGGATGCTGCCATCCCTGAAAACTTCAGCCCTCCGTCCGCGGCCTGACCGGCAGCAGATTGGTTTTGAGCTTCAGCTTTTGGTGTGGGCGAAGGTTGACTTCGGTTTCAAACGGCTGATAGCCGGGCAGTGAGATAGTGATGTCGTGTTTTCCGGGCGTCAGCATCATGCCCTGTCCCGCGCTGTTGAACTGATCGATGTGGCCGACGAACATGTTGTCCACAAAAACTGCGGCCCGGTCCGGCTTTCCAGATATTTTGACCAGCGCATTTTCAATCCCATAACGCGCGTTCGGGTCCTTCTGCATCGTGATGGCCACGATGTGCTTTTCTCCCGGCTCGAGCGTCACCTCGCGCGTAAAGTTTTCGTAGCCCGCCTGGCGGACTTCAATCTGGTGCTTGCCGGGAAGCAACAGCACCTTCTTCGAACCTTTCAGCTCCTTCAGGAAGCCAACGTATTGCCCGTCAACCCACACGCCTGAATTTTTGGCCGCCTTGTTCCCGGCTTCAAACTGGACTTCGCCGAGCACCTGGTTTCGCGCCTGAAGCGGCTGGGCAAGAACCAGCGGCAGCACCAGCAAGGCACACCCCAGCAGGACATTGATTTTGTTTTTCACGGTTCCCCCTTTCAAACAGGGATACCCCCAATGGCTATGCACGGGGCGAGCCATTCGCACAACGCCGCCGGAACCAATTGAAAACTCAGATGATCCGTTATTTGGAGCAGGGACTTCTAGAGTAAGAATTACGGACTTGCGGGCGAAATTTCATATTGGATTGCCTTGCCTGCGGAAGAATTCGCCCTCCCGACAACCCAGCATATCATCCTGACCGCCGGCGAAAGACCGCGGCCGTTGCCCGGCCTTGGAATACCGCCCTTTCAAAGTAGGCCGTGGCAACAGCATCCAAAGGGGTTCCCCTTATCTTTGCGCCCATCCCTTGGCACGATCGACGGCCCGCAGCCATCCGTCGAAGAGTTCGTCGCGGCACGATTCCGGCATCGCCGGCTCAAACCTGCGCGCTATTTTAAGCTGCGCCGCCAATTCCTTTTCATCTTTCCAGAAGCCGGTCGCCAGTCCCGCCAGATACGCCGCACCCAGCGCCGTCGCTTCCGTCGTTGCCGGCCGTTCAACGGGGATTCCGAGAATGTCCGCCTGAAACTGGCACATGAAATCGTTGCGCGCCACGCCGCCATCCACCCGCAGGACTTCAGGACGTGCGCCGGTATCGCGCGCCATGGCGTCCACAACTTCGCGCGTCTGGTAGGCGATGGATTCCAGCGCCGCGCGCACGATGTGATTGCGGTTGCTGCCCCGCGTCAGGCCGACAATTGTGCCGCGCGCGTAGGCGTCCCAGTGCGGCGCTCCCAGTCCCACAAACGCCGGAACAAAATAAACCCCGCCGGCGTCGGGCACCGCCCGCGCCATGGTTTCGGTGTCCGCTGCATTTTTGATCAGGCCCATCTCATCGCGCAGCCATTGCAGCGCGGCGCCGGCGATAAAAACGCTGCCTTCGAGCGCATAGGTCGTCCTGCCGTTGAGCGACCAGCCCACCGTGGCCACCAGCCCCGAATCTGAATGCGGAATTTTCTCACCCGCATTCATCAATAGAAACAACCCCGTGCCATACGTGTTCTTCGCGCTGCCGCGCGTGAAGCACTGATGGCCAAACAGCGACGCCTGCTGGTCTCCGGCCACTCCGGCGATGGGAATGCTTCCCCCAAAGATTTCCGTCTGTGCAATCACGCCGCTCGATTCCTTCACTTCCGGTAGCAGTGCGCGCGGAATGTTGAAGTGTTCAAGGATTTCTTTATCCCACGCGAGCGAGCCGATGTTGAACACGAGCGTGCGTGACGCGTTTGAAACGTCGGTAGCGTGGACACGGCCGCCGGTAAGTTTCCAGATGAGCCAGGAGTCAATCGTGCCCGCCGCAAGTTCGCCGCGTTCGGCGCGCGTGCGAATGCCCGGAACGTTTTCAAGCAGCCAGGCGATCTTGGTGCCGGAAAAATAGGCGTCGGTCGTCAGACCGGTTTTTTCGCGCAGGACCTTGTCGAACCCTTCGGCGCGCAGCCGGTCGCACATGGCGGCGGTCCGGCGGCACTGCCAGACGATGGCGTGATGGACGGGTTCGCCGGTCCTGCGGTCCCACAGCACGACGGTCTCGCGCTGGTTGGTGATTCCGATGGCGGCAATGTCTCCGGGCCGGGCCCCGGCCTCGGCCAGGGCCTGCTCCGCCACGGCGCGCTGTGATTGCCAGATCTCCTCCGCGTCGTGTTCCACCCAGCCCGGCTGCGGATAATACTGCTTGAATTCCTGACTGGCCGCGGCGCGCGCTTCGCCGTCGCGGTCAAAAAGGATCGCGCGCGAACTCGTCGTTCCCTGGTCGAGGGCAAGAACGTACCTGGGCATTTGGCTTCCTCCGGGCAACCTAGACTAATGGAGTTTGCCTCGGGAAAGCAAACGCTTTGAAATTTGAGGTTCGCAGTTTTCGGGCCGCCCTTGCGTGCGCAGTCGTCCTCAGGTGAAGTTCGGGCATCGGAATCGATCCATCCTGCCCGGACTTTTCCAATTTGAGATTTGAAATTCGCAGATTCCGACCCGCTCGGGCGCTAATGCTGCGCTGCCGGTCGCAGCGACCGGATGAGCAATCGGACGGGCGAGACCAGACCGGATGTCAGTTGTTCGGGAAACAAACGCGGGCGGCGTAGAGCGTCAATCTCACGCAGGACTTCAGGCGTAGCGGCGTCGCCGGTCACCACCAGCACGCGCCCGAGGCGGCTGGACCGGAGGTTTTTGACCGTTGGAAAAGCGCCGGCGCATGGAGACTGGGGCCGCCGCAACTCCAGGATCATTCGATCGTATCCGGCTTTCGAGAACTCTTCGGGGCCGGGAAGAGTTCGAGGAACCGCCTCGCCTTCGGCCTTTGCCAGGAGGTATGCCAGCACGTCCCGAATCAGGGACGCCTTGGCAGTAGTGAGGATGTACCTTTCAAAGTCTTTCAACATCAGTCCTCCATCGGCGTCCCCCCGATTAGACTATTATCAGTCTGCATGGTAACCAGAACGATATTAATCACGCAATAGTACGAAAGTACCACGTACCTTTGGGCTTTGTTCCCCCGGCCCCGCGGATTTCCTTCTCGCGAAACGACTGCAACAGCCGCTTCCCGGCCTGCCTGAGATTGTCCGCAGCCAGCCGTTTTATCGCCTCGGCGACCGGTTTCGTTTTGAAATACAAAACATCATACGAAGGTATCCTGGCATCAAAATACATAGGAGGAGAAGGCATAAGCCATTAGGAGGAGGCCAATATGAAAAAGTCGGTGATGTTTCTCATCCTTTCGCTTGTGTTGTTTGGTGGAGCACGAATGGCTCGTGCTGAGAAAAAGGCGAGCACGCAATCACACGCGAGCAGCGTTCAGACAAACTGGAATTCGTTCAAGCCCGAAACGCTCTCAGGAACGATTTCCATTGTGGGATCGAAGAACAAGGACATCTTCGTAACGTCTTCGGACGGAATCCCCTATCACTTCGTTGTGAACAAACAGACAAAGATCGAGATCGGCGGCGCGTCAGCTTCATTTGAAAAGCTCGCTGACAAGACCGGCAGCCAGGTGGCTATCACCTTTGTTGCACGTCCTCAGGGGAATTTTGCAAAAAGTATTACCGTGACCAGCTGACGGAAATCGCAGAGCCTTCCACATGTAAACCTGTAACCACCGCGCCAACCCCAAGCCGCGATCAGAGAACGGCAAATTAAGGGATCGCTCTATACCGTGGGTTCCGCTTGTTGGGTGCTAAAGAGCCGCGGCGCAAAACCAGGTACCGTGGCTACAGTTGACACCCGGTAGAGCGGTCCCATTCCCTTTGTGTCGCAACCTCATAATATGTAGCGCGGACCTTGAGCCAGGGCGGCTTCTTCCCGTAGTGGGGTGGGGCGCTCGGTTTGCCGTTTGTCGGGCGGCGGGGATGTCGGAAGGTGCGGCATTATTTTGTGCGTGGCCTCTTACGATAGGCTACATTGTCTTGCGGGTGAATCCGCGATGGGACGTATGGGATTTTCGGGACTGAAAATGCCAAAATTGCAAATCATTGATATAAAACTAGTTAATTAATATTCCCTCGGGCGGTATCGCCGAAAAGGGCAAAAATTGTCGCTTTTATGCACAGCGTGCAAAGAAGCTATCCCTATTGTGACACTTTTTAGTGTTCTGCCGTTTATTGGTTCAAATTACCCGAGTCAGGTAAAGTAAACGCCATCAGGCGGTCCGCGGCGGCGACGACGAGGTACTGCCTGCCGTCGAGCATGAACGTCATGGGTGAACTTTCCATGCGCCCGCCCGCGTTCATGTGCCACAGCGTTTTACCAGTCGCCGGATCGAGCGCGAGCAAATTGCCGGAATTGTCCGCGGTGAACAAGAGATGTCCCGCGGTCGTTAGATTGCCGGAATCGGAACCGCCCCAGCCGAGTTCATGCGTCCACGCAATTTTCCCCGTGCGGTAGTCGATAGCGCGAGTTGCAGTGTCTTCCCAGAGGCCGCGATCGCGCCCGCCCCAGCCTTCCGCCTTGCCACGCGCCGTGAGGTAGTAGATGCTGAAGGTGCGCGTTGCAGTGACATAGAAGAGGCCCGTCTGCGGATCGAAGCTCGGGGCCATCCAGTTGGTTCCACCTCCTGATGCGGGCGCCACAAGCGTGCCGTCGGGAGCAGGGGCCGTGTGTGGTTTGGGGACCGGATGGCCTTCGGGGTCAAATGATGAAGACCACGTTTCATCGATGAACGGCGCGGTCAGCAGATGCCTGCCGTTCGTACGGTCAAGAAGGAAAAAGAAGCTATTCCGCGCCGCCTGTGCGAGCAGGTGCATGGGCTTGCCGTTGAACTCGGCATCGAAGATCACGGGCGTTTCGACGGAATCCCAGTCATGCACATCGTGGGGCGAAGTCTGGTAATACCAGACGAGTTTCCCTGTGTCCGGATTGAGGGCGACGATGGAGCAGGTGTAAAGGTTCGCGCCGGGTCGAGCGCTGCCGACAAGCACTGGATTAGGATTTCCCGTGCCCCAGTAGAGCAAGTTCAATTCGGGATCATACGTGCCCGTCATCCACGTCATGCCGCCGCCGTGCTCGCGGGCATCGGCATTGGGCCAGGTGTCAGCGCCGGGCTCGCCTTCTTTCGGTTCGACGTACCACCGCCACTGCAACTTGCCCGTGACCGGATCAATCGAATCAAGGAAGCCGGGAATGTCTGTAACGTCGCCTGAGACGCCGACGATGACGTGATCACGAATGACCAGCGGCGCCATGGTTGAGAAGTATTTCAAATCCGCGTCGGCGAGTTTGACGATCCAGACAGGCTTGCCGTCTTTGGCGTTGAGGCAGACCAGCATTGCATCGGGTGTTGTAAAATACAGGCGGTCATGCCACATGCCCACGCCGCGATTGCCGATGTGGTCGCCTTCAGACTTACGATAGTAGTGCCAGATCTCACGGCCGGTGCGCGCATCGACGGCCCAGACATTGTCCGGCACAGTGAAATAAAGGACACCGTTCACCTCGAGCGGAGTGGATTTGATGGCCTGAGTTCCAGTTGCAAACAGCCACGCCAGCGTCAGCGAGCGCACATTCGAAGCATTAATCTGATCGAGAGTGCTGTAACGACGGCCGGAATAGTCGCCGTTATAGGTGGGCCAGAAAGTCGTGGGCGGCTCGAGCAGCGCCTGCCCGGGAAGTCCCTGTGCGTCAATTGGAATTGCAGCAAGCATTAGGGAACAGGCCAGGGCAATAATAACGGCGGTGATTGTTCCTCGATTTGCGCTATTGAATGTTGCAGTGCAAAAACGGCGGAGATGCATCCTCGATATTTTCATTTCAAGGTTTCCATGTAGGCAAAGAGATTGTGGATGTCTGCCTGGGTCAGCGTGCCCAGCAGTTTGCGGTGCGCTTCGAGCGGATCATGCACTGTGACCTTCACCTGATCGCGCGGGAATGAGCGGTACCAACCCGAGGGATCGCGAAGCGCGACGTTGAATTCATCAAGATGTTCAAGTGGTCCTTCGATCGTTTCGCCGGAAGGAAGGGTTACGCTAACGGTCCGCCGGTCTTTCCCCCTCGGGTAAAGCATCTGCGACTCAAGGTCAAGCGGAGAATACTTGCTCGCGACGTGTGCAAGATCGCCCGTGGGCGAGTGGCAAGCTTTGCACCCGCCCGCGCCGTTGAAAAAGTCTTTGCCTGCGGCGGCGTTGCCTGTCAGCAGCCATTTGAGCCCGTAATTTTCCGGCACTTGCGCTGATGCGACGCTCTGCATCTGGCGGAAATGAAGGAACGCTGCGATATCGGTGATTTGTGTGTTGCTTAAGTGCTGCGGCGGCATGCCTTTGTTGGGACGGCCGTTGAGAATCACCGGCCCAATCAGGTCTCCTTTTACGTCGTGTGCCACAAGCGCCGAGCGTACCAGATCGGGCCCGCGCCCGCCGGTAGCGTCCTCGCCGTGGCAGAACGCACAATTACTTTCAAAGGTCTTCTGGCCCTGTTCGACCGCGGGCGAGGGCTTCAGATCCGCAGCCCTCCGCGCGTGTGGGCGCGCCGTCGGGACGTTGTGCTGAGCAAATGCCGGCCACGCTGCAAGACTGAGCACGGTCAGAGCAAGCGGCAGACCTGCTCGCTTCCGGAATTTCGCTGCTGGAGTGCCTTTTTCCCTCAGATTCATTTGCAATGTCTCATGGAGAAATTTCGCTTTCGGGCAATGCGCCTGCCATTTGCGTCACGCCGCACGACAGGAACTCTTTGGAGCAGGCAGCCGTGTTTCTCTATAATCCTTCTTCTGCGCCCCTCATTGCCCCGGCACCTGCGACCTTGCCCCGCTACCGGCCGCAAGAAATTCGACATCATACTGCGATTTTCAAGACGGCGCCAGTATGAATCCGATGCCCGGAGCAACAATTCTCTTACGGGTCTGCTTCGGGGCAGCCGTATGCGTGCTTCTTCCGATGGTGGTTGTGTGCATGATCGTTTATCGCCGGCCACGGCAAGCTCGGAACGCCCCGGGGCGATTTGCTCGTTGCCTTTGCGCTTCCTCGAACGCTCGGTACGAGTTTGGGAGGAATCCGTCCTCGCGTTTTTTAAGAGATGGCCGTGGTGGGGGTCGTTTCGTTGCCGCGGGCCGGACTGCGCGTTCGCCGCGCCCGATGTCATCCTGAGGCGCCGCCGAAGGAGTTCCGCAGTTCATTTTGCCATCGAGCGCCCTGATGCTGCGCACTCGCGTTCCAAATCATAGGCCGCGGTTCTTCGTCGCCGCGCTCCTCAGAATGACATGTGCGGGCAGCCCGGCCTCTTGCTGCTATTATTCATTCACTGCCGTGCCAGCGGCCCTGGAGTGCGGGAGCCTCGGCTCCCGCCTTGGTTAAGGCGGCAGCTTCGCGGCCGCACTCCAAGGTGAACAGGGCGGAGGGTCCTTACAATGATGGGATAATTCGTAATTGCCTTCCAGAACCCTTTCGCAGTGTACATCCCACACCAGATTCTTTGTGGCGATGGGCGCCGTGCCAGCGGCCCTGGAGTGCGGGAGCCTCGGCTCTCGCCTTCGCTAAGGCGGCAGCTTCGCGGCCGCACTCCAAAACATGCGTCAGACTGCCGCACGGATTAAATAACGAGGCTGATCAGCATGTCGATCTAAAGACGGACACGGCACCGGGTTTGTGTCGTGGAACTCTTGAGCAATGGCGGGCTAGGGACCGCACTTGCGTCGAGGGAAACTCGAAACTATACTGTAGCCCGCTTTTCATAGACTGAGCTGTGAGGAGGACTTATGGCGCCGATATCGCGACGTGAAGCCGGGAAATTGCTGGTGGCTGGAACGGCCGGAGTGGTGGCAACGGGCCGGTCGATCTTTGCCGCGGAGGAGATCAATTCGGTTGTGCGCGGAGTTCAGATCGGCGCGCAAAGCTATTCCTTTCGCGACCGCCCCCTTGATGCCGCAATCGAGGCTTACAAAACTGTGGGTCTCGGTGAATGCGAACTTTTCCAGGGGCACATCGAGCCGCAGCACGTCTCACGCGAAGCGCTGCGCCAGTGGCGACTGACCGTGCCGCTCAGCCGCTTCCGTGAGGTGCGGGAGAAATTCGACCGCGCGGGAATCGAGCTCTACGCTTACAACTACAGTTTCCGCAAGGACTTCACGCACGATGAAATGGAGCGAGGCTTCCACATGGCGCGCGCTCTCGGCGTGAAATACATCACCGCTTCATCGAATGTCAGCATCGCGCACCAGGTGGACCTGCTGGCACAAAAATACAAAATCACGGTCGGTTTCCATAATCATGACGACACCGCCGACCCCGACGAGTTTTCCACCCCGTCAACTTTTTCGCGCGCCCTCAACGGAGCTTCAGAGTACCTCGGTATCAACCTCGATATCGGCCATTTCACTGCCGCCAACCAGGACCCCGTCAGCTTCCTGCGCCAGCATCACGCGAAGATCGTGACCCTGCACATCAAAGATCGCAAGCGCAACCACGGTGATGCCGTTCCGTTCGGCGAAGGTGACACGCCAATCATCGCGGTCCTGCATCAACTGCGCGACAACAAATGGAAAATTCCTGCCAACATCGAGTACGAATACGGCAAGCCGGGAATGGATACCATTGCTGAAATGGAAAAGTGCTACGCCTACTGCCGCAAAGCGCTGGAAAGCTAAGATTGCACATCCAAAACGTCGGTACCTGCAGCGCCCGCTTTCAGCAGGGCGGGCACCGGTCTAAAGCCCGGCGCTGCATCGGAAAGGGGCGGTGTGGTTGTGGCGCAGCGCGGGCGGCAGTATCATTATGGTAGAGAATAGATTAAGGCCAATAAAAGAGGAATGATCGGAGCATCATGGAGACGCTGACGAGGGATGAACTCCGCTTTCTGTTCGAGATGCGCCGCCGGCCCTGCCTCTCGATCTTCCTGCCTACTCACCGCGCTGGCCGCGAAATTGAGGCGGACCGCATCCGATTGAAAGATCTGATTCGCGATGCCGAAGCGCAACTGGCTGCGATCAGCATCGGGAAGCGCCACATCCGGGAACTGCTGGCACCGGCGAGGTCGCTTATCGAAAGGCGGGAATTCTGGCGTTATCAAAGAGACGGACTGGCGGTGTTCGCAGCGCCCGGTTACTTTCGCTATTTGCGCGTTCCATTGCCGCTTCAGAATTTTCTTTTCGTCTCCGATCGTTTTGACATCACTCCCCTGCTTCCTTTGTGGACGCTCGAGGACGGGTTCTATCTTCTGGCGATCAGCCGCAAATGCACGCGCCTGCTTGAAGGGACGCGCTTTGCAGTACATGAAACCAATAACGCCGCGATCCCCAGGAGCTTCAATGATGCCCTCGAAAGTATGGTGGATGTGTCGCGGCGCGAACAGCGTACTGCAAAAGCGGGAATGCCATCGGATCTCCTCCTCTACTTCCGCGCGATCGACCGCGGTCTGCGCGGCGTGCTCAATAATCATAAGCTTCCGCTGGTCCTGGCAGCCGTGGAAGAGGAGCAGCGATTTTACCGCGACGTGAATACTTACCAAAAGCTGCTGCCTGAAGGTGTGGTCGGCAATCCGGACCATTGGAACGCCGCTGAACTGCACGCGAAGGCATGGAGCATCGTGCAGGAGCATTACAATCAGGCGCGCAGAGAGGCGGTCCGTCTCTACGAAAAAAGCGCGGGCACGCCAAAAACTTCCACCAGGTTGGAAGAAATTGTGCCGGCAGCATTTCACGGCCGTGTCTTTCATCTTTATGTGGCAATGGGCGCAACGCAGTGCGGGACGTTCGATCCCGAAAATAACTCTGTGTCCGTGCATGACCAGGCGCACCCCGGCGACGAGGACCTGGTGAATCTTGCCGTCATTCACACCATTCTGAATGGTGGTTCGATTTTTACACTTCCGGCTTCCGAGATGCCGGAGGGATCGCAGATTGCGGCGCTATTCCGTTACTAGAGATCTACTCACAGCCCAGCGCACAGCCCAGGCGTGGGCAGATTTGGCCCCTAGCCTTGGGTTATAATCGTCGCGGCAGAACAACCAGTGCAAGAAAGAAATGCTATTCCTCTTTATTTCCGGTATCCGATGGGTCTTACCTTGTGATGGAGATCACGACTGATTGTGACGCTTGCCATTACTCTCCCCGGGGGCGAGGGGTAGGATTTCGATTGAAGGAAGTTAACGCGGACTGAAAGGCAGTGCCGATGCATTCCCCTGAACCCTTACCGCCCGAGTTGCTCTACACCCGATGCGATCCCAACCAATTCGGCTTCAAATCGACGGAAGAGCTTGAGCCGCTTGAGGAAGCGATTGGACAACAACGCGCGACTGCTGCCGTGCAATTCGGTGTCGGGATCGAGCACGAAGGATACAACCTGTTCTGCCTCGGCCCGACAGGGACCGGCAAGCATACTTTCATCCGGCATTTCCTGGAAGAGAAAGCAGCCCAATTGCCCACGCCTTCGGACTGGTGTTACGTCAACAACTTTGACGAAGCGCAAAAGCCGCGAAAGCTTGAGCTCCCGGCGGGAACGGCAACGAAGCTCCAGGCCGACGTTGACAATCTGATTGAAGAACTGAGTTCAGCCATTCCTTCCGTCTTTGAAAGTGAAGATTACCGCGCCCGCAAACAGGCGATCGAAGATGAAGTGAAGGAGCGCCAAGGGCAGGCCTTTGAAGAACTCCGGCGGAAGGCGCAGGAGAAAGGGATCGCTGTCCTGCGGACGCCTGCTGGCCTGGTCTTTGCGCCGATGAAAAACGGAGAAATCCTGGGGCCGGAAGAATTTGAGCAACTGCCGGACGCGGAACGCCGTCGCATCGAATCGGAAATCGCCAGCCTTCGCCAGGAAGTTGGAAGCTTCATGTCGCGGTTGCCCGCAATCGAGAGGGAAGGGCGCGAGAAGCTGCGGAATCTGAACCGCGAGGTGACAACTTTTGCGGTAGGAAACCTGATCGAAGAAGTCCGCCGCAAGTATGAGTCGCTGCCGCAGGTCACTTCACACCTGGACGCTATCGAACACGACATCATTGAGAATGTTGATGAATTTCTTTCGCCCGCTGAGTCACCCCTTGCGGCGGTTCTCGGAATGACGCAGCCGCAGGCTCCAAAGGGATGGCACGCAACCCGGCGCTACCGGGTGAATGCTCTGGTGGCTCACGCTGAAAACCATGGCGCACCTGTAATCTACGAGGACCATCCGAGTTACCAGAACCTCGTAGGCCAAGTCGAGTACCTTCACCAGATGGGCGCGCTGGTCACGGACTTCAACCTGATCCGTGCGGGCGCTCTGCACCGGGCCAACGGCGGGTATCTCATTCTGGACGCGTACAAGGTGCTGTCGCAACCCTACGCGTGGGAAGGGCTCAAGCGCGCGCTGCAGTCTTCGCGCGTTACGATAGAATCTCTTGGGCAGGTACTGGGCCTGATCAGCACGGTGTCTCTTGAGCCCGAGCCGATTCCTCTTCGAGTGAAAGTGGTCCTGATCGGCGAGCGCCTGCTGTTCTATCTGCTCAGCTATTTCGACCCGGAATTCCACGATCTGTTCAAAGTGGCCGTGGACTTTGAAGAGCAGATGGCCCGGACGCCTGAAAATAACCTGCTTTATGCCCGCATGATCGCGACAATGGCGCGCAGAGACAACCTTCTTCCCTTTTCCTGTGCTGCCGTTGCGAGAGTGATTGAACAGAGCGCCCGCATCGCCGGCGACGCCGAAAAACTCTCGACTCACAACCGCACGCTGGGAGACCTGTTGAGAGAGGCAGACTACTGGGCGCGGCATGAGAAACGCAGCGCGATCGAAGCGGCGGACGTTGAGAAGGCCGTGGAAGCACAGACTTACCGTTCAGGAAGATTGCGAGAACGGCTCCAGGAAGAGATCCAGCGCGGGACCATTCTGATTGACACGCAGGGCGAAAAGGTCGGTCAGGTCAATGGACTTTCAGTCATTCAGATGGGCCAGTTCACGTTCGGACATCCGAGCAGGATCACGGCGCGGGCCCGCCTTGGCAGGGGAGAAGTGATCGATATCGAGCGGGAAGTCGAATTGGGCGGGCCGATCCATTCGAAGGGTGTGCTGATCCTTTCCAACTTTCTGGCGGCGCGCTACGCCAGCGAGCGGCCGCTTTCACTCTCCGCAAGCCTCGCTTTTGAACAGTCGTACGGAGGGATCGAGGGCGACAGCGCTTCCTGCGCCGAACTTTACGCGCTGCTTTCCGCCCTTGGTGAAATCCCCATCAAGCAGTCACTGGCTGTCACGGGGTCCGTCAACCAGCATGGACAGGTCCAGGCCATCGGAGGCGTGAACGAAAAAATCGAAGGGTTCTTTGACGTCTGCCGTGCCAGGGGCTTGACGGGCGATCAGGGCGTGGTGATTCCGCAATCGAACGTGAAGCACCTGATGCTTCGCAAAGATGTTGTTGACGCCGTCGCGAATGGCAAATTTAAAATCTTTGCCGTGGAAACAATCGACCAGGGAATCGAAATCCTCACCGGCCTCCCCGCCGGGGAGCGCGACGAAAGCGGCAATTTCCCGGAGGGGACGGTCAACCGGCGCGTTGAAGCCCGGCTCATCGAATTAGCTGAAAAGCGGAAGACGTTTGGCGTTCCAGGGGCCGGCAACAAAGAGCCATGACTGAACCCGCTACGGAATTCGTGGTCAGGCGCATTCTGGTTGCACTCGATGCTTCGGCGCAGAGCCTGGCGGCGCTTCATGCAGCGGTGATACTGGCGGCAGGTCTCGGGGCGGACCTCGAAGGGCTGTTCGTCGAAGACATTAACCTGATGCGGATGGCCATGCTGCCCGTCGCCCGCCGCGTCCTTTATCCTTCAGCCGCGGAAGAAACGCTGGACAGTTCGCGCATGGAGCGCGAGATGAGAGTGCTTGCGCGCCAGGCGCAGGAATCGCTGGCGACAATGGCCGAGCGGTCCGGCATTCGGTGGTCCTTCCGCGTAGTTCGCGGCAAGGTAACGGTGGAGATCCTGTCGGCGGCTTCGGAATCAGACCTCCTCACCGTGGGGAAATCGGGCTGGTCGCTCGCTCGCAAGATGCAGTTGGGGTCAACCGCTCACAACGCGGCCGTCCATGCTCCAAAAGCGCTCCTGCTGGTAAAGCGTCCTCTCGCCGCCAATCGACCCGTGATAGCCCTGTATGACGGATCGGTGCATGCGGAACAGGCCCTCAAGGCTGCTGCAAAGTTCGCCCGCGCCTTCCAGGGGCGGCTGATCGTGTTCCTTCTGGCTGACGATCAGCAGCAACTCGCAGCGCTGAAGCGGGCGGCAGGCCCGCTCATCAAGGCGACAGAAATCCAGGCAAGATTCCGCCCGGTGATTGGCCCTGCCGCTCAGCGTCTTGCAGACGCAATCGAATCGGAAGCCGGCGGGCTGCTTGTGCTCAGCCGGCAATATAAGGACCTTTCAGAACAGGACGTACAGGACCTTTTACGGGCTGTCGGCAATCCCGTGCTGCTGGTCCGCTAATCATGAGTGCGTTTGGATTTTCGCAGCGTAATCTCAGTGCTTATTATGACGTTCTGGTAGCGCTACCGGGAATCGAACCCGGGTTTTCAGATTGAGAATCTGACGTCCTAACCCCTAGACGATAGCGCCGCAGGGCTCGTAAACCTTTTCTAACATTCGGTTTCGAAGACTGTCAAGTTTCAGGCTGCTAAACACGCGCATCACCGCGGCCCTCACACAACGTTGACAAAGGGCAAGGATTTCTCAGTGCCGGACATGAGCGACATAATCCGGACGGTCACGTCGAGGGGCGAACGGGTAGCCAGGCCATCGCTTCTATCCTGTGGATTTTTCTTGAAGTGCGGCCGCGAAGTCACTGCCTTAACGAAGGCGGGAGCCGGCGCTCCCGCACTCCAAGGCCGCTGGCGCGATCGTGATGGATGGACTTCGAAGGTCCTTCGGCTGCGCCTATGGATGACACGGCGAATTGCAGACGCCCTTCGTTTGGCCAGGAATGACGGGTGCGGTGTTACCGGTGCGAAGGCAGCAGGTTCCAGATGGCCGGGTCTTCTGATCCGAGCACCCAGGAGCAAAAGCCCTGAAGGCCGCGCTCTTTCACCAGATTGTAGCGCTCTCCGAACGTTCGCGTGTCTGTAAAGAAGACCCACTCGCGCATATCGTCGCGGTAGAAGAAGAACCAAGAAGCGCGGTCCACCGGGTCCCACTGAATTTTGCCGTCATAGCTCTGCGCCAATTGCATTGCGTCCGGCGCGCTGATCGAGCCTGCAGCGATGTTCTGCTTGTTGTCTTTCGGCATGCCGGCGTACCAGTGGTAGCCATAAAGCGGAATCCCGAGCGAAAGCTTTTCCTTCGGCACGTACTTCAGCGCGAAGTCCAGGTTCTCGACCACCCACGGATAACCCGCCACTGGTCCTGGCGGCGTATAGCTGGTGTGCTGGTCGTAAGTCATCAGGCAGATCAGGTCAACCGATTTGGCCAGCGATGCGAGGTCGTACACGCCGCGCCAGTCGCGGTAAATCCAGTAGCCGAACGGCGTCTGGCCGGGATAGCCGGGCGCACTTGGAACTGTGGCGATCGACAACTGGCAACCGCCATGATGGAGGGCTGTCGCGGTTTCATTAACAAGGCTGGATAGAGAGTCGCTGTCGGTCCAGCTTATGTCCTCAAAGTCGATCTGAAATCCGGAGTAACCGTTGCGCTTGCACTCTTCCGGCAGCGCACGGACAAAAGCTTCGCGCGCGGACCGATTTTCAAGAAATTTGTGGAACCCTTCGGTGCCGAAGTCCATGGCGGAGACGATGGGCATGACGGGCACATGGTGTTCCTTCGCCGTTTTCATCACCAGCGGGTCCGGGCCGCCCCAGACCATACCGTCTTTGTCCACCGTGTACCACGTGGGAACGAGGATATCGATCTTGTCCGCGTGCTCGAGAAACGAGCGGACGGAATTGGGGCTTCGTGTCATATAAAAAAGCGATTTGGGTTGCGCATGGGCGGCAATCGCACCCAGCAGTATCAGGACAAGCAATCGCAGAAATCTGCGCATGAAGGTTGGTTCTCCTTTCGCGGGCTTGGAAGCAACTCCGTATTATGCCATTACGACTTGCATGAGGAGTGATTCATGACCGCTTTGGGTTTTCGCGAACCGGAGGGCCCGGCTGTCTCTGCCTTCCCATCATGTTGTGGGCCGGGCATTGCCGCACGTGCGCGCAAGTCATCCTGAGATCGGGCCTCAATTAATGTCATCCTCAGTCAAGCGAAGGATAGGTTTCATTTGGTGTTATAAGGACGATAAACACAATCCTCCCATGGGTTATCCCGTGCAAGCTGCGGAGATGCTTCGCTTCGCTCAACAGGACAAGCACGGGGCGCAGGATGCCAAACATACTGCCGCGCTGGTATAAGCCGGTTCTATACTCAGCATAAAAATTTGGAATTTAACAATGGACTTGAGTGGGGACTATTGTTGTCCCATAAGGAAATCTAATGATGTCGCGTTCGGTTCTGGTCAAGGTGCCGGCCACGGTCGGGAACTTTGCAGGCGCTATGCATTGCGCGGCGCTGGCTCTCGACGCCACGTTCAACCTGAAGGTTAGTCCCCGGCGTGATGGGCGTGCGGGCGTTCGATATTTCGGAGAAAATGGCGAACGCGTTCCGCGTGACCGGACCAACCTGGTTGTGCGAGCGATGGAGGCGGCGCTCCATCTGAAAGGGCTGGAATTCACGGGCGCAGACTTTGAGATTTACAGCACGGTGCCGGTCGGGGTTGGCCTCGGATCAAGCACGGCATCAGTGCTGGCCGGGCTGATTGCTGCGGACCGGCTGTACTCGCTTGGCTTGAATGACAAGATCCTGTTGGACCTGGCGCGCATTTATGAAAGCCGGCTGGATAATCTGCTGGCAGCGTGGCACGGCGGATTTGTGGCATGCGCCGGTGAGGAATATTCACACGTCATTCGGCGAACGTTTTTGCCCGGAGACTTTATCCTGGGTGTCGTGAATCCGGAATTTGAAGCCAGCGGTTCTGATGCCACGGGCCGTAAAGCGGCGGACCCGCCCGGCCAGGACGTTTCATTGCATCGAGAGCGCGCCCGGGAGCTTGCGGCACTGTTTGCGCGGCCTGGTGGGCGAGGCGCTTCTGTGCTGGAACCGGCGGCGGTGTCGCAGACGGTCGTGCCAGGCTTTGAAGAGGTCTTCAAGGTGCGAACGTCAGGTGTAATGGTCGTATTTGTATGTGGGTCCGGACCTGCGGTTGGAATTCTAAGCCGCAGCGACCCGGATGAAGCTATTCGGGCTGTGCGGCGGCGCTTCCTCGAATTCGGGGTCCAATCCACATTCGGGATATTCCGGCCGGCCAACCTGGGCGCGCTCGAACTGAACGCTGTCGCGCCGCACATCACGTTTCCCAGTTATCACTCAGCGGAAAGGCAAATCAACTCGCCGGCGTCGTAACTTCCGGACAATCGGGCTGCCGCAGAGTTCAAACTGCCGGATCCGCGTTATGGCGCGAATCGGTTTGACCGGCTGGAAACCTCTCTGCTATCGTATCCGTTTGCAATTCCATGGAGTAAACTTCCAGGTAATGGGGAACATTAAGGTTATCCTGCCCGACGGCAGCAGCAAGGAATTTCCGCAGGGAACTACCGCGCTCGAAGTAGCCCGATCAATCAACCCGGGACTTGCCAAGGTCGCCCTGGCGGCGAAAATTGACGACAATCTGATCGACCTCAACGCACCACTCGAAACCGACGGCTCGTTCCGTGTGATCACGCCTTCCTCGCCGGAAGGACTGATGATTTACCGGCATTCTTCAGCGCACTTGCTTGCTGCGGCGGTCCTTGAGCTTTTCCCTGACGCGCACCCCGGCATAGGCCCTCCCACCGATACAGGATTCTTCTACGACTTCTATCGCGAGAAGGCGTTTACTGAGGCTGACCTCGAACGAATCGAAGCCAAAATGAAAGAACTGGTTGATGCCGACTTGCCTTATGAGCGGGTTTATTTCCCTAAGGAAGAGGGCCTGAAGATCTTCAAGGATATGGGGGAGTTCCTGAAGTGCGAACTGATTGAGGAAAAGGCCGAGCCTGTCTTTTCTGCTTACCGGACTGGGAAGTTCCTCGATTTCTGCCGCGGCCCGCACATCCCTTCGACGGGGCGCATCAAGGCTTTCAAACTGCTGAGCGTTGCCGGCGCGCATTGGAAGGGCGATGAAAGCTCACATCCCATGCAGCGTATCTATGGCACGGCGTTTTTCACTAAGAAGGAACTGGATGAATTTCTGGCCCGGATCGAAGAAGCCAAAAAGCGCGACCATCGGCGGCTGGGCAAGGAACTGGACCTGTTCAGTATTCAGGATGACGCTGGCCCAGGCCTGATCTTCTGGCATCCCAGGGGTGGGATTATCCGCAAAGAGATCGAAGACTGGCTGCGCGGTGAACTGGTTGCGCGAGGCTACGACATGGTTTATACGCCGCACGCCATGCGGCTTCATTTGTGGGAGACCAGCGGCCACGCGAACTTCTACCGCGAAAACATGTTCGGGCCGATGGAAGTCGAAAATGACCGCTACCAGTTGAAGCCCATGAACTGCCCGGGCCATATTCTGATCTACCGCGACCGCCGGCGCAGCTACCGCGAACTGCCCATGCGGCTGGCTGAGCTTGGCACCGTTTACCGCTATGAGCGGTCAGGCGTGATGCACGGCCTGCTGAGGGTACGGGGCTTTACGCAGGACGATGCGCATATCTTCTGCATGCCGGAGCAGTTGGAAAGCGAAGTCCAGAATTGCATTGAGTTTGCATTCCTTGTGCTGAAGACTTTCGGCTTTGACCGGTATGAAGTGGAACTCTCCGCCCGCGATCCTCAGAACGCCGAACATTACGCGGGGACCGTAGAGGAATGGGAACTTGCCGAAGGCGCGCTGATGAATACGCTCAAGCGGATGGATATTCCCTTCAAGTACATACCCGGTGAGGCGGTTTTCTACGGGCCGAAGATAGACGTGAAGCTTGTGGACGCTATCGGCCGACCCTGGCAACTGACCACCGTTCAGTTTGATTTCAACCTGCCGCGCCGGTTCGGGCTGGAATACACGGGCGCCGACGGCAAGCCGCACACGCCGGTGATGGTCCACCGGGCGCTGCTGGGCTCGATCGAAAGGTTCTTCGGTGTCCTGATCGAGCACTATGCGGGCGCGTTTCCGGTGTGGCTCTCGCCGGTGCAGGCCGTTGTGCTGCCGATAAGTGAAAAGCATATGGAATATGCGCGCAAGGTTGTCGAGGAGTTGCGGGCGGTGCGCATCCGCGTGGAGCTTGACGATCGGAACGAAAAGCTCAATGCCCGCATCCGCGACGCGCAGCTTCAGCGGGTGCCGTTCATGCTCGTGGTGGGGGACCGTGAGGCGCAGAGCGGAGCAGTTTCGGTGCGAAGGCGCGACACTGGAGACGTCGGCTCCAGGCCCTTGGGGGAGGTCAAATCCTACCTTCGGGAACTTATCGACACACGGGCAAATAAATGGTAAGCTTCTGATAGTGCATGAGAACACGTAGGCTTACCTTTAAGGCAAGAAACGTATAAGCTAACTTAGGCAAGATGGTCCATTGGACCAGGAGGGCTATTTATCAGCGGAAATTACGTACGAGTCAACGAGAGAATTCGCGCCCGGGAAATTCGTCTGATTGACGAAGAAGGCAAGCAGGTCGGCGTGATGCCGCCGTTTGAGGCCTTGAAAATCGCGCGGGCGCAAGGTCTTGACTTGGTGGAAGTGGCGCCTCAGGCAAACCCGCCCGTTTGTCGCATCATCAATTACGGGAAATATCTTTACCAGTTGAGCAAGCGGCAGCACGAAGCGCGGAAGCACCAGAAGGCGGCCGGACTAAAAGAAGTTAAGATGCGGCCACGCATCTCGACGCACGATTACGAGACCAAGCGGAACCGCATCATCGAGTTTTTGAAGGACGGGTCAAAGGTGAAGGCCGCCATCACTTTCCGCGGGCGCGAAAACGCACACCGCGACCTGGGCTGGGAAATGATGAAGCGGCTGTCCGAGGACCTGGCCGAAATCGGGCAGTTGGAAATCGGCCCGCGGCAGGAGGGGCCGAATCTTTCGGCCATATTTTCTCCAAAGAAGCTGACGGCCAAGTCGGGCAAGCAGGCGGCGCGTGCGCCCGTACCGCGCGCTGAGCAGCAGCCGCAGGCGCAGCCGAAACCTGCGCCGGTGCATGAAACTTCGGGAGGATAGCTTTGCCAAAGCTGAAATTGAAGACACATAAGGGCGCCGCCAAGCGGTTCAAGCTGACCGCAGGCGGGAAAATTATGAGCGGACATGCAGGCGCCCGCCATATTCTGACTTCCAAGACGCGGAAACGCAAACGGAAACTGGGATCAACTTCCGTGATTGCGGATGCTGACGTCCGGCACGTCAAGGCCATGCTGCCCTACGGGCGATGAGTGGAGTCGTTGGACAAGTCTGCGGGGACAACGCCTCACAGCCAGCGTTCCACACTCACCGCTACACCGAAGCGGGCTTCCGATTTATAATGCAATAATTGCTGTAAACGGAATTTCTGTTTTCGCGGGTGCGGAAAGGCCAAGGGCTGGGTGCCTTTACTGCCCCGAAATTCTCTGAAAGGAGTAAACCCATGCCAAGAGTCAAGCGCGGCACTGTGCGCCGCGCCCAGCGGAAGAAACTCGCCAAGCTCACCAAAGGCTACTTCCTCAAGAAAAGCAAGCTTTATAAATTCATGAAGGAGGCCGCGGACCGCGCGGGCCGTTTCGCCTACCGCGACCGCCGACGCAAGAAACGCGATTTCCGCCGCCTCTGGATCGTGCGAATTGGCGCGGCGGCACGGCAAAATGAGCTGACGTACAGCCAGTTCATTCACGGAATGAAGAAGCTGGGCGTGGAGCTTGACCGCAAGGCGCTCGCAGAAATGGCGGCCCTTGACCAGCCGGCATTTGCCGAGCTGGCTAACCGCGTGAAGACGGCCTTGAATGCAGGCTGAACTATGGCCGAATCCGATACCGATCGCCGGACTTCCTCCAGACAGGCGCGCACACGGAATCCCTTGTCCATTGACGAGAAAATCAGCAGAACGCTGAAAGATCTTGAGGCGACAACATCGGAGGCCGTTGCCGAGTTGTTTGCCGAAGTGACTGCAGCGATGGAGAGCGAACGGCAAGCTCTGATTGAACGCGGCGCGGCCGATGAACGCGAGCGCAGCCAGAAGGCCAAAGAGCTCCGCGATCGCTGGCTGGCGCGCAAGGGCGGGCTGGTGTCTCTGATTGACGAGAACTGGTTGAAGCCGGCCTCGAAGGAGTTAAAGCCTGCTGTGGGCCGCGCATTCAACGAATTGCGCCAGCGCGCGGCGACCCTTGAGACAGACCGCCTTATCCAGGACGTTCCGATCAGAGGAGATGCGGCGGCCCTGCCCCAGCAAGCAACATTGAAGTTCGGAGCGGGCGTTCCTTCGCTGAAGATTACAGAGGCGGCAACGGACCTCACACTGCCGGGCTTCCGGCGGCCGCTCGGCTCGATTCATCCTGTTACGCAGGTGATGCGGGAAATCGAGGAGATCTTTCTCGGCCTTGGTTTTGCCATTGAGTCCGGGCCGGAGATTGAATCGGTCTATTACAATTTCGATGCCCTGAATATTCCCGAAACCCACCCGGCGCGCGACGACTGGGACACGCTTTACGTCAACTCGGAGACCGTATTGCGCACGCACACTTCGCCGGTGCAGATTCGCGCCATGGAAAAGCACGGCGCGCCGCTATACATCATCTGCCCCGGCAAGGCTTACCGGCACGACAACCCGGATTCGACACACGCTACCATGTTTCACCAGGTGGAAGGGCTTGCCGTGGACACGGACATCAGCTTTGCAGACCTGAAAGGCACGCTCGATTATTTCGCCAGGAAATTCTTTGGCGATAAGATCAAGACCAACTTTACTCCCAGTTTCTTTCCTTTTACGGAGCCCAGCGGGGAACTGTCGATCAGTTGCGTCTTTTGCGGTGGCGAGGGCTGCCGCGTGTGCAAGGAAAGCGGCTGGGTGGAGGTGATGGGCTGCGGCATGGTCCATCCGGAAGTGCTGCGTCACGGCAGGATTGATCCGGATCGATATTCGGGTTGGGCCTTCGGTCTTGGCGTCGAGCGCTTCGCGATGATGAAGTACGACATCAATGACATCCAGCTTTTCCAACAGGGCGACGTAAGGTTTCTGGAGCAGTTCTGACGGGATCCGCAACAGGCAATTCTGGCCGCATCGGATTGACCTCCGGCAGGTTGTATAAAATCGCGCGAAGTTTGAAACAATGAAAGTTTCCCTCAACTGGCTGAAAGAATTCGTAGAGGTTCCGGTTCAGCCTCGCCGGCTGAAGGCGGACCTCACTGCCATCGGGCTGAATGTCGAGTCCTTTCAGGCAGTCGGCGACGACGTAGTGTTCGAAGTCGAAGTCACCACCAACCGTCCCGACTGTCTGAGCCATTACGGCATCGCGCGGGAAGTTGCGGCGCTCTACCGCAGGCGTCTGAAGACATTGGAATTTGTCTGCAAGGAGGTCCCTGCGCCTGCTTCGGCCGAAGCTTCCATCGAAATTCTAAATCCTGAACTCTGCGCGCGATATTGCGGACGGGTGATCCAGGGAGTGGAAGTGAAGCCATCGCCCGATTGGCTTGTGAAGCGGCTTGAAGCCGTGGGACAGCGTGCTATTAATAACGTCGCAGACATCACTAACTATGTTCTGATGGAACTGGGCCATCCGCTCCATGCGTTTGATCTGGTCCGGCTGTCGGGCCGCAAGATCATCGTGCGGCTGGCGCGCGCCGGCGAGCAGTTGCGCACGCTCGATGGCGTGAACCGAACGCTTACGGCAAAGGACCTGGTAATCGCCGACGCGGTCCGCCCGGTTGCCCTGGCAGGAGTAATGGGCGGCAAGGATTCTGAAATTTCTGATGATACGCACACGGTCCTGCTGGAGAGCGCGTGGTTTGATCCGGCATCCGTCCGTCGCACCTCAAAATCTCATGGACTGCACACAGAGGCTTCGCATCGGTTCGAACGCGGCGCGGACATCGATATGGCTCCCGTGGCGCTTGGCCATGCGGCACTGCTGATTTCCCAGCTTGCGGGCGGAGAAATCCTGCGGGGCATGCTGGATGTTTACCCGTTCCCAAAGCACAGGAACTTTATCGAATTGCCCCGGAGCGAAATCCAGCGACTTTTAGGTGCGGAAGTGCTGTGGGAAGAAATCGAACGCGTCCTCCGTACGCTCGGCTTTAAGGTAGAACGGCGAGGGACCGAGGGTTGGCGAGTGACTCCGCCTTCGTTCCGCCTGGATGTCGAGCGGGAAGTGGATTTGATCGAGGAAGTGGCGAGGCATTATGGCTACAATCGGTTCCCATCGCGCGTGCGGCCGGCGCCTCCCCGAATTTCGGAGGACCGGGGGCGCAGCAAAGAGCTTGAGATCAGCAGTACGCTGGTGGCGCTGGGCTACCGGGAGATTATTCCGTCTGCGATGGTCGATCCGGAGGAAAACTCCTGGTTTACGGACCGCGCGCCGGTGGTTTTGGCCAACCCTCTCAGTCAGGATGCTTCGGCCATGCGGTCTTCGGCCGTCCCAAGCATGATCCATACGTTGAAGTGGAACCTTGACCGCGACCGAAACGATCTCCGGCTGTTTGAAATGGGAAGGATTTACAGCGCTCAGCCGAAAGGTCTGCCCGACGAGCGTCGCGTGCTGGTGCTGGGCGCAAGTGGGAACCGCTGGGCCCAGACGGTGCACAGCGATGCCAGAGCGATCGACTTTTTTGACCTGAAAGGCGACCTGGAGCAGCTTTTTTCCCGGTTTGACCTGCCGGAAGTGAAATTTGAGCCGTCAGAAGTGTGCTATCTCGAAGCGGGGCAGGCGGGACGCTTTATGGCTGCCGGATCAACGGTCGCCACACTGGGCCTTTTGAAAGAGGGTCTGGCTGACAAGTACAAATTGCGCCGGCGAAAAATCTGGCTGGCTGAGGTTGATCTGGAATTCCTGCTCCGAGCGCCGTTGCGCCGGCGCAGCTTCAAAACGATATCGAAGTTCCCGGCAGTCGAGCGGGACTTTTCTCTAATTTTGCCTGCAAGCACTCCATATGGACGGCTGGAAGAAGCCATTCGCGAACTCGGCATCGAGGAAATCCAGGGTCTGACGCCGATCGAGTGGCGCCGCAGCGAGGAGTTGCAAGGCATAATACCAGCGGGGCACGTCAGTCTGCTGCTTCGCTTCACTTTTCAAAGTGCGACCCGGACGCTGGCGAGCGACGAAGTGGATGCAGCATGTCGACGAATCATGGAGTCGCTCGAACCTCTGGGCGTCAGGATTCGGGCGTCGGCGTAACGGGGGGCAATGGGACCAGAAACCATGGATCTGAACGAGAGTTTCCAGCAGTTGGAAGAAAAACTTTCAAGGGCCAGCGAGGTTTTCAGGCGCGCCGTTGCGGACAAACGCGACCTCGAGAAGGCTATTGAAAAGCTTAAGCATGACACGGGAGACAGCCAAAAGCGCATTGAGGCATTGCAACATGAAGTGCAGATGCTGCGGCGCGAACGGGAAGAAGTCCGGGAGCGAATCGAGAGGCTTTTGGCTCAAATCGAGCAGTTGACAGGCTCCGACAGCGCGGGATAATTGCTGAAGGTTAGTGGCCTTCGCTCCGCGTGGGGACCGGCAGGGGGAGAAGGAGGAATATGTCCAATCCGCCAGAGTCCGTGTGTATCGAAATTTACGATCAGAAATACCACGTCAAAGGGAGCCTGAACCCCGCCTATCTGGAAGAACTTGCCCGATATGTGGATAACAAGATGCGCTCGATCGCGGCGCGCGGCCGCAATGTGGATTCGCTCCGTGTTGCTGTTCTTGCCGCTCTCAACATCGCGGACGAATATCATCAGTTGAAGTCCAAATACGATGAAATCACCCGGCAAGTGGAACAGAAAGTCAGCGAATACAGTGAGACCCTGGATCGCCTGCTGAAACCGGCTGTCTAAGGGCCTCGCCGGCGATTCGGGGTCTTGTAACGCAACCTGATACTTTCGGGCAGGCCCTGATACGTGTACGGGGCTGGCCGCAGTGGGTAAATATTGCAAGACACCGTTAGGATACTCTACATCGGCGACATCTTCGGACGGCCCGGCCGTGGCATCGTGAGGGACAAACTCCCTGAGTTGATGGCCGAATATGCTCCGGACCTGGTCCTTGCAAACGGAGAGAATGCGGCTGCGGGTTTTGGCATCACGCCGCAACTGGTGCAGGAACTGATTGGGATGGGTATTTCTGTGCTGACTACAGGGAACCACATCTGGGACAAGAAGGAGATTTACCCCTACCTGGCAGAGAACGCCGATGGTCCGCTGCTGCGCCCGGCCAACTATCCTGCGCAAGTTCCCGGGCGAGGACTTTACCTGGGCAAGACCCAGGCAGGACTGGAATACGCGGTAATTAATCTTCAAGGGCGCGTCTTTATGCCCTCGATCGATTGCCCTTTCAGGACTGCGGATGCGCTGCTCGAGGGTCTTCCGGAATCTGTGAAGATCCGGGTCGTTGACATGCATGCTGAAGCAACGTCAGAAAAACTGGCGATAGGCTGGTACCTCAATGGCCGAGTTACGGCTGTGGTCGGCACGCACACTCATGTTCCCACGGCGGACGAGACCGTTTTGCCTGGAGGGACCGCGTACATTACGGACCTTGGAATGACCGGGCCTTTTGAATCGGTGATCGGTATCGAGAAGAACATTGCGATCCGTAAATTCCTCAGCCAACTTCCTGAGAGGTTCGAGGTTGCGAAAGGGGACGTGCGGCTCTGCGCAGCTCTCGTGGAAGCTGACAAAAACACCGGTCGCGCCGTCTCGATAAAGAGGATCCTGCGTCGGTAGGGCGAAAAGGCCCGTACTGTGTCGCTGTCGCTGCTGCGGTTGAACCGGTCACGCCCCTGTGTTAGTTTGTTAACTCTTGAGTGAACACCTTTTGCGCATTGCGGACCCATTGTGAAACCCAGGACGTCAAACGCTGATCTGTATTCGCAAATCGACCTTCAGCGCCTGCCCCAGCATATCGCCGTGATTATGGATGGAAACGGACGATGGGCCAGGAAGCGCCGCCTGCCTCGGATCGCCGGCCATCGCGCGGGAATTCGCGCGGTACGAGCAGTAGTGGAAAGTTGCGCTCGGCTGGGCGTGCCGTGCCTTACGCTCTACGCATTTTCTGTGGAAAATTGGAAGCGTCCTCACACGGAAGTCAAGCTCCTGATGGAACTTCTCCGCGAGTATCTGAAGAAGGAACTTCGTGAGCTCAACGAAAATAACATTCGCTTCGGAGCTATTGGCAGGATTGCAAATCTTCCGAAAAGCGTGCAGCGCGACCTTTATGAAACGATTGAAAAGACAAGATCAAACACGGGCTTGAAGCTGACGCTCGCGTTGAATTACGGCGGCCGGGCCGAACTGATCGATGCGGTGCGAAGTCTGGCGTTGGAGGTGCAGCAGAACAGCGAGTTTGACGTGGAAACGATCAATGAAGAAACAATCAGACAGCATCTTTATACTCATGACCTTCCTGATCCTGATCTCCTGATTCGGACCAGTGGAGAGATGCGCCTGAGCAATTTCCTTCTATGGCAGGTCGCTTATTGTGAAATCTGGGTGACGAATGTGCTGTGGCCTGACTTTACGGAGCGTGAATTGTTCCAGGCGATTATTGATTTCCAAAAGCGGGAGCGCCGCTACGGCGGGCTGGGCTGATACTGAGGCTTAGGGGCTGGGTCCGTACAGCCCTCGCCAACTTGCCTGGTCCGTTCGACCCAATCCCATGAAGCGACGAATCTTAACCGGTTTGCCCTTGTCCCTGCTCGTCGTGTACCTGATTGTGCAGGAGCGCGAGTGGCTGTTTGTTCTGGCCGTGCTGGCGACGGTGGGAATCAGCCTGCATGAATATTTTCATATCAGCCAGGAAGCCGGTCTGGGCGGATGGCCGTGGATGGGGTATGTGGCGGCTGGCCTGCTTTGCGTGGGGCAGGTCGCAGAGATTCACGGAGCCGCTCACTTTGAATTGGTTCTTATTTTGCTGATTGCGCTTATTGTCCCAATTGCCGGGCTGGTAGTGGTTTCTGATCTAAAGGCTTATTCGGGAGCCGTAGCTTCCACCATGTTCGGGGTTTTTTACATTGGGTTTGCCTTTTCGTGGATTATTCCTCTGAGATTCGGGCTTGGTGTGGGCTGGCAGCTTACAATCCTGCTGTTTCTGGTCGTCTGGGCAGAGGACATCTTTGCCTACGCTGCAGGGCGAATGATTGGCCGAGTCCCTCTTGCAAAGTTGATCTCCCCAAGGAAAACGGTCGAAGGGGCTATTGCCGGACTTCTCGGGGCGATTCTGGTGGCATGGGGTTATTCGCATTGGTTTTGGCAGACAGACGAGCAAAAAACAGTTATCCTTATAGGAGGCATCGTTGCCCTTGCGGGGCAGGCTGGCGACCTCGTTGAATCTGCCCTGAAACGATCGGCCAACCTGAAAGACTCGGGAACGATTCTGCCGGGGCACGGAGGGCTGCTCGATCGGATTGACAGCCTCCTGATCGCCACCCCGATGCTATGGTTGCTTTGGAACCTCAAGGACTTCTGGCACCGATGAAAGGATTGTGCATTCTGGGTTCGACCGGCTCGATCGGTCAGAATTGCCTCAAGGTTGTTCGGGGACATCCGGACCGGTTCCGCGTCATAGCGCTTTCGGCCGGAAAGAACCTTGACGTCCTGGCGGGCCAGATCGCGGAATTTCGCCCCGCCTTGGCGGTCGTAGCCACCAAAGAGCTGATTGCCCCGCTTCGTGACCAGCTGCAGGCCCGGGGCTTTCGTGAAAACATTAAAATTGTTGCGGGGACCGACGGCCAGATCGAGGCAGTGACCCATCCGGACGTCAACTTCGTCGTTGCGGCATCCCACGGCACGACGGGACTGGTGGCGGTTTATCAGGCGATTTGTGCAGGCAAAGCAGTTGGGCTCGCCAACAAGGAAGTTATGGTTGTGGCCGGCGAATTGGTGACGCGCGCGGCAAAGGAGCGCGACGTGAGCGTCCTGCCGATCGACAGCGAGCACTGCGCTATCCACCAATGCCTGAGGTCAGGCAGCCACAAAGAGGTCCGAAGGCTGATCCTCACGGGTTCCGGTGGGCCGTTCCTCAAGACAAACCCCAAGGACCTGGAAAGTGTCACTCCCGACCTGGCGTTGAAGCATCCGGTGTGGAAGATGGGCGGAAGAATCACGATCGATTCCGCCACGCTGATGAACAAAGGTCTTGAAATTATTGAGGCCCATTGGCTTTTTGGCTTCCCGTCGCGCCAGATCGATGTGATGATTCATCCCGAATCGATCATCCATTCAATGATCGAGTTTTGCGACGGTTCGGTCATGGCACAACTTTCGGTAGCAGACATGCGGCTGCCTATCCAATACGCCCTGACCTACCCGGAGCGTGTTGATTCAAACGGGCATCTCCCGCTCCTCGATTTGATTGCAACAGGGGCATTGCACTTCAAAGAGCCGGATACGCATAGGTTTCCCTGCCTGGAACTTGGGCGAGCCGCTCTCGAACAGGGCGGATTCGTGCCCTGTGCTCTGAACGCTGCTGATGAAGTGGCGGTGGAAGCGTTTCTCAGGGGAGAGCTTCGCTTTCCCGATATTCCACGTGTGATCGAAAAAGTGATGCGCAAGACCCCCGAACACCATCCAACTACTATGGAAGAGGTTTTGCTATGCGACCAGCAGGCCCGGGTTTATGCCCGCGAAGCCGTGGCCTCGATGACACATCCGCACGCACTGGTGTAAGAGGGAGAGAGGTCTGATTCATGCTATCAAGTTTCCTCACTGATGCGGTTGTTGTCGTCATCGTTCTGGGGATCATGGTTTTTGTCCATGAAGCGGGCCATTTTCTTGCTGCCAAAGGATTTGGCGTCCGCGTTTTGACTTTCTCCCTGGGATTCGGGAAGCGCCTGTTTGGATTTGAGCGAGGCGGGACAGACTACCGTGTGAGCATCCTTCCGCTGGGTGGATACGTCAAGATGGCCGGCGACGACCCTACGGCCGTCCTCACTGGTGATCCATCGGAATTCCTCTCGCGACCGCGCTGGCAAAGGTTCGTAATCGTGCTGATGGGTCCGATGATGAATTTTGTGTTGGCGGTGGTGGTTCTTACCGGGCTTTACATGTTCCACTTCCAGAAGCCAGCCTACGAAGACCAGCCGGTGGTGATTGGTGCCGTGGACGACAACTCCGCGGCAGCGCAAGCAGGTCTTCAACCAGGCGACAGGATCATCCAATTCGACGGGATTAAGGACCCCAAGTGGCAAGACATTAAATTTAAAGTCCTGACGGGGGCAGACCATCCCATCCCGCTGACCGTTGAACGGGATGGCGAAATTCTGCACATGAGTTTGACACCGCACGTCGATGGGCAGGATGGTTCTGGAGTCGCGGGCTGGTATCCGTACGTCCCGCTGGTGATTGACAAGGTCGAGGCCGATCAACCCGCCGGCAAAGCCGGCTTGAAACCGGGGGATACCATAGTCGGCCTTGACGGCAAGCCTATTTATTACTGGGCGCTTGTCGTTCAGGCGTTGCGGGACGGAAAGGGCAAGCCGGTTGATCTGACCGTTGTGCGCGACGGGAAGGAATTCAAGGTCCATGTGACGCCTGAGTTCACGGATGTCATGGGCCTGAAAACCTGGCGAATCGGGGTAACAATTCGACAGACCGAATTCGTCATTCAAAAACTTCCAGTAACACTGGCCTTGGAGTATGCCGTCAGAACAAACTACAGGAATTTCCTCGAAACTTTCGAGGTACTGGGCAAGATTGTGACGCGGAGGATGTCCACGAAGTCCCTTGCCGGGCCAATCGGGATTGCGCAGATCTCGGGCGAGGCTTACCGGCGGGGATTTGCGGACCTCCTGCTGTTTGTAGCGTTTATCAGCCTGCAACTTGGCATCGTCAATCTGTTGCCCATCCCGGTGATGGACGGTGGGCATATTTTTATGTTGGCTATCGAGGGCCTGATGCGGCGCGATTTGAGCCTGGCAGTTAAAGAGAGAGTAATCCAGGTCGGCGTCGTGCTTATTGTCCTCCTCTTTGTTTTTGTGATGTATAACGATATCATGAAATCTTTGCGTCCCTCCTGAGTCCAGGTGGGTGACGCTGCGCACATTTCAAGCAGGGGCAGGTTACTGTGAATTTCAGCGATAGAGAGCACTTTCCTCCAAGGCGCAAGACGCGTGCGGTAAAGGTAGGGCGGTACACAATTGGCGGAGATGCGCCGATCATTGTGCAGTCCATGACCAAGACGGACACGCGGGATGTGGGCAAAACCGTCGAGCAGATCCACCAGTTGGAACAGGCAGGGTGCGAAATTGTGCGACTTGCCGTGCCTGATATCGAGGCGGCCAAAGCACTGAAGGAAATCCGCAAAGAGTGTCCGGATTCCGTACTGGTTTCAGACATCCATTTCCAATACAAATTCGCGTTGATGGCGCTCGATGCCGGAATTGACAAGCTGCGGATTAATCCCGGCAACATCGGGGACGCTGAAAAAGTCCGCACAGTCGTGCGGCGGGCTCAGGAACAGAAGGTACCTATCCGCATCGGCGTGAATGCCGGTTCGCTCGAGCGACGACTTCTTGAAAAGTACGGGTTTCCCACGCCTGAAGCTATGGTGGAGAGCGCCGAATATCATATCGGTATTCTCGAAGATTTGGGCTTTGGCGATACCATCATTTCCTTGAAATCTTCGAACGTCAAGCTGACCGTGGCAGCCTATCGCCTGCTGGCCAGGCGCTGTGACTATCCGTTCCACCTTGGCATTACCGAGGCCGGAACGCAGTTTTCCGGCACGATCAAATCCTGTGTGGGAATAGGGATGCTGCTGGCGGAGGGCATTGGCGATACGATCCGCGTTTCACTCGCCACCGATCCTACTGAGGAAGTCCGAGTGGCCTATGAACTGTTGAAGTCGCTCGAACTCCGCAGCCGCGGCCCGGTCGTGATTGCCTGCCCGACCTGCGGGCGTCTGGAAGTCGATCTGTTTAAGATTGCCGGCGAAATCGAACAGGCAACAGCTCACATCAAGATGCCTCTCACCTTGGCCGTCATGGGGTGCGCTGTGAACGGGCCGGGCGAAGCACGGGAAGCTGACCTTGGCGTCGCCGCAGGACGTGGCAACGGAATGATTTACCGTCAGGGGAAAGCCATCCGTCGGGTGAAAGAAGAAGAAATTGTTCCGGCGCTGCTTGAAGAAATTGAGCGCTTTGTGGCGGACAAGACTGCGGGCCGCGTCTCGGATTCAAGAGAGATCGTTGAGGAAGCGCCTTCAAGTCCATTGGTTACCCTGCAATAGTTTATCTCATCTTCGTGGCGATTCGGGCTTTTATCTCGTTGTTCGACGCACGACGTTCCTGCGTTAAAGCGCCGAATGGCCTTTTCCCATGATGGCGCGTCTCGAAGATATTCCACTTACTCATCGGCTTTTTGTTGAAGCGTATCCATTTCGAACGGTTGACTGGTCGCCCGGTGCGCGGCTCGTGAAACCACTAAGCCAGTGCAGGCTTGCCCTTATTACTACCGCCGGGATGCATCTTACCAGTCAGGTGCCTTTCGATACGGATTTCCGCGGAGGCGACTTCTCCTTTCGCGAATTACCCAATACGGTCAACGTCAGCGACTTGAAGATTTCCCATCGAAGTTCCGATTTTGACCAGACCGGCGCAAGAAAAGACGCCAACCTGGTGTTTCCACTGGACCGTTTCAGGGAACTCGAGGCGCAGGGCCAAATCGCTGAGTTGAATCACCGGCACTTCAGCTTCATGGGCTCGATTTCCGCGCCTGGGAGGCTGATTTCGGAATCAGCGCCAAAGGTGGCGCAAATGCTCCGGCATGACGGGGCAGATGCGGTATTTCTGGTCCCGGCCTGACCGATGTGTCATCAGTCGGTCGGACTGATTGCAAGCGTGATTGAAAAGGCCCAAATCCCCACGGTTTCGCTGTCCCTCTTGAAGATGGTGACGAAGAGGGTACGACCGCCGCGAAGCCTGTGTCTGCCATTTGGCTTCGGTTATCCATTGGGCAAACCCAATGATGCAAAGCTCCAACACCAGATCATTCGAGCCGCCCTGAACTTGCTGGAGGACCCCGGAGAGTTACCCATTTTGAAGGAATTCGCGCCGGTCTGAGGGAAGATCAATTTTGCCTGACATCAATCATAGAGAATTGCAACGCTGGTCTGTTTGTGAAATTACTTTTGCTCTTGAGGAGTCGCGAGCCGATGCCGCTCATCGATGAGTTCGCAGGAATGGATGCCACCAGGATGGCGGAATTAGTGCGCCTGAAAGAGGTTAAGCCGATCGAACTGGTTGACGCTGCGATAGAACGGATTGACCGGTTGAACCCGACGCTGAATGCCGTAATCACGCGGACGTACGAGCAGGCGAGAGAAGCAGCGCAGGGCAAATTGCCCGATGGCCCATTTCGCGGAGTTCCATTCCTGCTTAAAGACCTGCTGGCATCCTTGGCCGGGGTCCGTTTGACCTCAGGGTGTGCTTTCCTGCGCGACTTTGTTCCAGACCATGACAGCGAACTCGTCGCCCGGCTGAAGCGGGCAGGGTTCATCTTCCTTGGAAAAACCAACACGCCAGAGTTAGGAATCGTTCCAACGACGGAGCCGGTGCTGTTTGGCGCAACAAAAAATCCCTGGGACCTCGAGCGCACACCCGGCGGCTCGAGTGGAGGTTCAGCAGCCGCCGTTGCGGCAGGGATGGTTCCCGCGGCCCATGGGAACGATGGCGGAGGTTCCATTCGGATTCCTGCATCATGCTGCGGGATCTTCGGCTTCAAGCCGACAAGGGCGCGTAATCCTCTTGGACCGGACCTTGGCGACATCATGGGAGGGTTGGCAGTGGAGCATGTTGTATCACGCTCCGTGAGGGACAGCGCCGCGATTCTGGACGCGACCGCTGGTCCTGACACCGGCGATCCCTACTGGGCGCCACCTCCGGCGAGGCCGTACGCGGAGGAAGTTAGGACCGAGCCGGGTCGCCTGAGAATCGCGTTTTCCACGAGGGCCCCCACGGGCGCAAAGATTCATCCTGATTGCATCTCGGCCGTCCACGATGCAGCCAAGCTGTGCGCGGACCTGGGACATGAGGTGAGCGAGGCTGCCCCGGAGATTAACGGACCGCTTTTGACGCAGGCCTTCACAAATGTCTGGGTGGCAGGCACCGCCGCATCAATCAAGGGCTTTGCGTTCCTTACGGGACAGACCCCGAAGCAGGAGCAATTCGAGCCGCTCACATGGGCGCTGTTTGAAATGGGAGAGCGCGTGACAGGGGCTGATTATCTGTTATCCCAGACCATATTGCAGAAGACTGCGCGGCAGGTGGGGCGGTTTATGGAAAAGTACGACATATGGCTGACGCCTACTCTTGCCGAGCCGCCCGTGCCGCTGGGAACATTCGATGCGAGTCCGGATAATCCCATGCGCGGTTTTTATCGCGCGGTCGATTACGTGCCGTTCACACCGATTGCGAACGCGACGGGACAGCCTGCGATGTCGGTCCCGCTTTACTGGAACAGCGAAGGACTGCCGGTAGGTGTGCACTTCTTTGGGCGCTTCGGCGAAGAGGGCATATTATTCCGACTTGCGGCGCAACTTGAAGCCGCGCGGCCTTGGGCGGACCGCCGTCCACCCATTTATGCATAGAGCTCTCTTCCATCTTTATCTGCGCATATGGAATGACTACATCTGCGGACTAGAAGAGTGGCCAGTCGAAGGAATTCGCCCTCTCAGCATCTTCATCAGGCGGAAGAATTTCTGTGACCGCCGAACGTCCTGCTGGATTTGCTGCTTCAGCTCGTCCGGGCCCGGGAATGTGATTTCGTCACGTAAGCGGTGAAGAAACTCGACTTCCATTGTCCCTGCCCGAATCTCTCCGTGAAAACCGAGAAGAAACGATTCGACGGTCAAATCGTGGTGGCCGAAGGTGGGCTTGTGGCCAACATTGGTGACCGAATCGTACAGCGTGCTGCCAGCGCTCGTCCGTGTGATGTAAACTCCGTTCTTGGGAAGCAGTTGTTCTACAGGCCCAAGGTTAAGGGTCGGCACAGTCTGTTTGCGCCCCACGCCTTCGCCGGCGACAACAGGGCCGCTGATCGAATACGGCCTGCCAAGCAACCTGCCGGCAATCTCAACGCGGCCTTCGGAAAGAAACCGCCGGACCTGGCTGCTCGAGACGGGATGGCCACGGACTTCGATCATCGGTAGAACTTCCACGCTGAAGCCTTCCCGGCTGCCGAGTTCAGCCAGAACGTGGACGTCTCCCGCGCGTCGATGGCCAAAACGGAAGTTCGATCCCACATGCACGACGGCGGCCCTCAATTTCTCCACGAGAATGCTGCGGGCGAATTCCGCCGGCGACAGCATCGAAAGTTCGCGAGTGAATTGCATGATGATTAGAAGGTCAACGCCCTCCTGCTCTATAAGCCTGGTTTTCAAGGGCAAAGGGGTGAGTATTTGGGGAGCGCGCTCCGGGGCGAGGACCTGCATGGGATGTGGATCAAAAGTGACAGCCACTGAAGTGCCGCCGATTTCGCGGGCGGACCTGACAACACGGGAGAGCAATTGGCGATGCCCCAGGTGGATGCCGTCGAAGTTCCCTATGGTTACGGCGCTTGCGCGGAGCGGTTCATGCAATTCCGAAAGCTCTCGAACGACTCGCATGGATCAATCCAACTCGACTTCCAGCCCGTCGTAGGCGAGCCTTACGTTGGGAGGCAGGTTGGCATTTGTTTCATCATGGCCCAGTTCGTGGGCGATGTGTGTGAAGAAGGCCCGCTCGGGCTTAAGGCGTTCGACCAGAGCCAGCGAATTTTCAATCGTGGAATGGGTCGGATGAGGCTTGTGCCGCAGCGCGTCAAGAATCAGGACATCTAAACCTTCAAGCAGTCGCATTGTCTCATCCGGGATGGCGCTGAAGTCCGTCACGTAGGCCCCGTTCCCGAAGCGAAAGCCGAGGACCGGCAGGTCCCCATGCAATACAGGCAACGGCACCAATTCCCTGTCCCAGAGGGTGAAAGGTCCGTCGATCACGTGTGGATCGATTTTTAGAATTCCGCCGTAGGGGTAGGTCTGGTCGAAGATATATGTGAAGATGCGGCGCAGGCTGTCCATGCAGCGATTATCTGCGTACAGAGGGATGGGGTCCTTCTGGCGGAAATAATAAGGGCGAACGTCATCCAGGCCGAGCACGTGGTCAGCATGAGCGTGGGTAAATACCAATGCGTCTACGCGCTGAATTTTCTGGCGCAGGGCCTGCAAGCGGAAATCGGGAGTCGTGTCAATCACCACGGTTCGGTCTGAATATTCAAGCAGCAAGGACGGACGTGTGCGCTTGTCGCGCTCGCAGGAGGAGGTGCATACGGCGCAGTCGCAGCCTACGGTTGGAATTCCTGTGGAGGTCCCCGTGCCCAGGAAAATCAGTTTCATTTCCGCTTGCTAGCCTGCTTTTGAACTTCAAGATAGGTCATGCGCAATTCGTAAAGAACATCGTCAAGGAGCTTGGATTCCTGGCTCGTCAGGTTGCCACGGGTCTTCTCTTGCAACACCTCGAGGAGATCAATCGTCCGGCTGCCGTTGGCAAGGTCTGGGGGAATATACTCGCCGCCCGGCCCGGGCAGCAATCCGAGTTGAAACATCGCGGTGGTACTCAAGTAGGATACGAGCATGGCAAATCTTTCTGAAGGCTCTGAATCTACTGTCTGCTCTGTCTGCGGTGCCTCTCCAGCCTTGGTGCGGGCTTGCGGTTGCTCGTCCCGACGTTCTTGTTTCTGTTCAGGTTCGCCGGACACACGTGTCCCGTCGCTAGTGAACGAGCGTCGATCAACCACCTTGAACCCTGAAGGTTCGCCCTTTTCTTCTGCCATGGAATTCCCCTTGAAGAGACGCCTTTTCTATGCGGTAAAGCGGGTTCCGCAAATGTCCTGAATACGTAGTTTAGCAATAAGGCTGCTCTCTGAACAAGTGCAGGTTGGGCTCTGACCCGGGCCTCTTGCAACAAAGAATTAGAATTGAAAGCGTCGGTGGGGCGGATGACCTTGCCAGCAATTTCAAGGGCTTGATACATTAAGAGATTCAGCATCTGAAGAAAACCCAGGCAAACGGGGAGAGCAAGTTGGCCGGAGAAAAACTTGCCAAACTGGTGGAGTTGATGGCCCACTTGCGGGGCCCGGATGGGTGTCCCTGGGACCGAGCACAGGATTACGACACAGTCAAAGGTTTGCTTCTTGAAGAAGCCTACGAGGTTGTGGATGCCGTCAATCTTAGAGACTTCCACGGGCTCGAGGAAGAACTCGGTGACTTGCTTTTTCAGGTCGTCTTCTACTCCCGGCTGGCGGAAGAGGACGGAAAATTCGACATCGATGACGTCATCCAGAATGTGTATGACAAGCTAATCCGTCGCCATCCACATGTTTTTGGCGAAACCCGTGCGGCCAATGCCGCAGAGGCCCTCAAGAGTTGGACGGCAGCAAAGGAAAGAGAGAAAAACCAAACCACGACACCGAATGAAAAGTCTTTGCTGGACGGCATTCCCGCGGCGCTTCCTTCGACACTCGAAGCGCATGAACTGGGGACTCGCGCGGCTGAGGTGGGGTTTGACTGGGTGAAAGTCGAAGACCTGCTTGACAAGCTTGAAGAGGAACTTGCCGAAATTCGGAAAGAGTTATCTTCGGGCGACGAGCCGGGCCGGCAGAGGCTGGAAGAGGAAGTGGGTGATCTGTTGTTTGCCGCATCCAATCTTAGCCGCCAGGTTCATTCGGATCCCGAAAGCTGCCTTCGACGAGCGAACCAGAAGTTCAGGCGACGCTTCCAGGCGCTGGAGGCAGAGGTCAGACGGCGCGGGAAAAGCGTTCGAAGCTGCACGCCTCAAGAACTGGACGAAATTTGGGAATCCGTCAAAGTGCAGGAGAAGGTATGACCTACACGATCCGACCGTGTGAAACGGTTGAGGAGTTTGCTGGCTGCGTCGTGCTCCAGCGGGAGATATGGGGCTATCCGGACAGCGAGATTTATCCTGCGCGTATGTTTCTTAACATCTCAAGGAACGGCGGACATGTGTTGGGCGCTTTTACGAGCGAAGGCTCAATGGCTGGGGTAGTGGTTTCAGTGCCGGCCTGGCGCAAGCAGCACAGATATTTCTACTCTCTCCTGCTGGGTGTCCTGCCGAAGCATGAGAATAAGGGGTTGGGCCGAATGCTCAAGATTGCCCAACGTAAGGCGGCGCTCCGAGACGGAATCGAATGCATCGAATGGACTTTCGATCCTCTGCGCGCCAAGAACGCCTACTTTAACATCGTCCGCCTGGGGGCCATTGTTCGGCGCTACTGTCCCAATTACTATGGGCCTGTGAAGAGCAGACTCCAGCGGAAATTGCCATCTGACCGGCTGATCGCCGAGTGGCCGTTGAAGTCCGCGAGAGTAACCAGGGCCCTGGCAGGGAAGCATCCCAGGCCGGCCCGCAAGGCGCCCGCTGCGCAGGTGGCCATCCCAGTGAATCTTGATGAACTGCTCTCGAGACGATCTTCGCGGGCGCGCGAATGGCAGTCTTACGTCAGGGCAAGTCTTCAGGACTGTTTTTCGCGGGGGCTTGCCATCACAGGCTTTGAAAAGTCAGGCACGGAAGCCTGGTACATTCTGGACCGCGTATGAAAATCGAACGGGTCGATTTGCTCGAAATTCGAATGCCGCTGGTCAATTTCTTTGAGACCAGCTTCGGCCGCACCACCGATCGAAGAATCGTGCTGGTGCATGTTCTTGCCGACGGGCTGGAAGGCTGGGGTGAAGTTACATGCGGCGAAAATCCTTTTTACAGTTACGAAACACCGGGGACGGCGTGGCACATCCTGCGGGATTTTCTGGTTCCGTGGGCGCTTGAAAAATCCTGGGATTCTCCGGCGGCCCTGGCAGAGCGCTTTAGTCCTGTGCGCGGCCACAATATGGCCAAGGCCGCGCTTGAGAATGCGCTTTGGGACATCGAAGCGCAGCGCAAGGGCGTACCGCTCGCCGATCTTTTGGGCGGCGTGCGCCAGGAGATTGCCTGCGGCGTTTCAATCGGGATCCAGCATGCGCCTGAGGACCTGCTTGAGAAGATTCATCGTGAGCTTTCTGCCGGGTATCAGCGAATCAAGATTAAGATCAAGCCGGGGTGGGACATCAGAATCCTGGAGATTGTTCGCAAACAGTTTCCGGACATCAAACTCATGGTTGATGCCAACTCGGCCTACACGCTGGCCGACCTTCCGCATCTCAAGCAGTTGGATCGGTTCGATCTGATGATGGTGGAGCAGCCCCTCGGATGGGACGACATTGTGGACCATTCGCGCTTGCAGCGCGAGTTGAAGACGCCCATCTGTCTGGATGAGTCGATCCACAACGCGGATGATGCCCGAAAGGCCATCGAAATCGGGGCGTGCAAAATCATCAATATCAAGCTGGGGCGCGTGGGCGGACATTCAGCCGCCCGCAAAGTGCACGACCTGTGCCTGGCCCACCATGTTCCGGTCTGGTGCGGAGGGATGCTCGAATCGGGCATAGGCCGGGCGCACAACATCGCCATGTCCGCGCTGGAGGGTTTCGTTCTGCCCGGGGACGTCTCGGCCAGCCGCCGCTATTGGAGCCACGACATCATCGACCCGGAGGTGACGGTCACTCCGGAAGGAACGATTGTGGTCCCAAGAAGGCCCGGACTCGGTTACACGCCGAACGTCGATCGTATCAGGAAGCTGACCGTGCGGAAGGAGTCGTTTGAAAAGCGCTGTTGACTTTAATGTTCTAACAGAAAAGGCTTCCCGTCCGATCAGCACTCACCCCCTGATGCACCTCGCCATGCTGATCGCGGCTTCCTGCTGGGCAGCCAACACCGTGGCTGTTAAAGAAGCTCTGTTTGGGTTTACTCCGTTGTCGCTGACCATCGTGCGCTGCGTCGCTGCGGCCTTCGTCTTTGGGGCCCTTTTCCTTTCTTTCAGAAACTTAGGACTGTTGAGCCTGTCGCGCGAGCGATGGGTCCGTATTGCGGTTATTGCTTTCTTCGGAATCACGGCCAATCAGATCCTGTTCATTGAGGGCATGGCGCACACCAACGTCCTGCACGCGGCGCTCATCGTTGCGGCAGAGCCCATTATGGTTCTCGTGCTGGCCGTGCTGATGCGGCTTGAGGTGATGACCGCGCTGAAGCTCATCGGAATGACAATGGCGTTTGCGGGTGTCGTGCTGCTGAGCTACGGAAAGCCCCTGCCCGGCGAACAGGGCTACTGGGTAGGCGATATGATTCTGATTGCTGAGGATCTGGTATTCGCATACTACACGATCCTGATGAAGGAAGTGGCCGAGCAGTATGACGCCATCACACTCAACACCCTGATTTACGGGCTGGGCGCGCTGATGATGGTTCCTTTTTGCGCTGGCGCGCTGTGGAGCCAGGAGTGGACGCACATTCCGCTCCGAGCGTGGCTCGGACTTGGGTTTATGACCTTCTTTTCGTCCGTGATAGGATACCTTCTTTTTGCATATGCACTGAAGGGGCTGACGGCCTCTCGAGTGGCCGCGTTCAATTATTTCGAGCCCATCGTCGCGATGGCTCTTGGGATCTGGCTGCTCCACGACAGATTGACCCTTAAGGGGATTTTCGGCGGCGTACTGATCCTGCTGGGAGTCTATTTCACGGAACGCGAGCCGGGCGAAGAAACAGCCTGGTGAGGTTTCAGGCGATCGGTTGTTGCATTCACCGGAGTTACAATCCTCGAGTTTCGGCGTTCTCCCCTATCTGGGAAGCCTTCATCCATTACTTTCTCACGGCCGAATTTGGACAATCTGCCGCCGCGGTTTCAGCACAACGAGGGCAATCAACATGCCGAGGATGAATCCTCCGACATGCGCCCACCATGCGACACCACCCCCTGTGGCAGACTCGATCGCCAGCATCTGATAACCCATCACAAATTGAATCGCGAACCAATAAACAAGCATCAGTAAGGCCGGGATCCGGACTGTCCAGAAGAAAAAGAACAGCGGTATCAGCGTAGTTATGCGGGCGGTCGGAAAACTGATCAGATAGGCGCCAAGGACTCCCGCAATGGCCCCGCTTGCTCCGATCGTGGGAACTCTCGACCCCATGCTGAAGAAAATGCTGGTGATGGCAGCACCCAATCCGCTGAGGAAATACAGAAGCAGAAACTCGCCGTGGCCGAAGCGGTCCTCGACGCTTCGCCCAAAGACGAAGAGGAAAAGCATATTGCCGATCAAGTGAAGCCAGCCGCCGTGAATGAACATTGAAGTGAACGCAGGCACCAGGAAGTCCACAGGATTCGTGATGATAATTGCGCCGTGCACTGTGGAATACCGCGCCGGAATCAGGCCGAAAGTGAGGATAAATCGGTTGATCGACGGGCCGAGCGACAGTTCGAACGCAAAGACCGCAGCGTTCATCGCGATAAGCGCCAATGTCGAGAACCAGAAGGTCTGGCGCCGAAGGTTGTCATTCAGCGGAATGGGTACCATGCGGGATGCATTCTAACCTGACCCGCAATTTTGTCCCAAGCACAATCAGAAGGGCCTTGCCCGCGGAGCCCACACCAGCCTTGTGATTATTGGCATTGATCATCTCGCGGATAGGGTCAGGACCGTTGACCTCGATTCACAGCGTTGGATATACTCCAGGCAGCGGGTATTGAGAGTGACCTCCGGCCGCTGCTGCTGCCCTTCCCGGGTCATGTATCCAGCCTGCTTCCACAGGGCTGCGTGAGTATTCATGAAACCGAATGCGTTCATAAAAGAGTTAATAGGGATTCTGGGGCCGGAAGGGGTCTTGTGGCATCCTGAAGATTTAATGCTTTACGAATACGACGGGCTTTCGGCGCTGAAGACGCCGGATGCTGTGGTTTTCCCGAAAACGACAGAGCAGGTTGTTCAGCTCGTGAGACTGGCCACGGCAAAAAAAGTCCCTATCGTCCCGAGAGGTGCTGGCACGGGACTGAGCGGCGGAGCGGTTGTCACCGAAGGCGGAATTGTCATCAGCTTCGCCCGGATGAAGAAGATCATCGAAGTCGATCTCGAGAATCAGCGCGTGCGAGTGCAGCCCGGCGTTGTTAACACGGACCTCACCCTGGCTGTGGCTGATGCTGGCTATTACTATGCTCCCGACCCTTCCAGCCAGAAGGCGTGCACAATCGGGGGCAATGTGGCGGAGAACTCCGGCGGGCCGCATACGCTGGCTTACGGCGTTACCACAAACCATGTTCTGGGTCTCGAAGTTGTTCTGCCCGACGGCGAAGTGATTCGCACGGGGGGCAAATGCTGGGACGTGCCGGGCTACGATCTGACCGGCCTGATCGTTGGTTCCGAAGGAACGCTGGGCATCGTCACAGAAATTACGGTCCGGCTGATGCGCGCGCCTGAAGCAGTGGAAACCATGCTGGCGGTTTACGACCGCGTGATAGATGCGACGAGGACTGTCGCCGCCATCACCGCCGAAGGTATTACTCCCGCAGCGCTCGAAATGATGGACGGGTTCACACTGCGCGCGGTCGAGCAGGCGACGCACGCCGGCTACCCCATGGATTCGGCTGCCGTCCTGCTGATCGAAGTTGAAGGGCTGCGGGAAGCGGTGGAAGAGCAGGCGGGGCAGATTGAGACAGTCTGCAAGAACAATCAAGTCCGCGGTGTTCGCCGGGCAAAATCCGCGGAGGAACGGGCTTTGTTGTGGAAGGGCCGGAAGAATGCGTTTGGAGCTCTTGGACGGATCAGCCCGAACTATTATGTTCAGGACGGAGTGATTCCGCGGACCCGCCTGCCTGAAATGCTCGAATATATCGCGGCGGTTGGCCGAAAGTACGGTCTCCAGATCGGAAATATCTTTCACGCAGGAGATGGAAACCTTCATCCGCTGCTGATGTTTGACGCCCGCGACCGTGAACAGTCACAGAGAGTTGTGAAGGCTGCTCAGGAAATTATGACGCGCTGCGCTGAACTCGGCGGTTCGATTACTGGAGAGCACGGCGTCGGCATCGAAAAGAACGAACTGATGCCACTGATATTTTCTGAAGAGGATCTGGAAATCCAAAGGGAAATCAAAGCACTGATGAATCCAACCGGATTGTTCAATCCCGGCAAGGTCTTGCCGACCAGCAAAATGTGCGGGGAAATTCGTGTCCAGGTGAGCGTCGGAGGCTGATGTGAAGACAGCAGCCGAAACAGCCACTGCGGAGTTTGCCGGCATCGTCGGCGAAGCGCATTTGACTTTGGAACCATCCACGTGTGCGCAGTTCGCGATTGATGGAAAGGCGCCCGGATGCGTCATTTATCCAAACTCGCCGGAGCAGGCCGCGCAGGTCCTGAAGTGCGCGGCCGATCGCGATCTTCCGCTCGTCGTTGCCGGCGGCGCAACCAAACTTGGCATTGGTAATTCTCCAAGGCGCTATGACATTGCTCTTTGCACGCGGAACCTCACGAAAGTCAGCTATTATGAACCGGCGGATCTGACGGCTGGTGTTGGTGCCGGAACATCGTTGGCTGAACTCCAAACACTTTTACGGTCGGATCGCTTGTGGTTGCCGCTCGACCCGCATGGAAGCGGGCGCGCCACAATCGGAGGCGTCGTGGCGGCAAACGCTACAGGTCCGCTGCGACATTTTTACGGAGCGCCGCGCGACATGGTGGTAGGGATGCAGATTGCGACGACAACGGGCAAACTGATCCGCACGGGCGGGCGCGTAGTGAAGAATGTTGCAGGTTACGATCTCGGCAAACTTCTGATCGGATCATATGGCACGCTGGGCGTGATTACCGAAGTCAATCTCAAGCTATATCCGCTGCCGCTCAACCGCGAGACTTCTGTTTTTTCAGTTGGAGCGTTGAACGTTGCTCGGGACATGCGCGTTAGAATATTGAACTCGCCTGTTTCCCTCCTGAGGATGGCGCTCACAGATGCGGAAGTCGCTGGAATTTTGCCTTCAGACGAACAATTGGGCAGAAAAGGTCACGAGTTGCAATTGTGGGTGGAAGCGGGCGGATCCAAAACAGTGATCAGCCGAACGTGGCGGGACCTGAATGAACTGGGACGCGCCGCGGGCGCGAGCTTCCGGGTGCAAGAAGGAGAAAGCGCGCAGGAAGCGTGGCAAGCGATTTCAGACTTCGACCATCGGCTGACAAGCATGAATCCTGAAGCAGTTGTTTTGAAGTGTACATTGCCCATTGCTGCTACTGAGGAGTTTCTGGGCCTTGTCCGGCAGGAGGCGCAGAATGAAAAAGTGAGGACGCCATTCGTCGTTTATCCCGGCGTCGGCATGATTCATGTCGGGCTGCTCGTTTTACACAGTGCGACCCGGGCTGCCGGGCTTATCAGTCGGATTCGAGCAGCAGCAGAACAAGCGGGCGGCGCAGTGGTTGTGGTTTACGCTCCTCCGGAATTCAAGGCGCAGGTGGACGTATGGGGAACGCCGCCGTCCGGGTTCAATCTCATGCGCAAGATGAAGGCAACATGGGACCCAAAGGGAATCCTTGCGCCAGGGCGGTTTATAGGTTCAATCTGAAACTTGACCAGAGCTTTGCGTAAGGCAAGCGAGCGCGGACTTCGCAAATGATCGAGATTCAGGAAAAAGCGGCTGAAGTCCCGGCACGCAGCGGGTATGGGCCGGGTGAGGCGCCCGAGTGGGAATATTATTCCAAGTGCATTCACTGCGGCCTTTGTCTCAATGCCTGTCCCACTTATCGTGAACTGGGGCTTGAAATGGACTCGCCCCGCGGCCGCATCTACCAGATGATCCAGGTGGAACGCGGCCGGCTGCCGCTCGGCGACAGCTTTGTAAAGCATATTGATTTGTGTCTCGATTGCCGCGCCTGCGAGACGGCGTGCCCCTCGGGGGTGGAATACGGCCGGCTGGTCGAGTCCGCCCGCGCACAAATTGACCGCTATTACAAACGACCGGGAATCGGTCGGCATATCCGCCACTTTGTATTTCACCGGTTGATTCCCGAACGGCGGAACCTCACTCGGCTTGGAAATCTGCTTTGGCTCTACCAGAAATCCGGTCTTGAAACAGCGATCCGGAAGTCCGGCATCCTGAAACTTCTTTCAGAGCGGCTTGTCAACGCGGCGACGCTTTCACCTCGAATGGAGAAGCCGTTTTTCACTGAGCGTTTGGGCCAGGTGGTCAGACCCGATGGCGATGTTCGCCACCGCGTTGCGTTTTTTGCTGGTTGCATTGCAAACCTGGCGTTCGCGCGATTGAATGATGCTACGGTCCGAGTACTGGCGAAAAATGGTTGTGAGGTCGTGATTCCCGAATCGCAGGGATGCTGCGGCGCCTTGCACGTCCATGCCGGGATTCGCGATAAAGCACGCGAACTCGCTAAGATAAACATGCGGACGTTCCTCGACGGCGGCTACGATTATTTCATCACGAATGCGGCGGGCTGCGGTTCGGTGCTGAAGGAGTATCCGCTGCTTTTCGAACATGTTGACCGGGAATATTACGATCAGGCCTGTGCGTTCAGTGCCAAAGTGAGGGATGTAACGGAATTTCTTGCCGGGATCGAGATCAATCGGGACTTCGGCACGGTTGCCGCGCGTGCCACGTACCAGGACCCCTGCCACCTGGGCCACGCACAGCGGATTCGAAGCGCCCCACGCCAATTAATTGCGGCGATACCCGGGCTTGAATTCGTCGAGTTGAAGGAATCTGAAGTTTGCTGCGGCAGTGCGGGCATTTATAATGTGGTACAGAATGAAATGGCGGAACGGCTCCTGAAGGCCAAGATGCAGCGCGTGGACGAAACGGGAGCCGAGTTGATCTTGACCGCAAATCCGGGCTGTCTGTTACAACTGCGTGCCGGAATTGCCAGGTCTGGAGGCAAGCGGCGCGTTCTACACGTAATTGAGCTGCTTGACGAAGCTTATGCGGTCCGCGAGCGGGGAGGGCAGGGAATCGTCAGGTAAGACTCCCCCCTCTTTGCGGATTGAGTAATGGGTCTTTCGACTCGACCTGATGGGGCAAAATGGTTATCGACTTCTGGTTTTGTCTGCTGCGGCGGCAGTGAGTTCTTTTTTGTCTGCCGAGGTCTTCTGGGAACATGATGGGTTTTAATTTTACGGGCTGGGAGAATTAACCATGAGCGACAGGACGGAAACTGCGCAAGAACGTCTGGTGGCGCTGCTCAAAGAAGGGCGGACTTTTCCTCCTTCGGAAGAGTTTCGCCGTCAGGCCAATGTGTCCGATCCCAGGATTTACGAAGAGGCGCGCCGGGACCCCGAAGGTTTCTGGGCGGAAGAAGCCAGACGGCTGGACTGGATTGAGCCCTGGAAGACAGTTCTCGAGTGGAACGCTCCATGGGCCAAATGGTTTGTCGGGGGCAAATTGAACGCGGCTTACAACTGTGTTGATCGCCACGCCAAAGGCGCACGCCGTGATAAGACAGCGATTATTTGGGTAGGCGAGCCGGGCGATTCCCGCTCGCTGACGTTTGCCGATCTTGAGAGGGAGGTCAATCGCTTCGCCAACGCGCTGAAGTCGCTGGGCGTTAAGAAGGGCGACCGCGTGGCCATCTATCTCGGCATGGTCCCCGAACTGGCGATTGCCATGCTCGCCTGTGCCAAGATCGGCGCTCCGCACAGCATAGTGTTCGGCGGCTTTTCTGCAGATTCGCTCCGCGAACGCATCAACGACGCTCAGGCGAAAGTCGTGATCACAGGTGACGGAGCATGGCGGCGCGGGCACGTCGTCCCTTTGAAGGCAAATGTTGACGAAGCGCTGACGAGCACGCCCAGCATCGAAAAAGTCGTCGTGGTCGAGCGCGTCGGCAAGGCCGCGCAGATTACGATGCAGCCCGGGCGGGACCTGTGGTGGCATGATCTCGTGGCAAACGCTCCGGACCAATGTGATCCTGAGCCGATGGACGCCGAAGATATTCTCTACATCCTTTACACCAGCGGCACCACAGGAAAGCCCAAAGGAGTAGTCCACACAACGGCCGGCTACCTCGTGGGCACCGCAACGACCCACCGGATGATCTTCGATATTAAAGAAAATGACATTTACTGGTGCACGGCCGATATCGGATGGGTGACGGGGCATTCGTACATCATTTATGGACCGTTGACGAATGGCACAACCGTTCTTATGTACGAGGGAAGCCCTGATTTTCCTGACCGTGGACGCTTCTGGTCCATCGTTGAGCGGTATCGAGTCAACATTTTATACACGGCCCCGACCGCAATCCGCGCCTTTATGCGCTGGGGAACAGAATGGCCTGCCAAATACGATCTCTCTTCGCTGCGAGTGATCGGGACCGTCGGAGAGCCGATTAACCCCGAAGCATGGATCTGGTATCACGAGAATATTGGCAGGGAACGATGCCCGATCGTTGATACCTGGTGGCAGACCGAAACCGGCATGATACTGATCACGCCTCTGCCTGGAATAACGGCTACCAAGCCCGGATCGGCTACGCGCCCTTTTCCTGGTGTCGAGGCGGAAGTGCTGGATGAGAAGGGCCAACCCGTCGGCCCTGGCGCAGGCGGATATCTGGTGCTGACAAGACCCTGGCCTGCCATGTTCCGAACCATCTACGGCGATCCAGACCGCTACGTTCGACAGTACTGGTCGCGATATCCGGGCAAGTATTTCACCGGCGACGGCGCCAAAATTGATGAGGATGGTTACTTCTGGCTGCTGGGTCGCGTTGACGATGTGATGAACGTGGCAGGTCATCGCATTTCAACCTACGAGGTTGAAAGTGCGCTCGTGGACCATCCTGCCGTGGCGGAAGCCGCCGTAATAGGAAGGACGCACGAACTTAAAGGGCAGGGTATTGCAGGCTTTGTGACTCTGAAGGAAGGAATTGCGCCAAGCGAGACCCTCAAAGACGAACTCAAGCAGCATGTCGTCAAGAAGATCGGACCTATTGCCCGGCCCGATGACATCTTTTTCGCAGCGGAGTTGCCTAAAACGCGCAGCGCGAAAATCATGCGCCGCCTTCTGCGCGATGTGGCTGAGGGACGAGTGCTCGGTGATACAACAACCCTGGCCGATCCGGCCGTCATCTCCCAATTGAAGCGCCAATACGAGCAGGAGGGCTAGGGCAGAGAGTCTTCATCAATCATGGATGCGACCAACCGAGCAGTCCAGGAATGGAAGGCCGAACGCTACGCTGAACATGCCTCGTTCGTACCTCTTCTCGGTCAGTCACTCCTGGAACTGCTGGATCCGCGGCCGGGTGAGCGTATTCTGGATGTCGGGTGCGGAAACGGGGAACTCACCGAAAAGATTCGTGAGACTGGAGCAACGGTCATCGGCGTGGACAGCTCTCCAGACATGGTGGAAGCTGCAAGAAAGCGGGGCGTTGATGCGCGGCTCGCTGACGCCGCCGACCTGAAATTTGCAGCCGAATTCGACGCGGCTTTCTCAAACGCCGCCTTGCACTGGATGAAGCGCGACCCGGACGCGGTCCTGCGCTCTGTCAGGAAATCCCTCAAGCCCGGCGGCCGGTTCGCTGGTGAGTTTGGTGGCCACGCCAACGTTGCCGCTATCACAGTCGCCTTGCTGGCCGTTTTGCGGCGTCGCGGTGTTGAAAACGCTGAAAGCGCAAACCCCTGGTATTTTCCTTCGGCAGACGACTACCGCTCTAAGCTCGAACGTGCCGGGTTCCGTGTGATCTCAATCGAGTTGTTCCCTCGCCCGGTCGTTCTGCCGACCGACATGCGTGGCTGGCTGGAGACATTCGGGCTCGCGTTTTTCCGCACGCTGCCTGAAGACCAGCGCACCGAAGCAATGGACGAGGCCGTTGAACTGCTTCGTCCCGCGCTCTGCGATTCTGCCGGGCGTTGGACGGTCGATTACGTTCGTCTAAGCTTTCTGGCCCATACCTGATGAATCGCAATGTTTGCCATTTCCCTGAGGCCCGGGGAGGATTGCCCCAAATTCCGCCGGAGAACGATGAGAAGTTTTCCAGAAACTTCTCTGCGAGGTGCAATGTCAGGGAATCAGACCATCCCGACCCGCCGTACGGGTGGGGAGCGAAAGCCATTTTCGCCACAACAAATAGTGCATCCCGCCGACAATAGCTAAATCCTTCTAACGAATAGAAATAGTTCTTGACAAGAACCTTGGCCCGACGTATAGTCGGTGGTCGCAGGTGGTTAAAAGTGGTAAAAAGATGTGATGAAGTGGGTTTTTGAGCTGGGTTTTACAGGGTTTTTAAAGCCTCTATGCTGCGAGGAAATTACTCAGCGACGGTGGATGCCAAAGGGCGGGTGAAGATTCCCACCGCCTTCAAATCGCATCTGGAAGTGACCTTTGGGCACGATTTTTATGTCACCAGCCTGGATGGCCAGTCGGTTCGCATTTATCCATTTTCGGTTTGGAGGGGCATCGAGGAAAAGCTTGCTGGTCTGCCGTCAATGCACAAGTCAAAGCGCAAGCTGCTCGACCGCGTGAATTACTGGGGCCAGGCTGTTCAGATGGATGCGCAAGGAAGGGTCCTCATTCCGCCTCTGCTGCGGGAGTCAGCGGATATGCGCGGCGAAGTGGCGGTGATGGGATATCTGAATTACCTCGAAGTGTGGAATATGGAACGCTTCCGCGCTCATTTGGACAGCAATCCGCTGACCGATGAAGACATGCAGGCATTGAGCGACCTTGGCATTTAGATGACGGAATTTGAACTTCATCGTCCCGTCCTGTTGCGGGAAGCGATGGAGTTTTTGAATGTTCGCGCTGATGGAAATTACATTGACGCAACCGTGGGGGCAGGGGGGCACTCGCAGCAGATCCTGCAAGTGCTCGAAGGCGGGCGGGGAAGGCTGCTCGCCATTGACCGAGATCCGCAAGCGCTCCGCATCGTCCGGGAGCGGCTTTCGGATTACGGCGAAAAGCTGATGCTGATGGAAGGCAACTTCGCGGACATCAAAGCGCTGCACGCTGCCAGCGGTCTGCCGCCGGTTGACGGCATCCTGGCCGATCTTGGCTTGAGTTCGATGCAGATTGAGGACGCCAGCCGCGGCTTCAGCTTTAGCCTGCCTGGACCGCTGGACATGAGAATGGGCGGCGGGGAGTTGACGGCTGAAGAAATCGTCAACCGCACGCCTGAACGCGAACTGGCTGATCTGATTTTCAAGTATGGGGAAGAGCGCCAATCGCGCCGCATCGCGCGAGCAATTGTGAAGGCCCGTCCGATTCGATCGACCACCGAACTGGCGCAGGTGGTAATGCGAGCTATCCCCTCCCGGGCGGGCCTCCACCACCTTCATCCGGCAACGCGCACTTTTATGGCTTTGAGATTGGTCGTCAACCGCGAGCTTGAAAACCTGGAGACGTTCCTTGCTGGATTTCCGAGCGTCCTTGCAACGAACGGCCGATGCGTTGTGATCAGTTTTCATTCGCTGGAGGACCGGCTGGTGAAGCACGCGTTTCTCAGGCTCCAGCGCGAAGGCCGGGTCCACATTTTAACTAAGCATGTGGTTCGGCCGACGCCGGAGGAAGTCCGAGAGAACCCGCGATCACGCAGCGCGAAGCTGCGGGCCGTGGAGAAGATGCCAGGCGAATAACAGAATATGCCCGCGGTTCCGGATTACCGCTGTACACAAAGCGGCGCCTCAGCGGACACCGCGCTGTTTGGGAGAAGAGGATTATGGCTAGCGTTGCAGTGAGTCTTCCCAGAGCGAAGCGCCGTCCGGTGAATCAACCCATTGCGGGTCGCGCGACATACCCGGAGATCTATTTCGTAAAGCATATCGACAATTCCCGCCTGCAACGTGAAGTGGACAGGGAGAAACGCCGTGAATGTTTCGGGCTTCTGGCGTTGGGCACCCTGGCATTCCTCTTCATCATGCTCTTTGCCTGGCAGCATTTCGAGTGCGTCCGCTACGGATACCTGATCCAACAGCTTAAGCAGGAGAAGGCTGAGCAGGTGGAGCGGAACCACTCACTGAAAGTCCAGCTTGCCTCGTTGACGGATCCCCAGCGGATTGACACCCTGGCCCGGTCAGAATTGGGCCTTGCTCCTCCGAAGCCGGACCAGATCATCCAGGTCGGGAAACCGGCGCAGTTCCATGCTCAGCCTTCGGCAACGGAATTCGCGAGGAATATGGAGGGGCAGACGACAATTCCCAGCGTGAGGTAAATGGTACGGCGCGAAAGGCGAAAACAAACCTCGTTTCACGCAGGGCCCGTTGGGGCCAGGCGGAGCCTTCTCCTGGCGGGATTGTTCGTCGTCTGGGCGCTGGCCATTATCCTTCGATTATACGACTTGCAAATCATCCAGTATGTAGAACTGCTGGCCCGGGCCGACCGCCAGCAGCAGCGTACGGTGGAAATAGCCCCCAAAAGAGGGACGATTTACGACCGGAACATGCACCCGTTGGCCATGAGCCTGGCTGTGGATTCGGTGTATGCCGTTCCGTCGAATATTCCTGATCCTGCAATGGAGGCCAAACTGCTCGCTCCGATTCTTGATCTTGACGAAAAGGACCTGGAAGCCCGCCTGCGGACCGCGCGCTCCTTCTGCTGGGTCAAGCGAAAGATCTCCCCGCAGCAGTCGGCCAGAATCGCCGCTCTTAATCTGCAAGGGATTTATTTTCAGAAAGAGATGAAGCGCTTTTATCCGGCCGATGATCTGGCCGCCAGCGTCCTTGGCTACGTTGGGATGGATGACAACGGGCTGGGCGGCGTCGAGTATCAATACAACAAGGAAATCCGGGGCCTGCCGGGCAAGGTGCTGCTGAGTACCGATGCCAAGCGCCGCTCGTTCCGTTCCACCGAATGGCAGGGTCAGCCGGGAAAGAACCTCGTCCTTACTATAGACGAGGACATTCAGTACATTGCCGAAAAAGTGCTGGCGGAAACGGTCCAGAAGTTTCATGCTGCAGGCGGCACCGTCATTGTTGAGAACCCTCACACCGGCGAAATCCTGGCCATGGCCAACCAGCCGACATTTGATCCGAACGACTACCAGAAATATCCGCCGGTTGATCGCATCAATCGCGCAGTCGGCTGGATTTACGAACCCGGGTCAACTTTCAAGGCGGTGGCGATTTCATCGGCGATCGACGAAAAGCTGGCGCGGCCAACCGATTTCATCGACTGCCAGATGGGGGCGATACGGCTTGGAGGGCGTGTCATCCACGACGATCCCGAGGTGATCCGGCACGAGCGCGCGGGCCCGCTCACTCTGAGCCAAGTGCTGATGTACTCAAGCGACGTAGGTGCAGTGAAGATGGCGTTGCGCCTGGGTGAGGAGCGCTTTTACCACCGGATCCTCGATTACGGTTTTGACGCCGAGACCAACGTCGGTTTGCCAGGCGAAGAAGGAGGGCTCTTGGAGCCCACAACCCGGTGGTCGGGAGTCTCGATCGGCGAGATCGCGATAGGGCAGGGGATCGGAGTGACTCCTCTCCAAATGGCGCGCCTTTATTCGGCAATTGCCAATGACGGCATCATGGTCCAACCGCGGATTGTACGTGCCATTGGCGAAGGAACTGATGAAAGTGCGCCTGCTCCCACCGTCGGTCGCCGCATTATGAGCGAGCAGACGGCCAGGATGATGAAGGAGATGCTTGCAGGCGTGGTCGAAAGCGGGACTGGAACAGCCGCCCAGTTGGCGGGATATAGTTCGGCGGGGAAGACAGGAACGGCACAAAAGGTTGATGCAACCGGCCATTATTCCCACAAGATGTTTGTGGCTTCCTTTATCGGGTTCGCTCCCGTGGGTAAGCCGGCCGTAACCATTCTGGTGGTTATTGACACACCGGCAGGAGCAATCTACGGGGCAGAAGTGGCAGCTCCGGCGTGGAAGTCTATCGCAGAACAGACACTGCGTTACCTGAATGTTCCGCAAGACAATCCTTCCAACTCTATTCAGATCGCTTCCCGCCGCTCCGCCCTATCTCCATACCAGAAATGGAGAGGAAAGGCGGACAACCCTCCAACAAACTCTGAGTATGTCGGAGCTGCCACGCGCCCTGTAGAGCCGGTTTCTTTCGCCCCGCCTTCTGAATCGGCGTCAAAAGGGACTGTGCTTCTGGATGAAGGCCCCGCGGTCGTAGTGCCCGACTTTACAGGAATGTCCGCCCGCCGTGTGACGGAGAAATGCCAGTCGCTTGGGCTTGAAATGGAGATGGCCGGTTCAGGACTTGCTGTCCAGCAGGACCCGCCGGCAGGTGCGACCGTCCACGTCGGGAGCAGGGTCTGGGTACGATTTGCCCAGCAGGATTGTTGCAGCTTTTCAGGGAAATAGCGGTGATGAGGAGGTATATAAAATGCCGAGCATTGACTTCCACTCAATAGCGAATTTTCTGCTTGGCGGGTTTGGTGTCACCTTCGTGGCTCTGTGGCTTTCGATCTACCTAACCGGGGTCCGAGACCTTCATGACAACTCGCCCAAGCGGTTGCATAACCAGGGCGGGAACGCATCTCTTGAAGTAAGGACTGGCCCTGGGTTCTGCCGTTAACGGCGAGGTTGAGGAAGCCCAGAGGCTGGACGTGCCGGAAGTGCGCATAGACGAGGACCGGCGCCGGATGTGCCGGTGATATAATGCGAGTGAAGCATGAAATTGGGCGAACTCCTCGAGAGAGTCCAGCCTGTCGAAACGGGGGTGGATCAGAATACTGAAATTGCCTCGCTTGCTTATGATTCCCGCCGTGTGGAAAAGGGTTCCCTTTTCTTTGCCATCGAAGGCGAGAGGACTGACGGCCACCTGTTTATCGCTAACGCACTGAGTCAGGGTGCCGTCGCTATAGCAAGTGAGAGGGAAGCTCCGGCAGAACTGGCACATCAATGGATTCGAGTGGGCAAGATTCGAAGGGCCTTAGCAGAAGCCGCCCGCTGTTTTTACGGTGATCCCGACCGCAAGCTCCAGTTGATTGGCATTACAGGCACGAACGGAAAGACTACCACAGCGTATCTTCTCCACAGCATATTTGAAGCCGCAGGCGTCCCAGCAGGAATGTTTGGCACGGTTGAATACCGCCTGGGCGCGCGCGTCATACCCGCTTCCAACACGACGCCGGAATCGCTCGACCTTGTGTCCTATTTCCATGAACTGGTCGCTGGCGGAGCGCGGGCGGCGGTCCTGGAGGTTTCCTCGCATGCTTTGGCGCAGGAGCGGGTGTGGGGAATACACTTTTCAGTGGCGGTCTTTACGAACTTGACGCGGGATCATCTGGACTATCACCACAATTTTGAAAACTACTTTGCGGCCAAGCAGAAGCTTTTTGAAGGCCTGGGAACGCCGCCCCCTGAACTTGCGGTGATGAATGTTGATGATCCCTGGGGTCGGAGACTGCTCTCATTATCGAATCCGAGGAAGATCACTTACGGGCGCGAGTCGAAAGCGGACGTGGTTGTTAAACGTTATTTACAGGGCCACGCCGGGATGTCGGTGGTGTTGACGACGCCTGTGAGTGAAATTGCATTGGAAACTCCTCTCGTGGGGCGGGCCAACCTGATGAACCTGCTGGCGGCGGCTGCTGCGGCCACTGGCATTGGGATTCCGGCAGAGAAAATCCAGGCGGGCCTGGCGCGTCTGACGGCAGTCCCAGGGCGTTTCGAGAAAGTTGACGAGGGCCAGCCGTTTCTGGTTGTTGTTGATTATGCCCACACCGACGACGCCCTGCGTAACGTTCTTGAAGCGGCCCGTGAACTTGCGCAGACCCGTCTTATTGTTGTCTTCGGCTGCGGCGGCGAACGCGACCGGACCAAGCGGCCACTGATGGGAGAGGTCGCAGGTCGCCTGAGTGACCTGGCGGTTTTGACCTCAGACAATCCGCGAAGCGAAGACCCCATCCTGATCATGAATGATGTTCTGGTGGGGTTGCAAAGGACAGGTAAGCCCTATCTGGTGGAAGTTGATCGTGAAGCTGCCATCCGCAAAGCACTGTCGGAAGCACGGCAGGGCGATGTGGTAGTGCTTGCAGGTAAAGGGCACGAAACTTACCAGATACTAAAGGACGAAACAGTTCCGTTCGATGATCGCCTCGTGGCACGAAAGGTCCTGCGGGAGATGGGCTTCGGTCTCGAGGTGCAGGACCAGAGCAGACCTGGCCCCGCATCCCGATAAAGCAGGTTCGCAGGTATTTTCCGAAGCACGGAAACGGTTGATGATAATGGTTCTGCAATTCAAAAAAGTGGCGGAAGTTCTCGGGTCAATTAAGCCGGTTTCTGATCGCCCCGTCATGGGTTGCTCGATCGATTCGCGAAGGCTTGAGCCGGGCCAGCTATTTTTCGCCATCCGCGGACCTCGCCATGACGGGCACGATTTTGTATTTGAGGTTCTCGGTCGAGGCGCTGCGGGCGCGGTTGTCGAGCGGGAATTTTGGGAAAGGGCCCCGGCACCAATACGCCCTGACCTCATCGCGGTGCCCGACACAACAAAAGCGCTGCAGACTCTCGCACGCCATGTTCGGCGCAACTGGGGCGGTCGCGTCATCGGCATCACCGGAAGCATGGGCAAGACGACCACTAAGGAGATGATCGCAGCGCTCCTATCCACGCGTTTCAGGGTCCACAAGTCCGAGGGGAACCTCAATAACCATTACGGTGTTCCGCTGACGCTTCTGGCTTTGGAGCCGTCGCACGAAATTGCAGTCGTGGAGCTTGCGATGTCGGCCCGGGGTGAGATTGCGCAGTTGGCAGGAATTGCCGAGCCGGACGTGGGCGTAGTGACGAACGTTGGCCCCGTCCACCTGGAGTTTTTTGATTCTGTCGATTCGATTGCAAAAGCTAAGCGCGAACTGATCGAGAACCTGAGTGATCGCAGAGGGCGGCCGACAGCCGTCCTGAACTTCGATGACCCGCGCGTCCGGAAATTCTCTGAAGGATTTGCCGGAGACGTGGTGACATTCGGTCTGAGCGAAGGCGCGCTCTTCCGAGGAAAAGACATTCAGCCGCATCAGTTGGGGACCGCTTTTCACCTTTCAGGACCAAACGTTGATGCGGACTTTTTCCTGCCATTGCCGGGCCCCCATAATGTTGAGAACGCGCTGGCGGCGCTCGCGGCAGTGAGCACGTGCGGAGTTGACGTTAGCTCTCTGCGGCCTGCGCTCGCGTCATTTAGAAATTTGGCCCAACGAAGTGAAATTTTTACATTGCCTGGAAACATCACCATCCTGAACGACTGCTACAACTCAAACCCTCGAGCTATGGAGCGCATGATCGAAACGCTCGCAGCGTGGAACGGCGCAGAACGCAGGATTGTGGTGGCCGGCGAAATGCTGGAACTGGGACCGTCCTCGCCGGAGTTGCACCGACATATTGGCAGAAAGCTTGTAGAAAGCGGCGTTGACCATATCGTTGCCGTCCAGGGAGACGCCCGCTACATCCGCGACGGAGCGCTCGAGGCTGGAATCGATCCGGGCAATGTTCTGTTCTTCCCGGATGCGACTTCGGCGGCCGAGTACTGTGAAGGGCTTGTTGGGCCGGGGGATGTCGTGCTCGTAAAGGGGTCGCGGGCGGTGAACCTGGAAAGGGTCACAGAATTGCTGGCAAATTCTCTGAGCAATCCTTCCGGCGCGCGTCGCGGGACTCGGGAGAATACAGTCTGACAGGGATTCATGTTCTACTACCTTTATCTGAAATTCCACACCGAGTTTCACCTCTTCAATCTTTTCCGGTATGTCACTTTTCGGACTGCCTATGCAAGTCTGACCGCCCTGTTCCTTTCCATGTTTCTGGGGCCGTATGTAATCCGCAAGCTCAAGCAATTCCAGATCGGGCAATACATTCGGGAGGACGGGCCGAAAGCGCACCAGGCCAAGGCCGGCACGCCGACGATGGGCGGCGTCCTCATCAATCTGTGCATCATCATCCCCACACTGCTCTGGGCCGACCTGAGCAATCCATTCATCTGGCTCGCCCTGGGGGTGACGGTGGCTTTCGCTGCGATCGGCTTTTGGGACGATTACCAGAAGCTTCGAAAGAGGAACAACCTTGGACTGACCGCGCGGTCGAAATTCATGCTACAAATCCTGGTCAGCTTCCTTTTTGGCATGGTCCTTGTGGCGATGACGGCCTCAGGACTTTACTCCACTGCCATCGTGTTTCCTTTTTTCAAGCGCATTCATCCCAGTTTTACCATTCAATCTTTGCTGCACACCTCGTGGGCCTACCCGCTTGCGTTTTTGCCGTTCCTCGCCTTCGTAGTCCTTATCCTGGTCGGATCGTCCAACGCGGTTAACCTGACGGACGGACTGGACGGGCTTGCCATCGGCTGCATTGTTGTGGCCGCCTCAGCCCTGACCGTCCTGACGTATGTTTCCGGGCACGCCGTATGGTCGGCGTATCTCGATATCGAACATCTGCCGCAGTCGGCTGAACTCACAATTTTCTGTGGAGCCATGGTTGGGGCCAGCCTTGGATTTCTCTGGTATAACGCTTATCCCGCCGAGATTTTTATGGGCGACGTGGGATCGCTTTCGCTGGGTGGAGCGGTGGCCGCGGTGGCAGTGATAATCAAGCAGGAACTCCTGTTGCCGTTTATCGGCGGCATTTTTGTGATTGAGGCGCTTTCGGTGATCCTGCAGGTGGGATCGTACAAGCTGCGGAGAAAGCGGATTTTTCGGATGGCGCCCCTTCATCACCACTTTGAGTTGCAGGGATGGAAGGAGTCGAAAATCATCGCGCGGTTCTGGATTGCAGCGCTGATCTGTGCCCTGTTTGCTCTGACGACGCTGAAGCTCAGATAAGCGGTAAAGATTCATTGACGTACGGAGTTTATGCGCATAAAATGCGCGTAAATAACCGATGGGCAGGCCAAAATCCTTTCGCAATCCGACTCGAGTAAGCCTGACGCTTGACCGCAAAGCGTTGCAGGCGGCGCGGCGACTGGCGCGCCAGACGAAAAGGTCTGTTTCAGTTGTGATATCCGAAATCCTCGAGATCCACTTTCGCCTTGACGGTGCCGGGCGGAAAGAGAGGCTTTCCTGATGGAGGTTCGCGGAAAGAACGTGCTGGTCGTGGGGCTGGGCCGGAGCGGTATGGCGGCAGCCCATTGGCTGAGCGAACATGGAGCGTTCGTCACTGTCACCGATATGCGTTCGCCGAGCGTGTTCTCGAAGGAGATTCCGGAGCTTCTTCGCTGCAAAATCGGGCTGGAACTGGGTCTGCATCAGGAATCAACTTTCTTCAGGCAGGACTTAATCGTCATAAGTCCAGGTGTTCCCGCCGACCTGCCGGTGTTAAACGCAGCGCGGCAGAAGGGTGTCCCGGTGGTCCCGGAGATCGAAGTCGCCGGCTGGTTCCTTAAAGGGCGATTGACCGGTATTACCGGAACCAATGGGAAGACTACAACGACAACGCTGCTGGGCAAGATTCTGGAATCGTCGGGCTTCGACACCTTTGTGGGGGGAAATATCGGCGTGCCGTTGCTCTCAGCGGTCGACCTCGATCCTCCAGCCGACATGATCGTCGCGGAACTCAGCAGTTTTCAGCTTGAAACCACCGCCTCCTTCCGGCCTCACGTTGCAGTGCTGCTGAACCTCAGCCCCAACCACCTGGATCGGCATCCGAGTTTTGAAGCGTACACTGCCGCGAAGGCGCGGATTTTTTATAACCAGACAGAAGATGATTACGCAATTTTGAATGCGGACGATCACAATGTGATGAAGCTCGTTCCCTCAATCCGCAGCCGCAGGGTCTTCTTCAGCCGGCGAAAGGAGCTTGCCAGCGGAGTTTTTGTTTCTGGCGACGCAATTCTGTACAGGGTTCATAACTTGGAAGTGCCATTGATGCGAACAAGCGACGTCCGCCTGCTTGGTGAGTTCAATCTGGAAAACGTGCTTGCTGCTGCCGCGGCGGCTTGCGTGCTGGGGGCCGATTTTGCGGCCATCCGGCGTGCCGTTCGTGAGTTTGGCGGGGTCGAGCATCGTCTGGAGTTTGTGCGGGAGATTCGCGGAGTGGATTTTTACAACGACTCTAAAGCCACCAGCGTTGATGCAACTGCAAAGGCTCTCACCGCGTTTGAAAGCGGTGTTCACCTGATTCTTGGCGGTAAGGACAAAGGCGCGCCCTATGCGCCGCTGCGGGCCTTGATTAAGGACCGCGTGCGCGAGGTGCTTGTGATCGGTGCAGCCCGGGAGCGAATCCTCAGCGAGTTGTCGGGGGCAGCGGAAATCGTGGATGCCGGTGACTTGGAGACCGCCGTCAGGAAGGCGGCTGAGCGCGCCAGACCGGGCGACGTCGTATTGCTCGCGCCTGCGTGCTCCAGCTTCGATCAATTTCAGAATTTTGAGCACCGCGGCAGAGTCTTCAAGGAACTGGTGCAGCGCCTTGCAGAGGAGGATGCCGGAAGGGTCAGGGACTCCAGGACATATCTTTCACAGCCGATGGGCGCTTCTATCGCTCGGGCCGGCGACGGCCCCTCTTCGTCCGATGAGAATCATGGAAAGCCCAAGGGCGAAGAACTGGAGAGTCGCGAAGCCGACGGCGCACGCGAATCCGCACCCGTGCCCGTGCAGACTGAGCCGTTAGTGCTGACCACGCCGCGCGAACTCGAATATGTGTACGAAGTGAGCGCGGAAGAAGCGTACACGCAAGGTGCGCAGGACCCGGGGGATGAATCGTACGAATTTATGCTTGGAGAAGATGACTTGAACCGGGTCGAAGAGCCTGGTGATGATGTGTTTGCATATGAAGTTCGTAATGCACAGGCTGAGCGCGGCTCGGGCAAGGGCAAGCGGGGAGACGCCTTCGCGGAGGTTGATCTCACCGGCCAGCGGCGGCGCCGTGAGGAGAGATAGCGGAGGATGGCGCGGCAACTCGAGACTGACAAAGTGCTGTTCGGGACGGTGGTGGTCCTGCTTGTTTTTGGGTTGATCATGGTCTTCAGCGCTTCGGCCGTGATCGCCCAGGAACAGTTCCAATCGAGTTATCACTTTCTGATCCGGCAGGCCGTCTGGGCTGTGATCGGGCTTGGGTTGATGGTGGTGATGATGAACTTCGACTACCGACGTCTGGCCAGGCCGAATGTTATATTTCCTGCCGTCGCCGTGCAACTTCTTTTGCTCATTATGGTGTTGTTCCTCGGTTCGATGCACAACACTCATCGCTGGCTGCGGATCGGGCCTGCGGCCTTTCAGCCTTCCGAACTGGCAAAAGTCATCACAGTAATTTTCCTTGCATACTTTCTTGACTCGCGCAAGGGAGAAATTGATGACTGGAAGCGCACACTGCTGCCCATCGGGCTGGTGGTTGGCATCGATGCGTTGCTGGTGCTGAAAGAGCCCGACTTTGGCACGACGCTCGCGCTCTGCATGATCGTGGCGGCCATGCTCTTTGTTGCCGGCCTTCCCCTTGTTTACTTTGGATACGGAGTGGTAGCGGTCTTTCCGCTGATATTTCTGCTGATTTTTCATGTAAGTTACCGGTTAAAACGCGTGATGGCATTTCTCCATCCTTATTCCGATCCGCTCGGTGTCGGATTTCAAATCATTCAATCCTATATCGCGGTGGGCACGGGTGGAATTGCGGGGCTTGGCTTGATGGAAGGCAAGGAGAAACTCTTTTTCCTGCCGGAGCCACAGACGGACTTCATCTTTGCCGTGATTTGCGAAGAACTGGGTTTTATCGGAGCGATTGCAGTAATCACATTGTTTGCCGTGATATTGTGGCGAGGTCTGCGGGCGGCGGCGCGCTGTTCTGACAACTTCGGGCGGCTTCTGGCCATTGGAATCACTGTGATGATTGTCGGCCAGGCGCTGGTGAACATCAGCGTTGTGATTGGATTGCTTCCGACCAAGGGGATTCCCTTGCCGCTCATCAGTTACGGAGGATCGTCGCTTGTGATGACGCTGTTCGCCATGGGGATCCTCCTGAACATTTCACAGAATGCCAGCTAGATGCGCGGGAGCATTCTGAAGAAGGCATTGATGGACGTCCAGAGCGAACTGGTCATGGAAAAGGAGCATCCCCTGGAACTCTCAGCGAGGCGAACATCGCGTCGTGTGGTCACGGTTCTCATGGCGGCGGGGGGAACCGGCGGCCACATCTTTCCCGCTCTGGCGGTGGCGGATGAACTGCGCCGCCGATCCACTGCTTCCGGGGCCGACGCGACACAGTACGAGGCTGTTTTTCTGGGAACCGGAAGGGGCCTTGAGTCTCGGATCATTCCCCGTTCAGGCTACCGGCTTGAGACGGTCCCGGGAGCTGGTCTTATGGGCATCTCGGGCTGGAAACGGGTTTTGAACTTCATCAAGCTGCCGCAAAGCGCCGCTGAAGCAGCGAGGGTTCTGTTTCGGTTGCGCCCGGCAGTCGTGCTTGGAATCGGAGGTTATATTTCCGGGCCTGTAATGCTGGAGGCGGCGCTGGCTGGAATACCTACACTCCTCTACGAGGCGAATGTTGTTCCCGGTTTTACAAACCGCGTGCTCGCGCCCTTTGTGCGGCTGGCTGCCGTCGGCTTCGAGCAGTCGTTGGCCGTTTATGGATCGAAAGGGCGGTTGACGGGACATCCAGTCCGTCAGGAGTTCTTTGAAGTAAGACCCAAGCCTCATGAGCCTCCGTTCACGGTTCTGATTGTCGGCGGAAGCCAGGGCGCCAGAGCGTTAAACCAGTGCCTTGCGGCGTCTCTGCCGCTTTTCAGATCGCGAAGCGGGGGGACGCTAAGATTTATCCATCAGACGGGCGAGGCGGATTATAATTCTGTGAAGGCCGCATACGCAAATCACTGGGCGGAATCTGAGATACGGCCATTCATCGATGACATTGCAGGGGCCTTTTCACGCGCAGACCTGATCATCTGCCGTGCGGGCGCCACCACAGTGGCTGAACTGGCGGCCGCGGGAAAAGCTTCCATTCTGGTTCCGTATCCTTCTGCCGCTGACCAGCATCAGTTGCAGAACGCCAGGGCGCTTGAAGCTGCCGGGGCCGCACGTGTCATCGAGCAAAGGGACCTGACGCCGGACTTGCTTGTGGAGTCGGTTATGGGACTGCTCAGCGACGCCGGGAAATTGTCGGCAATGGAGCAACGGGCGAGAAGCCTTGCGAGTCCTGGGGCGGCAGGTCGAATTGCGGACCTGATTGAAGAATTATGCCGCAAGCCCCGGCACGCGAGGGCATCACAGAAGCCTGCGCAGGCGGATTGAGAGATTTGGCCATGCTTGGAAAGGTTCGACGAATTCATTTTGTGGGCATTGGCGGAATTGGGATGAGCGGGCTCGCCGAGGTGCTGCTCAACCTGGGCTTCAGCGTGTCGGGCTCGGACCTTAAACGGACGCCGGTGACGGAGCGCCTCAGCCAGCTCGGGGCGCGCATTGCTGAAGGCCACGCCGCGGCTAACGTCGGTGAAGCGGAAGTCGTAGTTGTATCGTCGGCAGTACCGATGATGAATCCTGAGATCGTTGAAGCGGCGCACCGGAAAATTCCAGTGATTCCTCGCGCTGAAATGCTGGCGGAACTGATGCGACTGAAATTCTGTGTGGCGGTCGCCGGGTCGCATGGAAAAACAACCGTGACCTCCATGGTGGCTGTGATGCTTTCAGAGAGCGGCCTGGATCCCACGGCCGTCATCGGCGGTCGTCTGGATGTGTTTGGCTCAAGCGCCCGGCTTGGGAAAAGCGAGTTGATGGTCGTGGAAGCCGATGAGAGTGACCGCTCGTTTCTCTATCTTCTCCCGACGGTGGCCGTCGTCACGAATATTGACCGCGAGCACCTGGACCATTACGACGACATCGGGGAGATACAGGAGTCCTTCGCCTCCTTCATGAATAAGGTCCCTTTTTATGGAGCCGTGATCGTCTGCGTGGACCCTCCCTGGCGGACGTCGATGCAGGCCGTGATGCCCCAACTGAGAAGGCGGGTTATAACTTACGGAATGCAGCCGGGCGCCGACGTGACCGCGCGGAACATCGAATTGCGAGCGGGCGGATCCAGCTTCGATGTCGTGATCAGCGGACAACCGATGGGGAGCTTTCGCGTTAATATTCCGGGGCGTCACAATGTCCAGAATGCGCTCGCGGCGATCGCGGTCGGCCGGGAACTTGACCTGGACCGTGAGCAGATTCAGAAGGGACTGGAAGCGTTCCGTGGCGCGGACAGGCGCTTCGAGGTGAAAGCGGATGTTGACGGGATCACGATTGTTGATGATTACGGCCATCATCCGACGGAGATCAAGGCGACGATCGAGGCAGCGCGGTTGCGCGGGGCGCGCCGCATTCGCGTGATTTTCCAGCCTCATCGCTACACGCGCACAAAGTTCCTGATGGATGATTTCGCCCAGTGCTTTAAAGATTGCGACCGCGTCTATGTGCTGGACATTTATCCCGCCAGCGAACCGCCGATCCCCGGTATTACTTCGCAGCGGCTGGTTGAAAGGATGGGGGAGCTTGGGTATCGGCACGCGCGGTATGCATCATCTGAAGACGCCATCGTTCAAGAAATCCTTGCAGACCTTCGGCCCGGCGACCTGGTGATGACCGTCGGCGCGGGCAGTGTATGGAAGATTGCGGATAAGCTGGCCAAGGCTGTCAATGCCAGGGTCGAACGCCGCGACGCTGTGAAATCGTAATGGGATGTGCCGGGCCCCGACAGCGACGCCGGCAGGGAAGCCGCCATGAGCACGATGGATGACGACGGAGCGCCCAACGTGATGGAAACCGCATCTGAAACTCCATACATGCGGCGGCCGCGCGCCGTGGCGGTCCGTCAAAGCCGGATTCCGAGGAGCATCCGGCGCATCGCCTGGTGGGCTGGGGTGGTCATGTTTGTGCTTGTTCCCCTGGGGACCGGCAGTTATGTGCTTGGCACCTACTTGGCAACTTCACCCCGCTTTTTGGTGCGCTCTCCGGCGGACGTCGCTGTTGAGGGTAATCACTACGTTTCAAGAGGTGAAGTCCTCGCGGCGTTGGGATTGGGACGTGCTCCATATGAAAACGCGGGCAACATCTTCAAAACTTCGCTCGAAGAAAGAGAAAGACGGATTGAATCCATCCCGTGGGTAAAGTCGGCGACGATTGTTCGTTCATTTCCGCACAATCTTACGGTTTATATTACGGAACGGACGCCGATCGCCTTTGTCAATGCGGGCGGAAAGGTCAAGCTCGTGGACCAGCAAGGCGTTCTGCTGGACCCTCCCGAGAAGGGCCACTTCGATTTTCCGATTCTCAATGGCCTGGACTTTGAGACAAACGCCTCAGACCGGACGGCCCGATTGAACCTCTACCAGGAATTCATGGTGGAAACAAGGGGGAAGGTGGCCGACTCCGGATGGAGTGTTTCTGAAGTCGATCTGAGTGACGCGGGCAATCTGAAGGCTCTCCTGGTGCAGGACGGCCAGACGCTGCTTGTTTATTTCGGCGATAGCGGCTTTGCGGAGCGCCTTGACAACCTGATGACAGTACTCCCGCAGTTGCGCAGAACGAACGCAAGGATTGATTCCGTTGATTTGAGATTTCGAAATCAGGTGGTGGTGAACCCGGCGGACCAGGATGCCGCCGGAGCGTCCTCGGGACGCATCGCCGCCGGCAAGACGAAGAGGAATTAAGGGGCCCTTGGCGCATAAACAACTGGCATTGGTTGGACTCGATCTCGGCAGCAGCAAGACCTGTGCGATGGTTTGCTATCCCAAGGAGACGGGAAAACTGGAAGTAACCGGCCTGGGGATAGCCGAATCCAAGGGATGGCGCAAAGGCCTTATCGTCAATCTGGATGCTGCGGTGCTTTCGATTAAGAAGGCGGTTGAAGCTGCGGAATCGGCTGCGGGGATTCCAATTGACGTGGCCTATGTCGGCGTGGGCGGGTCGCACATTCGCGGCATCAATGCGCGCGGCGGCGTAACGATTGCTAATCGCGGCCACGGCGTCGGGCGCGAAGACATCCGCCAGGTGATCCGTGCGGCCCAGGGTGTCGCGCTGCCGGCTGACCGGGAATTGCTGCACGTTCTTCCGCAGGAGTTTCTGCTGGATTCTCAGGACGGCATTCGGGATCCGGTAGGAATGGTGGGGACTCGGCTCGAGGCGAACGTCCACCTGGTGACGGCTTCGACCCTGGCGTGGCAGAACGTCATTACGGCCGTCAACCGTGCAGGGATCGAGGTCCCCGAAAGTGGAACGGTTTTTGAGCCGCTGGCTTGCGCGGAGACCTGCCTCACTGCGGACGATCGCGAGTTGGGAGTTGCCCTCGTGGACCTTGGGGCCGGATCGACGGGCATGATCATTTACCATCACGGCGGCGTGAGACACACGGCCTCGATTCCGGTCGGCGGCGAGCACTTTACTAACGATATCGCAGTGGGGCTGCGGACTCCGATCCCTGAGGCCGAGAAGATCAAGCGCCTTTGGGGAAGGCAAGATACCGGCCTGGCGGAATCGTCGGCTCTGGAAGTTCCGGGTGTTGGCGAGCGACCGGCACGGATCGTCAATTACGCGAAACTCCGGGAAATCATCGAACCGCGCGCGATCGAACTGCTGGAGTTGATCAAAGCCGAAATCGATCACGCAGACCTGGAAGACCAACTGGGCGCCGGCGTTGTTCTCACGGGGGGCGGAGCAAAGCTGGGCGGATTCGCGGCCCTCGCGGAAGAGATTCTGGGATTGCCGGTTCGAGTGGGGTATCCGATGAACATGGAGACCACCGATGAGGTTCTGCCCGACCCTTCGTACTCGACCGTTGTCGGGCTTGTGGCGTACGGAAAAAGGATGCGTCTGTTGCAGGACCATCAGAACAAGGGTCTGATGGGAAAACTTTGGGGAGTTCTGCGAGGCCCGGGAAACTGATGATTGCTGTTGGGGCCTGATTAGACGGCGGGAAGGAGCAAACATGGCAGACAACGGACATGCCGAAGAATTGCGCGTCGATTTTTCTGACAACATCCGACGCGGTGCAAGGATCAAAGTGATCGGCGTCGGCGGAGGAGGCGGAAACGCCGTCAATCGAATGATTGCCGCCAATGTTGAAGGCGTGGAGTTCATGGTGGCGAACACCGATCTCCAGGCGCTCGAGATGTCAAGAGCGCCGCTCAAGATCCAGCTCGGCGCGAAGCTGACAAAAGGGCTTGGCGCGGGCGCCAATCCTGATGTCGGCCGTGCCGCTGCGCTCGAAGATACGGACAAGATTGTCGAGGCCCTTGAGGGGGCGGACATGGTTTTTGTAACCGCCGGACTCGGCGGCGGCACCGGTACCGGAGGTGCTCCCATTGTTGCCAGCCTGGCGCGTGAACTCGGAGCACTGACCGTCGCCGTGGTCACGAAACCGTTTGCATTTGAGGGCCGACGCAGGATGACGCAGGCCGAATACGGACTTACAGAATTGAGCCAGGCCGTGGACACCGTAATCTGCATTCCGAATGAGCGCCTCATGGAGTTCGTGGACAAAGGGACGAGTTTCTTTGAGGCCTTTCGCATTGCCGACGACATTCTCCGACAGGGTGTCCAGGGTATTTCAGATATCATCACTATTACCGGAATCATTAACCGCGATTTTGCCGATATCAAGACTATTATGGAAGGCATGGGCTATGCGGTGATGGGCACGGCCATTGGCCGCGGCTCCAGCCGTTCGCTCGACGCCACGAACCAGGCCATCGCGAGCCCGCTCCTGGAAGATGCCTCGATCAACGGCGCGCAGGGCATTCTGCTGAACATTACCGGCTCGAGCAATCTGACGCTGCATGAAGTCCACGAGGCCTCCACAATCGTCCAGAAAGCCGCAGCCGATAACGCGAACATCATCTTTGGCGCCGTGCTGGATGAATCGATGGGCGACGCGGTCAAAGTGACCGTGATCGCCACGGGAATCAAATCGGATAAGACAGGTGCGAGACCCACGTCGGGTCTGTCGCCGGCCCTGCGGACAGCACAACAGAGTCTGAAGAGCGCCGTGCTGCGCCGTGAGAAGCCCGCGGCCAGCGCCCCTGAACCTCCGGCGGAGAAGGCGGTCCTCCAAATTCCCGAAGACGATCTGGACGTTCCAGCGTTCATGCGCCGGCCACTGCGGCCCGAGAAGAAATAACCAGCGACCGCAGCATGGCAGCCGGGATCCTGCGTTCGATCGCCGGGGCCCTTTGGCGTGGCACGCATGCGCAGGGCAGGTTTCCGCCGCTCCAGTGTGATTCCTCTGCGGCAGGGCCGCCATGTCAGAGATTTTATCCAGGAAATTCAGATCAGCATGAAACCTTCCGCCACGGACCTCGACGCGGCCTACGCCATGTGCCGACGGCTGGCGCGCCGCCATTACGAGAATTTTCCCGTTGCCTCGCTGCTGGTTCCGAGAGAGAAAAGAGACGCGCTGGCTGCGATCTATGCGTTTGCGCGCGCAGCCGATGATTTTGCCGACGAGCCCGGGGTGGAACGCCGCCTGGAGTCGCTGGCCGAATGGCGGCACAAGCTCTACGAGTGCGCCGAAGGCAGAGCCCAGGACCCTGCGTTTCTTGCGCTGGGCGATTCCATCCGCAGGTACAACCTGACCGTGGTTAATCTGGACAATCTCGTTCGCGCATTTGAGATGGACGTACGGAACAACCGTCATCAGAATTTTGAGTCGCTTCTCTATTACAGTTCCTATTCGGCGAACCCCGTGGGACGGCTGATGCTCGAGTTGTTCGGCCACCGCGACCCGGAACTGTTCGCGCTCTCCGACTGCATCTGCACGGCGCTGCAACTGACGAACTTCTGGCAGGACGTCCGCATTGACCTCGAACGTGACCGAATCTATCTGCCGCTGGACGACATGGCGCGGTTCAAGATCACTGTGGATGAACTCAAGCGCTGGGGACTCGGAAACGGTGCGCCGATGGATTCGGAAATGGCGGACCGGTGGCGCGGCCTTATGGCCCTTGAATCGGAGCGCACCTGGGAGTTGTTCAGGAACGGCAAGCCGCTGCCCGAACGCGTCGTCCCCGAACTGCGGCTCCAGCTTCGCCTGACGTGGCTGACAGGCACAACGATTCTCTCGCGAGTTGAAGAAGCCGATTACGACGTGTTTCACCGGCGGCCCAAACTCAGGATGTTTGATTTCGTCCGGCTGTACTTCAAGGCCCGGCGGCCGTTTATGTCGGACACTGCAGAACGTGTGCGAGTCGGAGCCCATTAAGGGCTGTTGCCACCGCTGGCGGCGGGCACCCGCCGGGCCGGATCGTGCGGGCGCGTTTTGCCGGAGAATCTGCGGCCTGCGCCCGGGCTGAGCATCGGCATCGAAAAGAAAAAGCGGAGAGCAGCTTGTTCTTCCATGGCTGAAGACGTTCTCATCATTGGCGGCGGCCTTGCCGGGCTTGCAGCCGGCGTTGCGCTTGCGGAGGCGGGGTGCCGCGTCCGTCTCGTTGAGCAGAAGCCCTACCTTGGCGGCCGGGCGCGTTCGTTTCAAGACGCGACCACGGGATCGACAGTCGATAACGGCCAGCATCTCCTCATGGGCTGCTACCATTCCACGTTGAAGTTCTTTGAAACGATCGGAACTTCTCATACGGTAACCTTTGAGCCTCAGCTTCACGTCCGCTTTCTGGACCACGCGAAGGGAACCACGGAACTTCGCTGCCCTTCGCTGCCTTCGCCGTGGCACCTGTTCGCCGGCGTCTTTCTCTCCAACAGTTTTTCATTCGGCGAGAAGCTCGACGTCCTGCGCCTCGGGCGGGCGATGCGGTCATCTTCTTCGCCGAACGGAGCGTTCTCTTCCGACCGCCTGACGGTTGAGGAGTGGCTTTCCAGCCAGGGCCAGCGTGAAAGCCTGCGGCGCAATTTCTGGGACCTCCTCTGCATCGCGGCAATGAATGAGGACCCGCGCCTCGCATCCGCTGCGTTGTTCGAGCGCGTTCTGCGGCTGGCCCTTTTCAATTCGCCGCTTGATTCGCGCCTGGGGGTTCCGCGCAGGGGCCTGAGCGATTGCTACACCGGCGCGGCGGCCAAAGCCATCACGGACCGCGGCGGGAGTGTCGAGCTTCGACAAGACGTGAAATCCTTGCTGATCGCCGGCGGCGTCTGTCGCGGCGTCAGGCTGGCTGATAACACGGTGGTCGAAGCGCAGGCCGTGGTCAGCGCTGTGCCGTGGCACGTCCTTCCCGTGCTGCTGCCGGCAGATGTTGTCAATTCAACTCCTTTCTTCGCGCGCATTCGCGAATTGCGCCCCGCGCCGATTATCTCGATCTATCTCTGGTTTGACCGGCCCATCACCGATCTTGAATTCGTGGGCCTCCGCGGCACGACCGTCCAGTGGCTCTTCAACAAGAGCAAAATTCTCGGCGTGGATGAGCATTACGTGTCGCTCGTCCTGAGTGGTGCGCACGAGCATGTCACGCGTTCAAAAGAGGACCTGCGCGATGCGGCGATCGCTGAACTGCGGTCGCTGCTGCCGAACATGCAGGACGCAAAGCTCACGCACTCGCTGGTGATCAAGGAGCGTTTTGCTACCTTTTCCCCCTGTGTTGGCGCGGAGGCGCTGCGTCCTCCGGCTGTGACTCCTGTTCGCGGGCTTTATCTTGCGGGTGACTGGACGGCGACCGGCTTGCCCGCGACAATCGAAGGCGCCGTCCAGAGCGGGTACGCAGCCGCAGAAGCGGTGCTGCGTTCAAACTGATCTTCAGGCCCGCCGGGCCACCGCGGCCCGCCGTTCCTCATAGAGCGGAAATTCCTCAGTGAGCGCCGTGACTTCCTTGCGGATGCGTGCCAGCAGCGCTTCATTCTCAGGGTCGCTCAGCACTTCGGCGATCCAGCCGCCGATCTTACGCATCTCGGGTTCCTTCATACCGCGCGTAGTAACCGCCGGGGTCCCCACGCGGATGCCGCTGGCCACCATGGGCGGATTCGGATCAAACGGAATAGCGTTCTTGTTGACCGTGATGCCGGCGCGCTCGAGGCTCTTCTCCGCCTGCTTGCCAGTGACGTTCTTCGAGAAGACGTCCACCAGCATCAGGTGATTGTCCGTGCCGCCGGAAACGATGCGGAAGCCCCTGGACGCGATGGTTTCGCACAGCGCTTTGGCGTTTGAAACAATCTGCTGCTGATATTCCTTGAACGCCGGCTGGAGCGCTTCCTGGAAGCAGACGGCCTTGGCGGCGATCACGTGCATCAGCGGTCCTCCCTGGATGCCGGGGAAGACGATCTTGTCCAGCGCCTTGGCGAATTGCTCCTTGCAGAAGGTGGCGCCGCCGCGCGGCCCGCGCAGCGTCTTGTGCGTTGTCGTAGTGACGAAATCGGCGTGCGGGAAGGGGCTTGGATGCAGCCCTGCGGCCACGAGGCCGGCGATGTGCGCCATGTCGACCATCAGCAGCGCACCGGATTTGCGCGCGATCTCACCGAAGCGGGCAAAGTCGATGATGCGCGGGTAAGCGCTCGCGCCGGCAACAATCAGTTTTGGCTTGTGCTCCATGGCCAGGCGCTCGAGTTCGTCGTAGTCGATGGTCTCGGTCTCCTTGCTGACTCCGTAGGAAACGATTTTGTACATCTTGCCGGAGAAGTTCAGCGGATGCCCGTGCGTCAGATGCCCGCCGTGCGCCAGGCTCATGCCCAGGACCGTGTCACCCGGATTGAGCACCGTCATGTAAACGGCCTGGTTGGCCTGCGCGCCGGAATGCGGCTGTACGTTGACGTGTTCCGCGTTGAAGAGCTTCCTGGCGCGCTCGATGGCCAGCGACTCCGCGATATCCACAAATTCGCACCCGCCGTAATAGCGCTTGCCGGGCAGACCCTCGGCGTACTTGTTGGTCAGCACGGAACCGAGCGCTTCCAGCACGGCCTCGCTCACAAAATTCTCTGAAGCGATCAGCTCAAGTGTTCCGGCCTGCCGCTCGACTTCGCGGTCAATCGCCTGCGCGATTTCCGGGTCAACTTCACGCAGGGCGCGGGTATGCACATTCTGGGTCATGATGTTCCTCTCCGGGCTTTTGGGGATGTGGACAGCAGGGCGTCCTTCGGGTCCTTGTGTGAGTGTTAATCCTTGAACCAACATTCTATCGGACGAGCCGATGCTTGGCAATCATCCCTGGCAATTCACGCAGCCATCGTCTTCTTCGCCGACATTCGCGTTCCCATCCATATGTTACCGCGTTGAATTACCGCGAACCTTCAACGGCGCACGCCTCTAACCGTCCGAAGGGTGGAATCCGAACGAAGCGCAATAGGCTAGACAGAGGACAGTCGGGCGGCCTTTCCTTCGCTCTGTTCGGTTTTGACACACCCGTTTATTTTCAACAGGTTGGCGCGCTCCGTTTTCCGGTTCGTTTTTCCACACCTGCTGATTCTAAAGCACTTCTCCGCTTCGTTTTCCGGTTCGTTTTGTCCCATTTTTAAGTGCCGGTGCTTTGTTCTCAATAACTTCTCCGGTTCGTTTTTGCAAAATTGATATTTTTTGTCCCACAGTAAAAACGGCACTTGAAAATAAGTTATTTGTATTCAATAGATTAATAAAATGATGACAGTCTATCGAGACTGTTTATTCCTCCTCCCGCTTTATTCCCAGCCGGCTGCGTGCGTCGTGTCTGACCCCTCCGCAACCGCGGCCAGCTTCGAAAGAAGACTAGCATAGTAGCCATCCGTTGTCAAGGAAAATCGTGCCCAAAAGGCCGGGCCTTCGATTTCTCACTCCCATTCGGGTCAGGGCTTGGATTGGAACTCACAGGGCGAACGCGCATTGCGTGGCAGGGTGGGTTTTCGGAAACAGAAGGGGGAGGCGCATGAGGGCAGAAGTGCCTTTGGGCCGCACGAACGTAAAATCCTCGTAAAGTTGTCAGCGCAGGATTTGATGACGAAGTTTTGCGGGCGCGGCGCGTTATATAATCGAGGAAAGTGCGCTGGAAGCTGTCCAAGTCGAATTATCCGCTTCTGATCATGGCAGTTTTCGCCATGGCGCTGGTGCTGGCCGGGGGACTGCTTTACCGCTGGATCAACCGAGCGAGCATTGCGGACCGCGAGCAGCAGGAGGAATTCCTGAACGCCGCGATGCGAAGTTTTCGCGGCGAGTTTGATGCGCCGCTGCTCGAGATCCGGGCGTCATTTCGTCCTGCGCCAAGGGCCGCCACTCCCGAGGCGCTCGATCAGTATCTCGCTTCCTTTTATTCGCAATGGCGGAGCAATGACGCAAACGGCGCGCTCGTGGCGGGCCTGAGCGTCGCGACGGTCGATGCCGAGGGAAAGCTGCAATTTCGCAGCCTCGATCCGGTGACCGGAAAATTCAAGCCCGCGCCGTTGCCGAAGTCGCTTGAAGTTTTCCGTCCGCGAATCGAGAGAATCGAAACCTCCAAGCCCGGAGAAGTTATTTTTTACCGCGCGAATGCCTTTCCTTTTGCGGTGGACGGAAGCCATCCCATGATTGTGGTTCCTATTGCGGAGCCTGAGGGCCATTGGCATGCATTTGAGCGCTGGGCGGTGGAGCACTCGGCTGAAGGGATGAGGCCGCCGCTGGCGGTCTTTACGGAGAACGAACAGCGCATCCGCGGACCTTTGCCAGCCGACGGCAAGCCGCTTCCAAGGCCTCCAGCGCGCCCTCCTGTTCCTGGGGCACCCGGCTTGCCGCGCGGATGGTGTTTCCTCGAACTGAACCTGACTTATCTCAAGGAGCGCGTGCTGCCGCAACTGCTCGAGCGAAGTTTCGGGGGCGCCGGCCTTGCGAACTATCGGGTTGCGGTGCTTGCGGGCGAGCCGCCGGAAATCATTTACAGCTCTGAGCCGGGTCTTACGGCGGCGTCGTTTGCCTCACCGGATGGCGATGCCGTGCTCTTTGCGTCGATCGGCGGATTCGGCGCGATGTTCCGTTCCCGTGTCCGGCGGTTTCAGCCGCTCGCGCGGGCCATTGAACGAATGCACGTCCTCGCAGGGAGAGTTCCACTGCCCGGGCGGGAAGCTGCATCGGGCGACAGGCTATTTGCGCCGCCGGGGGCCTGGGTACTGGCGGTGAAGAACAAGGCGGGATCCATTGACGCTCTCGTGGCGAGGGCCCGGCGCCGGAACCTGGCTCTCGGGTTCGGCGTGCTGTTTCTGCTGGCGCTCAGCATGGCGTCCCTGGTGATCAGCACGCACCGCGCGCGGGAACTTGCGCGCCGCGAGATGGAATTTGTCGCGGGCGTTTCACATGAGTTCCGCACGCCGCTGGCCTCCATTCAATCGGCCGGGTTCAACCTTGCCAGCGGCGTGGTCCGCAAGCCGAGCCGCGTACAGGAATACGGCGCGCTGGTACAGAATGAAGCCCGCCGCCTCACGGATATGATCGAGCAGGTGATGAGCTATGCGGGGATTCAATCCGGAGGCAAGCGCTACGAACCGGTCGCTGTGCAGGTGCCGGCCATCGTGGACCGGGCCCTCGCCGAATACGCACCGACCTTCCGCGACACGGGATGGACCGTCGAAAAGAATATTGCGGCGGACCTGCCGCTGGTGCTTGCAGAACCGTCTGCGCTTGAAAGCGCGTTGAAAAACCTTTTTGCCAACTCGATCAAATACGCCGCATCCGGGCGATGGCTGCGCGTCAGCGCCACGCGCATTGCAAACGGGAGTCATGCCGAAGTCGAGGTCTCTGTTGAAGACCGCGGGCCTGGCATTGATCCGGCGGACCTGCCGCACATCTTTGAACCTTTCTACCGCGGCCGCGGCGTGCTGGCTTCAACCGTGCCGGGGGCCGGTTTGGGACTGAGCATCGTCAAACGCCACGTGGAGGCACAGGGCGGGCGGGTGAGCGTCGAGAGCCGGAAAGGAAGCGGCGCACGCTTTGCGCTGCGTCTGCCGGCGATTGCGGAGCCCCAGCGCAAGGCTGTTTGATTTTCGATCATGACGCTTCGTTGGCCGTTTGGTATTCCGAAGGTGATAGTCCTGATCGATACCAGGTGCCGGTTTTCGCTTTGATGGATTGAGTGAAGCAGGTTCCTCAGGGTGGTGTGCGATAGGAGGGAGGGCCGCGGTCGTAATAACGCTGTTCCGAAGCGTTTTTCAATGACCTCTCAGGCCGGCCTCAGGCCATCAGATGGCGCACAGGGAGAAACGCGGCGCATGAAACGAATGACTTTTGTCCAACCCAGGCTGCTTCTGGTGGAAGACGACGCCTCACTCGTCATGACCCTCACCGATCTGCTGAAGAGCAAAGGCTTCCGGATTGAGAGCGTACAGGACGGCCAGGATGCTCTCGAGCGCGCAGCCGAAGGAGGCTTCGACCTGATTGTGCTGGACGTGATGCTGCCGCGCAAGGACGGTTTCGAAATCTGCCGCACGCTGCGGCGACGTGGGATCCATACTCCGATCATCATGCTGACGGCGCGGGGGCAGGTGAAAGACCGGGTATCCGGTCTGAAACTCGGCGCTGACGATTATCTTGCCAAGCCGTTCGAGCCGTCGGAACTGCTGGCGCGCATCGAGGCCCTGCTGCGAAGGGCCTCCACGCTCCCGTTGGAGCATCGCGACTTGACCGTGAAATTCGGGAATGTCACCGTGGACCTGCGCAGCACTGCGGTGCACCGCGACGGCAAGCCGGTCGAACTCTCTGCGCGGGAGTTTGAGTTGCTGGCGTACTTAATCCAGCAGCAGGGCTCGACCATCTCGCGGGAACAACTTCTCAGGGACGTGTGGGGTTACGACGAGACAACGCTCACGCGCACGGTTGACGCCCACGTCTGGATGCTTCGCCAGAAGCTCGAAGCGGACCCGCAAAACCCGCGCCACATTCTCACCGTCAGAGGTCTCGGTTACAAGTTCGTCGGCCAGCCTTCCTGATGCGAATGCTGATTGGCTGGACGATCGGATTGTGCCGCCGGATGTGCGCATTCTCCACCGGACCGCGAGCCGAGAATTTACCCAGTCTTTAACTTTTTTGAGAACCCCCCTGCCCGATAATAACAACAGGAGGTCAGCAGCGAAATGTGCGGTCAATCAAATGAAGGAACGACCTCGGGTTGCACGTTATTCGGTTGGCAACGGAAGGGAGAAGGAAAATGTTCAAAAGAGTTTTAAGCGTCGCAGCGATTGCAATGCTTTTCAGCTCCGCGGCGATGGCGCAGGCAGGGCCGCCGGGCGGGTCTGCTGAAGAGTCGGAAACGGTGGTTGCACCGGCGGACCCGGGCCAGGGGCTGATGCGCTCGCGAACGTTTGAAATGCGGGTGACGCGCCCGATGGAGGCCAGCCGGCGAGTCATGTTTTATCGCCACTGGCGGGGTGAATGGTGGAATGATCCTGAAATCGCCCAGAGGGTCGGGTTGAGCGACCAGCAGAAGCAACAGCTCGAAAAGATTAACCAGGACGCGCGGCTGAAGATGATCGACCTGCGCGCGAACCTCGAAAAGCAGCAGGTGATCCTGGGTCCGATGCTCCGCGCCTATAATGCGGATGAGGCCCAGGTGCTCGCTCAGATTGATAAAGTAGCGCAGGCGCGCGCCGCGCTCGAAAAGGCCCGCGTGCAGGCGATGCTGGCAAGTCGCAAAGTCCTGACGGAAGACCAGTGGAACAAGTTGCAGGACACGCGCATGGGATTCTATCGCAGATTTGGCCCGTGCATGTCCCGGCCTTTCGGCCCGCCGCACATGCCTGCCGCTCCGCGCGCGCCCGCAGCGCCGCAAGCGCCCCCAGGTGAATAAGTCGGCGCGCACGTTCCTCATGACGAAGCCGCGTAGCCACGGCCTCGCTGTCGTGCCGTGGGTGGGGTGACCCCGCAACCGTCGTTATGCCATGGACGGGTCGATAAACGAAATACCCACGGCAGGAAAGACACTGCCGTGGCTACGGGTGTTAGACCCAAGCCGCAAAGTCGCAAACGAACAGGTCAATGTTTCTGACCCCGGTGTCAATAGGCCCAGTATGGCCCGACGACGCCGTTCGGCCCTGTCTTATTTTCTATTCCCACAAAGACGCTGCGACCATAGAAGAACGGCACGCCGAAATCGAAATACTCGGAAGAGGAAGTTGTGCTGGTTGCGCTGGGTCCGCCGAGGTCATTAAACGCCGCATTGATGCCGTTGGCGTTGAAAAGGGTATCGGCATTCGCGATGCTGAACGTCAGCGGGTTGGATGTCCCGTTCAAGCCCTGATTCGTAACGTTGAACTGGGTGGTTGAAGATGGGCAGTACCACCCGGAATTATCAGTGCATTCCGGGATGCCCGCGGTTTTGGAATCGAGAAAGTAGATGGCGTTGGACCCGCTGTCGATATAGCTCTGGTTGTAGTCGATGCCCTTGTAAATTGTGTGGAAGTCACCCGTGCTGGGATCCACGGTATAAACCTGCGCGCTGCCAAGGGCATTGTCAGATTGCGTTCCAATCCCGAAGATCAAGGAACCTGATGCTGTGAGTGCACCGTCGGCGGGAATGGAAGGAAGGGAGATCAACAGTCCATTGTTGTCCTGGGCGAACAGCGAGACGGGGTTCTGCACCTGGAACTGAGTGGGGACTGTGGCTCCCTGGCAGACGGAATTGGGACAGAGCCAATACATGTTGGGGCTGGTCGAGGTTGTACACGTCAAACCGCAATCCTGCTGGAAGACACCAATCCCAAGGATTCCGTTGGCGCCAAGTGCCGACACTGTGTTCGCGTCGGAGCCGCCCCCGCTGGTGCACTGGCTCGGCACGGGGAGGGCAGTCGGGTTTGAAGTGTCGATGAGCTGAATAGGCACGGACTGGGCTTTCTCGCCTGCCAACTGAATGTCAGCAGAAGCCACAGGGCCCCAGACGTAAGAGCCGTCGGCGAACTGGATGCATTCCTGCAACTGGCTGCTGCTGTTATCGGAGACTGCGGGCAGGGAAAGGGTCACCTGGGACGAGAGCAGGCGCAGTCCGTAAGAACCCGTATCAACAAGAACGTCCGGGATGGTCTGGCAGTTCGACGTACCCGGAGCGCAGATGGTTACGCTCGTAAAGAGGCCGTTTGGATAATCGTGGGCTGGACCGAGGCTGACTCCAATGGCCTGGGTGTTATTCACGGGCGGAGGCGGGCTTGATGAACCGGATCCCGAACTGGAACTGCTTCCGCCACAGGCGACCATGCTCAGGAGTGCCAAGAAGAGGAGTGGATTAAGGATTAATTTCCTGTCCCAGGCCCTGGATCTGCTCATCGAACCACCTCCGCCGAAACGCCTGCAGGCAGCAAACTCGGAACATAAGCGAAGCCGTGGAACGCGCGCATGTGCCCGCCGCTGACCAGAATGAAATCCTTAGTCTTAATCACTAACGGGCCGCCGCGCCGGCGACGGGGCTGCGCTGCCTGCTGCACCTGGCTGAAGTATGTTCCGAGCAACTGACGGAGGTCCGGCAGGGTGGGGCCTCGCCATGCAACGCCGAACACCATGCCCTTTGCCGAAACGAATTCCCTGACCCTTTTGCCCTCGGGCGTCGTCAGTTCATTGACGGAGTACCCTTGGGCTGAAGTTTGGTGCAACTGGGCGCGCATGTGCTGCTGATCGAGGGCAATGGAGTTTTCGTATTCTCCCAGAACCGCCCAACCGGGAGCGCTCAACAGGAGAATGCAGACAAGAGTGCATCCCAGGATTTTCATAAGCCTCCAATTTGACACACGCAGGATTTGCGGGGATGTTTTAGGGCGGGCCTCAGTTCACCCCGCCCGGGCCTCCGGACCATCGCCTGGCCCTGCGCTCACGCATCTGCTGCATCTGGTCCCACTCTTTTTGCTGATCGGGGTTCAGAATGGAACGGATCTTGTCAGACGATTCCTTCCGGATCTGCTGGAACTTCGCAAATCGATCTTCGCGAGACAACGAGGTGTCCTGGCGAAGCGCCATCATCTGTTTATGCTGATCTTCGAGGATGGGCTTAATTTTGGCTTTCTGCTCATCGGTCAGATGCAGCCGCTGGCTGAGGCGTTCCAGTTGCTGCTCCGGGCCGAACTGGCGGCCCATTCGCGGCCCCGGTCCTTGCTGCGGCAGCGGGGCAGCGGCCATCATCCTGATTCCTGCCAGGATCAGGAGCCCGACACCGGCTACCAGAAGCAAGGTTTTCGCCTTTTGGAAGCGGCCTCCAGCCCTCCACTTCAAGAGCTGAGTGTCATCAAGCCGGAATGCTTTTCGGGTTTCATCGCTGATCATATTGCCTCTCCTTTTGCCTCCCCGCCGTGATACCGACGGGCTTCAGGTTGATACATTCCAATAGACGCTGACAATCGAACGGCAGTTTCTTCGACTAAGGTTAAATTTCTGTAAAACCGCCCACCGACGCAACCAAGAGCCTTTCATACTACACTTATTCCACATTTGCCGGCGAACGAATACTGCTTGACGGCACAACCCAGCGCGCCGCTAGAATCGAGGGATGAGGGCAGGAAAAAGCGTTCTGATCGCCGTGTTCGCGCTGCTGGCCGCCGTCGCGAACGCCGGCCCGGCGACCCTTCCGCCCCTGCCGCAACTCGACCTTTCAAATACTTTTCCCGGGGTTCGCGAGCAGATTCGCCGGGCCGAGGCCGCCGCTCGCGCCCGCCCGAACGATCCGGAAGCGAATGGGAGACTGGGGATGGTCGTTGATGCGTACGAGCAGTATTCGGCGGCCGAGGTGTGCTATCGCCGCGCGCATCTGCTGGCGCCCGCGGCCTTCCCGTGGGCTTACAACCTTGCCTACGTTGAAATGAAGCTTGGGAAGTACCGTGACGCAGCAGCCGCATTCGAAGCTGCATTAAAGATAAAACCGGATTACCTTCCCGCCCGGCTGAATCTTGCCGAATGCCTGCTTTCAACCGGGGAGTTGCCGGAGAGCCGGGCGTTGTTCGAAGAGATCGTCCGCAAATTCCCTGACAATCCCCAAGCGTATTACGGACTCGGTCGGGCTGAATCGCAACAAGGCGATTCCGAAGCTGCTGCAGCCGCACTGCGAAAGGCGATCGAACTTTTTCCGCGATACGGCGGCGCACACTACGCCCTGGCGATGGTCTATCGCAAACTCGGCAGAACGAATGAGGCTAAGGAACAGTTCGCTGCATATCAGGCAAATGTTTCCAGTACCCCACCTGAAGTGGACCCATTGCGCGCCGCAGTGCAGGACTTGAACCAGACTCCGCTCCGATATTTGCGGCTGGGGATCGAACTCGAACAGGCGGGCGACCTTCAGGGAGCAATCCAGGCGCACCTGAAGGCCATTGAACTTGACCCTGATTTCGTTCAGGCGCACATCAACCTGATTCAGCTTTATGCCCGCGCTGGAGAATATGCCAAAGCGGAGGAGGAATATCGCACCGCCGTTCGCCTGAATCCGCATCGGGCCGATTGCTACTATAATTACGGCGTTCTGATGTTCGGGCTGGGGAAATACGCAGAGGCGGAGCAGGCGTTTCGTCAGGCGATCGCCGGCAATCCTTATTACGCGCAGGCGCATAACAACCTGGGTTTCCTGCTCCAGCAGCAGGGACATTTGCAGGAGGCGCTCAAGGAATTCGAGGAGGCGGTGAAGTATCAGCCGGACTACCGCCTGGCGCGATTTCATATGGGCCAGATCCTGGCAAACGAGGGGGATTATAAGGGAGCCATCGAGCAATTCCAGAAGATCCTTGAACCCGATGATGCTGAAACGCCGACTTATCTCTACGCGCTGGCCACTACTTATGCCCGCGCTGGAGATCTTGCGAATGCGCTGAACTATATGCGGAAAGCGCGGGCTGACGCAGCGGCCAGGAACCAGACCCAACTGCTGGCCGGCATCGATCGCGATTTGAAGACCCTGGAAGGGAATTCGAGCCGGCGCTGACGGATCGAGAGATGCGCCCCGGGAAATTTCAGGTCGCACCGCAAGGGATAAATCTTTGACACGCCGTGACATTCTGATGGCGTCGCTGGCCTTGGCGGGCCTGCCGTTGCGTTCTTCGGCCGCAAAGCCGCAGGGCCGGCGTCCACTTTTTCGCGATGCCGCCGCAGAGGCCGGCCTCGACTTCTTCCTCTACACAGGACCGACTCCTGAGCGCTACATGCCGGAGATTATCGGCGCAGGCGTGGCGTTGTTGGATTATGACAACGACGGCGACCTGGACATTTATGTGCTACAAGACGGACTCGTAAACCCAAACGCCAGGCCGCTGATTGTGCCGCCTCCGGGGTGGAAACCGGGCAACAGGCTTTTCCGCAACATGCTCTCTGAGACCGGCAAGCTTCATTTTGTGGACGTCACGGAAAAGGCCGGCGTCGGGCACATCGGGTACGGAATGGGCGTGGCGGTCGGCGATTACGACAACGACGGGTATCTGGACCTTTACGTCACGAACTTTGGCCACAATGTGCTCTACCACAACAACGGCGACGGTACTTTTACGGATGTCACGCAACAAGCGGGTGTTGACGATCCGCGCTGGAGCACCAGTGCAGCCTGGGTCGATTATGACGGTGACGGTTGGCTGGACCTGTTTGTTTGCAACTACGTCGACTTCACCGTTGAAAACAACAAGCGCTGTTATGCGCCGGCAGGCGAACTTGATTATTGCTCTCCTCGGACGTACAACCCGCTGCCTTCGCGCCTGTTCCGCAATCTCGGTAACGGCAGGTTTGAGGACATGACGGCATCTTCAGGCATCGGTTCGCTGAACGGATACGGCCTGGGAGTGATCTGCGCGGATTTTGATGGCGACGGCCGCGTGGACATCTACGTGGCCAACGATTCCGCGGCCAACTTTCTCTGGCTCAACCAGGGTAACGGAACCTTCAAAGAGGGAGCACTTGAGGCAGGGTTGGCCTTCAGCGCGGACGGCCTGGCGAAGGCGGGCATGGGCATCGCCGCGGAGGACATCGACAATGACGGCCACCTGGAAGTGATAGTGACCAACCTGACGGGCGAAGGAGTCACGCTGTTTCGCAGCGACCGGCCGGGGCTCTATGATGAGGCCACGGCCCGCTTTCGCCTGTCCGAGCCGACTTTCGGATACACGGGATACGGTGTGGGCTTTCTCGACTACGACAACGACGGCCTGATGGACCTCTTCATTGCGAACGGCGCGATGACGATCATCGAGTCGCTGCGCGCGCACCAAGGAGGTTTTTATCCATACGCTCAGAAAAACCAGCTTTTTCATAATGCGGGGCCGGGCAAGGGCTTCGTGGAAGTCACGCGCGACGCCGGAGCGGCCATGCAGCTTGCCGAAGTCGGGCGCGGCGCGGCCTTCGGAGATATCAACAACGACGGGCGGGTGGATATTGTTGTAACCAATGCGAACGGACCGCTGCGGCTTTTTTTGAATGAGGCGACTGCGGGGCACTGGCTGCTGGTACGTCTCGAGGCGGCGGAAGGAAACCGGTTTGGAATGGGCGCGGAGGTCGGTCTGTTTCGCGAGGGCCAGCCGACGCTCTGGCGCAGGGCGCATACGGACGGCAGCATGCTGAGTGCGAGCGACATCCGTGTGCACTTCGGGCTTGGCGCCAGCACCAGGATTGATTTACTTGTTGTGCGCTGGCCCGACGGCGCCAGAGAGCAGTGGGACAACATCAGCGCCGACCGGATCGTTACGCTCCGCCGGGGTGGAGGCCGCCGCTTATAATTTTCGGCGGCGTGGAGATTCGCGTCGACATGAATCAGACGGCGGCAACCGTCGCGCGCACAATCAAATCCACTGGCAGGACTTTTTCGACGAAGGGGCGTTCCGGCTCGCGAAGCCGCTCGAGCAGCGTTCTCATGCACTCACGGCCGATCTCTTCTTTCTTGACGTGTACGGTCGTGAGCGGCGGGTCCATGAGTATGGCCTCCTCGCGATCATCGAAGCCGATCAGGCTGATGTCGTCAGGAACGCGCAGTCCCCGCCGGCGGAACGACCGCCAGAGGCCAAAAGCCACTTCATCATTAACCGCAATCACCGCCGTGGGCCGGGGACTGCGGGCCAGAATGCGTCCGCAGGCCCACTCGCCGTACGCCACAAATCCAAGAGATTTGGGGGCCGTGATGGCCACGGGATTGAGATTGGCTTCGCCGCACGCCGCGAGATAAGCCCGATAGCGGACCTGCACCCAGGGGTATGCAAGATCGCCAACGAAGATCAGGTCTCGATGCCCCTGCTGAATGACATATCGCACGGCGTCGAGTTCCCCCTGGAACCCATCATAGCCTACTTGGTCGAAGAACTTCTCTCCTTCGAAATCAACGACGTTGTTTCCGAAGACGACAAAAGGTATCTGCATTTTCTGGATGCGCGTCAGGAAGTTGGGATGGTTCGTGCCGGAGAGTATCAGGCCGTCAAACAATCCACGTTCCTCGAGGATCGAAGGAAGTTCAATCTGGTGAGGCGGTGTCTCGGACCCATACTGAACAGCGGCAAAAAGCACGTGCTGCTTCAGCTCGCGCGCGCAGTCTTCAACGCCCTGGAGGATGCGTGCGTGGAACGAATTGGGAAAATCGCGATTGCTGAGGAGAAAACAGACGATTTCAGAATGGCGGCGGTGGATGCGCCGCGCCTGGGCATTCGGGCGGAAGCCCAGCCGATGGATTGCCATCGTGACGCGCTCCCGCGTCGCGTGGCTGACCTCCGCGCCTCCGTTCAGGACGCGGGAGACCGTCCCGATCCCGACCCCCGCAGCGCGGGCGACATCGCGAATGGTGGCTGCTCGAAGTGGCGGCGTCATGTTCTTACCATATGGCCTGAAATCACCAGATTTATATCAAATCGAACGCGTCGCTGAAAGATTTTATCCATTTTTCAAGTCCTGCGGACGGCAAATCTTGTCCTGGAACTCCTGGTCCGCACGGGAATTTGTATCACTGACCTGCGACGATCAGTCTGCTTCGACAGGGGGATAGCAGGTCGTTTCCGGATCGTGACAACTGCACGGGTAAGGGCGCTGCCGGTTCGTCATTATCGTTCGCATGTGGCTGGTTTTTCGAAAGTTTTGCATCCCCGAAAGGCCGGGTCCAGCCCCTCCCTGTTAGGCGCCTTTAGACGGTGGCATTACTGCTCTGGTTACTCCGGTAAAAAATATCTTGACAAGAGACCCTTGGCATTGATATACGTCGGAACCGTTTCCGGTGCTCTTGCGTCGGGTCCTGGAACTTTACGGCAAAAACCTTAATTCAGGGCGGGGCTGCGTCCTGGGGAAGCCCTTCTGTGCGGAGGCCCCTTCGCCGTTCCGCCAGGGGCAACAAGATTAATTTGGACCCGGAAATTCAGAAAATCTGGCAGGCAAGGAGGAAGGTACTCATGATTGGAAACTCTTCCAATCACTGCGCGAGGGTTGGCGCAATCATCCGCAGTGTATTTCTCGCCGCTATCGCCTTGGCCATAGTTCTGGCGGTTCCCGGAACCAGCAGGGCGCAGGTCCTTTACGGCACCGTAGTAGGGAACGTTAAGGACCCAACCGGCGCCGTCATTCCAGACGCAACAATATCCCTGACTCAGACCCAAACAGGGCTGACGCGCGCAGTGCAAACCGATTCACACGGCTCATACACAGCTTCCACACTCCCGGCCGGTACCTATTCGGTCAGGATTTCGGCCAAGGGGTTCAAGACATTTGTCAAATCTGACGTAGCCGTCGCAATCAACACAGTGACGCGCGTGGATGCGACCCTTCAGATCGGCGCCGTAAATCAGACGGTTGAAGTTAGCGCCTCTGCTGCCGTGCTCCAAACGGACCGGGCGGACGTTCATCACGACCTTAGCGCCGTGCAGATTGAGAACATCCCGATGGCCCCGGGCAATAACTTCGAACATCTGTTTCAGGCACTGCCTGGTGTGACACCACCCGCAAACTCGCATTCAGTCCCGACGAACCCCACACGGTCGCTGGCTTTTAACAGCAACGGTGGCAGCGACTTTGGCAATACGATCATGATTGATGGCGTGACCCAGTGGAACATCTGGGTCCCTGAAGACGCTTCTTACATCCCTTCATCCGACGCCATTGAGACGGTGAACGTCAGTACGAACAATTACAACATTGACCAGGGCTTCGCGGGTGGGGCGGCTGCCAATGTGCAGATCAAGAGCGGAACTAACCAAATTCATGGCGATGTGTACGAATATAACTACACAAGCGCGCTTGAGGCCCTCCCGTTCTTTGCACCGCAGTCTGGGATCTCGAGTGTTCCCAAGGACGTTTTCAACCAATTCGGGGCAAGCGTTGGCGGGCCAATCAAGAAGAATAAGCTCTTTTATTTTTCGAACGTGGAATTTACGCGCGATTACCAATACGCGACGACCGTTCAAACCATCCCGGATGCTGCAATGCGTGTTGGCGATTTGCGGGGCCTCCCTAACCCTGCCGAAGGGATTACGACGGCCAATCCTGATGTGGTTTATGACCCTGCGACAGGCAACTCAAAAGGCAACAACAGGACCCAAATTTTCGCCACGAACGACCCGACCGATCCCAGCACCTACAACGCGGTGTGCCATGCTGGCGACCCCGGCAGTATTGTTCTCTCGAGCGGCGTCACTGAGTGCCCTAACGTCATTCCGACCAGCCGTATCAGCCCAACCGCGACGGCGCTTCTCAACATGATGCCGCAACCGAATATACCCAGTTCCAGCAACAACCAAACTTCCAATAACTACCTTGGCGCAGCGGATGTTCACTTCAACCGTGTTACCACAGACGACAAAATCAACTGGAACGCCACAGACAAATTCACAATGTACGGCCATATCGGCTATCTCAACTTCGGGACGCTCAACCCAACGATTTTCGGCACTCCACTGGGAGGGCCGCAGGCGAGCGGATTCATCGGAAACGAAGGCGAGGCCAATGGGCACACGATCACCTTCGCCGTGACCGGCAACTACGTGGCCACACCGAACTTTGTGATTGACACGAACTTCGGCATGACGCGCCAGGTTATCAATTCGCAGCAACTCGACATTGCCAAGGATGAAGGCCAGGCCCTTGGTATCCCAGGCACGAATGGTTCGCGCCCCTTCGAAGGCAGCATGCCGCAGTTTAGTATCAGTGGATTTGCCGTTCTGGGGACGCAGCATAACTTCATGCCCTACTACAGGAATGACCCACAGTTCTCCTGGAGCACGAATGCCAGTTGGATCCATGGAAACCATTCGCTCCGTTTCGGCGGCGCCATAGAAATCCAGCACCTCAACCAGCAGCAGCCGGAATGGAATGCAGGCGGAACCACCTGGCCGGCAGCGGGAGGGTTCGGATTTGGCGGGGGCGTTACGCAATGCGGTAATTGCAGCAGTACTGGAAAAACGAGTTCTGCTAACAACTACAACAATTTTGCAAGCTTCCTTCTTGGTGTGGATAACGCTTGGGGCAGGAATATCCAGATTCCTGACTTTTTCCACACTGTGACGCATATGTACGCGCTCTACGTCGGCGACACGTACCAGGTCACCAATAAACTGACCGCTACGTATGGCGTCCGCTGGGAATACTACCCGTTCCCAACGCGCTCGGGCACGCCGGCCGGCGTCGAGAGATATGACTTCAGCACGGGCCTGATGCTCAATTGCGGTGAGGGCGGTAACCCGATCGATTGCGGAACAACTGTCGGCCATAAGTATTTTTCGCCGCGCATCGGCTTGGCTTATCGAATGACGAACAACTTTGTTGTCCGTGCCGGATACGGCATGAGTTATGAACCCTTCAACCTGATTGACGACCTGCGCACGAATTACCCGATTCTGATCCCCTTGAATGAAGGCACGCCCAACTCCCTGACCGCGGCCGGCGTCCTGGATTCAGCCAGCTTGCAGAACACGCCGGCTGGCGAATGCGCGGCTTTCCCTTCTTATTGCTTCGGTTCGGGGGGGACCTTGCCGGTAGGGATTCTGGCGCCGCCACTGCCCAGCTTAACGAGCGCTTCAAACCCGATTCCCGGCAACGTCAACCTTGTGACCGCGACGGACCACGTGACGCGCGGTTACATTCAATCCTGGAACTTCATGCTTGAGCGGCAGTTGCCCGGAGGGTGGCTTGCTTCGGCAGGATACGTCGGAACACGCATTGTGAACCAATTGGGAATCGAAAACCTCAACGTTCAAAGCCCAATAGCACCCGCAGGCTGCACACCCGGTGTGAACTGTGGCGGGACAGCCAGCGAGCCATTCAACTTTAACGGCAGCAACAAGACCATTTGTCCCAGTGCTGCAAGCACGAACCTCGGCTGCCGTACCGGCGGAACTTCGATCGTCACGCCCATAGCCAGCGGCCACTACGACTCTCTGCAAGCGACGCTCAGGCACCACTGGGCGAACGGATTTGATGTGGGTTTGGCCTACACCTGGTCAAAGACGATTGGAGAAGCAGGAGGGGCTGGAGGAACAGTAGGTTTCGACGAAAAAAGCCAGCTCTATATCCCCGCTCCAGCGTTTTACAGCCTCAACCATGGGCTGGCCCCGTCCGACCGTCCTCAGAATTTTGAGGCAACTTTCATTGTTGAGTCACCTTTCGGGGCCGGTCATCGCTTCGCCAAGACAGGGTTCGCGGGCAAGGTCCTGGGAGGCTGGCAGACAAGCGGACTTCTGACCTCGGTTTCGGGAACCCCGTTTCAGATGACTGCGAGTGGGACCTCATTGAACGCCTCAGGCAACTCTCAGCGTCCTGACCGTTTGTGCAGCAACATTGGAACGCCGAAGAATGTCGGCGCCGGTGAACAATGGTTCGATCCGACGTGCTTCAGCGGAGTGGATACACAACGCTTTGGCACTTCAGCGTTTTATGTGTTGCATGGGCCGCACTTGTTCAATCTGGACGCTGCGCTCACTCGAAAGTTCAGACTTTCGGAGCGTTTCCAACTCCAGTTCCGCGCCCAGGCGCTGAACTTCACAAATACCCCGCACTTCAATAACCCGGCTGCAAACTGCGGTAGCATTCCCTCAGGTGCAACCAGCGGGTGCAGTTCCGCAAACTTCGGCCAGATTACCAGCGGCCAAGGAACAGTCAACTTTGCTCGTGAGGGAATCGACGCCAGGCAGTTCGAGTTCAGCGCAAGGCTGAGCTTTTAGCACTGCGGGAGAAGGACCGATTAATCACGGTCAGCGCCGGTCCCAGGCGCTGGCCACAACCTGAAGGGACCGCTTCATCGGCGGTCCCTTTTCTTTTTGCAGGATGCGTTCAGTTGGAGGTAGGACCTGGCTCTGTGGGAAGCGATTTCGAATGGGAAATTCAAAGGGAAAAGCAGATCAGAAGCTTCTTTCGGCGGCGAGGATTTCTTCCGGCGAGGCGGTGCCGGTTCCCTTTTTCATAATCGTGACGGATGCGGCGAGATTGCCCACGCGCGCGGAGACAACGGGGTCGCCGGTGACGGCCATCGCCAGCGCGCAGGCAGCAGCAAAACTGTCTCCCGCGCCGCAGATGTCCACGGGCCTTTCCACACCGCGCGTTTCCGCCCAGGTTTCTTTTTCTTCCTGAACTACGAGCGCGCCCCTGGGCCCGTGAGTCACGATCAGGACGCTGGCGTCAAGCCTGCGCCGCAGGGCGGCGTAATCGACGGTCCCGAGTAAGGCGCGGCTTGCGGCTTCCGCTTCGTCGCGGTTGGGCTTCAGCATGACTTTTCGGAACAGATGCACTCGCTTTCGCGAGTCGGCCAGGAAAACCTTCTTCGGGTATTTTTCCGCGAGGTGAATGATAGATTCCCGCACGGCGCGCGTGACGACTCCACCGGCGTTGGTCTCAGCCTGGTCGGCAACGACGATGACGTCAAAGTGTGGAACTGCAGACTGAAGATTTTCGATCACCTGCTCCTCAGCTTCTTTGGGAAGCGGCCGCGTGGAAATGAAATCGACGCGCGGCTGGTCTTCCTCGCCGGTTTCGAGGTTCAGCAGTTTTGTGTAAGTGAAAGTTTGCCATCCCTTAACTTTCACCATCTGTTCCGTATCAACTCCGCGGTTGATGAGCGCCTGGTCCAATTCGTAACCAAACCCGTCGTCGCCGCGCACGCCGAGAGTGGCCACGCGGCCAGCACCCATCGCAGCCAGATTATTGGCTACGGTGCCGCCGGCGCCGGGAGTCACCTGCGTTGAAACCACTCCCAGGCGCGGAATGCCGGTCTCACGCGATGGTTCGGAAATCGTCGGATCATAGGTGCACCAGCGATCAAGACAGATATCGCCTGCGACCAGGGCCTTGAGATCGCCAAACGCGGCCAGAATTTCCGCCGTCTTCACGCCGCCTCCAACAGAGCGCGCCGCAGCGCCGGTACTGTCGCGCGATGGTCGCCGCAGAAATAAAAACTTTCTCCGCCGTCCGCAACGGTGCGCACCAGGATCGTCTTGTGCGGGCGGAAATAGTAACCGGGGTCGGTCTTCGGCAGTTCATGATGAATGTCGCCCTGGATCGGCACCAGATCGAAAACGGCGGTGGTGAAATGTTTGATGGATCGCCCTTGCTGCCGCGCCACGTTGCGCGCCATCGAGAGCGCCTTCAGATAAACCTCCGGTCCCATGATTGCTGAGCCGAAATCCAGCATGACGCCGCCTTCAAGATTTTCCACGGTCCGCGTGAAGATCAGAAAGTCGCGATAGCTCGCGGCGCCGAAGGCCGCGCCATCGCAGTTCGGGTGCTCATGAATGATGTCGTAGCCGATTCCCACGTGCACCGTTACGGGAACAGAAAGCCGGTAAGCCGCGGCAAAAATGCTCACGTCCTTGTGGGGGAAGTTGCCGGCTTCAATGTGCCTGCCGACATTCTCGCCAAGTCCAAGGGAAAGCTCAGCGGCCTCTCGAATGACGTCATTCAAATCGCCGCTCTCTTTCCAGAGGCCGAATTCACCTGTCTGGATGTAGCGTGCTACGCTTTCTGTGGTTGCTCCGATGCGGGCCAGTTCGTAATCGTGAATCGCGCAGGCGCCGTTCACGGCGATGTGGTTGAAATAGCCGCGTTCAATGAGATCGATAATGTAGCGGCTCATTCCCATTTTGATGACGTGGGCTCCCATCATCAGGATGCGCGCTGCACGTTTGTTTTGGGCATCGATCACCCGGCGCGCAAGTTCAGGCAGATGCGGGTGCGAGTATTCCGGCGCAGGCCCATCAAGTCCAAGGACGTAATCAAGCTGCATGTCGTGCTTGCGCTCGCTCAGCGGTTTGATCAGAAGGTTCGATCGGTCAAAAAGCGGGTATTTTGATTTCATGTTCGCGCCGTCACTGAGGAAATAAAGTCTGCAATAGCTGCTTGCGGCAGAGGAAGTTGGGAATGATGTAATCGGCTCCCACTTGGACGAGGCGGTTGCGCTTCCACTCATCGACCTTTTGGCATTCGGGTTCGTCGGTGGCGACGCCCACCGCGACGCCGCCCGCCTCTTTCACGTTCTTGATTTCAACATATCCATCGCCGAATCCCAGAATTTCATCGCCACGGCATTCCATTGAGTTGATGATCTTTTGAATCAAGATCGCCTTTGAGAAGCTCTTGTAGTCATCCTGCGCACCATAGATGCCGCCGTCAAAATAGTCCGTGATCTGAAGCATCTCCGCTTCTTCGACAGTGTAGGCGTGGTCCGTGCCGCTGGCGCAATAGAGTCTGAGGCCGCGCTCTTTCAGCGCCTTCAGCAATTCGCGGGCGCCGGGGACAAGATATTTGTCCGGAGGTTCTTTGCCTTGCCGCAGCGCCTCGCGCCGGTGCCGGATCCTCTCCATCAGACGGTCGTGATAGATTTTCTTATAGGCGAGCGGTTCGAGCGGTTTGCCGCCACGCAATTCAACCTGCCGCGCCAGTTCGATCATCTGGTAGATGGTCTGCTTTCCGGTGAGGCGCGCCACGTAGTCTTCAACAATCGATCTCAGTTCCGCCTCAGGTTCGCCGGTCTTGAGATCCGCGAGAACTTCAACCATCATCGGGACCATCACATCCACCCAGCCGGAGCGCAGCAGCGAAAGTGTGCCATCAAAATCAAACAGAACTACTTTCACCGCCTTTGCAGGGGAGGGATGAAGACACTCAATCATGAAGCCGGACCTCGAAATCTGCTGTTCATGCAGGAGCAAGCTTATGAAACTTCAAAAACACAAATGCTTATATTAGGCGGCAACCCATTTGTGTGTAAACAGCAGCAGATTCATTCGTCTGGGTCACCTTTCTGCCGGATGACCGGCAGTGGGGGAATCGAGCTTGTCTGCGGGCAATCTGAACGAAGATGTTCCCGCCACGGTCGAAGCTGGAACAACAGGCCGGCAACATCCACACCTTCAGCCGCTGGGTTGAACTTTACCAGTCTTGTGCAGCCTTTTTCGAGCAGCGAGCGAAATCCCTCAAGGTTGCCCCTCGCGTAGTGATGAAACGCCGCCGCCACCTGGATGAGGCCGTGCAGGAAAGTCTTGCGGTCTCCGGAAGCCGTCAGCCACATCGCTTCCATCGCTTCGTGTGCTTCGAAATATTTCTGTGCGTTAAACAAACGAATTCCCTCGGATAGATCAGGTTCGATTGCCATGCAGACTCCCGGGCAAATGACTTACCCCGCAACATTGTATGCCGGTTTGTTTGCAGACGGTCCTTCAGTTCCGCGCCCGAAAACAGCAGGAATTTCAACCGACGTACCGGCGATGCAGAAGGAAAGGAACTTCAACGAGTGTCTGAACCGGATGATGCGCGCGCTTTTCAAAAACAGGACGAACCCAAGGCAGGCATTCGAAGTGAAGCACAGGGCCGGTCTTATGACCCTGCGCTGGACGCTGTGGATTTAAGACAAAGGCCGGGACATTGATAGGATGATATTACGGTACAGCACGTGTCTGGCCTGGCGGGTTTTACAAATTATATTGACGACATCTTATTCTGCAGCAACGCTGTCCTCGGCACCAGAATCCACCCGTGGAGACACTGCCGCTCCAGTAAAAGAAGTCAATATAATCTGGAATATTCAATAATGGACCGCAGCGAGTAAGCTCTTGAATGTGTGCGTTATATCGGCCATCGTCAATGAGTGCGGGCCGATGAAGAGCACCCCACCCACAAAAAGAACCAGAGCCAGCCAAAGCCCCACGGTGGCATATTTGTTCACCGGCGGTTCCGGAGCATCCGGAGTGCCCTTAATGAAGATCAATCCACCTGACCTTTCTAATCGTATCCCCATTTTCCCCTCCCATTCAGCAACGATTTCAGGTCCCCGCTGCATGAGCTTTATCATGAAGCATGCCAGTGGCGGTGGGTGATGTGTCCGCCCCATTTGCCCGCGGGAAAGCGGTGTTATGGCTACGCTTGTCGTCCCAGGCAGCAGGAAATTCCGGGTGTCAGGGCCCGAAGAACTGCCTGCGTCCCCCTTCCCGAGAACCGCAAAATTGCGCTTCCCGCCGGGCCCATCCCTCCGGACGCAAGGATTAAATATAACGATCAGCAGGGGAAAATCCATTCGGGCAAGAACGGGAATTTATAAGGGAAAATACCTGATGTCACCTAAATAATTTCTGGATTTCTGATCTCGGCGCGGGGGTCCTGCTTCGGCGACGTGCCGAGCAACGTGGACAATGCAGCATTGCGGAGAGAGTTCCCGGGCTTTTGACCGCCACGACATGCCATCAGCCCCACAGAAAAGGAGGGCGGCGCCCAGGAACCGCCGAGTTGAAATACGAGTCGGACGAGGAAATGGCTCTACTGCTGCGTGTCCGGGGAAAATCGCGGGAGGAAAGGTCCCTCCCGCGTAATCCCACGCTCAGGGCTTGGCAAACTTTGTTCCGTTCCACACCCAATTCAGCGAGTTGGCGAAGACGCTGGAATTGATGTCAGACAGGTTGTACAGCAGGCTCAGTTCGTCGCCGAGTTTGGTGACGCCGGTAACGAGGCCTGTCACATTGGTTAAGTGGTTCCAGCCGGTTGACGTGATTGAACTGGGCTGTGGCGGTGGCGATGCCTGATAAAAACCAGCGGCCGCAAGTACGGGTCCGATGGGCACGTAGCTTGAATTGTTGAGCGTCACGGGCGTGCACTTGGTTGCGTCACATTTAAGCGCTTCCCAGTTGGCAGGGGTAACGGCGACGGAGCCGGGGTTGATCACTCGCGCAACCGGAACGTACGGATCGGAACTTCCAGCGGCCCTCGCCAGGGCGACAGGGTCGGTTGTGGGATCGTTGAGCGCGGCAGCCGGGACGATGTCGAGCGCGCGGCCGAGATACGGCAGGGCGTCATCGGGTGGCTGCGCGTTCGGTGCCGAAGGCGGCAATGGATAGATGTTCGACATTAGCGGGAGCATGCATCCCTGCGCGTGCAGGTTGTTGAGCGCCGACTGAAGGGGGTTCGAGAAGTCGCTGCGAACAGCGAAAGTCAGCGGGATGGCGGCCTGGAATGTTCCGGCCGGGCGGTCATTCGGCAAGGGCACCAGTGAAAGTGGTGCCGCGGTCGAAAGCCATCCAAGCGGGGGATTGGGTCCTGCAACGCCCAGAATGCCTGCCAGCATCTGCTCTCGCATGGCCGGCTCGGAGAGTGTGTTGAGCAGGTTGATATAGCCGCCGATTTCGGATATGTTTCGCGGCGCGGGAACGCGCGACGGTATGATGTTGCCCTCGAGGGCCAGCCGTCGCAGGATCATCACTTGCGCTTTGAAAATATCGGGCGAACTCGCCGACTGCACCATGTTCAGCAAAGCGCTGGTCAGGGCATCGCTTGGGGCCGGTGTCGGTGTAGTGGGATCGTCTGCCATCGTCTTTTCCTCCTTTTCAGTCCGGCCGCGAAGGAGTTTCCCACGGGCGGACGCTCATGTGTACTGAAAATCTCAGCGATTGATATCGGCAACGAAGTCTTGCAGGGGCCATTCATGTCCGGTATTCAGATTCCGTATACCGGAGAATTGCCCCTGCCTGTTCTGACGGTCTTTGACGCTATGTACCTCCACCGCTTCCACCGGAGCCGGAGTCACCGCCTCCTCCGCTGGAGCCTCCGGAGCCTGAACCAGACCCGCCGTTTCCGCCGGACCCGGAAGAGGCTGAGCCTCCGCTGCCCGTTGAGCCGGAACTGCTGCCGCTTGAAGCTGAGGACCCGGATTTGGAGCCGGAAGAACTCTTGCTGGACGAACTGCTCGTGTCCTTGGGGGCCTGGCCCTGTTGGGCAGCCAGCGCGCTCGAACCGGCGTTGGGGTTGCCACCATAGATGCCCCCGACGATGTTGCCGACCGTCGCGATGGCCTGAGCCTGAAGGTCCTTCGTCGTCTTCAGCGCATCGGCGCGGGCGCTTTCTGCGGTTTTCTGACTGTTCAGGATTAGCGGAGCCAGTTGCGAAGCACCAGTAATGTCTGTACTGAAGTCTTTCTGGCTGGCTGCCGCCTGGACCATGGCGCTCAAAAGGCTCGTGTCAGGGGCGGTTGCGCCGCCGCTGGTGAAGTTGTTGTTGATCAGCGGCTGCATGCCGGTAAGGGCACTCGGCCCGCTGAGGCCTGCCGCGATGGACGGCTGCGTCGTTGGAAGTGTGACGGGAGAAATCTGCGGCGCCGTATCGGCGGGCGAATCCTGCCAGTTCCAGAAGCGTGTCAGGTCGATCTTTTCCGCTGAAGAGCAATGGCCAAGCACCGCTTCGCCCAGCACGCCACGCGTAGGCAGCGCAATCGTGGACTTCGGCGGGTCAAAGGCCGTCTTGTGGAACTGCGTCAGCATTTCCTGCACCTGGCTGGACGTTATGCTCATGCTCTCTGCCACAGACGCCGGAATGATGAAGGGCATGATCATCGAATTGCCATAGAAGCCCAGCACCTGGTTCTGCACGCAATTGAGCAGCGGAACCATCTGCGATTCATCGGTGATGCCGCCGGATGGCACGCCGATCGTGTAGCCTTCGAGCATGATGGCGCGCTCTTCGGGCGTCAGCGACCACCACACGGCTTTTGAATAAACCATCGTGTTGTGCACAACGTGCTGAAGCATCTTCTCGATTTCGAGCAGTTGCGAGTATTTCAGCACGGGTGCGAGTTGCACCGCCGGAACAGGGTAGACCACCGGCGGCAATTCGACGCCGTTCAGGTCGTCATTGGCGTAGGTCTCTTTGGGATCAGGATTCGCACTGCCTCCCCCCGTTACTGCCAGGAGCGAGGCAGTGAAATTGCCGAGGATGGGTCCGCCCAGTTCGTTTTCAAGCTCCTGCGGCGAGAAGTGGATCGTCGAGCTTACATACTGCGTGTCTGACGTGATCTGAAGCGGAATGCCCATGATCACTGAAGTCTGGACCTCCGGACTGATCAGATCATAGTCCCAGGGCTGGAACCGCCGCGTCAGTTCGAAGCCGATGATGTCGTTCCGTGCGAGAGAAGGCGGGAGGGCCAGGCTGCCGCCGAGCGCATACGACTTTCCGCCGATCTGGAAAAGACCTAAAATCGTGCCGCCGTTCCGCCGTGCGCGCAGATAGCCGAGCAAAGAATCTTTGGTGGCGAAGGAATTTTTCGGGTCGGTGTGGACGTCCGGCACAGGATCGATTGATCCTGCAAGCCGCGTGGGGCCTATCCTTGTGCCGCGCCGCGTGACAGCGCTGACGTAGATTTCCTCGAATGGCAGGAAGGTTCCCTCCAGGCGGAAATTAATGACGTCTTCGGCAGCCGACGCGGCCTGCTGAACGTCCGCCGTAGGATCGGAAGCAAATTGCCGAAGCAGCGTGAGCCCGTATTGGAACTGCCGCGGCAGGCTGCGCGCGAGCACGTCGGCATGCTTCAGAATCAGAAAATAGCGCTTCAGTACATCCGTGCGGTTTTGGGGGACGTTGTTTGAATCGAGCAAAAGCGCCTGGCCCGGCGGGAGGAAGCGTACGACTTCGAGCGGAACCAGGCAAACAAGCTGTGCCCCTTCAATATCCGTTGTGATGTCAAACAGTCGCAGCACTTCCCAGTATTGCAGGGTGAGGGCGCGCGTGTGATTGTGATTGGTAATGGTCTTGGTGGTGACGGTTTCAGATTCCGTGGCTGAGGCCAGCCGCATGCTGGTGCGGAAGGCGTCGCGTCGCGCGGCCGCCTGGCGCGCCACCGCAGAATGAGAATCTTCCGCAGCCTGCTGGACCAGGTCGCGCTGGCCGCTCATCCACTCGGAACTCGTGCCGCTCGAGGATGATGAGCCCCCACCGCCTGAGACCAGCAGAATACTTGCGCCCCAGGAACTCGAACTGGAGTCAGTCTGGAACCGGCTGCCGCCCTGCGCCATTTCATTAAAGGCGGAAGTGAAAGTCGCATGCGTGGAGGCGTCGTTTGTGGCGAACAGCGTCTGCTGCTCCTGCTCGCTTAGGAGTTCACTTTCGCGCACGGCGGAAGTGTCCACGCGTTCGAAGATCGCAACTTCTTCCTGCTCGCCCGGCGCAAGTGGAAGGGAGTAAACCAGGTTGCCGAGTGCATAACCCTTGGGGGTCCACAACTGGGCCATCCGCAAGATGTAGCCCAGTCCCAGCGTGCCGGCCATGGGAACGGTTTCCGATATGCCGACCGTTGTTCCTCCGTCCACACCGACAATCTGATCCCGGAAGCCGTCCACGCTGATGGGCTGCTCGACGGGCGTGCGGTCAACATAGCTCGTTTGCGCGGTGCCCGGAATTGGAAATGGTAACCGCCACTTGGTCAGCAGATTGAATCTTGGGCCTTCAACCTGCGGGATGCGGAAGACCTCGGTGACGATGCTGGTGCGCGGCTCGACTAGGCGAAAGAAAACAGAGTAGGGGAATCGGTCCACGGAATAATCGGTGCGGAAAGAAAGCTGACATTGCCCCTGGTCTCCCAGCGTTACCGCCGGCAACTGTGGAGGCTGCGGCGCGGGCTGGCCCGCCTGGGCCGTTCCATCCTTGGGGAGGAGAGCCTGAAGGCTGGCGATGATGCTGACCGGAAGCGGATCCACCTGCGCATCCAGCGTGAGGATGCCCACCAGACCGTTGGCTGCGATCTGATTGGCGTTGAGAGTGATCGTCGGATTGGCGTTCGCGCCGTGCACAACGATCGAAAGGCTGTTTGAACTCGGGAATGCTCTGCCTGCGGGCAGGGGCAGTGTGAAAGCACCCTGATCGTCCGTCAAGGCCACCTCATAGCCGCCGCCGGGAACGCCAAACTGCGCCAGGTCGATCTGCAACTGGACCCGTGCGGCCGCGCTGCCGTCCGGCTCATGCAGCGTGCCGATCAGGTATTCGGGCAATGGCCGCTGGGCCAGGATGAGCTTCAACAGATCGACGTGCTTGGCTGCCTCGTTGAGCGTCAGGTAAAAATGACTGACTGCCTGAAGGCGGTTTTGCTGGAAGGCTGCCGCCTGCTGTTCAGTCGGCGCCAGAATGTCGTCGGAAAGCGGGATCCGTCGCAAAGCCGTAACCGGCTGCACGGCAAGGGCTGTTGCGTCCGCTGTTAAATGAGGTCCGGTCACTGCGCCGGCGGCTGCTCCGCCTGCCGGATCAGGAGTCGGGGGTTGCTGCGCCATAGACACACCTCCATCGTCTGAGTTTCCTGCAAGACTCAAATGTCCCCACGCGCACAGCCGGCCGGCGGCGCGCACAATCACCGAATTACCAGGATTTCCCCCAGGAGACTAATGAGGCGATCATACACCAGGTTTGGGTGTTGTCAAGAAAAAATTTTATTCGTAGTTATTGTATGTCTAATCAACAGATTGCAGCTTGAGCCGCGTGGGCAATTTAAATCCGGACTTTCGAAGTCTCAGTCACGCGCGCTGCGAAAATCGCTTGAGCGCCGCGGTCCGGGTGAATATTCAACCGTCGGCTGATGTCGAACGGGTTGGGGATAGAGGTTCATCAAGGCAAGAAACTCCGGCGGAATATCGGAGCGCACGGGAAGCCCGAAACTCTTCGCCGTTTCGAATGTAATCGGATGGTCATGTGTCCAGGTGCCTTCGGAAAGCAGACGGGCAAGGTCCTGTGCCTTCTCCGGCGTACACTTGTCGGCAAGCAGTTCCTGCACACTTTCTCTCAACTGGGCTACGGCCTTTTCCGCCTGGTCCGCCAAAATAAGAGTCTCGTCATTGACTCGTTCAACAGGCTTTTTGGCCACCACCTTAAGAATTGAAGCGGCTGGGTATTGACCCAGTTGCGGATCGACGGGCCCAAGTACGGCGTCCTCACTCATGACGATTTCGTCTGCAGCCAGGGCGATCAGGGTGCCGCCCGACATCGCATAGTGAGGAATAAACGCGGTTACTTTGCCTTTGTGCTTGTGGATCGCACGGGCGATTTGAAGAGAAGCCAGGACAAGCCCTCCCGGCGTGTGCAGCATGATGTCCAAGGGGACGTCAGGATCCGTCAGGTGAATGGCACGCAGCACCTCTTCGGAATCATTGATGTCGATGTAGCGAAACACGGGAAAACCCAGGAAGCTCATGGTCTCCTGTCGGTGAACGAGAAGAATGACGCGCGAATTTCTGCGGCGTTCAATCCGACTGATCAGGCGCTGGCGCGAAGCTTCGAGAAACCGCTGCTTGATGACGGGCTGAATAGCTGAAAGCACGAAGAAAAGCCAGATAAGATCCATACCGTTCATCAGTTCTCCCTCCAGTAACCGTAAGGAAGCCAGGCTTCCTCGATCCCGTATTCATCACGCGATGGACGACGATAACCCCGTCTGCGCCCTGCAAAGAAAAAACACAACCCGACCCCCGTGAGGAAGCCTCCGACATGCGCCCACCAGGCAATTCCACCCACGACCTGCGGACTGGCCAGAGACAAAGTGCCGCTAAATAGCTGAAGCAGAATCCAGTAACCGAGGAATAAGACTGCAGGCAGCTCAAAGAAAATCGGAAAGATGAGCACGGGGAAGAGCACAATAATGCGTGCCAGAGGAAAGAGCAAAAGATATGCCCCCATGACTCCGGCGATGGCCCCGGACGCCCCAACAGTGGGCACCGTGGAATTCGGAGTGACAAAGCATTGAGTGATACCCGCAGCCAGGCCGCAGAGAATGTAAAAAACCACAAAAGGGACCGGCCCCATGCGGTCTTCCACATTGTCGCCGAATATCCAGAGTATCCACATGTTCCCGATGATGTGCAGCCAACCGCCATGCAGGAACATGCTCGTCAGCAAGGGCCAGTAATCGCCGGGTGGAAGCCCGATATGTGCAGCCCATTGGGGATGCGAAAAATAGGCAGGCACAAGCCCAAAAGTGAAAAAGAAATGCTTCAAAGCCGGTTCAGGCAGGGACAGCTCAATGAAAAAAACGAAGGCATTGATGAGAATCAGCGACCAGGTGGCAACAGGCGGATTTAAGCGAGGAACAGTATCACTGACAGGAAACATGGGGTAAACCTGATCTGAGAGGATTGCACAGCAACCGGAAAATAATGACGGTCAATCCTCCAATAAACCCGGATCGGGTTGTCATCACTCCTTGCCGGCTGCGTTGCCACAATTATTGAAGATTACAAGTTATAGTGAATGCATTTACTGTAGTGCCGGTGTCCCTACCGGCGTACTCCGAAGCTGAGGACAGGCCGCCACAACAAATTTCGTCACTATAATTGATAATCCTCAGTGACACCAGCAGAATGATTAAAGCTGTCAGGTATTTTCAACTACCATCCTACTTCGCTGGGACTTCGTGTGACAGCATAGTTCGAAGCATAATCCGCACCCGAGAAATCGTCAACCGGGATTATCTTCGATGAACAAGAACGTGCTGCCGGAACTCAACTTCAGCAAATGGCGTGAAAATGCAAGCATACAGCGGATGGATACATGTTTCTTTGTCGGCAGAATTTCTCGGACCTGGCCAACCTGACCATTTTCAATGCAACCGGAAGGGTTACAGTCATGCCCAGGGTCTCGCGGTTTCTGGGGGCCATGCCGGATAGACGATCGCCTTGCAAGGAAACAGTTTTGGAGTACAATCGGATGCCACTGGGCGGCGACCAGGTTCTAAACTGTTGTCTCAGCCCGGAGAGAAACTGCATGTAGATGCATGCACAGCAGCAGAACGACACTTTGGACGATTAAGGGGAAAGTCATGGACTACTTCGGAAAACGCTTGATGGTATCCATTGTGGCTGGCGTTATTTTCACGGCCTGCGCGGCCAGGGCGCAGGACAATTCAAAACTGCCTTACATGAATCCTAACTTGCCGCCCGAAGTGCGCGCGGCTGACCTGGTGCATCGCATGACGCTTGAGGAGAAGGCATCGCAACTTGTCAATCAGTCCCGCCCGATTCCGCGTCTTGGCGTGCCAGGTTACGACTGGTGGAGCGAAGCTCTGCATGGCGTTGCAGTGAACGGCACGACGGAATTCCCGGAACCCATCGGTCTCGCCGCTACGTTCGACACGCCAGCAATCCATGAGATGGCCACTGCGATCGGCATCGAAGGCCGCGTTGTGCACGCACAGGCTGAGCACGACGGCAGTTCCAATATCTTTCATGGCCTGGACTTCTGGGCACCCAACATTAACATTTTCCGCGATCCGCGATGGGGCCGCGGCCAGGAGACTTACGGCGAGGACCCATTCCTCACCGGCCGCATGGCGGTGGCTTTTGTCACCGGGATGCAGGGCAACGACCCGAAGTACTTCCGGGTCATCTCAACTCCCAAGCACTTCGATGTGCACAGCGGACCGGAGCCTACGCGGCATTTCGCCGATGTAGATGTCAGCAAGCATGACATGGAGGACACATACCTGCCCGCCTTTCGCGCTGCGATTGTCGAGGGACATGCGGGGTCTGTGATGTGCGCTTACAACGCCATCAATGGGGCGCCCGCGTGCGCCAATCCTTTCCTGCTGGAGCACACTCTGCGAGGCGCGTGGCAATTCCAGGGTTACGTGGTTTCTGACTGCGGTGCTGTCCGCGACATCTTCGAAGGCCACCACTATCGTCCCACGCAGCCGCAGGCCTCGGCCATCTCGCTGGAACGCGGTATGGACAATGAGTGCATTGACTTTTTTGCGCCGGTGAAGGACGACCACGACTACCGGCCGTACATCCAGGCCGTGCAGCAGGGATATCTTTCCGAGAGCGCGATTGACACCGCGCTGATACGCCTCTTTACTGCGCGGATCAAACTGGGCATGTTCGATCCTCCTTCGATGGTGCCCTATGATCACATCGATCCGAATGAGCTCAACAGCCCGGCGCATCGAGCCCTGGCCCGCAAACTGGCGAATGAGTCTATGGTGCTTCTGAAAAATGACGGCGTGCTGCCACTGAAACCATCGGTCAAGCGGATCGCCATTGTCGGTCCACTCGCAGACCAGACCGCTGTCCTTCTGGGCAATTACAACGGCACACCTACCCACACCGTGAGCGTGCTCGAGGGCATGAAGGCTGAGTTCCCCAATGCGAAGATTACCTATGTCCCGGGGACACAGTTCCTCTCAAATCAGGGAAATCCCGTTCCCGCCTCGGTGTTGACGACGCCCGACGGCAAGCCCGGCTTGGAGGCCCAATACAGTTCGGGACTGAGCCTCGGTGGAACCCCCACACCGATTATTTCACGTGTGGAATCCAACGTTGATTTGAGCGAGAACAACCTTCCTGAACAGGCGAAAGGAAAGCCCACGCTTGCCGTGCGGTGGACCGGGTTCCTTAATCCCACTGAAACCGGCGATTATCTCGTCGGCATCAAGGTCAACGGTTTTGGGCGTGTCTCGCTCGGCGACAGGACAGTCGCACAAATTTTCGGGTCCGGAGCAAATCTTGGCCAAGTGCATCTGGAAAAGGGTCAACGGGTGAAGCTGGAGGTAATGTACGGACAAACGACCGGCAGCCAGCCCGAGGCCCAACTCATCTGGGCACCTGTGAACAATGCGCCCGACCCGGCCGCGGTTGCGGCTGCAAAGAATGCGGATGTCGTCATCGCCGTGGTCGGCATTACCAGCCGACTGGAAGGCGAGGAGATGCCCGTTGACCAGCCGGGTTTTCTTGGCGGAGACCGAACTAATCTCGAAATGCCGGAACCAGAGGAGGAACTGGTTCAGGCCGTGGCCGCCACCGGCAAGCCCCTGGTTGTAGTGCTGATGAACGGGAGCGCGCTGGCCGTCAACTGGGAGAAAGCGCATGCCGACGCCATTCTGGAGGCCTGGTACTCCGGCGAAGAAGGAGGATCTGCGATTGCCGAAACCCTGAGCGGCAAGAACAATCCGGCCGGGCGCCTTCCCGTCACCTTCTACAAAGATGTGCGCCAGTTGCCCAACTTTGAGGACTACTCGATGCAGGGCCGGACTTACAGGTACTTCAAGGGTGAGCCGCTCTGGCCTTTTGGTTACGGTTTAAGCTACACCACATTCAAATACAGCGATCTCACTCTGCCCAAGGCGCCGATCAACGCAGGCGATCCGCTGGATGTTTCAGTGACCGTGACGAATACAGGGAGGATCGCGGGGGACGAGGTCGCCGAACTCTATCTGAAATTCCCTGATGTCCCCGGCAGGCCCAATATCGCCCTTCGCGGTTTCCAGCGCATTCATCTGGAACCGGGTGCGAGCCAAGTGGTCAAATTTCATCTGAAGCGGAGAGACCTCAGCATGGTGACGGAAGCGGGAGACATCATCGTTGCGCAGGGCAAGTACACGGTGTCGGTCGGTGGAGGCCAGCCCGGGACCGGCGCTCCGTCAGTCAGCGGCAACTTTGACATCAACGGCCAGATTATGCTTCCGGAATAGACGCCGTACGTCAATTCCGGGTGGACGGGCGAGGGCCGCTTTCCTGCTGACAATTTCCGAAGCAAAGGTTTCGGCTGAAATACGGAATCACGTGGTCCTGAAAGCGATAGGCCACGTGGCTGGTATGCGTGCCGTGATAAATCTCAAAGCCGTTGGCAATGCCATAGTTGTCGAGGACCTGGTGCAGCTTGATCATGTCGAACCTTAAACCATCCTGATCGCCCACGTCCATTGCAATCGCACGATAACGCCGAAGGCTGTCGATGTATTGGTCGATCATTGCAAGCGGCGCATTCGCCGTCCACTTGGCCAGCACATCAGGCTGCCGTTCACCATTCTTGAACGGTAGATCAAGATAGTGTGGCGGATTCTTCGGGTCGGGCGACCACGCAGCGGCTGAGGCGAGCATGGCACGTGCGAAAAAAGGCAAACCGACCGCATCGGAGGGCTTCCTGACCGATTCCAATTCTTTCTCTTGTGACTCCATGGCCTGCTGCACGGCTGGATTCGCTGGTCTCGAACCCATCGGGGAAAGGCAGCAGGCGCTCATGATATAGAGGCTGCCGAACACGTCGGGATGTTTCATGCCGATCCGAACGGCGCCATAGCCGCCCATGGAGTGGCCCACCAGCCCGCGCGCCAGCCGGTTGGGAATTGTCCGGTAGTGCGCGTCCATATATGAGACGACATCGTGCGCGACGTACCGCTCGAAATCGCCCGTGGTTACGGAACTCGAATACATTGACCCGCCATAGAGAGTCTTCGAATCGGGCAGCACCACAATCATTTCACGACTGCCCTGGGCAAAAGCTCCTTCGATGGTCTGGGGCACATGGATTTCGTGCGTCCACTGTTCAGCACCAATGGAATATCCATGCAGTGCGTACACCACCGGATAGCGGCGATGCTTGTCCTTCCTGTAGCTGGGCGGCAGGAATACGACCGCGTCGCGGTCCACGGCATCGCCTTCGAGATTTCCTTCCAGTGCCTCGCCGTGAATCTTAATGTGTTCGACGAACACCGGCTTTGCACCCGGCATGACAGGAGGGACTTCCGTGTTCACCTGGGCCGCGCTGGGTTGAGCGGCTGTAAAGAGTATTATTGCCATGGCTAAGACAGCCCAGAATGGTGCGCACTGTTTTCGAAGAAAGCACTTCATCGAATTTGCCTCCTGCTTTTCTCTGGAAATGTGCCTTGATTCCCCAGGCTATTACGGAGTCGTTTGTAACATAGGAAAGCGACGACTGTCCACAACAGCGAAAGCGTTTTAAAGCGACTCTTCCTCGGTCGGTCAGGGAGAACGAGCACCGCAACAACAAAACGTTTTTGTTCCTGCTGTACAGGGTACTGCTGCGTATCCAGAAGAACCGGATCGGAAGGTGTAAGTCGATGAATGCAGACCGGCTGAATTGGTGCTGGAGGAGGGAGTCGAACCCTCACGCCGTTTGCACAGCGCCAGATTTTGAGTCTGGTGCGTCTGCCAGTTCCGCCACTCCAGCGATCGAGTGCAATGAACTACTTTACAACAGGTTGTTCGTTGCACGCCATCCCGTCGATGAATGCCCAGCCGTTTCGGAATCTGCATGAAGGGATGAGGTTGAGGGCCGCGGGGGAAGGTTTCAGGCAGGTCGCGTGGTGGGGGGCGGTAGCGCCGGTCTATTTTGCAGCGGGATTTTTTCTTGGTGCGCCGACATGAGCGCGAGA
>DASRCX010000063.1:0-5800 GCA_035652895.1 Terriglobia bacterium
CTCGCAGCTCGAAACCGGGCGCTGGCGCCGCGTCGCCTCCTCCGTCCAGAACGCCCTCGATCAGTTCAACGCCATCTTTCAGGCCAGATTCGAGAACGAGGAGCCCCTATGCCTTCAGACACAAAATTCTTGACAAGCGCCCCCGAGCGTCAATCTTGTCGGTCTTGATCTTGGCCTCGGCAATTGCCTTCACCTTCTGCGGATGGGCCAGATGGACCTCGTCCACCAACCCATCCAGCCAGTCGTGCATGACCGCCCAGTTCCGTGTGGCCTCTAAGACTGCGACGCCATAGCCAGCGCCATCGTCACTGGCCAAAAATCGCGTTACCGCTTGCCTCTGGTTTTCCACCGTGCCTTGCCGTAGCACTTGGCCCCTCTCGTCCATCACCGTCAGGTAGGAATACTTTCGGTGGTAATCCACCCCAACATATGTGCGCATCGTGCACCTCCTCTTCTTCCGCCACAACGTAGCGCGGAAATGCACTGCGCGTTCAGCTACTTCTCCGTTTCTGCACCAGGAGTTATGCGGGCAATAAAATAGCCACCCGTACATCGGGTGGCTATTTCATCCGTTTTCTGGACTCGCTCTTGCTGTCCAGCACATCCCGCGATTCCTCGCGGTTGCCAATGTGGAGATGCCGTTTTCTCTCAGCACCGCTCATCTGGCGGCAGCAACTTATCAGGTCGCTGCACTCCTGATGCAGGTAAGATGGTCGCAAAATGCGGGGAGACTGTCAAGGCTTTCTATGCAAATTCGAAAAGGCCAAAATTGCAAGCAGCATTGGCGTTAAGACTGGTCTTTGTTTACCCTGTGTGAGAACTCCCGATATGCCCCTTTTCGACGCATAATCCAGGGTTTCGCGATAGTCGGTACTTTAGTGTTATTGCCCCATAACCTCACGAGGAGTAACATGCCAACCAGCGTTTGTGCTTTCTTCTTGCACCTCTTTCTCCCGGGGCGGTCTGAAGCTCCGCAGATTTGGTGTGGCAGCGCCCTGGAGACAAGGCTTATCGGGGAAAAGATGACAAAGAGTCTAGTCGTGTCCTTGGTTATTTTGCTCTTCATGCCGACGTTGGCTACAGCGGGGAACCAGCCCAAGCTTAATATCCCGGTGATAGCCCGCAAGGCGAAGTATGCCGTCGTGTCAATTGTCATGTTCGACAGAACTGGTCAGCCGATTTCGCTGGGAAGCGGCTTTTTTGTAAGCTCTGATGGCCGCGTAGTGACAAACTACCACGTAATCAAGAGCGGTGCGTCCGCCAAATTGAGACTTGGTGACGGCACTCACCTCGCTGTTGATGGAGTGCTCGCTATTGACAAGAATCGTGACATTGCGGTCATCAAAGCCCATGGCAATCACTTTCACATTCTCCAATTAGGCAATTCTGATCGTCTTCAAGTCGGGCAGGAAGTTGTTGCAATCGGTAATCCTCTCTCGCTTGAGTCAACGGTTTCAAACGGCATTCTTAGCGCGGTCCGCACGGTTGAAAAGAGAGGAAGGCTCTTGCAGATCACAGCGCCCATCTCTCCCGGCAGCAGCGGAAGCCCCCTTTTCGATATGGCTGGAGATGTCATCGGCGTCACGGCTGCTTCCGTCAACGGTGGGTAGAATCTCAACTTTGCAGTTCCGATAAACGAGGTCAAAAGACTGCTCCGGCCTGAGTATGCAAAGATACATGCTTTCCCTGATGAGCCGAAGTCCACTGAGGATGAGACAGTCGGACAGGGAGACAATGGCCCCGTTTGTGGCTTCATTACGAGGCGTATATTGGAACAAGTGCCTCAAGTACCAACTTCCTGCGAGCAGAAAGAATCTTCGGAAGCCGACGTATATTCACCAACGAATGTGCTCGAAGGAGGCATGCGGCGTGCCTGGTCTACTGCCCTCTTCCGGGCTATCCAGGATAGCGTCTCTCGCGGCCCTTGCAGTGGGAGAGGTGGTTGCCAGATTTCCTTTTCGGACAGTACGACGTCGCAGGAAGACGTTCACTACGAGGTTGGGATAGACGAGAACCTTTTCAACCTCCTGCAGATGGGATACAAAGACTCCTTTTCAGACAAGTGGTATCTGGCGTGGTGGACGAACATGGTTCGTGAAGTGCGCAATTCAACAGGCTCTGCTGGGAATGCAGAACTGATCGCAGATTCCGCATGCCAGGAGTATACGCAGGCCACTGGACTTTCCGGGCTGTCGGTACGTCCACGGTATTCCACCCTCCTCGCGACAAAGGAGCGAGTTGAGGTACTTTTGGATTTCCAGAGCCCACTGGATGCGGCTGATACCAATAATAGTGTGTTGCTCCTAACAACGTTTGGCAAGGCTTTCGACCTATCTGGCTACAAAGGCGATGTGATCTTTCGCACCCCTTGGAATCAGGGGTCGAGGATATATTTCATGTATCCTCCCCGCGTGCTTTGCTTCTTCTGGGAGGAAGTACAAAGCGGGTCACGTGATAAGTTCGCGGCGGCGCTAGAAGTGATGGAGGACAGGGTACCAGGTCAGCAGGAGGAGTACCCTAACTCATCGGCGCAGAAAAATAACCAAGTGGACTTTCGAAATGCTGCAGTGGTTAAAATCGCGACGGCCACGGACACCTCGGATTTTCTCGCGGACCTGACTGACGGTTCAAGGTGGTTACTTTCAACAGATGCGACGGTTCGGTACGGACTGAAAATGGGAAGCGACGTCGACGTATTGGTCGTGGGTGGAAAAGCTGCTCTGTCCTTGGCGGGGAGGGATCATGGCTGCCGTTTGAATGCTAGATTTTTGGGGAGATGGTGAACCGGCGAGGAGGACCTATCTTGTGAGAACCTGGGAAACCATGAAAGGTATGTCCGCAAAACGGACGTTGAGGTCAGCATGACACAAGGCCCAAGTGAAGAACGCATAGTACGTCAGATGGTTCGTGTGCTCTGGGAACATCCGGGCGAATGGCTGAGTTTCCACAGGTTATCCCGTCTGATTGGTATTCCGGGCCAAAATGCTGATTCCCTCGCTGGATTTGCAGAGTACAGAGGTGATTTATTCACAATCGCCAAAGACAAACGGCTCAAGCTCCTGCAGAGGGTCGTTGAAGAAGTGGCGCAAAAGGGGATCGAACGGTGGAAAATCCCAGCCTCGGCGGTCACTTCAAAACCGGCCATAGGTGGACGGGCCAAAACCGGCCAATGGACGGCGTCCGGGACTCAGTTGTTTTACCCTGCCGATCTTCTTTCCGGCAAGCCTGTTTTTGTTCGCCAGCTTTTGGGACCGCACTTCAGCAGATGGCCACTGGCGCTGTATGTGGACGGGAAAAACCTTTATAAGCGCCCGGCTGTGCAAAGCCCTGCTCGATCGGGTCACCGATCAGGCCTACACCATTGAGACCGGGATCGACTCGTACCGTTTCCGCAGGACTCTCGCCCGGTTTATTCAGTGCGCCCCAACGGCGCAGATCACCGGTGGGTGAAAGTCCCACCCAGATAGGTGCCGGTAAGTCTGGTAGCTGACAAGCGGCTTGGTCTGGTAACGGAGCAGGCCGGAGCCTTGTGACAAAGGCCACCTTGGGTGGCTGAGCGACCCTGCAGGCCGTAACACGCGTGAAGCCTGAGCAGGCCTCGAAAGTGAAGTCGTGGATGCCGACCCGCCTGAATAACGGGGAAGGCTGTACCGGCCGGGAAGCAACCGACAGATGCACTGGCTGGGTCCACCGGGGTAATGGGCACGGCATGCAGGGAGAGTGATCTGGCCGAGCGGGAGAACCACAGTCGGGGCGGAGGCCAACTCCAACGTTCTCGGTAAGGAGAGCGGCCTGGCTGGGACTCGGAGAGGGTCAAAGTACCGCTGAAGCCGGCTAACGCCGGTGGAGGGAAGGGCCCTCACTTCAGGAGCGCTTTCGAAGAGGCCAAGGTGAGGTGATTGGTGATGAGCCTGGAAACACCGAGCAAGATCCAGACGCTTCAGAGGAAGCTGTATCGCAAGGCGAAGGACGAACCGGAATATCGCTTCTACCTCCTTTACGACAAGATTTACCGCGAAGACATTCTGGCCCATGCCTATGAACTGGCGAAAGCCAACAAAGGCGCGCCGGGCGTCGATGGGAAGAGCTTCGAGGGGATCGAAGCGCAAGGGCGGGGGAAGTGGTTGACGGAACTCAGGAACGAACTCCGCACGAAGAAGTACAAGCCGCAACCGGTGCGCCGGGTGATGATCCCGAAGCCGGGGTGTAACACGCCGCGATCTTTTCCCCCGATTTCCTCACAATAATTTCGTCTGGATTCTCAGGTTCTGCTCCTGCTTGTTGGGAAGTAGGGGGCCGGGAGGATCACGACGGGGTGGGGTAGGATACTTCGTTGTGTAGGCAGACCGTGTATCCTATCCCGTCCGGGGGGCGCCATTGTGGGCCGTGCCAAGGTGGGGTGATGATGCACGAGTTCCTGAACTCTGCTCCAGAGGCTTGAGTTTTACGCTTTGGTGCCAGGATGGTCTTAATGAATCAGAAGGCGGGGAGCGTTGCCGCTCCGCCGCCATCCTGGCCTCCGGATCGGCGCTCGGGTCGCTCTCCAGCGTGGCCCTGTCTTCCGTCCGGCTCTTCGGAGCGCCCGAGAGTTGACGGGCACGAACTTTCCGAACCCTATTCCGGCAGACGGTAGTGGCCGTTGTCCTGAACGATGCCGCCTTGCTGGCAGGCCTGGGTGATGGCCAGCTGCGCGGTGCGCTTGGAACAGTTGGTGAAGGTGATGATTTGTTGGCGCAGTAGGTTGTAGCGCGCTTGCCCGTCGAGGCGCGCCAGGGCTTCGGTCACATCCGTCGGCGCGATTTTATGTCGCATGGATGCCGGAGGCGCCAGCTGACCGGCGGGTGAGAACCACAGCGAGCGGGGATCCAGTTCGAGCAGGCAGGGCGGCTGGGGAGCGGCGTAACGGAACTGAAAGCGCAACTCGACGGTGGGTAATTGCGGCGAGGGCCGGGTGAGCAGCAGATAACTATCGCCGACGGCATGCAGGGCGCTGGAGCCGCGGAAGGCGCTGCCGATCTCGTAGCGGCCGACGGATTTCCGCACGTGATGGACGACGACGAGCGCGGCGCGGGAAGCTTCGCGCAGGCGGAGCAGACTCTGGCACAAGGCGGCCATGGCGCGAGTATCGTTTTCATCCTGATCGTGGGCGGAGTAGAGCGGGTCGAGGAGGATGATTTCGGCCGAGGCGGCGCGGGCGGCGACGGCTGTCATATAGACACAACTTTCAAAATACTCCCGGCGGCGGCAAGGAAGTGATTCAGGCCCTGGGGCGCGCTGAGCAGATGGCCGCTGGCGCGCGTATCCACCAGCAGGTTCTGATCGGCCGCCGAACCCAACGCGTGGCGCATGGTGGCCAGACGGCGGATGAACTGCGGGACGGGCAACTCGAACTGGCAGACCAGCACGCGGCGGGGCGCGGGAATCGAGAAGCCGAGGCGATCGGAGCCGGCCGCCAGGGCGAGCGCGAGATTGGTGACCAGGAGCGATTTCCCTACTTTCGGCTCCCCGCCCACGAACAGGATGCCTTGGGACGGCAACAGTCCGGGTTCGATCAGGCAGGCGGGCGCGGCCGCCGGTTGTTGCTCCAGCAAGTGGGCGAGCGACAGGACGCTCGACTCCGCGTTTTTCGCGCCCGCGGACGTGTTCATAACAGAACCTCGCGGGTGGCGTCGAGCAGAATGGCTTCATGGACGCAGGAGATTTTCCGCTGGGCGGCGAGGCTCAAGGCGGCTCGGGCCAGTTTGTTAATCTTGCGCGGGATGCCCTTGCTGGCTTGATAGACCGCCTGGCGGGCCGTGTC
>DASRCX010000064.1:0-49898 GCA_035652895.1 Terriglobia bacterium
TCTCGCGCTCATGTCGGCGCACCAAGAAAAAATCCCGCTGCAAAATAGACCGGCGCTACCGCCCCCCACCACGCGACCTGCCTGAAACCTTCCCCCGCGGCCCTCAACCTCATCCCTTCATGCAGATTCCGAAACGGCTGAACCATTTCCATGACAGTTGCATACAACAACCGTGGCGGATATCATAGCGTCCGCCTGATTGCGTTGCACGGAATGTGTGGACTTCATATTGATTCCAAGGAGAAATTCGGCGATGACGAAAACTCATGCGGCAAACATCAGCAAGCGCGAGGCTCTGCGCAAAATGCTTGGCGTCGGGGCGGGCTTGACAGCGGCAGACCTTCTGCGTTCAAGGACAGGCGAGGCAGCGGCTGTGGGATTCCCGGCGGAAGGCCAAATCCCGAGTTCGACAAATGCCGGTCACGGGCCGGGAATCTATAACGTCCGAATGATGGGCGCCGCGGGCGACGGCAAAACGGTCGATACGCCTTCGATCAACAAAGCCATTGAAGCCGCGGAACGCGCCGGTGGTGGGACGGTTTACTTTCCCGCAGGCGCCTACCTTTGCTATTCGATCCATCTCAAGAGCAACGTCGCGCTTTACATCGACCGCGGAGCAACCATCCTGGCCGGTGAAACCGGACAGGGTGGCAGTTACGACGCCGCGGAGCCCAATCCCGAAGCAGGTGAGTACGAGGACTTCGGGCATCGCCATTGGCACAATGCTTTGATGTGGGGTGTGGGAATTCATGATGTTTCGATTCTCGGTCCGGGCCTGATTTGGGGCAAAGGCCTGACGCGCGGGCGCGGAGAATCAAACCCCGGCGTCGGCGACAAGACCATCAGCCTGAAGAACTGCCACAACGTAACGATCCGCGACATTTCGGTATTAAAGGGCGGCCACTTCTGCGTCCTGGCGACGGGCGTGGATAACCTGACGGTGGACAACGTGATCTTTGATACCGACCGCGACGGAATCGATGTTGACTGCTGCCACAACGTCCGCCTTTCCAACATGACGGTCAATTCGCCCTGGGATGACGGCATCTGCCCGAAGAGTTCCTACGCGCTGGGTTATCCTCGTGCGACGGAAAATCTGACCATCGTCAACTGTTACGTGACCGGTGGTTTTCAACTCGGCACCGTGCTTGACGGCACGTTCAAGCCATGGCCTGAAGGCGAACGGCGTTTCCCCACCGGCCGCATCAAGTGCGGTACGGAATCGAACGGCGGGTTCAGGAACATTACCATCTCGAACTGCATTTTTGAGAACTGCCGCGGACTGGCGCTGGAGACCGTGGATGGCGCGCTGCTGGAAGATATTGCCGTCAGCAACATCACGATGCGCGGCATTCCCGACCTGCCCATTTTCATGCGTCTGGGCAGCCGCATGCGCGGGCCGGCAGGTAGACCCATCGGACGGTTGCGGCGCGTCAGCATCAGCAATCTGGTTGCTTACAATACCGGCGGGCGGTTCTGCTCGATCCTCAGCGGCATTCCCGGCCATGAAATTGAGGACGTTCGTCTGAGCGACATCATCATTTACAATCAGGGTGGCGGCACAAGCGAAGATGCGGCGATCAAGCCTCCGGAAAGAGAGAACGCCTACCCGGAGCCGACCATGTTCGGCCCCATGCCGGCTTATGGCTTCTATCTCCGGCACATTCGGGGCATCCAGATGAGCGGCGTTGAACTTCGCACGATGAAAGAAGATGCCCGGCCCGCCATCGTGATGGACGACGTCGAGGGCGCGGACTTCATCCATCTCAAGACGCAGACAGGCACCAGGGCATTTGCGCTCGAAAACGTGAAGGACTTCAGCGTTTATCTCAGCCGGCCCCTGCCCGAAACACATCTTGAAAACGTGACGGCGAAAAAGCTCTGACGGGTCGCTGAACAATCTTCTGTTACCGTCATCCCGAGGGCCGATGATTTTGACCGGCTGCGGGATCTGCTTTTGCATCAGTTGAAGAAGCAAAATCAGATTTTTCAATTCGTCCCATCCCATTCTGGACAGGGCTTCGTTCTAAATGACGGGGACTTCGTTTTTTCGGCAACCTATTCAATGAATACAGCCTGCAGGATGATCGATCCAGCCGCGGGGTTTACGCTGATGCACAAAAGACACCTCCGCCAGATTTATTGCAGGCCGTTCAGGTTTCCAGACGTACCTTAGGTTTCGATCTCGCCTGGTGACATCTGATCTACGTAGCACCACACCCAGCTTTCGCCCGGCTCGATCGAACGGATCAGGGGATGTCCTGTCGCGTGGAAGTGTTTGGTGGCGTGTTTGTTCTTCGAGGAATCGCAGCAACCCACGTGACCGCAGATGAGACAAAGCCTCAGGTGGACCCATGAATCGCCCATCTTGATGCAGTCTTCGCAAACATGCTTGTCCGTAGTCTCAATCGTGATCTGGCCGAGATGGGAGCACTCTGCCTTTGCGCCGCTCAAGATGTTGTACTCCTCTCGAGCGCTGCCCGGTCCCATCCTGCCAGGGTTGCGCCCGCTTCGTAAGCACTCTGGGCGAATTCCAGAATTTCGTCGCGTGGCGATCGCGCTTGCCGCACGTCATCGTACATCAGGATAAACTCGCGGAACTGGTCATGATAAAACGCGGCGTCCGGCCTCACATTCTGCCGGGTGTACCCGGGCGGCTCAGGAGCAGTATAGGCATAGAAAGCAGGGGCCTTCATGCTTCCGCCTCCCGGCCACCAGCCCACGCTGCTGCACTCGTGGGAATAGGCTTCTGACGTGATCACGCCTTTCCGGGGCGGGGCTATTCTTCCACTGAAGCGCGTGTACGCCAGGTCGAAGCTTCCCCAGAAGAAATGGACCGGGCTTGCTTTTCCCATGAAGCGCGCTCGGAACTCTTCAAGCACAAGCTGCGTTGAAAGCAGAATGCGCCAGAGCCGGTTTGCGTATTCAGGATCGTAAAACCGGTGCGTTTCGTCCTCGTCAAAGGGAATGGGATTCGGCACTTCCTGCGGCATCGGATCGATGCTTATCTCGACTCCGGCCGCACGCAGAGCGGAAAAGAACTCTCGGTAAAACGAGGCGACGGATTTGGGTGCGAGTTCGAGAGAACTGCTCTTGCCAAACGAGGTCTGAACTTCGAGGCGATGGGCAACAAAATCGAACTGGATTTCAAACGCTTCGCCCTGGTATGGAACCGGTGAGGTCGTCAAGCCTCGCGTGTTCACATAAAGGGCGGCATTCCACCAATGGTTCTGGAGCGGCGCAAGCTTCAGCCGAACCTTGCCCGCAATCTGGGTCCACATGTGGAGAGTGTGGTACGTGTCTTCCCATTCTTCGAGCGGCAATGCCGGCCAGAGTTCCGCGCCCGGCAAAGAAAATGAAGGCCGAGAGGCCTCGTTCGCATTTTCGTCGGGAGCGCTCATCTCATAACCGCGCATGAAATCCGATTGGCCCGCACTCGGGCGCCCGTGCGCTCCTATTGTATCGCCGGCCAACGGCGGAAGCGAGCACTCCGCCGATCAGCGGCTGGTTTTTGTCCCACTGACGATAAACGCCGCCACATTGTCATGCAGGGCCTTGAGTGCGGGCTCATGCGCATAGACCATGTGACCGGATTGATACCACTTGATTTCGATGTTGTTCCGCAATTTGCGCTCCACCGGCAAGTGGTCCATTTCGTAGATGCCTTCGTAAAAAGGCGTGGCGAGGTCGAAATAGCCGGAGTTCAGCATGACCCGAAGGTCGGGATTATATTTCATGGCATTCGCCAGGTCCGGCATGACGTTGGCTGCCTGCGGCAAAGGATGGTGTGCGCCGGGCGGCTGGTGCTGGAAGTTCCATGAGGTCCACAATCCGATTTCCGGCTTGTAGGTCCGGTTCTCGCCGTACTTCAAGTCCTTCCGCACATAATCATTGAACGCAGCGATATACGCGGAACTGATAGCCGCCTCCTGCGGATCGTACTCGGCCTCTTTGCTGAGCGGATCGAGCGTCGGTCCGGAGAAGCGCGTGTCCAGCCGGCCTGTTGTGAGGTCCTCCGCATCCTGAAGGTTTTTCTCGAATTCTCCTCCATTGATGCGCAAGTCCGCTTTTTCGATATACGCGACCGGGAGGCCGGTGTATTCGTGCAGCTTCTCGGCTATGGCGCGCCGCTGTTCCGGCGGCAGCGCCGAACCCTGTTCGAGCGCCTCGGCATAATCCGTCATCGCGAAGTGTTCAACCTCGGTAAGCAAGGCTTGCAGGTCCGAAGGGGCGTTCGGGAGCTTGTGGTGATACCACGCGGTCGCGGCGTAGGTGGGCAGCGCAAGCTCATAGGGCAGATCGATGCCCGGGTTGTTGTCCGGGCCGTCAACGCTCAGGTCAAAGTTCAGGATTTGCGAAAGCAGGATCACGCCGTTCAGGTCGATGTCGTGGTCGGTCTCGAGCAGATTGGCCAGCACCGCGGAACGCGTGGTGCCGTAGCTTTCCCCAAACAGATACTTCGGCGAGTTCCACCGTCCATATTTTGAGAGGAACTGCACGATGAAATCCGCAAAGGCGCGAGCGTCCTGATCAACCCCGTAGAAGGCCTTCTTTGCATCCTTGCCCTCGATGCGGCTGAAGCCGGTTCCCGGCGCATCCACAAAAACCAGGTCGCTGACATCGAGCAGACTGTAATTGTTGTTCACTACGCGATAGGGCGCCGGCGGAGTGTGCGTATTGTCCGCCGTCACTACGCGCCTTGGCCCGAAGGCCCCCATGTGCAGCCACACGGTCGAAGAGCCCGGCCCGCCGTTGTAAAGAAACGTCAGCGGCCGCGAGTCCGGCTTCTCGCCCGTCTTGAAGTAAGCGACGTAGAACATGCTTGCTTCCGGCTGCGGGCCTCTCGTCGTTTCGACCTCGCTCTCTTCTTCCGCTTCATCGGGCGACAGGGAATGGACAACCAGCGTGCCGGCATAGGCGTCATAATCGATCACGCGCCCGCCCACCGTCACGGAGCCCCTGGTCGCAACCTGCTCCGGCTTGAGCGGTTCGGTTCTTACCACCTCAGGCTTGCTGGCGGGCTTCTGCTTTTCCTTTTCAGCCTGCGCATGGCCGCATACAGGCAACAGTGCTGCAAAAAGGAGTCCGATAAAGCCAGTCCTCAAAAAGAACGATTTCACCAGGCACACCTCCGGTCTCGGGATAGAAGGGCGTCTTTTCCCCTTTATGCAAAGAAGCTTAATCTACCATGAAATGGCTGTCGTGTGACGGTAGCGCCGCCTGTACCGGCGATCCGCGATCGCCGGCACTGCCATGATGAACACGTAGCCACGGCAGCGATCTTCTGCCGTGGGCTTGGTTTGCCGTGTGTCAAATTCCCACGGCACCAATCCGGTGCTGTGGCTACGCGCTACGCGCCTGGCAGGACCGTATGAGAATTACTTATTTTTGTTTCCGAAGGTGAAAACAAGGCCGGCGGAGAGCCGGATGTTGCTTTGATGTGTACCCAGAAAATTCGTGATGAGATCATCAGCCTGCAATACGCGGAAGGAGACCATTCTGGAAATCTTGTAGTCGATCTTGCCTCCAAGGGCCGCACCGAAGCGGGTGGAGGATTCTGAAATGCCGTCAAAGCCCTGGCTTCCCCTGACGACCCCGAGGAGAACATAGGCTGAGGGGACAAGCTTCGAACGGCGGTAGGAGAAAACCGGGCCGTACAAGACCTGCTGAGAATTGACGTTATAGCCGTTTCTCGTCCCCCACTGCGTGCCAAAGTCGAGCATGCCGCCAAACCAGTGATTAACGTTCTGCACAGCATTGGCTTCGCCGCCATCCAGATTAAAGCTCGTGTTGCTGACGTCAGCGATCATATGGGAGTATCCGCCATACACCTCAAACTCAGGCGTTTGCGCAAATGCGGAAACCCCCAAAAGCAGCCAAACCACAAACAGCAAACTGAACTTTCGCATGAAATCTCCTCCTGACAATGCCTGCCTGTTGTCAACCAGCGGATTAATTCACCGTCAACTGCATGGTGGTACTGTGGACCACGTTTCCTGAAGTCCCGTTGATGGTGACCGTGTAGGTGCCGGCCGGTGTCCCGCTGCTGCTGAACGAACGCCCGCTGCCGCAACCAACGCACATCATGACACAAAGCGTTGCGAGACCAAAGGTGAGCAGAACCCGCCGCCGCCTCGCCGCGATGAGGGCCAGGACCGATGTCGCAAGAATCGCCGCCAGCCAGAAAACCTCAGTCTCAGGAGTGTGGGAGAAAGGCCACTGGGAGACAGGCCCCGGCGGAACCATTGTGCGAGCGGTCGTATTAATCGTCACAGTCGCCTGCACAGGGTTTGTGCCGTCCGGGGTAACCGAAGTGGGAGTAATTGTGCAGGTCGTTGACGTAAGTGATGACGGCAGTTGGCAATTCAATGATACCTGAGCGTTAAATCCGCTTTGCGGTGTAACGATCACGTTGAACTGTGCCGGCGTGCCTGCAAATTCCGTCATCGAAGGCGTCGAAGCGGAGATCGAGAAATCCGATCCGCTGCCGGTGAGTGTGATTATCTGCGGGCTGTCCGCCGCGTTGTCGGTAATGGTGATCTTGCCAGTCCGCGTGCCGCCGGCCGAAGGGGTAAACACGATGTTGATCGTGCAGCTTCCACCGGCCGGGAGAGTCACGCCGCAGGTACTGCCCTCACTGAAGTCTCCGCTCGCCACTATTCCGGAGATATCCAGCGTTGCCGAACCGCTGTTGGTAAGCGTGACCGGCTTGCTCGAACTCGAAGTGCCGATTGCTTCAACGCCGAAGTCCAGACTCGTGGCTGAGAGGGTTACCGCCGCGTTCGGAGTAACGTTGCCCGTCAGGAGAACAACCTGCGGACTGCCCGGCCCGTTATCGGTGATTGTGAGTGCCCCCACGCTTTGCGTCGAAGTACTCGGCGTAAAAGTCACCTGGATGAAGCAATTCGTCGTGGGCTGCAAGGGGGCCTTGGTGCAGTTATCGGTTTCGGCGTAATCTCCGCTGGCCACGATGCTTGAGATTGTGAGCAATGCGTTCCCAGTGTTGGTCGCCTCAATGGTTTGTGCCGCCGAGGTCGTACCTACTGCCTGGCTGTTGAACGTCAGGCTCGTGGGATTCAGCGTCAGTATCCCGGTCGGATTTCCCGTGCCGGTCAAATTCGCCACGTGCGGGCTTCCCGGCGCGGAATCGACAATTTCAACCGAAGCTGTGCGGGTCCCTGATGCCGTTGGTGTGAAGGTCACTGTGATCGTGCATTTCCCACCCGGAGGCAGCGAAGTCCCGCAATCGTTGGTCTGAGCAAAGTCTCCTGAATCGGCGCCAACGATCTGGACGCTCGTAATCGTCAGCGGAGCATCACCATTGTCCAGAGTGATCGTCTGGGGTTGGCTTGTGGTGTTGAGGAGTTGGGGTGCGAAGGTGAGGCCGGCCGGACTGAGCGCGATCCCGGGCGATACGATCACCTTGGAGACAAATGCATCGCAGTTTCCTCCCGGAGTTAATTGGGCGGGATTCGAGAGCGGGAAATCCGTCGAGCAGGTTTGTCCCGCGACGTAAGCCGCACCGGTCGTGTCCACGGCGATGCCGTTGCCCAATTCCGTGTTGCTTCCGCCCAGGTAGCTGGAGTACGCAAGCGTCGCGCCGGCCGGGTCCAGCTTCGTCACGAAAGCGTCCGCGTTACCGCCGCCATAGGTGGGTTGAAACACAGCCGTAGTCACCGGAAAGTCCGTCGAGTTTGTGAAACCGGTAATGTATGCATCGCCGCTCGAATCGACGGCTATAGCGTTGCCGCTGTCGCCGCTTGACCCGCCGATGAGAGTGGAATAAAGAAGCGAACTGGATCCCGCCTGCGTTGGATCAATCTTGGCGACAAATGCGTCGCCGTTGCAGTTACCCTGGCTGTCGAGCTTGCAAGCAGCCTGATAAGCTCCGCTCGTTGCAGGAAAGGCACCTGTTCCCGAGGACTTCGTCATTCCTGTGACGTAAATTTCCCCGGCACTATCCACCGCGACCCCATTGGCTTGGTCAAGCCCGCTACCACCTAAAAAAGTCGAGTAGGTTATCGAGTTCGCACCGCACTGATTTGTGTTGATCACGGTCAGGAACCCATCGCCGGTTCCTCCGTAAATTGGCTGAAAGGCAGACACGGTTACTGTGAAGTTAGAAGAGTAAGTAATACCAACAACCGCAGCATTCCCGCTTCCATCAACCGCTACTCCAAGGCCGGTATCCTGACCTCCACCGCTGAAAGGTGCTGCGAAGAGTGCCCTCGAACCTGTCGAGTCGAGCTTCAGCAGAAAAGCGTTCTGGGGCCCAATAAAGCTGATGCATGACGGAGCTACGTAGGGAAAATCAGAGGCTTGTGTCGAGCCGGTTACGTAGGCGTTCTGGTTGCCATCCACCGCCACGGCCTGGCCGCTCGTGTTGCCCGTCCCTCCGAAATAGGTTGAATAAACCAGCGCGGATCCCGCAGGATTCAATTCGCTCAGGAAGCCCGCGGAATTGATCAGCCCGTTCAGGTTCACCGTGGCACCGCATTTGCCATCGGGCGGGCAGTTCGGATCAAAAGCGCCGGGAGTGGTCGGGAAATCGGCGGAAAGCGTTGTTCCCGTCACGTAAGCATCCCCAAGAGAGTCCACGGCGATTCCATTACCGAAGTCCTGATTACTTCCACCCAGATAAGTGGCATAAAGAACGGTCCCGCCGTCGGCGCTCAATTTGGCAACAAAGGCGTCCGTGGGGAAATCAGATGGTCCACCGGCATTCGGTTGGAGCGGGTGTTCGGTTGGAAAATCAGTCGAAAAGGTCCCGCCGGTTACAAAAGCTGTGCCGTCGCTCGAGAGAACGGCGATGGCGTTCGCGCTGTCGATATTGCTCCCGCCGAGATAGGTGGAGTAAGCCAAAATGGGATCAATGACAAGCGGCCTGGTAGAATCATACTTCCCTACGCGAAAAGAGACCTCTCTTTCTCCATCCAATACGTACGCGACCTCAACCAACTGCCGGGTTCCAGTGACTTCCTGATAAGCCACGGGCTTGCAAAATGTCAATTCCCCGCCTGGCACATCGACCAACAGATTACCGGACGAATCAACACGCAGTTTTTGCGCCCCGTCAACACCGAGCCGAATCTGACGGATGTCGGCCTGTGGCGCGGCGACAAAGTCGTACTCAAGCTGTCGTTGATGGCCGTAATAGACGAGGTCGATACCCGGGTAGACGCCGCGTTCTGTGACTTTGGCGTAGGTTGGGATGTTGGTGCGCCACTTGCCGGGATCTTTCCCGATCAGATAATTGACCTTGCCGGGAAGTTCGTCCAGTCCACTCAGCGAGGACGCATCGGGATTGCTCCCAAGGAGCTTCATCCGTATAACCGTCTCCAATGGATGGACCGGCGACCCGAGTTCAAGCACCGCCTCCTGCCGCGTCAGAAAGAGGGCATAACCTAAACCGCGCGCAAGGAAAGATACGCCGCCATCCGTCTGACCCTGGTTCGGTTCAAATGCCAGGGGGAGATTACCATAACGGACGCTTTTCTGGTCCGCGGGCACCGCCACACTTGCAGAACCTTTGCGCAAACTTGCGCCCGTGTGTGAAAGGACGGCCTCCTTTGAAGTCACGGATGTCTGTCCGGCCGCCTGCGCCGCCTGGAGCACGCCAGCACATCCACATGCCAAAAACACATTCAGGAAAATCCCAACGGTCTTGTAACGGGTAATAGAATACAATCTGTGGCTGCCCATGGGCGGCACCTCTTCGCGCCTTGCGATTCCAGTTGCCCTCACACCTGCCCTGAAGCGAGGCATTAGGGCCTATGAAGTCTGGCTATACCTTTTTAGGCATAAACTATTCGCAAGCTTTTTATATCCTAAAGATCTGCTTGTCAAGACAATTCTCCCCATCTTGACAAGTTCTACCAACATAGTTGCCACGGCGATTTGGGTCAATGACCGCCAGTTCTATTCCTGCTGGCACCAAGGTTCTACCTGACAGTTGGCTTGTCGTGCGTCAAAATTCTACACGCTACGGTGATGAACGTGTAGCCACGGCAGCGATCCTCTGCCGTGGGTTTGGTTTGCCGTGCGTCAAAATTCCCACGGCACCAACCCGGTGCCGTGGCTACGCGCTACGCGCTACCTGACATTTGGTTTGTCGTACGTCAAATTCTACGCGCTACGGTGATGAACGTGTAGCCGTGGGCTTGGTTTGCCGTGTGTCAAATTCCCACGGCACAAACCCGGTGCCGTGGCTACACCTACACCTACACCTACACCTACACCCTGACGCGGCGGGACGGTGGTAGAATTGGCTTAACTCTTTTATAAGGAAGGCCAACCATGCTGCGACGCATCGACATTGGGCGTTTGGCGGCGCTTCTTGCCGTCCTGGTCGTTTTCGGGCCCTGCCATAAACTGCTTGCGCAGGAACAAACTGAACTCACGCCGGAATACGAGGCCACGCATGATGTGGTTCCTTATGTTCCGACTCCCATGAAGGTGGCTGAAAGGATGCTGGAACTCGCGAAGGTCACTCGGAAAGACGTTGTGTATGACCTGGGATCGGGCGACGGCCGGATCGTGATTCTCGCAGCGCAGAAGTTCGGCGCGCATGCCGTCGGGATCGAACTCGACCCCGAGCGATACGAGAAATCGTCGGCACGGATCAGGGAACTCGGACTGTCCTCGCGGGCGAAAATCCTCCACGAAGACATGTTCAAGGCAAATATCCACGAGGCGACGGTGGTCACGCTGTACCTGCTCACGAGCGTCAACGAAGACATCCGCCCGATGCTGGAAAAACAGCTCCGGCCCGGCACGCGCGTCGTCTCGCACGATTTCCCGATGATCGGCTGGACCGCCGAAGAGACAGAGGAAATCAAGGTCGAGGACGGCTCGGAACACAAGATTTTTCTTTATGTGCGGCCTTGAGCCGCCCGGCGCGATGCCTCAGTGCGGCATTTCGCTGCGCCTGCCCTGCACAACTGCATGCCGGAATAGAGACGCGCGGCTCCATCTCGCCGCTCTGCGCCGGGAGCCATTCATAAACACTGTGTTAGGATAAACGTGCTGATTGCGCGATTGCGCCGGGTCCTTTGGACGCGGGGGAAAGAGTGCGCAGCATCCGGATTGGCTATGGTCGGCGCGATTGTTGGCTTTATGATTGTTGCAGCAGGCGGGGCGCTGGCATACTCGTGTATGGCACCGTCTTCCAGAATCTTCCGGCCGGTGGTGGTCCGAGGCCGCGCAGGAAAGCACAGCGTCCTTCTTACATTCGACGACGGCCCCGCCCCGCCTTTTACCGAGCAGGTGCTCGATATTCTTGCCGAGCACAGAATCCGGGCCGTCTTTTTCCTGTGCGGAAAGAACGTCGAACGTTACCCTGAAATCGCCCGGAGAATTGTCCGCGAAGGCCACACCATTGGGAACCATACGTACTCGCATCCGCTGCTGTTAGGGCGACGACGCGGGTTCATCGCACAGGAAATTGATCGTGCGCAGGAGGCCATCGAGCGCGTAACCGGCGTGCGACCGAAGTGGTTTCGGCCGCCCTATGGCGCGCGATGGTTTGGGTTAATGCCGGTCCTCAGGCAGAGAGGCCTTAGCTTAGTCATGTGGTCCACGGCGGGTTACGACTGGAAATACAAAACTCCGGCAATCGTCCAGTCGGTCACGCGAGGGCTGCGCCCCGGCGCGGTTATTCTCCTGCACGACGGCCATGAGCAGCCACCGCCCGGCGGCATCGATCAATCCTGCACTGTGCAAGCGTTGCCGGCAATCATTCGTGCGGCGAGGCAGTCAGGGCTCACTTTTACTTCAATTCAAGAGATAGCGGATTTTATATGAATTCCAGTAAATACCAAATCGTCCCAGTTTCGTCGGACTGAACATTGAAATGCAACGCAGAATTCTAAATGGAGTGTTTCAAGCTGAAACATGACAACCAGCCCATGTGGCAAATTGACATATTCCTTGTATGCTCGTCACGGTCTTTTAATTTGGTAAGTTGAGACTAGGTCCTTAAAAATGAGTTTGTTGCAATTATGCGTGAACTTTGGACTCGACTGTGCTATAAGGGCGGTGGTTTGGAAGATGAGAATCCTCCAGTGTGGGTGTCCGAGTGGGTTCACCACGAGTTCTAGTGGTTGATGACGATCAAGAAAGCCGCGACCTTCTGTCTGAGGTTCTTGGCTCGAATGGGTATTCTGTGGAGGTGGCAGAAGATGGCGAAGCTCTGTGGGACGTTCTGGACCGCGACGGGGAACGGGCAGTAATATTGATCGATTTGCGAATGCCAGGCGAAAACGGTCTGGATCTTTTGCGTAAGCTTCAGCAAAGGAATGTAGCCTGTGACGCGATTCTGATGACTTCCTTTATTACCGGAGCAGAGCGGCAGATGGCGCAGGAACTTGGAGTGAAAGCTTTTTTGGAAAAACCCTTTCGGCTGGCGGAATTACTGCGCGTCGTCAATGAGTTTGCAAAGAAAAAATCCATGAGCACGTCGTAGACGATTGACGGACGCGACGGAGGATTTGAGCCGGTCAGCAAGGAGCGGAGATGAACGTTGCCGAAAAAGTGGTGGAAATTATCGCACGCGAGCAGCATCTGGATCCCGGAAAAGTTTCCATCGATTCGACCTTTGAGGAACTGGGAATCGACTCACTGGACGGCGTCAATATCGTGTTTGCACTCGAGGAGGAGTTCAAGATCGATATTCCGGACGCTGTCGCCCAGAACATGAAAAGCGTGCGGCAAGTGGTCGATAGCCTGACGCGCGTACTTGAAGGCAAGGATATTTCAGATCTCGCGGCGATGGCCAAGGGCGGCAGTCCTGCGGCCAATAACTAATCCTCGTGGAGTCCACGGTGCGAAGGGTCGTCATAACCGGGCTGGGGGTCTTCGCCTCCACAGGCAAGAACCAGGACAGCTTTTTTGAGAACCTGTTGCATGGCCGGTCGGGCGTCCGGCCGATAACTCAATTTGACAGTTCACCTCTCTCGGTTCGAATTGCGGCTGAGATTTCTGACTACAACCCGGAAGATTATTTCCCTGCCAAGCGCCTGGATCTGCTCGACAGGTTTGCGCAATTTGCACTGATTGCCGCAGGAGAAGCGATGCAATCGAGCGGCATTGAGGTCCGCGATGAAGAGCGCTCCCGTTTTGGCGTCGTGATGGGTTCCGGGATGGGCGGAGCGGGCAGCTACGACGCCGGCTATCACAATCTTTATGCGAAAAACGTCACCCGCCTGCATCCCTTCACGATTCCGCGCATCATGCACAATGCCGCCACCTCGCACATCTGCATGGAATACGGGGCGCAGGGGCCGGCGCTTGCTACCGCCACTGCCTGCTCGTCATCCGGCCATGCAATCGCTGAGGCATATCATCTGATCAAGTTCGGTCTGGCGGACCTCGCGCTGGCCGGCGGAGCCGACGCGCCCATCACTTATGGTGTGATGCGGTGCTGGGAGGCGGTACGCGTTCTCGCTTCCGGCAACGGAAACCCTGCCACGGCCTGCCGCCCTTTTTCAGCTGACCGCAAAGGGATGGTGATTGGTGAAGGCGCCGGCGTCCTGCTTCTCGAAGAACTTGAGCACGCGCGGAAGCGCGGCGCCAGGATTTACGGCGAACTCGCCGGCTGCGGGATGAGTTCGGATGCCTCACACATTACGCAGCCTTCTGTGGATGGCCCGGTGCGCGCCATCCGCATGGCGCTTGATGGGGCCGGCGTTGCGCCGGATGAAGTTGATTACGTCAATGCCCACGGCACCGGCACGCGCCTCAACGACGCTACGGAAACCCAGGTGCTCAAGGAAGTTTTCAAGGACCACGCGCGCAAGCTGGCCATCAGTTCCACGAAATCGATGCACGGTCACGCAATGGGAGCAACAGGCGCGATCGAGTTTGTCGCAACGGTGCTGGCGGTTGCGCGCGGCGTAGTTCCGCCCACGGCGAACTACACAGAGCAGGACCCGGAATGCGACCTGGATTATGTTCCCAACCAGCCGAGGGAAATGCGGGTCCGCGCGGCGATTTCCAATTCCTTCGCGTTCGGGGGATTGAATGCGGTCCTGCTGGTGCGGCGCTGGGAGTGAAGTCCTAATTTTCCCGCGGCCTTTTCAGTGCAGGGGATGATTAAGCTGGAGCGGATATGGAAATCAGGCGGATCGCGATCCTGACGCTTGGCGCCCGGGCGGCGCACATGCGGGCGGCGCAGGCGATTCACCAGGCGCTTCACGACGGAGCGGACAACGTCGAAGCCAGGACAATTGACGCGCTCGACAGGGCGCAGCCCTGGTTCGTGCGCCTCTGCGCCCTTTCGCACGGATCCATGGCCCGAAGCACTCCCGCGGTCTGGCGCCGGCTTTGGGAATGGCAGCAGCGGAAACGGCTCCGGAGAACCTCCCTGGATTGGATTTTTCGGCATGCCTGCCGTCCGGTGCTTTCCCGCCTCCAGTCATTCCGGCCGCATCTGGTGATCGTGGTGGACCCCGATTCGGCTCAGCTTGCGGCGCTCGGCCGGCGCGAGGGTTGGTTTGATGCTTCCATCCTTGCCGTCCAGACCGACTTTTATACGGAGCCTCGGTGGGTCAAGGATGAAATCGACGTTTATTGTGCCGGCAGCGAAGCGGCAAAGAACCAGTTGATTTCTCTCGGGGTGTCCCACAACCGTATCCTGACATGCGGTGTCCCGGTGGACCCCGCTTTTGCGGCCAGTTTCGACAGGGCCGATCTTCGCCGTGCGCTCGGGCTTCACCCGGACCGACCTGTCGTTCTGGTGATGGTTGGACGGGCGGACACGTCCCAGTTGGAGGCCATCATCCGCAGCCTCGAGATGTGCCGCCAGCCGATCCACGCCCTCGCCGTGGCGGGCCAGGACCGGGCCGCCCGTGCACGCCTTGATGCGCTGCGATGCCAACTGGCGCTTGACCTCCATGTTTTTGGCTGGTCGGATTACATTCCGGAACTGATGGGCGCGGCAGACCTGCTGATCACAACGCCATGCAGCGTCACAACCTCAGAGGCGCTGGCTGCAGGACTTCCAATGGTTCTCACTCGTCCATCCCCTGGGGTGGAGGAGCAGAACTTCAGGTTTCTCGTCGGCCGCCACCTGGCTTTGGCGGTTGCAGGGCCTGAACAGATTCCGCCGCTTGTCTCCAGCCTTCTTGATGATCCAAAGCAGGTCGAGGAATTGAGAGAGCGCGAACGGGAGGCGGCTCGGCCCGATGCAGCCTATTCCGTGGCGCAAGTGGCGCGGGCGCTGCTTGAGAAGGAGACGTATATTGATCTGCTGGCTTCGCCGCCGCAAGGCTTCGGAGAGCGGGCCTATCTGATGTGACCCGTAGCGGCGATTGGAGTTTGTTCCGGCCGCAGATCGCCGACCGGCTGTGGCTTTGACCTGTGGCCGTCGGGCTTATGGAGAGCGTGACTGCACGGACGGTCGATGACCGCCGAAAATCGGCCGTGCCGGCGAGTTGACCTCGCCAAATGACTTCGTAGAGGCGATTCATCTCCGATATTCCGGCTCTGCAAGGCGCATGATTGCTTTAACTTTGTGTGGACCCGCAGACCGTTTGCCGCTGGTCCTGAAATTTCATGGTCGCTGATATCAGGCAGATCCTCGAACGCGGTGTGATTGGCGACTCGATTCCCCGGCTCGTCCAGTGGGGCAAATCCATCCCGCGGGGGATCATCCGCAGGATGCAGATGGATGGCTTCCGGCGCGTGGTGCGCTACGCAGCCGCGAACCAGAAGTTTTTCGCAAGAAAGCTCCGCGAAGCCGGCCTTCGCGCGGAGCAGGTCCGCCGTCCGGAAGACCTGGGCGGGATTTTTACCACGCCTGAGGACATCCGTGGCCTGCCGCCCGAAGAGTTCCTTTGCCGGGAACCGCAGGCGGTGTTTGAGACCACGGGAACTTCCGGGGGGCCCAAGCGCGTTTACTTTGGTTACGATGAGCTTGATCTTGCCGCGCGCTACGAAGCCGCAGCGCTCTACGAAAACGGCCTGCGTCCGGGCGACCGCGTGGTCTGCACGTTCGACGCCGGATACTGGATCAGCAGTTGGGTGACTTTTCTGGCGTGCAAGCAGTTGGGCGTTTTCTGCTCTGCCGCAGGCAAGCCCCATCCGCGCGAAGTGTACGACCGGATGGCCCATTACCACTACAACGTGATTGTGGCGGACCCGACCTGGCTCGTCAGCCTCAGCGAACTCGCCGAAAAGCAGGGGACTTTTCCGGTCAAGCTGATTCTTGCCGCCGGCGACCGCATGACCGACGCCTATCGGGATTACGTTCAGCGGATTTGGAATGCCCCGGTGGTTCTCGGCTACGGCTCAACGGAAATGGGCGGCGGCGCCGGGATGGAGTGCCGCGAGCGCAATGGCTATCACGTCGACGAGTTCAACCTGCTTTTTGAAATTCTCGATCCAGATCCGGAGGGTTACGGCGAACTCGTGGTCACGACGCTTTCCCGCCGCACGTCACCTTTTATCCGTTATCGCGTGCGCGACATCACGCGCTTCCTCGATGGCCCCTGTTCCTGCGGGGCGACCGTCCGCCGCATCGCGCGTATTCGCGGGCGGCGTGATGAAATGGTGGTGATGGGCGCGGGCAACATGTACCCGGAGATTTTCGAGAAGGTCCTGTGTGACGTGCCCGGAGTTTCGTCCAACTGGCAGGTGGCCGTGCGGCAGGAAGGGCTGCATGACATTCTGGAATTCCGCCTGGAGATGACCAACGGCGTCTCGACCTCGGCGATTGAGGATGCCGTTCGGAAAAATCTTGAGTCTCGTTTTCCGGACGTCTGGGCAAACCACCTTTGCGGAATGTACCGGCTGGCTTTTCGCTTCTGCTCCCCGGGCACGCTCGTCCATGGCCGAAAACCTAAACGCCTTGTGGACGAGCGCGGGGAGTAGGCGGGTAACAGGGGTTAGGTAGCGCGCAGGGCGTGCAGGAGGGGGTGATTTCCTTACTACCTATCCGACTGACCCTCTGCTGGATTTATCGGCGAGAAGGGAGAAACTCTTGAGGGTGAAAACTGCGGGAAATTTCCGGAGCGAAAAGCAGTTGCAGAAACCCGTGGTCTTTTCTGATTTTGACGGAACGATCACGCGCCTGGACGTTACGGACGTTATCCTCGAGCAGTACGCGGACCCTTCCTGGCGGGAAGTGGAAGAGCAGTGGCTGCGGGGTGAGATCGGTTCAAGAGAGTGTTTCGAGCGGCAGGCGGCGCTCGTGCGGGTCACGCCGAAGCAACTGAGTGATCTGATCGATGCCATCCCGCTCGATCCGGGCTTCCCACGTTTCTATCAATTCATAAAGCGGCGGCGACTGCCTTTCTACATTGTCAGCGACAGCTTTGATTATGTCATCCGCCGTGTTCTCAATCGCGTGGGAGCCAACGGCCAATTGCGGAACGGGCGGCGACTGTTTTCAACCGGGCTGGAACTGGAAGCAGGCGGCATGCGCGCGGTGTTTCCGCACAGCAATCACGGCTGCACACACGGATGCGCAACCTGCAAGCCGGCCATGATTCGCAGCGTCAGGAAGAAGCAGCAGGCGGTGGTTTTTATCGGCGACGGCCTTTCCGACCGCTTCGCCATCGAAGAGGCGGACGTTATCTTCGCCAAGCACGAACTGCGGGAGTACTGCCGGAAACATGGTTTCGCCTGCCGGCCCTTTGAAACCTTTGCCGACGTGCAGAAGGACCTGGCAGAGATGCTGGAATCCGGGGCATTTGCACTGGACGCCGCCGTGAGCGCAGCAGGATGACCGGCCGACGGATGTCCGTTTGAAAGCGCGCCAGAGAAATCCGATTTATGTCATGGCCTGACACCACAACCCGCACGGCTGAATTGCTCGAACTCGAGCGCCGCTACTGCTCATTCGGCGACACCGTCCATTACCTCAACCCGCCCAAAGTCTTCTCCAATTGCGAAGGCTGCTACCTTTACGATGAGCAAGGCACGCCGTATCTCGACCTTCAAATGTGGTATTCGGCCGCGAACTTCGGCTACAAGAATCCGCGGCTGAATGAGGCCCTGAAGCGTCAGGTGGACCGCCTGCCGCAACTCGCCTGCCAGTATCTGCACGCCGAGAAAATCGAAGTGGCGGCGCGCATCGCCCAATACTGTGAAAAGCGTTTTGGAGTGAAGGGGCGCGTGCACTTCAACGTCGGCGGCTCGCAGGCCATCGAAGACTCGCTCAAACTGGTGCGCAACGCCACGGGCAAGAACCTGATGTTCGCCTTCATGGGCAGCTATCACGGGCGGACGCTCGGCGCAACCGCCATCACGTCGAGCTATCGATACCGCCGCCGCTTCGGGCATTTCAGCGACCGCGCGCAGTTTGTCTTTTACCCTTATTGCCATCGCTGCATCTACGGGCTGAAGCCGGAAACATGCAATCTGTATTGCGAAGAGCAGTTCGAAAAGCTCTTTGATTCGGAATACTTCGGCGTGTGGGACGCGAAGGCCGGAGCCTCCGAGTTCGGCGCATTTTATATCGAAGCAGTGCAGGGAACGGGCGGCTACGTGATACCGCCGCGCGACTATTTCAAGCGTCTGAAGGAAACCTGCGACCGGCACAAGATTCTCATCGTGGACGATGAAATCCAGATGGGGTTCTACCGGACGGGCAAGTTCTGGGCGATTGAGAATTTCGGCATCGCGCCGGACATTATCGTTTTTGGCAAGGCGCTCACCAACGGTCTGAATCCGATCTCGGGTCTGTGGGCGCGCGAAGAACTGATCACGCCGGAAGTCTTCCCGCCGGGATCAACCCATTCGACGTTTTCCGCCAACACGCTCGGAACGGCGGTCGCGCTGGAAACGCTGAAGATGCTCGAAGAAGAAGATTACGAAACGCTCGTCAATGAGAAGGGCGCGTATTTTCTGGCCGGCTTGCGCGAACTCGAGCGCCGCCATAGAGACTCGATCGGGCAGGTGGACGGCCTCGGCCTGGCGCTGAGGATTGAAGTCTCAAAGCCGGACCGCATGACCCCAGACCGCGAACTGACGGACCGCATCTTTGCCGAAGGGCTGGCCGGAAACCTCGAAGCCCGCGGACGCAGAATGGGCCTGGTGCTCGACGTGGGCGGATATTACAAGAACGTTTTTACTCTCGCCCCTTCCTTCACGATTACGCGCGAAGAAATCGACCTCGCCATCGAGCTGCTCGACCAGTTGTTCACCCGCTGCAAGAAGTAGCTGCGGTCCCGACCTGTTCGCTAACCTCTTCGGAACGACGCGCGCCAGCCTCTTTCCCTTCATCCTGAGAGCCTGCCTCATTCAGTACGACAAGGACGAAAAGCAAGTTTACCGTTTCGCGCTGAATGACAGCGGGACCCCCTGGAATGGGGCCGGAATGCGCTCAGAATGGCTGTTCGCGCTTCCTTCAAGTCCCGCCTCTGAACTGACGATGCTCCTTGTGCGCACGGTCCGGACTGTACGCCAGAATCTCAAAGTCTGCGCCGCCGAGGAGACCATTGGACAACACTGCGATTTTCCCTGGTTGGAGAAAGTGCGCCCGCTGGCCGCGGGCTTTTTCAAAGGCCGGCCGGTTGGGCCTGCTGGGAATCGCATTCGCAGCGCTTGCTGCCGGAGCACCAGGCAGGCCATCGGCGCCTTCCGCAAGACTTCATTACGCCTCGCTGCCGCTGTTGTTTGAAGAGAACCGCGGGCAGGCGGACCCGGCGGTGAAATTCCTGGCGCGCGGAAGCGGCTACGCTGTCTTCTTCACGCAGGAAGAGGTGGTGATGTCGCTCGAGCGCAGTCCTGCGGCGCCCCAAAAGTCGTTATCAGGCGATCGGCCTGTCCCACGCGGCGCAGCGCGGAGGAAAGTTGTGAAAGATGTTCTGCGCCTGCGGTGGGTGAATGCGAACCCTGAGGCGCGCGTTGAAGGGCTGGACAAGGGAGCGTGCAGGAGCAACTACTTTCTGGGCAATGATCCTGCAAAGTGGGTGAGGGATGTTCCGTCCTATTCCAAAGTTGAATATCAGGGCCTCTATCCAGGCGCTGACCTTGTTTATTACGGCAATCGGCGTGAGCTTGAATTCGATATCGATCTGGCGCCAGGCGCCGACCTGCGCGCCGTCCGGCTGGAAATTACGGGCGGAGACCACGGAACTGCAAGGCTGCGAATCAATCGAAGCGGCGAGCTTGTCGTGCACACGCGAGCGGGCGATGTGCGGTTCCACAGGCCGCGCGCTTATCAGTTAGGAGATAACAAGGCAGGCCACCATCTTCTTGAGGTCCGCTACGTTTTGGTTAAGAAGGGATATGTCGGTTTCGACGTGAGCGGCTACAATCCTGTAAAACCGCTGGTGATCGATCCGGTGCTGAGCTATTCCACTTATCTGGGCGGCACGGATTTAAACTACGCGACGGGCATTGCGGTGGACGCTTCCGGCAACACGTACATCACCGGTTACACGAGTTCTGCGGACTTTCCGATCGTCGGCGGCATCCAGGGCGTTTTTGGCGGCGGAAGCTGCGATACAGAAGTCAACACCGCGCCTTGTTTCGATGTGTTCATCTCAAAGCTGAATCCCCAGGGAACAGGGCTGATTTATTCCACCTATCTAGGCGGGACCGGAGACGATGAAGGTGCGCGCATCGCGGTAGATTCTTCAGGCCAGGCTTACGTGGCGGGATTCACCGACTCGCTGGATTTTCCCACCGCAGGCCCGCTGCAGGGGTCGATCGGTGGAGGCACGTGCGGCACCACAGCGTATCCCGATCCCTGCTACGACGCTTTTGTTGCCAAGCTCAGCGCTTCGGGATCGAGCCTGGTCTATTCCACATATCTCGGCGGAACGGGTGACGATTTTGCAAGCAGCATCGCCGCCGATTCGAACGGCAACGCCTACGTGGGCGGACTGACTTCAGCAACCAACTTCCCGGTCACGTACGGAGCGTTCCAGACGAGCTACGGCGGAGGGCCGTTTGACGGTTTTGTGGCCAAGATCAATCCAACCGGAAGCAGCCTGGTCTTTTCCACCTATATTGGCGGCGCCCAGGAAGATCATGTAAACGGCATCGCGCTTGATGCTTCTGGCGATGTGTATCTTACCGGGCAGACCAATTCTTCGAACTTCCCGACGCTCGGGGGATTTCAGGCGCAGTACACCGCGGGGACATGCGGCTCGGCGCTGAGCAACATTCCATGTTTTGAGGCCTTTGTCGCCAAGCTGAACGCCACCGGCACGGCGCTGATTTATTCTTCATACCTGGGCGGGACTGGGGCCAGCTACGGAACAGACATCGCACTTGATTCCGCCGGCGCTGCCTATGTGACCGGCTGGACGACCTCGAAGGACTTTCCCGTGACGCAGGGGGCCTTCAGCACGGCATGGGGCGGAACGAATGAAATCTTTGTGGCCAAGATCGCTCCCGATGGCAGCGCAATCAACTACGCCACCTATCTCGGCGGCATTTATCCCGACCAGGCCAACGCGATCGCGGTGGATTCTTCCGGGAACGCCTGGATCGCCGGATTTGCCTACGGCGGAAAGTTCCCGCTTGCGTCACCGCTCCAGGCGTCCATCGGAGGCTTTTATGACGCCATTGTCAGCGAGTTTGATCCCACCGGTTCCAATCTCCTTTTTTCGACGTACCTGGGGGGCACAGGCGACGAAGCCGCCAATGATGTCGCTCTCGATTCTTCAGGCAATGCCTACGTCGCGGGCGACACTTTTTCCACCGACTTTCCGGTTACAACTTCGGCGATGACGACGGGTTACACCGGCGGATCGTATGACGCGTGGATCGCGAAAATCAGCCCGCAGAACATTCCCGGACTCACGGCCGTTCCCAACCCGCTGGTCTTTCCCCCGCAGGAGATCAACACCACCAGCCAGGCGCTGATCCTGAAGCTCGGTGACGCGGGAAGCGCGCCGCTCAGCATCTCCAGCGTATCGGTGACAGGCGATTTTGCCGAATCGAGCCAATGCGGTTCGTCGGTTGCGCCGGGAACGCAGTGCACTGTCAGCGTGACTTTTACCCCGACGGCGACCGGCACGCGCACGGGGACGCTGGTGATTACGGACAACACCGCGGGCAGTCCGCACACCGTCGAGCTGACCGGTTCCGGGACCAGCGGCGCCGTCAGCCTTTCAGCCAGCAGCCTGGACTTTGGGCAGGTTGCCGTCGGGACATCGAGCACGCAATCCGTGACGCTGACGAACCCCACGCAATCTCCGCTTGATATTACGAGCATCCAGGCGAGCGGCGGGGACTATACACAAACGAACAACTGCGGCATCGTGGTCAACCCGGGAGCGAGTTGCTCGATTGCCATCACGTTTTCGCCTTCAGCGCTTGGAACAAGCGTGGGGACGGTTTCGATAACGGATACGGCCGCGGACTCGCCGCAATCGATCACGCTGACAGGAACGGGCGCTCCTCCCTTCACGCTCGCCGCAAACCCGGGTTCAGCGACGGTGCTGGCCGGGACCGGGCAGGTGCAGTTCACTGTAACCGCCACAAGCAGCTCAGGGTACACCGGATCAATAGTCCTGGGCTGCGCGGACATCGCGCCTGCCACGTGTTCGTTCAGTCCAGGCACGATTTCGCCCGGGCAGTCGAGCACGCTCACAGTCGGAAATCTGACGGCGGTCACTTCCCCGACGTTCAACTTTGTGGTGATCGGATCAGCGCCTGCAACGACCCCGTTATCCACGGCTTCCTCTACGACAAGCAGTACGACTTCATCGGGATCGATGACGGCGACGCTTACTCTGTCCGTGCAGTTTGCGGATTTTACCCTGGCCGCATCACCCCAGAGCACGTCAATTCAGGCAGGACAGACGGCAAGCTATACGCTCACGATTACCCCGATGAACGGCTTCGACGTGCCCGTGTTGCTGGCCTGTAGTGACGCGCCCGCCGGGGCTGCCTGCTCGTTTTCGAGTTCGAGCGTGCAGGTGGCCGCGTCGGGCGCCGCACAGGCCACGATGTCCGTGGCGACGACGGCGCGGTCGCTGGGTGTCCCCCGGCGGCCTGATTGGAAAGGTCCGCGCTACTTCTGGTTTCTATGTGTGTTGCTTGCGCTCATAGACTTCTTTCTGCAGTCCGGCACACGCCGGAAGGCCGTTGTGTGGACGAACCTCGCGGCAGCGCTGGTGTTCTCGCTGGTCCTGGCTGCATGCGGAGGGGGCGGCGGAGGTCCGTCGCCAGCGCCCGGCATGGGCACTCCCGCCGGAACCTACACTCTGACGGTCACGGCCGCGGCGCAATCACTGAGCCATTCAATCCAAGTGACACTCCAGGTGAAATGACAGCGATGGCGGTCGAGGGAATTACGATTTTCTAATCATCCGCTGGAGACCGGGATGTTCTCTAGTTTACGCTCTTGATTGCCGATGTAATAGGCGGATAAGTAATGGGCTGCCGGATCAAGTAAACACCCCCGCGCAAGATCAAAGCGCAGCCTGGCCTTCGACCGGGACAGCGGCGGGCCGGGCTGCGGCGTTCCCGGGTGTCCTGAAAGGAAGTTTGGACCATGCTCTGGAGTAAATCGAAAAGGCTGGTGGGGCTGGACATCGGGTCGAGTTCTGTCAAGGCTGTTGAACTGGCCCGGAGGGCCCAGGGTTATGAACTCGTGAGCCTCGGCCTTGAACCGCTTGACCAGGACGTCGTTGTGGACGGCTCGATCATGGACGCGCTGATGGTTTCGTCGGCGATCAAGAAGGTCATGGCCGACAACAAGATCAGGATCAAGGAAGTCGCGACTTCAGTTTCAGGGCATTCGGTGATTGTCAAAAGGATCACGCTGAGCGCTACGAGCGACGCCGAGATTGCCTCCGCCATACCTTACGAGGCGCAGCAGCACATTCCATTTGACGTGGCGGACGTCAACCTGAGCTATCAGGTGATGGGTCCGGCGGCGGGAGGTGGCACGGACGTCATGATGGTGGCGGCGAAGCGGGAAAAGATCCTGAACCATACGAACGTTCTGAGCCAGGCGGGTCGGGTCCCGGTCGTAGTGGACATCGACGCGCTGGCGCTGCAAAACGCCTTCGAGGCCAATTACGATCCGGCCCCCGGGGCGCTGGTGGCCCTGCTGAACATCGGGGCCAGCACGATGAACATTAACATCGTGCGCGACGGCGTGCCGCTGTTTACAAGGGACGTTTCCGTGGGGGGTAACCAGTACACGGACACGCTGAAGAAAGAATTGAACCTGAGTTTTGGGGACGCCGAACTTCTGAAGCAGGGCCGCGCGCTCCCCAACGTTTCCCCCGATGCGGCGAAGCCGCATCTGCGCTCCGTTTCAGAAATCCTGCTGCTTGAAATCCAGAAGACCTTTGACTTTTTCCGGCAGACAACATCGCCGGAAAACATCCAGGCGATTTACCTTGCGGGGGGAACGGCCAAGGTTGAGGGTCTGCTCGAGTTGTTAAAGGAAGAGTTCAATGTTCCGATTGAAATGATGGACCCTTTCCGCAGGGTGCATATCGATCCCTCGCGGTTCGATCCGGGTTACGCGGCAGAGATTGCGCCCTGCGTATGCGTGGCCACGGGACTCGCGCTGAGGAGTTTTGATTCGCCATGATGAAAATCAACCTGCTCGCAGAGGAAGCGCCTGAGGCGACGGTTGCGGCAGCCTCATCGGCCGGGGCGCGGCAGGCGCTGGTGTTTGCCGTGGCGCTGGCTGTTTCCATGAGCACGGTGGGGTTTGTGTACTTCTACTGGAGCCGGCAGATCGCTCAGGCGCAGGCTGCGCTCTCCCGCGAACAGGTCCGGCAGAAAGAGTTGGCGTCCGTGAGGGCGCAGAACCAGGAATACCAACGGCAGCTCAAGACGCTCGAAGAACGCATTCAGACCATCCAGAAGCTCCAAACCAAACGACAAGGCCCTGTCGATTTAATGGAAGGGCTTGGGGAGACAGTGAACGCCACCCCGGACCTCTATCTGCTTCAGGTGACCCCGGAAGGGAGCCAGTTGCACATCCGAGGGGAGGCAGACCGCGTGCCGGCGATCGCCCGGTTTATCACCGCCCTTCTGAATTCACCACGCTTCACAGACGTCAGGCTGCTCCAGTATTACCAGGACAACCAGAATGGGCGGACGAACTTCAAGTTCAATCTTGATTGTTCTTACGTGCAGCCGGGAACAGACGGGGCGGCGGACGGCGGAGCATCCAAAGTTACGGCGCCTCCTGGGAAGGCAAAGTAAAGGAACAAGCTGTCATGGCCAAAAGTTTTAACGACTTGCCCGCGCGCACGCAGTCCATTGTATTGGCCGTCCTCGCGTTTTCTCTGGCGGGCGTCATTTTCTGGTACTTTGCGCTGCCCGAATCGACCCGGCTGGACAGCTTGCAGCAACAGGTGGCGCATTTGAGGGCCGAGAATGACAGGAACGAAGCCTTCAAGAGTGAACAGACCGAGTACGTGAACAGGATCTCCCAACTCAGCGAACAACTGAAAACTTTGAGATCAATCGTACCCGACGAGCCCGCCACGGATGCATTTGTCAAATCGGTTTACGACACCGGAGTTTCAAGCGGCGTACACATCCGGACGTTTGTGGCAGACCCTCAGGTGAGCAAAGAGTTATATGTTGAAATGCCTTACAGGCTGCGCCTTGACGGGACTTACTACCGCCTGCTTCAGTTTTTTTACCGCCTGGCCCACAGCCAGCGGATCGTCACTGTAACCAACCTTTCTCTGGGCTCTCCCGGAGGCGGCGGGCTGGGATCCTACGAAGTCTCTCCCGCGGAGACCGTGGGCGCCAATTGTGTGATCACGACCTATTACAACCAGCCGGCCGCGAACCCCGGTGTCGCAAAAGGGGTGAAATAGGACGAGAGAGTGATATGACAGCGCAGTTGATTAAAGGGCACAGGAGAACCTGGCTGGCCGCCTGGGTGATGTTTGGTGCGCTGCTGGTTTCCACGACGGCGCCAGCGTCGGGGAGACCGGAATCTGGCAGAGGGATCCGGACGCCAGCAGGCGCCGTCAGCGACACCCGGTCAAAGAAAGACAGGCATATTCTTGCCGCTGAGCGCGCCCGCGTGAGCGCCTTTCGGGAGAAGCGCGACCCGTTCAAAGTTCCGCACCCTCCGAGTCCCGGCGCGAAAGGGGATTTGCCGGAAGTGCCTCTGCCCCCGGGATCGAGGGGCCTTGTGATCGGAGCGATCCAGTTGAAAGGGATTGTGCGCGAAGAGGACACGGATGAGATGATCGCGGTTGTGACGAACCGGGCGAACCTGGCTTACTTCCTGCACGTTCATGATCAGGTTTACAACGGCGTCGTCCAGAAGATTACGCCGGATTCCGTCTATTTCAAACAGGATATTCAGGAGGCCGACGGCAAGCTCTCAAGCCGCGAGGTCGTCCTTAAACTGAATTCCGGACGGTAGGAGGAAGGATGAAACGAAGCTATCTTATGGGTGTGGCGGCGATGTGTGCAGCGACGGGCCTGGTTTCGATACCCGCCGCGCGGCAAACGGCAAAGACATCCACCGTCGCATTAATCAATCCTCCAAACCCAGGATCACCTGCTGTCCGAGACGCCTCTGACGCCGCGGCCTCTGCACAAAAGTCGGGGCCGGCGCGGCTGACGGGAATTTCAATCCGCCGCGCTGAGAGCGGAAATGGAACAGAAATTGAAGTTGCTACGAGCAGCCCCACCGAATACCGCGTCCTTCATCTCGACCACCCGAACCGGCTGGTGCTGGACCTTGAAGGCGCGATCAATAAGACCCACCGCTGGAGATATTCCTCCGACTTGCCTCTGCTGGCGCGAATCCGCGTGGGGAGGTTCAGTGAGGAACACGGAGGAGTCATCCGCGTCGTTGCAGACCTCAAGGAGGATGCGATTTACCACGTTGACCGTGACGCCGCCGGTTTTCGCATCGAACTGGTCCCGAGACACGCGGCAGTGACGCATGCGAATCTGACGCCAGAGGTTGAAGCAAACCAGCCGGTGAGGTCGGCACTTCAAACAGGACTTAATTCGCCGTCAAAAACCGCGGTTGAGGCCAGAACGGCATCCCGCGAGAAAGTTGTAACTGAAGCAAAAGCCGAATTGCAACCAAAGCATGCGGCGCTGAAGGAGGCAGCGGAAGTTACAAGTTCCGCTCCGGCTGAAAAGGAAAGCGTAAAGCCTGTGTCAGGTGAGACCCGAGCGGCCACACCTGCGGCTGGTTCCGTGCCATCCAATGTTGCCACAGGTCTGCCTGGGTCTGGTGATCCCCCATTAAGGGCCATAGGACCGAGACAGACAACGAGGGAACAGAATTTCCCGCAGGTCCGCGAGGCTGCCAGGGCTGCGAAAGTTATGGCCAACGCCGAGGAAGCCGCCCTCAGCCGGGTGGTCGTGCCGGTGACGCGGAACGCCGGCGTCGAGGAGGCCCCTAAATATACCGGCAAGCGTATTTCGCTTAACCTGAAGGGGGTCGATCTGAAGGACTTTTTCAGGCTGATCCATGAAGTCAGCGGGCTGAACATCATCGTTGACCCGGATGTTTCGGGCAGCGTTACGACCGTGTTGGACGACGTGCCGTGGGATCAGGCTTTGGCTTTGGTGTTGAATGATAACGGCCTGGGCGACAAGCTGGAGGGCAACGTTCTCCGCATCGCGAAACTTTCCACACTGGAGCGCGAGGAGGAAGATCAGCAAAAACTGCTGCTTGCGCGGGAAGAATCCGAACCCCTTCACACCGTTTTCCGCCGTCTGAATTACGCCAAGGCGGCGGACCTTGCCGCGCTGCTGAAGACCTGGGCGGGCGGAGGGGCCCTGAGCAGGCGTGGCAGCGTCCTTGTGGATGAGCGGACGAACACGCTGATTATTTCCGATATACCCTCGCACATACCGAAGATCGAGGCCGTTATTGACAGACTTGACCAGAAGGCGCAGCAGATTTCGATTCAGGCGAGGATCATCCGCGCCACGAACGACTTTGTGCGCAATCTTTCTACTGCGCTTTCATATGCTCAGAGAAACGCCTCCGGAAGCCTTACGACCGGCGGGGCAACGGGCAATCCCGTCTCCGGCCAGCCGCTGACGCCCCCGACGGTTACTACGGCGCCGGCTACAGGTTTTGGCGTGTTTGTACTCTCGAACCTGGGCTCGAACTACGTCATCAATGCCGCGATCGCAGCCGCCGAGACGCGCGACCAGGCCAAGACGATTTCGGAACCGTCGATTGTGACTCAGAACAATGTGGAAGGGACGGTAATCCAGGGGACCCAGATTCCCATCCAGACCACGATCAACAACACAATCAGCGTTCAATATGTCCAGGCGTCCCTGCAATTGAAGGTCACGCCACAGGTAACCCAGGACGGCAACGTTTTCCTGACGATTGAGGTGCAGAACTCCTCGCCGGGGCCAGCGCTGACATTCGCCGGACCGACGATCAATACCCAGTCCGCTACGACACAGGTGCTGGTCCCCAACGGCGGCACGGTGATCTTTGGCGGCGTCACGGTCCACACGAAATCGAACTCCGCCACGCAGGTCCCGTGGCTGGGAAGCATCCCGATTCTCGGCCATCTCTTCAAAAGCTCTACCAGACAGGAGAATGACCAGCAGTTGCTCTTTTTCGTAACCCCCAAGATTCTGACATAGCACTACCACCAGCCGGCCGCGCTGGCAGCCGGATTCCAACCCGTGAGTCGTAGTACAATCTATCTTTTCCTGCAAGGAGGCTGCGGCTTCCTCTTTTTTTTGAGCGATGGGTCCAAACACACATCAGCGGGATTTCGAGGACAGAAGGCAGCGACTGGCATCGCAATTTGAGCGAAAGCGGATCGGGGCACTGCTGGTCACAAGCCTGCCGAATATCTTTTACCTTACAGGCTTTCGCGGCAGCGCGGGAGCGGCTCTTGTGGGGCCCTCCGAAAGCGTGCTGTGGGTCGATCCGCGTTACACGCTTCAGGCAAAAGAACAGGTTGAACGAGTTGAAGTGGTTGAAGTCAAGGGCGGGTTGCTGAAAGAGGCCGCGCGCTGGATTCGAAAGAAGCGCCTTGGGCCTGTGGGATATGATGACGCAACTCTCACGTGCCGCGACTTTGAGGCGCTGGAGAAGGCGGCCGGAAGTCGACGATGGGTTCCCGCGGGCGGAATGGTGGAGGAGTTGCGAGCGGTAAAAAGCCCCTTGGAAGTCGATTGGATCCGCAGAGCAGGGAAATTGACGGCGGAGGTTTTCGAGGAAGTGCGCGGCCTGGTCCGTCCGGGTGCGCGGGAATGCGACCTGGCTGCTGAAATCGAGTACCGAATGAAGCGGAAGGGGGCTGACGGGGCGGCATTTGAAACGATCGTGGCGTCCGGTGAGCGAAGCGCCTGGCCGCATGCCAAGCCTACTGCCAAATCGTTGAACGAAAACGATTTGGTAATTATCGATCTCGGTGCTATACTTGGCGGATATGCGGCCGATATGACGCGGACTGTCTATCTGGGCAAACCGTCAGCGCGAATTCGAATGTTATACAATCAGGTGCGCGAAGCCCAGGAAAGGGCGGTCAAGGCCGCGACCCCGGGACAGCGAGCGGGAGAAGTTGACTCGCAGGCGCGGAAGGTCTTAGATAAAAAGAAGCTGGAGCGGTTTTTTACCCACAGCACAGGGCATGGGGTCGGGCTTGAAATCCACGAAATGCCGCGCCTTGCCCGTGGAGACAAATCTCGATTGCAGAAGGGACACGTTATTACAATAGAACCAGGCGTCTATTTGGAAGGGCTCGGAGGGGTCCGAATTGAAGATACTATCCTTGTGACGGAAGGCAAGCCCGAAAACCTGACCCCGGCCACGAAAGACGCTTGGTTCGCCAGTTAAGGACACAAGGGGGAATATGCCCGGCAAGAAGCCATCCCGAGCGGAAGTGCAGGAGTCCGAACGGGCCTGGGAACTCAAAGAAATCCAGGGTTTAATCGACCTCCTGATTGATCGGGAAATCCAGGAATTTGAGATGGAAAAGGACGGGATGCGCATCCGGATCCTGCGGGGAAGATCCGCAGCGACGGCAGCCGACCATCCGGTTTCCGGAAATTCGCATGCCGCGGTTTCGGTGGGGTCTGCTGAACCTGTTTCTGTGCCGGCGGTCTTGCCCCCGCAGGAACCTGCGGCACCGGAACCAGCCCCTGAGGCATCTGAAGAGGGCCTTCATGTGATGAAGTCTCCGATGGTCGGGACGTTCTTCGCGGCCCCGTCGCCGGATGCTCCCCCATTTGTTAATGTGGGTGATCAGGTCCATGTCGGGCAGGTGCTCTGTATTATTGAAGCGATGAAGCTGATGAACGAGATCGAGTCCGAATTCGCCGGGGAGATTGTGCGCATTCATGTCGAGAACGGACAGCCGGTCGAATACGGGCAGCCCCTCTTCACCATCAAGTCCTCTTGAGAAGCGAAACTGCTGTGTGACCGCGAGCGGGCCGCAGGGGAATATTGGGCCTGCGCGCTTGTTGTAATCCATGTTTGGAAAAGTTCTCATTGCCAACCGGGGAGAAATCGCGCTGCGGGTGATCTGCGCATGCAAAGAACTGGGCATCCGCACCGTGGCTGTTTATTCCGAAGCCGACCGTTACTCACTCCATGTACGGTTCGCAGATGAAGCCGTCTGCATTGGCCCTGCCCGGAGTTCAGAAAGCTACCTGAACGTCGCCGCCATCATTTCCGCTGCCGAGATCACGGGCGCAGAGGCGATTCACCCGGGATACGGGTTCCTGGCGGAGAACCCCAAGTTTGCAGAAGTCTGCGAGACCTGCAAGCTGACGTTTATAGGTCCGAAACCGGATGTCATCCGCCTGATGGGCGACAAGAACCTGGCACGGAAACGCATGGCGGAACTCGGCTTGCCCGTGCTGCCTGGAACTGAAATCCTCGCCTCAGAAGAGGAAGCGCTGGAGGCGGCGGCGAAGATTGGATATCCCGTGATGGTGAAGGCTGCTGCGGGCGGGGGCGGCAAAGGCATGCGGATCGTCGACTCGGCGGACGAATTGCCCAAGCTTTTCCGTATGGCGCAGAAAGAGGCCGAGGCGGCGTTCGGATCGTCAGACGTGTACCTTGAGAAATATGTTGCGTCGCCGCGGCATATCGAGTTTCAGGTGATGGGTGATCACCACGGGAAGGTCGTTCATCTTGGCGAGCGCGAGTGCACCATTCAGCGCCGACACCAGAAATTGCTGGAGGAGTCGCCCTCTACCCAGATGGACGACGAACTGCGTCGGGAAGTTGGCGGCAAAGTCGTGCGCGCACTCAGGGAGGTTGGCTATACGAACGCCGGCACCGTCGAATTCCTGATGGATGAGAACCGCAAGCTCTATTTCCTTGAAATGAATACCAGGATCCAGGTTGAGCATCCAGTGACGGAGATGGTGACCGGCCTTGACCTGGTCAAGATGCAGATCCAGGTGGCCGCCGGACAGCCGCTCGAAATCGACGGCGAAACCGTGCCGCTTCGGGGGCATGCCATCGAGTGCCGGATTTGCGCAGAAGACCCCGTGACTTTCGCGCCGTCGGCTGGGAAAATCAGCGGGTTCCATGTACCCGGCGGCACCGGAGTCAGGGTCGATACGGCGGCGTACGCGGAGTCGATTATTCCTCCTTATTACGACTCGCTCATCGCCAAGCTGGTGGTCCACGGGAAGGACCGCGCGGAAGCCGTCCAGCGCATGGCGCGCGCTCTCGAGATGTTTATCGTCGAAGGCATTTCCACATCCATTCCGCTCCAGGAAAAGGTCCTTGCCGATGCCGATTTCCGCGCCGGCAGATTCGATACGCAATTTCTCAAACGCTTCAGCCGTAACGGCGCGGGCGGATAATCTGAATCCGCCCTGGTCCTGATATATGGGTTTTCGAATTCCCCGCCTGTATGCCATCATCGACCCTGCCCAGACGAGGGAACTCGCGCCAGCCACTGTTGCGGAGATCCTTCTCTCAGCAGGCGTTCGTTTGATTCAATACCGTGGAAAAACAGATACGTCCCGCCGCATGTTTGATGTATGCTGCGCGATTGCCGAACGTGTGCATCACGCCGGAGGCATCTTTATTGTTAATGACAGGCCGGACGTGGCGTTGCTGGCGGGCGCGGACGGGGTGCACGTCGGCCAGGATGACCTGCCGGTCGAGCTTGCCCGGCGTGTTCTTCTGGAGGGCCAGCGAGTGGGAGTCTCAACCCATAACCGCGAGCAGTTTGTAGAGGCGGAAGCGACTTCAGCCGACTATATTGCGTTCGGGCCGGTTTTCCCTACAGGGAGCAAGGAGCGCCCCGATCCTGTTGTGGGGCTGGAACGTGTGCGTGAGATGCGCGCATTGACGCGCAAGCCGCTCGTAGCGATCGGTGGAATAACGCTTGCGACGGCGCCTTCAGTTATCGAAGCGGGAGCGGATTCTGTAGCTGTGATCCATGATCTTCTCGCTGCTGAGGACATCGGGGCGCAGGCGCGAAAATTCCTCCAGGCGCTTGGCTGAATACTCCCTCCCGCGAGATAAAGGACCATTTACTCTTTGCAGGCTTGGCAACATGGCTGCCACTGTAGCTGACAACTCAGCCCAACGAGCGCCCGCAGCAGGTCTGGTGGAGGGGCTTGGCCTGCTGGATTGCACCACGATAGTCATGGGCTCGATGATCGGATCGGGCATCTTCATCGTGGCGGCGGAAATCGCACGAGAGGTCGGTTCGCCGGGGCTTTTTCTGCTATCGTGGGTAGTCAGCGGCATCATGACAGTTGCCGCGGCGGTGACGTACGGGGAACTCGCGGCCATGATGCCGCACGCCGGAGGGCAATACGTTTATCTCCGCGAAGCCTTCAGCCCGCTTTTTGGTTTCCTTTACGGATGGACGCTGTTCCTCGTCATTCAAACCGGCACGATCGCCGCAGTGGCCGTCGCCTTCGGCAAATTTCTCGGATTCTTTTTTCCCTGGATATCGGAACGGAATTACCTGTTAGACTTCGGCACTGGGACGATCCTTGGGCATCCTGTGGCCTTGACCTTATCGACCGAGCAAACGATTGCGATTGCTGTTCTTCTAGGTCTTGGTGTGGTCAACATTTTCGGGCTGCGCACAGGGGCATGGATCCAGAACATTTTTACCGTGCTCAAAGTGGGTGCCCTCGTAGGCCTTGTCGCGGCCGGGCTCTGGTGGGAATCGACACACTCCGACGCGGCGGCCGGACATATCGACTTCTGGGGAAACGTTCATTGGAACGCGGCCACGCTGACGGTCCTCGCAGTTGCGCTTGTCGGGCCACTGTTTTCATCCGACGCATGGAACAATGTTACCTTCACAGGCGCTGAGGTCAGGAATGCCAGGAGAAACATTCCGCTGGCGCTTTTCATCGGGACCATCGTCGTTTGCACTGTATATTTTTTTGTTAATGTGATTTACGTTCGGGCGTTGCCATTTTCCGCCATCCAGCACGCCCCGGAAGACCGCGTGGCGACAGCCGTGATGGATGTGATTCTCGGGCCGAAGGGCGCGGGTCTGATGTCGGCTGCCATCGTGATCTCAACGTTCGGATGTATGAATGGGATGAGTCTTGCAGGCGCTCGTGTGTACTACGCCATGGCATGCGACCGGCTGTTCTTTTCGAGGGTGGGAAAGGTCAATCCCAGGTTTCATACGCCCGCAATTTCGCTGTTGATCCAGGCTGTGTGGGCTTCCTTGTTGACGCTGACTGGAACTTACAGTGAATTGCTGGATTATGTGATTTTTGCCGTGCTCTTGTTCTATATTTTGACTATTCTTGGTCTTTTCAGATTGCGGCGGACGCGGCCAGATGCTCCGCGGCCCTATCGCGCGTGGGGGTATCCGGCGGTTCCGGCCCTCTATATTGTTCTTGCGTTGTTTATTGAGTGGGCCTTATTAATGAACCGTCCAGGTCGAAGCCTTGCAGGCCTGGGCATTGTCGGAGTCGGGATTCCAGTTTACTTTTGGTGGCGCCGGCGGGCTGTGGCCGATGACCGGTGAGAATGGGGAGGCGCGATGTCTGATTTGTGGGTAAAAAAGAGCATCGAGCAATTGCGGAGGGAAGCTGCCGAATCCGAGCATGGGCTTCGCCGCGCGTTGGGGCCTGTGGCCCTGATATCCCTGGGTATTGGCGCAATCATAGGGGCTGGGATTTTTGTCATCATTGGCCTCGCCGTTCAGCATACGGGTCCCGCGCTGGTGCTGTCTGTGATCCTGACGGGGATCGGCTGCGCGTTTGCGGCGTTGTGCTATTCAGAATTCGCCTCCATGATTCCTGTGGCGGGCAGCGCCTACACCTACGCTTACGCGACCATCGGCGAATTTCTGGCGTGGATCATCGGCTGGGACCTGATTCTCGAATACGCCGTCGGCGCCACAACCGTCTCCATCGGTTGGTCAGGGTACATGGTTTCCTTCCTGCGCACTCTCCATATACCATTTCCCGCCGAACTGGCCCGAAGCCCATGGGAAAAGACCATGACGGTAAATGGGGCGGTGGTTCACTCATATTTCAATCTTCCGGCATTTTTCATTGTGGCCTTGATTACCATTCTGCTGATTCTTGGTATTCGAGAGTCGGCAGGCTTCAACAACTTAGTCGTTATCGTCAAAGTTGGGGTAATTCTGCTTTTTATCGTTGTCTGTGCGTTGTACGTGATGCCAAGGAACTGGACGCCGTTCATGCCGCCCAACCAGGGGACTTTCGGTGAGTTCGGGTGGAGCGGCATCCTGCGTGGTGCGGGACTGATGTTCTTTGCCTATATCGGCTTTGACGCTGTCTCAACGGCGGCGCAGGAGGCACGCAATCCTGAACGCGACATGCCGATCGGCATCCTGGGTTCGCTGGGTATTTCCACTCTGCTTTATCTGGGCGTGGTCATTGTCATGACCGGCGTCATTCCCTTCCAGCGGTTGAACGTGCCTGATCCTTTGGCTGTCGCCGTTGATGCGACGCCGGCCCATTGGCTGTCGCCACTGGTCAAGATAGGGGCTATTCTCGGAACCACAGCGGTGATTCTGGTGATGTTGCTGGGGCAGACGCGGGTCTTCTATACGATGGCGTATGACGGCCTGCTGCCCAAGGCCTTTGGGACAGTGCATCCGCGCTTTCGGACCCCCTACAAGAGCACAGCGCTGGTAGGATTTTTCGTGGCCCTGGGAGGCGGACTTATCCCATTGAGAATTGTGGGAGAACTGGTCAGCATCGGAACGCTGCTGGCATTCACGATTGTATGCGGTTCGGTGCTGGCGATGCGCAGGATGCGTCCTGAGATCAGCCGGCCCTTCCGCACGCCGGCTGTATGGTTTGTTGCGCCCATGGGCATGATTATCTCTCTGGCACAGATGCTCGGCCTGCCGCTGGATACCTGGATCCGTCTTTTTGTCTGGATGGCAATTGGTTTTGTGATCTATTTTGGATACAGCCGCCGCCACAGTATCCTTCGCCTCTCTTCCAGACAACCTTCGACAGCAACTCCGGTGACGAAGACGGAAATTTGACCCGGGAAGGGCTGCCATGAATGGAAAGAAAACACGGCGGCCGGTTCCTTACTTCAGCCCTTGCCGCTTCTGCCTGCCATCGACACCAATCTGCGCATTCACTGTTCCATTCGGGAGGTGGTATGCTCGCCGACGTTCTTGAAGCGCTCCTGCAGGAATACCGTGGACGGCCGATGGCGCGCTTTACGGCATGGCTGCTGGCGTTCGGCGTGGCCTTGTGGGTGGAAGGCAAGTTCTCAGGCGGCGCACCGGGACTGCTGTGGTTCGTTTTCGTGATCGGCCTGACGGTTTCCGCAGTTTATTACATTGCCCGTCTGGTCGGTGCTTTCAAGCACCACATCCTCTGGCACCTTCGTCGAAGGTTGGTCGTCACATATATCTTTATTGCTGTAGTCCCTTTCATCCTGATTCTCGTCCTGGTGGGATTGGGAGTTGTGATCGCCAACGGCCAATTTGCCGCATTTCTCGTGACGCTGAAGGTCAACGAAAAGGTTGAGGACATGATCCAGTTAAACCGGGTCGTGGCCCACGAAGCATACCTGAGTCCGGCCAGGACTCCGACGGAATTATTGGACCGATTGCAGCAATTTTACGTGCGACAGCTTTCCGAGCATTCGAAAAGTTATCCGGGTCTTGAGATCGCCCTTCGGGTGGGGAACCAAAGTCGGGCATTTTACCTTGATGGAAAGCCGGCGCCAGAATTTCCCGAGATTCCAGCCTGGTTCAGAGCCGAAGAGTTTTCAGGTGTCGTTTATGATCGTGGAAGGCTCTTGTTGCGGGCGGCTGATCAGGGCGATACACCCGTTGGGAGAATCACGCTGGTCCTCTCCGAACCTTTCAGTCCTGAACTGCTCGATCTGGTAGGGCAGGGAATTGGTCCGGTCGGAGTTGTCAGTGCGAATTTAGGCGGTGAAATCCCGGGGCGGCCTGGCACAGCGACTACCTTGCCAGCGGCATCAGGCACTCCTGAGGAACAAATCATCGCCCGCTCAAAATCACTGTCTCTTGGGCCAGCCGCGAGTTTTCTCGATGCCGACGTGTTCGGGACTTCAGCTCTGAATGTCGTCCGCTGGGACGCAGCCCAGGAACAGTATCTGGCCCAGCCGGTTTTTGTTTATGTAACTTCAAGGCTGTCGATTCTTACCCGCCATCTGATGGGCACGCTGGGACGCTATACGCGTATCTACGTCACAATGTTTCTCGCTATTGCCGTCATTTTCCTTGCCATAGAGTTGCTGTCTCTGGTAGCGGGAATTCGCCTGGCGCGGACGATTACCGGCACGGTTGACCGTTTGTATGAGGCAACGGAACGCATTAAAGCCGGCGATCTTTCGCATCGCATCCATATGCCCGCAGAGGACCAACTCAGCTCTTTGGGCGAGGCTTTCGACAATATGACGGAATCTCTCCAGCGCCTGTTGCGTGAATCCCAGGAAAAGACGCGATTGGAGCATGACATTCAGATCGCTCGCGAAGTGCAGACTCAACTGTTTCCTGCTGAGGCCCCCAAAGTCCCCGGTCTGGAGCTTTACGGGGTCTGCCGACCCGCCCGGGGCGTCAGCGGCGACTACTACGATTTTCTTCCCATCGGGTCACACAAGGTTGGCATGGTCCTGGGCGATATAAGCGGGAAAGGGGTTTCCGCAGCACTGATTATGGCCGCGATCCAATCTGTGATTCGCACCCGGATTTACCTGGAATCTTCGGATGGAGAGCTTGATTCCGACAGGCTCTCGACGGCACGATTCTTCGGCGTGCTGAACCAGCAGATGTATGAAAACACTCCAGAGGAAAAATACGCGACCTGCTTCTACGCTCTTTACGATGCCGGGACTCGCCGGCTTGTCTATACGAACGCGGGCCATCCTGCGCCGGTGCTCTTCCACGACGGGGAAATCATCCGGTTGGATGTCGGAGGAACGCCGCTTGGATTGATCGCGCCGATGGCATACGAGGAAGCAACGGTGAATCTTGAACCGGGAGACACCCTGATTGCTTTTACAGACGGACTGACAGAGAGCGAAAATAGTTTTGAGGACATGTTTGGCGAAGACCGCCTGATCGATACCGTGAGCCGTGTTCGCGGGGAGCCGTTGCCGGTTCTGGTAAGAGAAATCTACCGCAGCGTTGACGAGTGGACGGGCGGCGGTGAGCAGCAGGATGATATGACGCTGATCGTGGCCCGCGCTGTCCCCGTGTGATCCGGAGAGTGCAGAGTGAAGGGAATTCGGACCGCAGTTCTGATTGTCGCGCTTCTTGCCGCTCTGATCGGCGTCGGGACCGTGGGCTTCCATCTCGTTCAGGGATGGGGATGGTTTCAGTCCCTCTATACGACGTTGATGACTTTGTCCACGATAGGAGCGGGCCCGGAAAACGAGTTGAGCCGCAGGGGGCAGGTTTTCAACGTTGTCCTGATCCTCCTTGGAGTCGGCACAGTAGGCTTCGCAATTGGAGCGCTCACCAGAGCGGTGATAGAATTCGAGTTGGGTTCGTTTTTCGGACGGCGCCGCATGGAAAAGGAAATCTCTGCGCTGAATAACCATTTCATCATCTGCGGCGTAGGCCGAGTGGGACGCCGCGTTGCGGCGGAAGTTTCCGCGCGGAAATATCCGCTTGTCATCATTGAGAAAGACCCGGCGAGGGCCGCCTGGGCACAGGAGCACGGGTTTCCTGTGATTATCGGCGACGCCGCCAGCGAGAATGTGCTGCGCAAGGCGCGGATCGAGCACGCTCGGGCCCTTGCAAGCGCCGTTACGTCTGACGCTCAGAACGTTTACATCGTTCTTACGGCGCGCGGAATCGCGCCTGATATTCCGATCGTCGCACGCGCCAGCGAGGAGGATGCCGAATCGAAGCTTATGCGCGCAGGAGCAACGACGGTTGTTTCGCCATACAGCTACGCGGGCCAGCGGATAGCACGCATCCTGACGCGCCCTTACGTCCAGCGGTTTATTGACATGGCGCTTTCTTCACTGAGCGAAACGAACCTCGAAATCGAAGAAGTCAAGGTAGGCAATCCTTCTTCGTTGGCCGGAAAAAACCTGGGGGAAGCCGATATTCGCGAGCGGTTCGGCCTGATCGTGCTGGCCATCCGACATCAGGATGGGCAATTGGATTTTAATCCCAAACCTTCGCAGACGATTTCTTCAGGCGACTATCTCATCGTGATGGGCAGTTCACAAAACTTGAGACAACTCGAATCCGTGGCGGGCGTAAAGGAATGAAGGTCCTTACGGCTGCCCAGATGCAGGAAATCGACCGGCTGACGACGGAACGTTACGGCGTACCCAGCCTGACCCTGATGGAGAACGCCGGCCGCAGCGTGGTGAAGTTTCTTCACCAGCGGTTTTCACCGCTCGAAGCGCAGGATATCGTAATTCTTTGCGGCCGTGGAAACAACGGCGGCGACGGCATGGTTGTCGCCCGCATGTTGCGCGAAATGGGAATCATGCCCCAGGTGCTGCTTCTGGCTGATCCTGGAAACCTGAGCGGTGATGCCGAGGTGAACTATAAACGGCTCGCGGATGGCGGGCTGCCGTTGACGGTCCCTGACAAGGCCTCCTGGGAAGCAGTCAAAGGAAAGCTTTCGAACGCGACTCTCGTGATCGACGCGATCCTGGGAACGGGGCTCTCCAAGCCACTCAGCGGATTTCTTCTTGATGTGGTCCGGGACATCCCGGTTGTGTTCCCGAAAGCCAAAGTGGTCGCAATCGATTTGCCTACAGGCGTGTCTGCTGATACCGGCGAGTTAATCGGAGAAAGCGTCCGGGCTGATGCCTCGGTTACGTTCACTGCGCCGAAGATCGCTCATGTGTTCGCTCCGGCTTGCGAGCGGGCAGGCGAGTGGGTGGTAAGACCAATCGGCACACCGCCTGAGGCGCTCGAAGAGAACCCGGAATTTTATCTCAACGTTTTTCTGCCGGAAGAACTCGAATGGGTTGTTCGCCCGCGGAAACTGGAAGCGCACAAGGGGAATTTTGGCCACGTGCTGGTTCTGGGCGGGTCTGTTGGCAAGACGGGCGCGGCGGCAATGGCGGCAAAAGCAGCGTTGCGCGCGGGCGCGGGACTGGCCACGGTCGCCACGGCGAAAAGCGCTTTGCCCGTTATTGCCTCCCTGAGTATGGAAATCATGACGGAACCGCTGCCGGAGACCGATTCCGGCACGGTCTCGATTCGCGCGCTCAAGGACGGCCTTCTTGATTCGCTTGTCGAAGGGAAATCGGTGCTGGCGGTCGGTCCGGGCTTGGGGCGGCATCCGGAGACCATGGAATTGGTCCGGGAAGTTGTCAATCGCTACGACTTGCCAATCGTGCTGGATGCAGACGGTCTGAACGCTTTTGCCGGTTGCATTGAAACTCTGCGGTCTGACAATCGCATCCGCGTTTTTACGCCTCATCCAGGCGAAATGGGGCGGCTTGTGGGAATGAAAACCTCAGAGGTCGTTGCACATCGTGTAGACGTCGCGCGTGAATTCGCCAGGGAACACGGCGTTCAACTGGTGCTGAAAGGCTTCCGCACCTTGACGGCTGCACCTGATGGCCAGGTGTGGGTGAACCTTACGGGAAATCCGGGCATGGCAACCGGAGGTTCGGGCGATGTTCTTACAGGCGTTGCAGCGGCCCTGCTTGCCCAATATTCTGACCGCTTGGCGACGGAAGTCACCGCTGCCGCAGTTTATGTTCACGGCCTGGCTGGGGACATCGCTGCGCGAGAACTCGGCGAAGCGTCAATGATTGCCGGCGACATCCTTGACGCGCTGCCGAAGGCGTATCAGGAGATCAAACACCGGCTCGAATGCTGATCCGTATATGGGAACTGATCGCAAGGCGCTTGACGAGGGCGCATCAACTATAACTGGAAATCGGCTGGAATTCATAACCCATTCGCCCGAAGAGACTATCGAACTCGGCGCAAGACTCGCGCGGGAGTTGCCGCATCCTAGCCTCGTGGTGTTGGAAGGCGACCTCGGCAGTGGCAAGACCACGTTAGTTAAGGGGATTGTCTCGGGGATGGGCGTCGCGCGTCAGGAAGAAGTGACAAGCCCGTCCTTCACGCTTGTCCATGAATACGGTACGGACCGCAAAGTTTACCATGCCGATCTTTATCGCATCGAGGGAGCAAGGGAAGTGGCTACGCTGGGGCTTGAGGATTTGCTGGAGCAGGAGGCCACGGTCATCGTAGAATGGGGGGAAAAGTTGATCGATCTGGATTTTGCAGTGCAAGTCAGAATCCGCATGGAACTGCTTGAAGGTGAGAATCGTCGTGTCACAATTGAAGGGTTGGGCGCATAGCACGCGCTGCCCGAGAGTCGCCGGCGTGATTTTGCTGGCGGCATTGATGAGTGCCGCGTGTGGGCCGTCCGGGACTCGCTATTTTACGCTCCTTGTGCCGAGATCTCCAGTCACGCCCGCGCCAAAGACGCGCTTCGTTCTTCAGATCGAACACTTCGACGCTCCTGATGTCTTGCGCGACAGCCGGATTATTTTTTACACTTCGCCGACGCAACTGAGATACTACCAGCACGATCGCTGGATCTCAGAACCCGGCGGGATGTTGAGCGAGTTGGCGGTGAAGTATTTTGCCGAAACAGGATTGTTCCGGCAGGTGTACCCTTACCCCGCACCGACGCCCGCCGATTATACGCTGCGGGGAAGGGTGTTCGACTTTGCGGGAACCGCATACGGGAAGAATGACCGGGACAAGGGGGGAGAAGCCCGGCTCGGGTTGGAAATGGATTTGATTGCGACCCAGCAAAATAAAATTGTCTGGTCAGCCCGGCTGAAGGACGCTGAGCCACTTGAAACCAAAAAGGTCCAGGGCATTGTCAAAGCAATGAACGTCGCAGCCGAACGCCTTTTTCAGCAGGCTTACGGCGGCATATCTCAAGTTGTGGTGTCAGATATCTCGCAAAAGCAGGAACAAGCTCACTAAGTGGAGGAACGGCGGAATATGACGACAGAGGCTGGCCCCGTACGATGGGCGCTGATTATTGGCTCCTCAAGCGGCTTTGGAGAGGCGTTAAGCTACGAACTGGCGAGGTCAGGGCTGGACATTTTCGGTGTCCATTTTGACCGCCGCTCAGCCCAGGAACGCGTGAACGGTATTGTTGACAAAATCAAGGCCGCAGGGCGTGACGTTGTCTTTTTCAACATTAATGCCGCCGACCGCGAGAAACGTGCCATGGCGCTGGACAGTATGCTGGAACATTGGAAGCAGCGCGGTGGTGACCATTTCGTGAAAGTCTTTGTCCACTCTGTGGCCTTCGGGTCGCTGCTTCCTTATATCACGGAAGATTCCAGGGAACAGTTATCGCAAGCGCAAATGGAAATGACCGTGGACGTGATGGGCAATAATCTCGTTTATTGGGTCCAGGAAATGATGCAGCGCAAAATGCTGCGCTCCGGCAGTCGCATTTATGGCATGACCAGCGCCGGCGGCCACAGCGTCATTCCAAATTACGGTGCGGTTTCCGCAGCCAAGGCGGTCCTGGAGTCGCACATCCGCCAGCTTGCTTTTGAGCTCATGCCGCAGGGCATCACTGCCAACGCGATTCAGGCGGGAGTCACGGTGACACCGGGGTCGAGCAAAATTCCCGGCATCGAAAAACTGGCCGAGTTTGCGAAGCTCCGGAACCCCGGCGGGAGATTGACAACCCCAGAAGATGTTGCCTCCGCCGTCGCTGCGCTGATGGACGATCGAACCTATTGGATGACGGGCAATGTTATCCGAGTGGACGGCGGCGAGGATATTGTCACTTAAGATCGGGGAAGCGGCATTTGATCGCTTGCTTTAAGTGCCCTTTTCGATTTGCGACAGGTAACAACTCCAACGAAAGGTCATTGACACGGTAATCAAGTTCTATACGGTCTTATCCGGCGCATCGCAGATGGGTTCGAAGGGGCATTCGATGCACAGCGGCTTCCGTGCCTGGCAAATCTTCCTGCCGAACCAGATGACCTGATGTCCGAAGGAGATCCATCGGTCTTTCGGGACAATTTTCATCAGGTCGCGCTCAACATTTTCCGGAGTTTTCGCTTCGGATAATTTCAACCGTCGGGCAATGCGGAAGACGTGCGTGTCCACGACAACACCCGTGGGAATTCCGTAAGCCGTGCCCAGGACGACATTCGCGGTTTTCCGGGCGACCCCGGGCAGCGTCAGCATTTCCTCCATAGTGCGGGGCACTTTGCCCGCGAAATCCTCAACGATCTTTCTCGAGGCTGCGATGATGTTCTTTGCCTTATTGCGGAAAAAACCAGTGGAGCGAATTTCAGCCTCAAGCTCTTTCTGATCCAATGCGGCGAAATCTTGCGGGCCGGGATATTTGGCGAACAGCCCGGGCGTCACTTTGTTGACGCGCTCGTCGGTGCACTGTGCCGAGAGGATTGTTGCAACCAGAAGCTGAAAAGGATTGTTGTGGTGCAGTGCGCATTGCGCCCTGGGGAAAAGACGGTCGAGCCCCGCAAAAATCTTCCTCATTCGTTCGGGGGAGGTGTACCCGTTCTTCTTTGCTTCCGGCGGCTTCTTCGCCCGCTTTCGCTTTTTGGTGATGATAGTTTTCATGGTTGTGTGGCAGAGGCTTATTCCGATATTCGGAACCATAGCAGCCGAGGTTACTTCAATCCCGCATTTTCAGCCGCAATTCGGGAAAACGACGACCAGTCAAGTTCTTCTCCATGTCGCGCGATGGTGGCAAGGATGTGATCGCGCGCGAGGCTCGCGACAGGCATCGGGACGCGAGCTCTTGCTGCTGCGTCCAGAACAAGGCTCACGTCCTTCAAGCCAAGCGGCAGCTTAAAGCCGGCGGGGAGGAACTGTTCCCTGGCAATCAGGTTTCCGTAGGTTTTGTACACAGGCGCCGAAAAGAGCGTGCCAGTCATAATCTCAAGGAAGCGTTCCGGATCGACCCCGGATTTGCGAAGCAACGCGAAAGCTTCCCCAATAGATTCAATTACAGAGAGGATCAGGAAATTCCCGGCCAGCTTGACGACGTTGGCATAATGTGGCTTGTCTCCGACGACGAAGGTACGCTGTCCCATTGCGTCAAACAGCGGCTGACATTTTTCGATGACGTCAGCCGGACCCGCGGCCACGATCGCAAGTTGTGCTGACTCGGCAGCCTGCGGGCGCCCGAAAACCGGGGCAGAAATAAATTGGTTTCCTGCCCTGGCGTGAGCTTCCGTGAGTTCCTGCGCAAGCCCAACGCTGATCGTACTCATTGAGATGTGGACTGAAGTCTGGGGAATTCTGGAAACCAGATCTTCGCCAAAGACGACGGCACGCACTGCGAGGTCATCGGCCAGCATGGTAATCAGAACGTCTTTGGAGCAGGCATCGGTTGGTCGGTCTGCGATTATTGCGCCATCGCTGCGCAGCACTTCAGCCCGCTGGCGCGTGCGATTGTAAACCGTGACTTCGTAGCCCGCCTTCAGGAGGTTACGTGCCATCGGAAGTCCCATGTTTCCCAAGCCGACGAAGCCTACGTTCATCCTGGTCCCCCAGATCATTTCTGTTTTGTTGGATCAACCGCCGAGCAGGTCGAGCATTTCATGCAGTTCGCGATGGACGCACGTGAAAATCGGTGTATCGCGCAGCGTATAGTTGCTTGCCTCGGCATGACGTAATTCCATGACGAGATCGAGGAAGTGGTCAGGCTTATCGCTTTCAAACGCCACGACAAATTCCTGGTCGTCCAGCCCGAAGGAGTAAGTAGTATTCAGACGGACTGTTGGGAAGCGGTGGCCGATTTCGATGTGCTCATTCATCATGCCCTGGCGCGCGTGCTGGGTCAGGCGGTACCAGGCGCGCGTCTTGACGAACGGATAGACAAACAGATAGCGGAATTTGCCGGGTGTCAGGCGCAGCCGTGTTCCTTCCTGGTCCTCGTGCACGTGCTCGCGGACGTAAGTCGACCGCTTTGTCATGGCCAGATACGAATACGGCGTGGTCAGGTATTTGCCGAGATCCGTGGCCAGGAGTTTGGACGTCATCTCCTGAAAATCGAGGAGGTTGTAGCTGATCCGCCACAGCATGAAATCGCAGTCGCCCCGAATCCCTACAAGCGAGTACGGAATGACAAGCATGTTCGGTTCAAAGCTCTTGACCACATCAATGAACTGGCACTTACCGCGCTTGCGGTCCTCTTCCGGTAATCTGCGCCAAGCAGGGTCGACCTTGTAAAATGCAAAATTCACGTACTGACGGCGATCGTCCTGGTTTTTAGCGTCTGCGGATTTTGCTTCAGCCAAAGAGTTAAGACCTCCTCCAGAAATTCCAATAACACATCTCAGCGTAATTCAGATTTGAATTGAAGGCGTTGCCCCAATCGGTTGTCTTCAGGAGAACTCTTCAATATACCACGGATCGCCCGAGGCAAAGAATGCTGGCGCCGCGCTTTCCTCTCGCGGAAAGCTGATTGCCTGCTCCAGGTTGGGTAAACGAATTGCGGGCGACTTGTGCGCAGATTACCGAACTGTTTTTAAGGAGGAGATCAAAGGGCCTACGCAAAGCACAAGCCCTGGCTTGCGAAGCCACAGGGCTTATTTTGCGAGCGGGCGGATGGCGAGGTCTCTTGCCGGCTCGAACAGCCTTCAAGCATGTACCATCGCCATCCGCTCGATGCGGAGGGGGAACTGAGCTTACTTTGGGACAACTCCGACTACTGGTTCACGTTTGAAGAAGTCTGGCTTTGGGCTGGCATTTGCTCTGCTGTTGCCGCCGGCAACTGCGGAACGAGAACAGTCAGGTCAACCCGCCTGTTGAGTTTTCGTCCTTTCAAGGACGTATTGGGGGCCACCGGGTCAGATTCACCGTAGCCCATGCTGTAGATCCGAACCAGCGGAACCTTGCCGTTCGATGTCAGGTAACGGATCACCGCGTCGGCGCGCTTCTGGCTCAGTTGCAGGTTGTATTCTTTGGGACCTGTCGTGTCTGTGTATCCCTGGACCTGAATCGCGTAATGTTTCAGGGAACTGACGGTTTGGACAAGTTGATCCAGTTGCTGCTTGTCGGCGTCCGTCAACGTGGCTTTATTCAACGGAAACAGGACGGAGACATGTTGAGTTGGCTGGTAATTATCGAGATTATCAGCAGTTTCCTGCGCTCTGCTGGCGTCCGCCACAGCCTTATCAGCTACCTGGTGGGCTTCCTGGGCATGCTGGTCGGCTTGTCCGGCAGCCTGATTGGCCTTGTCGGCGCTATTTTGGGCCGCAGAAATGCCAGCCTCGGTTTTTTCATCGAGGCTTCGGATATCCTGATCAAGCTGAGCAGTCTTTTGATCAACTTTCTGATCAACCTTCGTGATGTGTGACTCGAGGGGCTCAGTCTGATTTCGGACAAATTTCCTTGTGGCAATGCAACCGGTGCTCAACAGGAGTAATGGAACTACACCCAAGGTGATGAGTCTTGCAGATGTTTTAGCATTCATAAATTTATTCTCCCGCGCGATGCGTGATAGTCGCACCTTGGCCCTGAGCATTCTGGATTCCAAAAAAGAAAATCATGGTAAGTGCCATGAAATGAACTAGAAAGCCATTTTGGAGCCTTCTAGCACATTGTAACAATTCAAGGCCCCTGTAAAATTTATCCAGTAGCCGTGGAAACCTTGAGAAAGAAGGTGACAATTCAACTTGTCCTGGGTTCGTATTCTTCATCGGGCAGCGAATCCAGGAAGTCGAGCAATTTTCGAAAAGCCTTTCCGCGGTGGGACACTTCGAATTTCTCTTCGATGCTTATTTCCGCAAACGTCTTATGAAGTGGCGGGTAAAAGAAGTAAGGATCGTAACCGAATCCGCCTGTTCCTTTGCGCTCATCTTGGATCAGACCATCGGCCCTGCCTTCTACGACTGTCAGAATCTTGCCGCGTTGCGCCAGCGCTATGACGCAGACATAATGGGCCGACCGCTTCGATGGCGGGACACGGGACAACTCGTGCAGCAGCTTTCTGTTGTTCGCTTCATCATCTGCCTTGGGCCCTGCGTACCGTGCTGAATGCACTCCTGGTCTCGAATCCAGCACGTCCACCGAGAGGCCGGAATCGTCGGCGAAGACCATGTGATCAGTCCATTGACTATAGTAGAGGGCCTTCTTGCGAGCATTTTCCTCGAACGTGGACCCATCCTCGATGCATGCCGGCAAGTTCTCGATGCCGGGAAGCAATTCCACATTGATACCGTGGAGTTCGGCTGCGTGTTTGAATTCCCGCAGCTTCCCGGCATTCGTCGAAGCAAAGTAAATGGTACGCATCCCGGAACCGGAATGCTTCACAGCGTTCATGACAGGGCAATCCTACGTACCAGATTAGGAGCCGACGCGCGCGCCCTCTTGCGGTGATCCAGGCGTCGCACAACGGCCGGTTTACATCAGGCGCCGGCTGGCGACAAGTCAATTTTCGTAACTGATTTCTGGAGATCGATCAACTTCTGGATGGCTGGACGCGTCAACTCGATCAACCCGGACAACTCCTCTCTGCTGAAGGGTGATCCCTCAGCTGTCGCCTGGACCTCAACAAAGCGTCCGGAACCGGTCATGACGACGTTCATATCGACCTCAGCGCTCGAGTCCTCCGAGTAATCCAGATCAAGCAGCGTTTCTTTACCGATGATGCCAACGCTGATAGCTGCGACATAGTCAATAAGCGGAATTTCTGAGAGGATGTTCTGCTCCTTGAGTTTCCTGAGCGCGAGTGCGAGGGCCACCATGGATCCCGTGATCGAAGCCGTGCGCGTGCCGCCGTCGGCGCGAATAACGTCGCAGTCAATCCAGATGGTGCGCTCTCCCAGCCTGTCGAGATTGATGATGGCCCGGAGCGATCGTCCGATCAGCCGCTGGATTTCCATGGTGCGGCCGCTGGGCCTCCCGCGAGTGACCTCGCGTGGAGTGCGGGTTTCGGTCGCGCGCGGGATCATGGCGTATTCGCTCGATATCCATCCCTTGCCTGATCCTTTCAAAAATGGTGGTACGCCCGATTCCACTGACGCCGTGCATATCACCTGGGTCGCGCCCAGGCGGATTAGAGCGGAGCCTTCGGCGCATGTGATGAAATCGGGAATGATCTCAACAGGCCGAATCTCTGATGCCGCCCGGTTGCCGGAGCGAACAAGTTTTCCCCCGGAGTAGAGAAGACCCGAAAGCGTCTTGGGTGTTGAGGACATTTTTTCTCCTGTTTTCAGTGTGTTTGAGCAATCAGAGACGGCTCAGGGGCGAAGCCACTGGTCAGGTCAATGTGTCCGTCCAGCGTCTGAACCTCCTGACCCTGTACCAGAAATCTCACTTCCTTGACTTGCGGAATGTTGGCGCAGATAGAGTCCACTATCGAGTAGATCGCCAAACCCTCACTCTCAATCCCGGGTTGGAAGTCAGCCAGAGCCTCTTGGGAAAGATCAACAATGGCAGTGCCGTCGGGCGTCAGAAACACCGCCCTGATGGTTGTTGATGGCGACAATGCATTGCCATGCCCCTGATGCGAGCCCTCAACAAGCGCCAGCAGAATTTGCCGAATGGCTTTGATGTTATCGGTTGAAAGCTTCATCAAGCGTGTTTCCGTCATGAGTTTTCCGTCGCCGTACGATGGGAAATAGAGCGTGATGGTCTGCTCCTGACCTCCCGAGGGCTGAAGTGCCGCCTCATTCAATTTTGTTCGGGCTGTCTGCTCGGAACGCGTGTTGGCTTCGGGCGAACCCATGTGACGGTGGAGCACCATCAGGTAAATGACGCCCGCGACCAGAATGACAGCGACGGTAATAGCCAAGAGCACTGTCCGGCGAGGCATGACTTAAGGCCGTCCTCCCTGCAAGTTCGCGACGGCCTGGACAACGGCAGAGGCAATCTCCTGCTGAAAATTCGAATTGGTCAGCGGGCTGGCGTCACTTGACGGAGCCAGGCTTCCAACCTCTACGGCCACGGCGGGGGCCGCAATGCTCTGAAGCACCCTTACGGGGAGTTCCATGGGCGGTGTCGAGGCCGCTTTTGTTGTCTTTTCCAAGTCCTGTTGGAGGCCCTCTGCAAGTCGCTGGCTTTGATCAATATAATGAAGCTGAACCTTGTCCCAATTGACAAACAGCGATTTCGGGTCCGGGCCATTCGCCATGGCGAGAGGCGATGAGGGGCGGTAACTGTAAACCATCACACGCGGGGTTGATTGGCCGAGATCTCCCGCGTGGAATGAGAAGAAGGCGATAGGCCGGGCTATATTGGCCGCTACGGCCCTCTGATCAAAGTTGACATTGATATCGGTCGCGCGCGTCAAGACCACTCGGTATTTCCCGGTTGCCAGGAGAGCCCGCTGGACCTGGGCTACAATCTGCAAGGTAAGGTTCTTTTCGAGCAGGCCGTTCTTGCCCTGCGCACCCAGATCGCTCCCACCGTGCCCTGCATCCAGCACCACAGCGGGCAGCAAGGGAGCCGGAGCCGGGGCGGGCGCTACCCCTCCCTGTGTTACAGCGGGTTGCGAAGGACCTGGAACAGGGGCTGCCGGCGCTGCCTGCTGAGGCCCTGTGGCTGTTTGCGGGGCCTCGGGTTTTATGATCTGTGCGATTATGGTTTTTCCTTCGTCGCTGAGTTTTGGGTAGAAATCCAAGCCGGGCGACGAGGGGCTGATAATCAACTTGGGTTGTCCGTCGTGATCGTCGAACCTCACTTGGGAAACGTACGGGTTGTTGAGCTCGAAAATTGATTCCACAGGCTGAACGGGGTGGCTCCCCAGATAAAGGACCCACTTGCCGTTCTGTGCCGCCGTGCGAAGATTAATCTGCTCCGTAAATTGAATCGATAACTCGGCGCCGTTCTGGACCTGCGACAAATGCAGCGCAAAGGAGTTGGGCCTTACGTTCCCTACGAGAATTCTGTCCTCCCCGCGCTGATAGTGTACAACCTGATTGATGAGGGTGGGCAGGACGCTCGTGAGAAAATCGGCTGGGACCATCCATTCGCCTTCGATGGTTCGAACCGGCGCGTCAAGGGTGAGCTTCGCATTATTCAACCGGATTGTCCGGTCATCCTGCCTCAGCCGGATCTGCGTGGAATTGAACCATACCTCGAGGGACTTCTTCCTGCTCTTCATGCTGCCCACGTTCCCAAACAGGTTCAGAAGCTGGATTACCGGAAGATACTGAACACTGCTGTAAGTTCTCACCGGAATAATCGAATGTGATTTTGGAAAGTAGATGACAAAGTTTTCACTTTGCCCTGAGTGGGGAGCCATCATGAGGAGTAGTCCCATGACGACGCCCAGCAAACTCCAGCGGACCGCGCAGGGCTTGCGAATATTGTATTTTGCCAAAGAATTCACGCGCCGTCAGGCCCCTCGGCTGGGTAAGCGATTGGAGCTTATCGAGCCGCTTAAATATTCTAGTCGAACCTTTCCGCCGCAAGCAATGGCGAGGGACACGTGTCAGCCGTTTCGGAATCTGCATGAAGGGATGAGGTTGAGGGCCGCGGGGGAAGGTTTCAGGCAGGTCGCGTGGTGGGGGGCGGTAGCGCCGGTCTATTTTGCAGCGGGATTTTTTCTTGGTGCGCCGACATGAGCGCGAG
>DASRCX010000065.1:0-22240 GCA_035652895.1 Terriglobia bacterium
GACCCTTGGGCACAGGCTGGCACGGACTAAAGCGGTGCAAGTCATTGTGTTTCAATACGTTGCAATGGTTAGGATTCAAGCCTTTCGAAGGATTGTAACTTATTGACTTTAAGACGGTTAGAGTTTTGTGAAACCCTCTGACGAACTTCGGCTAGCGGCAAAGAGAAACCAAAAACGGACATCTTCACGTGCTAAGAACATCCGCCGACAATACGGCGCGGAAATGTTCTAACGTTTGCTCAATATCGCTTGCGCTGTGGGCAAAGGAAATTGAGCATTGCTTTGTCGCGAATGGGAAAACGTAGATTCCTCGCTGGATCAACCTCATCCGAAATTCGCTGTCCTTACCAAAATCATGATGAGCCACAAGGTCGTGCCAGTCCTTTGGACCGTGGTCCATAAAATAGAGGCAGAAAGCTGAACTCTGCCTGGTCACAATAGCACGGAGTCCCATGCTTGAAATGATATCTCGCAGCCCTTGCTCTACTGCGGCTCCCATGGACTCCAAATGGGAGTAGACCTCTCCATCGTTCATTAATAGGCGTTCGATGGTCGCGATTGCCGCAGCCACAGGTACAGGGTGTGCGTTGTAGGTTCCAGCCAGCAACACCCTCTTCCGGCCGTCGGGGTGGACAAAGTAGTCCATCAACTCCTTTCTTCCACCGAGCGCCGCAATCGGATATCCGTTCGCCAGAGCCTTACCGTATGTGACAAGATCAGGGCAGACGCCCGCTATACTTGCGTAGCCTCCAATTGCGTGCCGGAAGCCCGTCTTGACTTCATCGAAGATCAGTAGATATCCAAATTTGTCCGCCAGATCTCGCAGGCCTTGCAGATAACCCTGTTCCGGTTTGACGATTCCAATGTTTTGAAGGATGGGCTCTGTAATGAGCGCCGCGACCGGATATTTCTCGCAAACATATTTGACCGATTGAAGGTCGTTAAAATTGATCGGGTGAACGAGGGCTTGATGATTTGCAGGAACCCCCGAGCTAATCGGGATATAAGGGTATTCTCCGGGCGATACGCGGGGCCCCAGTTGTTCAAGCGGCGTCATGAGGTTGCAGGAGACATCATTGTGCCAGCCATTGTAGCCACCCTGCATCACGATAATGTGATCCCTTCCCGTCACCGCTCGTGCCAAGCGCACGGCTTGGTAGGTGGCTTCGCTACCCGTGTTCAGGAACTGGACTGACTCAACCCACGGAATGTTTTCGCATATTAGCTCTGCGAGCCGCCCTTCCCATTCGGTCGTTCCCGTGCCAAACAAACTCTGCCTGTTCTTAATGGCAGCCATCACGGCCTCTGAAACGTAAGGGTCATTATGTCCAAGAATATGGGCCGCAAACGCAGCATGATAATCAATGTAGCGATTGCCTTCGACGTCCCAGATATATGCGCCATCGCCCTTAGTAAAAACAATTTCAGGCTGAGTGGCGCGATTGACTGAAACGACACCTCCAGGAATAAACTTCTTGTTTCGGGCAAATATGTTGCTTGAAGTTTTGTATTGGGTGTTCATATAGAGCTCGAGACTCTGATCACTCTTCCAACAGTAATCGGTCCAATGCTAAAGCGACAGGACCTGGCGACCAGTTGGATGGCCGTTACTCCCGGGCCCAGGGATTAGAATCAAGATCGCAAGATTCTGCGGTGATTCGCCATTCCCTGGAATAGCCCCTCTCTTCTATGTTCGGCCCATCTGAGGCTCATAGGGCTTGTCGTCGCTTGTAGCGCAAAGGAAATCAAAGTCACACCCTTCGTGTGCCTGGAGAACGTGGTCTAAGAACATCGTGTAGTACCCACGACGGAAACGGCATGGCGCGGGCTCCCACTCCGCCATTCTCCTTTTGAGTTCGCTGTCGGAAATCAGGACATCAATTCGGCGTTTAGGAACGTCCAGACAAATCGTATCTCCTGTTCTTACTGCGGCAAGTGGCCCGCCTCTTGCTGATTCAGGAGAAATGTGCACGACGACGGTTCCGAAGCTGGTGCCGCTCATCCGTGCATCGCTTACCCTTACCATGTCTTTAACACCGCGCTTTACCAACTTCGTGGGAAGGGGAATCATTCCCCATTCCGGCATCCCCGGTCCGCCGACCGGCCCGGCATTCCGGAGGACAAGTACGTTCGACTCATCAACATCGAGATCGGGGTTGTCAATCTGCTTCAGCATTTCTTCGTAATTGTTAAATACGATAGCGCGCCCGCTGTGCTGGAGTAGGCTGGGCGACGCAGCAGAAGCCTTGATAATTGCTCCGTTTGGTGCAAGATTACCGTAAAGAACAGCAAGCGATTCTCCGGGTTGCACTGGACGATCCAAAGGTCGAATGACATCTGAATTGTGGCACTGGGCTTCGGTGGCGTTTTGTTCAATTGTTTTTCCCGTGGCCGTCAGGGTATCCCGATGAAGCAGAGGTAACATTCTCTTTATGACGGCTTGGATTCCTCCCGCATAGAAAAGATTTTCCATCAGGTAGGCCCCGGTCGGTTGTAAATTGGCAATGATGGGGGTCGAACGAGCCAACTTGTCGAAAAGGTCAAGTGGAAGACGAATGCCGCGCCGACCTGCTATGGCAATGAGGTGAATCACAGCGTTGGTTGATCCACCAAGAGCGGCTAACGCCCGAATGGCATTCTCAAATGCGGCTTCGGTAAGGATCTTTGAAGGCCGCAGGTCTTCTTCTACCATTTCGACAATTCGGCGTCCGGTGGCTTCTGCGAACGCTAATCGGCGGGAGTCCGCAGCCGGGATGCTTGCCCCATTTGGCAGGATCATGCCTAGTACCTCTGCTAAGCCTGTCATGGTTGAGGCAGTACCCATCGTGTTACAGGTCCCCGCGCTCCGAGAATAGCAACTTTCCAATTCCTCCCACTCCCTGTCACTCAATCGCCCGACTCTGCGCTCATCCCAGAATTTCCAAAGGTCGGTCCCGGATCCTATCTCCTGACCTTGCCACCGGCCGCTTAGCATCGGACCAACAGGCACCATTATGGCGGGGACGTCCATGCTGGCCGCGCCCATTAATTGAGCTGGCGTTGTCTTATCGCATCCGCAAAGGAGCACGACCCCATCGACGGGGTTTGAGCGGATCATCTCTTCGACGTCCATTGCCATCAGGTTGCGATAAAGCATTGTCGTAGGCATGGTCAGCTCTTCCCCAAGGGAAATTGTCATGAACTCGAGTGGTAGCCCGCCTGCAGCCCATACTCCACGTTTTACTGCGTCAGCAACAACGCGAAGATGTACGTTGCAATTGTTCAGTTCGCTCCAGGAATTACAAATGCCGATGACAGGTCGTCCCGCAAAAGAACTTCGGGTATATCCCATAGAGCGCAGGGCAGCTCGGTGTTGAAATCCTGTATCAGTATCGGGACCGAACCATTTCTCGCTGCGAAGGTTTGATTTCATAAGTTTCTCTTAGCGAAGGGCACTAACTGTGGTACCGATTCGGTCTTCTCCTTACCCTCTCTGGTTTGTAATCCCGCATAGGACAACTAAAATAACCATTCAGCAGGCCTGAGTTCTCCGACATCCATGCGCCGACCCCTGGAGTTGTCCTCCGGAACATTTTTGAAGAGAGAATATCACCGCCAAACAAATAAAAACCCGAGATCGAGGATAGATGAGTCATAGGACATTTGGCACAGCTTTAAGCTCAGCCGGCACATACAGGTTCATGAGATTCTTCGAGAAGCTCCCTGATCGGGTTTGCCTATGAAAAGGGCTCTGAAGCTTGATTGCCGGATGTCTTGTTTACTCGCTCGATATTCTCCCTTCTCAAGAGGCCTTGCTCCCTGCTACAAAACCCATCTGGAATGAGATCGCATCGGCGACCTGTCGTAATCTTCTCGCCAAAGCATCGAGATTGTCCGGATGGATTTGAGCCGTTGTGCCCGCAATGCTAATGCTCGCAATGCACAGACGGTTGCGGTCAAATACCGGAGCTCCGATACAACGTATGCCAAGCTCATCCTCTTCATCATCGTAGGAGTAGCCCTGCTGACGAATGTGAGCTAGCTCTTCCAAAAGACGCTTTGCCGAAGAAATGGTGTTCGAATTGTGCTGCGATAGTCCGCTTCCACGAATAAGGTTCAATACTTCATCCTTAGGCAAATAAGCCAACAAAGCCTTGCCCACGCCAGTACAATGCAAGTCCATCTGCTTACCAGGCCATGTGGCTAACCGTATCAAACCTGGCGGATCGATCTTTTCAATCAGAATTGCTGTTCCGCGCTCTGGTATAGCCAAGTGAACAGTTAAGCCCGAATCCCGCGCCAAAGGGAGCAGAAAGGGAAGCGCCTGTTCCTTTAACTCCAGCCGACTAACAGACTTCGCGGCGAGTGAAAACAGCTTGGTACCGAATAGATACCGACCCGTGACTTCACTCCGATTCAAGTAACCCGTTCGTTCCAGGGTAAGCAATAGAGAGTGAACAGAGCTCTTTGGTAACCGCGTGCGTGCAGCAAGATTCGTCAGGGTCAGCCCTCTATGAGAATCCGCAAGAATCTCCAGAATGTGAAATGCCCTTTCAAGAGATGGGACCGACGGAGTTCGTAAGTTCGACATCCAAGATACCTGAAATTCTGTCCAATAGCCTGAACAACAGATCTGTTGGACCTTGACAGTGACACGATATTGACATAGGTTCGTGGCGGAAGTAAATACAGTCGTCCAGGATTCTGAACAGTCTTTGTGAAACTTGGGTAGCTTCGAGGGCTGTCTCCATTGGGCAACGTAAAGGGGCAAGCGCTTTTTGTGCGGGGAGACTCTTCCTGAAAGTTTTAATAACCGTCAATAATATAGAAACAATGTATCTTGACATTAGCGACTTTATGTTAATAATCACCAACATGCTTCCAAGTGGGCTTGCGGACCAAGTGCGTCCGCAAGGGGAGTCGGCCCATCTGAAAGGAGGGGTGGCGATGAAGACTGAGTTTGAATACAGGGCATCGGTAAGAGCTATTTTTGCGATATGCGCGCTTTGTGCATTCCTATTGCTATGCTTGAGTCTTCAAGCCCAAGTTAATACTGGGCAAATCATGGGTTATATTTACGACCCGTCGCATGCAGCAGTTCCTCGCGCGATGGTTCGGGTTACGAACGAAGCGACGAACATCGTCACGACGACGCAGTCCGGCTCAACTGGAAGCTATCTTTTGAATTACCTTGTCCCGGGCCTGTATAAGATTGAAGTAACGCACGAGGGTTTCACAACTGATGTCGAAACCGGTATTAGGGTTACCGCCGGACAGACCACCCGATTGGACATTACATTAAAGGTAGGACAGGTGCGCAGTGTGATTCAGGTCAAGGCCAACCCTCTGGCCGTTAACACCGAAAACGCACAGGAGACTTGGGATTTTAGCCACCAAACGTTGGAGGATCTCCCCAATATTGACCGGAACCCTCTGTACGGACTCAGTCTGCTGCCGGGGGCGAACTCGGGCGCTGGTAGCGGGAATTACTTTACAAATGGGAATGAAGATGGTTCGGCTGCTGCGCAACTCAACCCACAACTTTCTTCATTCGGGGGATTAGATGCAAACGCAAACAGCGTCTATATCGAGGGTATCCCCACGAGAGAGCCACAAAACGCCTATATCAGCCTTGTGCCTCCTCCTGACGCAGTCGAGGAATTGAATGTCGGAACAGGAAAGTATGACGTCGAATACGGCTTTACGGCTACCGGGGCCATCAACGTCGTCACAAAGTCAGGCACGAACAAGTTTCATGGTGATGTGTTCGAGTACCTAGAAAATGACGCGTTAGATGCCCGACCTTTTTTTGCCGAATCCAAAACTCCTTTTAAGAGAAATCAGTTTGGCGGCTCAGTTGGCGGTCCCATCCTGAGGAACAAATTATTCTTTTTCGGTGACTTTCAATCAACCCGCATGGTACAGTCAAGCCCGGCGATTGCTACTGCCCCCACAGCGAAAATGTATAACGGCGACTTCTCGGAACTCTACCAGCCTGGCTGCACAGACGCAGCCGGCAACGTCTGCGGACAGCTTTACAATCCGTTCACACGTGTTTTCGACTCGCAAGGAAACCAGATTTCCGTACAGCAGTTTCAAGGCAACTTGATCCCGCAATCGATGTGGGATTCCGCTGCCAAGAACATGAACTCTGCGCAAATCTTTGGGGTTGCGAACGCTTCAGGAATTGTGAATAACCTGTATTACCTGGACCGCCTAAACCAAACGCCGGATCAGGCTGACGGTCGTATCGACTATTCAATTTCAGAACAATCGAAGTTATTTTTCCGATATTCGATCCTTCACGCGCCGATTCTTGCCAGCACGACGATCAATAAGTTCATAAACGACTACAACGCAAACTCCCACAGCCTCAACCAGAACATGGGCCTGACCTTCGACCACATGTTCAGTTCGACGGCAATGAATGAATTTCGAGTTGGATACAACAGGAGTAACGTCGCAACGTCGAACAACAGCAACGACCAGAACTACAACAACAATTTTGGCATTGCAAATGGGAACATCGGCGGTGACACCCAGGGCATGGCCGAAATCTACGTGGACCCATTGAATACTGTGGGAACGCCCGACTGGGTTGCTTTCATCATCTCCAACACGCTTTCAGCAAGTGACAACTTCACTTGGGTGAAAGGAAAACATACACTCAAGTTTGGAGCTATGTTCAATCATGTCGAAGACACATCAGCGGACACGATCGGTGGGGACGATCCTCGCGGGCTGCTCATTTTTGATTCGGCAATGACAAGCTATAACGGAAGCGGGTTGGATTATGGCTACCCAGCATTCCTTTTGGGAGCCCCTGTTTCATCTACACGAACCCGGTTTAGCCAGGGATTTCCGTATCAAACTTATTGGGAAAACGGCTTTTACGGACAGGATAACTTCCACGTCAGCTCCTCACTTACATTAAATCTGGGGCTTCGCTGGGAGTTGTATACACTGCCTGTCGAGCGCCACAACCGACAAGCAAATTGGGATACGAGAACTAATCAGTTGGTGGTGGCGACTTCCAGTAATCGCAGCCCAGCTATCACCACAGATTACGGAGATTGGGAACCCAGGTTGGGATTTGCCTGGTCTCCCGACCACGGCAAGACCAGCATCCGGGGCGGTTGGGGTATCTCCTACTGGCAGAACTACTGGAACGGAGCTCAGTCGATCCTGACTGTGTTGGGGGCAACCTATCCTTTCTACGTCAAACAGTCGTTCCTCACACCAAACAACCTTACGCCTTCTGTCTCGCTGTCTAAGGACGGAATCCCGATAGCGACGCCTGAATATGATACCCAGGGAAACTTGCTTATCCCCTCTGGTGCCTTGATCCGTGGGGTTCAGTATGACTATCGAAATCAAAAAGTGTCTCAATACAGTTTTGACGTGCAGCGACAGGTTGGCGGGCTCGTCGTGGACATCGGCTATCTGCGCGTTATCGGGAATTATAACCCCGTCACGATCAACATCAATCAGGCCCCGCCGAGCACCATCAGCGGGATCGATTACAATCTCAATCGCCCGCTTTACAATAAATATCCGCAGCTTGGTGATATCCCGATATCGGAATCCATTGGCCTCAGCGACTACAACGCGCTGGTCGCCAGTGTTCACGGAAACGTGACGGAATACCTCCAGCTTCTTGGTACGTATGCGTTCGGGAGGAACTTTTCGAACGGCTATAACATCGATCAGACGAATGTCAACCAGTACTACGGGCCGACAACTGAGGATATTCCCCACATTTTCAGTTTGGAACTCGTTTCTCCCTTGCCCTTTGGGCGTGGAATGAAATTCCTATCGAATGCTAACCCCGTTGTTGACGGCATCGTCGGCGGGTGGAAGGCAAGCACGCTGATTCACGTTCAAAGCGGTCCGCGGTTTACGGTTGGAACGGCCGTCAGCCTTCTCAATAACGGTCAGGCTAATCGTCCGAATGTTATCTGTAACCCAAACCTGCCGAGCGGCCAACGAACTTTGGACAGGTGGTTTAACACAGGATGTTTTGTGGACGATCTTGTTCCTGGAACTTATGGCAATGAAGGAACCAATTTACTGCGGGCTGATGGAGAACAGCAGGTAAACTTTTCTTTGGCAAAGAACTTTTCAATGATGGAACACATCAACCTGCAATTTCGGGCCGATTTCGACAATCTCTTCAACCACCCTAATTTTGGTATCCCAAACAGCATGCTCGGGACCGGCGCTTTCGGGACAGTGACAAGCACCTCTGTGAGTCCAAGGATTATTCAACTGGGCCTGCGGTTGAGCTTTTGAGCCTATACCCTATTTGCAGCGAAGGAAACATGCCCAGTAGCCAAATTCGGGCATGCGGCTGAGGTCGCGAGGTATGTGCAAGTTCGGAGAGGTGGGTATATCAGAGGACGAGTATTCCGATACTCGCTCAGCAATCAGTGCAAACCATCAGATAGCACGCCATTTTTTCGTCTTGTATTGGTTTCTGCAGGACTCCCGACTTTCGGACTCCGAGTAGGAAAAACCGGACGCAGGCAGTGGGTTGTCTGTTAAAGACGGGAACGTGAAGGGACGTATTTCTTGTGGTTTGTTACAAGTCATTTCAAAACCCTGGACAAGGGGTTGAATTTCGAATAGTTCTTTTCATGTGGGGGTGGATAGCGAATGGAATCAGCGCGAGATGGAGGGCCGATGGTGCGATACGGTCGGTTGTTGACCGACGCCCAATGGGAAAAGATCCGGCCCTTGCTTCCCCAATGACCGCCGCGACCGCGTGGCGGTCGGCCTCCGGCCTCTGACCGCAAAGTGCTGGAAGGCATGTTGTGGATTCTTGGCAGCGGGGCCCGGTGGCAGGATTTACCCGAGGAGTTTCCCTCGCCATCGACTGGCTGGCGGAGGCTGCGGGATTGGGAAGAGCAAGGGGTTTGGCTCACGATCTGGCGGGCGTTTCTGGCCGAGCTTAATGAGCAGCAGCAATTGAAGTGGAGCGAAGCGTTTCTGGACGGCAGTTTTGCTCCGGCGAAAAAAGGGGCTTCGGAGTGGGCAAAACCAAGCGGGGCAAGGGGACGAAGTGGATGGTGGTGGTCGACGGCGCGGGTGTTCCTTTGGGAAACCACCTTCACTCGGCTTTCCCGTCGGAAGTCAAACTCGTCGAGGCGACGCTCCAGGCGTTCCGGGTAGGGCACCGGCAGAAGCCTCGCCGCCTGATTGCCGACCGCGGTTACGATAGCGATCCGCTGCGCAGGCAACTGGCGGCCCGTGGCATCGAATGGATTGCCCCGCACCGGAAGAATCGGCGCAAACCGCCAACGCAGGACGGTCGGGCCCTGCGCCGTTATAAGCGACGCTGGATCGTGGAGCGCACCTTCGCTTGGCTCGGCAACTACCGACGACTGGTGGTGCGCTATGACCGCTCGCTGACCGTTTACCAGGGCTTCTTTCATATCGCTTGCTTCATGATCGCCCTACGCAGGGTTTTGAAATAGCTTGTAACCTTTCGTACATGTTTGAACATCCTTCAAAGGTCGACCGGTGACTTGGGTCTCCATATCAATTGTCCGGTGCGATTGGTGGGCATCTGCCAGCGGGTACCGGTTGTGTCCGAAAGAAAATTCTGGCCGGCGTTTCCAGGCCTTGAGGCACCTACTTGTCAAAGAAGTCGAGGAGCAGTAGCACCCTTTTTGCTGAGAAAGAACAAGTCGATATTCGAATGGGCAATATGGCTTCCAGGCGCTCTTTGCTTATTATGGGGGGAAACGGCTTTGTTGGCCAACACCTTGCTAAGATTGCGCGAGCGTCGTGGACAGTTTACATCGCGGATCAGGCATTGCAAGGGTCTACCGATAACTGTTTTCAACTGGACGTTTCCGATGCAGACGATGTCCGTAGTTTATGTGAAAAGGTTCGGCCTTATGCTGTCGTGAACCTTGCTGCGATCTCGGATATTGACCTGTGTGAACGTGAACCGGCTCATGCCAGGGCCGTAAATGTTTTAGGGGCCGCACACGTGGCTGGGGCGTGCGCCAGGCTGGGAGCGAGGTTAGTTTTTCTCTCATCCGCAGCGATATTCGATGGCCTTAAACACGGGTACCGGGAGGATGATCCGCCCAATCCCCTAAGTGTTTACGGCCAGACGAAATTTGAGGCGGAGAAGGCCATCAATGCAATACTTCCTTCCGCAATTATCGTGCGCCCAGCACTTGTGCTTGGCTTTAGCCGTGCGCATGGAACGAACGCGTTGCTCAACAAGTGGGTTGAATCGTGGAGTCAGGGGAAGCCTGTGACGGTCCCCTCAGAAGAATATCGCAATCCAGTGGATGCTGAGATGCTGGCCCGGATAGTCCTTTGCCTTGCAGAGCATTCAAGTGCCAAAGGGGTTTTCCACGTGGGTTCCCTTGATTCAGCATCGAGATACGAGATCGCTCAAAAAGTTGCGAAAGTCCTCGGTTACTCTCCATCCTTAATTATCCCACAAAGGGAATATTCGCCTGACCGTGCGCCTCGAGGACGTGACCACTTCCTCCTGACGGACCGGATTAACCAGACCTGCTACATTACGCCTGGAACGATTGATCAGGTTGTAAGGAGGTGTTTGAATGAACTTGCCGAAGGCTGAATACGAGCTCGAATACAGTCATGGGTCAGTGTATGGTGAGGAAGAAGCCAAGGCGCTTATTGATGTACTGAAAGCCTCCGCCCCTTCCTGCGGAGTTAAGGTAAAGCAGTTTGAGGAAGCCTTTGCTGCCTATTGCCAGAGCCGGTACGCCCTCGCAGTAACATCCGCTACCGCTGGGCTGCACTTAGCAGTGATCGCTGCCGGCGTCGGCCCGGGCGATGAAGTTATCACGACCCCGATCAGCTGGGTTTCAACGGCCAACGCAATACTGTTAACGGGTGCATCTGTCGTTTTTGCCGACGTCGATCCGGTTTCCCTGAATATTGATCCCAAGAGTGTTGCAGATAAAATCACCTCAAATACCAAAGCAATCGTGGTCGTCCACCTTTACGGGCAGCCCTGTGATATGGATAGCCTGGTAGATTTGGCACGCACGCGTGGGATCAGCATCATCGAAGACTGTGCACACGCCCCTGGAGCTGAGTATAAAGGGCGCAAGACGGGCACGCTCGGAGACATCGGAGTTTTCAGTTTTCATCAACAGAAGAACATGACGACGCTTGGCGAAGGGGGAATGCTTACAACCAGCGACGATCACTTGTTTGAGAGGCTGCTTTCATTCCGCTCGCTGTGCTGCCGGTCTTACGACCCCAAGGGTAAGTATTTGGGCTTTGATTTAGACCGCGAGCCGATGGGCAAGAGATATTGGTACCTCGACTTTGAAGACGTCGGTTTTAATTTTCGCATGACAGATGCTCAAGCGGCCGTGGGGCTCGTGCAACTGGGCAAGCTTGATGGCTGGAATGATCGAAGGATAGCCATCGCTCAAGAGTACGGGCGACGCCTTTCAGGAATTCGTGGACTGCGCCTTCCTGCTGCAGGGCCCGGGGTCAAGCACGTGTTTCATATTTATTGTGTATGCTTGGAGGATGATTTCCAGCTGAGCAAAGAAGATTTTATGTGGGAATTGTACAGTCAACGGCGTATCAAAGTTTGGTCTCATTACACGCCAATTCACTTGAGCACAGCCTATCGAAATTTGGGACATAGGGCTGGCGAATGCCCTGTGGCGGAAGACATGTCCAGGCGGTTTGTCAGCCTACCGATCCATCCTCGCTTGACTGACGAAGCGATTGATTATCTCACTCGGAATATAAGGGAAGTGGCACATGTGTCAGTTTGAGGAAAAAGTCCGGCGCTTCCATGAGGCAGGCGAATTCTTTGATTGCGGGGAACCCGTCTTTATTGGAAGAGCGCCAGGCCGGCTGGATTTGATGGGTGGAAACGTAGATTATACTGGCGGGTTGGTTTTTGAGATGAACATCCGTGAGGCGACTTGGGCTGCGGCTCAATTGCGGAACGACAATCGGATCGTTTTGCGCAATCCGCAGATGCTCGAACATGGCTGGAACGCAGATGTTGAATTCTGGCTTGAAGATTTGAACGATGAGTCGGTGGTTCGAACTCTTGTGAACAAATCGCCAGCGGTGCGTTGGACGGCATACGTCCTTGGAGTGCTTTTCTATCTGCGAAAGAGGTTTCCTTCCGAGACGCAGACTGGAATTAACGTTTACCTGGAGTCAAATGTTCCCCTCAACAAAGGCGTAAGCTCGTCTGCGGCAGTAGAAGTGGCCACGATGAAGACGGCTTCCCATGCCTATGGGATCGGCCTTAAGGGGATCGAGCTTGCGCGGGCCTGCCAATGGGTGGAAAACACTATTGCAGAATCCGCGTGCGGAATTATGGATCAGGCCGCGATCGTACTGGGTCGAGAGGGGTGCTGTCTCCCTTTACTTTGCCAGCCCTGTACTCCTTTCCCGACCGTAAAGATGCCTTCAGATTTGACCGTGTGGGGAATTGACTCGGGGATTCGGCATGCCGTCACAGGCATTGAGTACGAAGCTGCCCGCGCAGCCTGTTTCATGGGATACAAATTGATTTGCGATTGGGAAGGCTTGAAATTGCAGATCGAAGAAAGCGACGGGATTTCGCGGTATGTCGACACGCGTTGGAACGGCTACCCTTCAAATATCCCACCTTCGAAATTCCGGTCGACTTACGAACAACGTCTCCCGGAAGTGTGGACGGGTGCAGAGTATCTTCAGAATGCGGAATTCCACATCGATCCTTACACACAGGTGAGGCCGGAGGTTCCTTACCGAATACGAGCCTGCATGCGCTATGCCGTCGAGGAGAATCATCGCATCCAGACCTTTGTGGAACTTTTCCGGTCCTCTGCAGGAACGTCGGCGGAATCAACTTTCACACTGCTGGGTGAACTGATGTACCAATCTCATTATTCCTACACGGAGTGCGGTTTGGGATCTGAAGCAACCGACATGCTGGTTGACCTTGTTCGGGAAGAGGGCGCTAAGGCTGGATTGTTTGGGGCCAAGATCACGGGCGGTGGTGCCGGCGGGACGGTTGTAGTGCTTGCGCGGAATGATGCTGCAGACGCGTTCTCCTACGTGGTGCAACGGTACAAAGAGCATACTGGAGTTTTCCCGTACGTTTTTGAAGGTAGCTCCGGCGGAGCCGATCAATATGGAATCGTTCAGGCGTGATCCAGTGAATCGCACTGTTTTGCGGGGCTCAGGACTGAGTACCTTCCCACCAGGCCGTCGGATTGCCGCCGGGTTGCAACACTATTGAAAGGCGGTATTTGCTCTGGGACCCACAGGAGAAAAAAGTAGAGGGCGGCAGCATTCGAGGGTTCGTGCCATTTGTCTGGATTTCGGCAATGTGCTTGTTCCTTTTGACTATCAACGGCTCTGGCGAGGCCTTGCGCAGTACTCGGTCCTTTCCGAGCCGGAGATGGCCCAGCGGTTTCAAGAATCAGAGCTTCCTACACACTATGAATCCGGAAAGCTGTCGTCGGAGAGTTTCTATAGGGAAATGTCTTTGCTCTTGAAGATCAGATTGCCGTACCAAAGATTTTGCGAGGCATGGTCGTCGATCTTTGACCCTGATTCGACTATCGACCTTCCTTTCTTGTCTTCGCTGGCCCGAGATTATGTCCTTGTGCTTGTGTCAAACACTAACGAAATTCACTTTGATTTTATGCAACAACATTATCCAGTTCTTCGCGCTTTCCACCACTTTGCACTTTCGTTCCGTGTTGGAGTGACAAAGCCCGGCAAGCAAATTTACATCGCTGCATTGAACATGGCACTGGTGGACGCAAGTGAGGCGTTCTATGCGGACGACATTAAGAGTTACGTTGACGCAGCCTTTGAACTAGGATTCCGGGCCAACCAGGTAAGAAACAAAGAGGATCTTATCGGTGCGATGTTACGCAACGGTATTACTCCGCCATGACATGTAAACAGATGGGTGCAATTCATTGCTGTGAGGCCGAGGAAATCATATGCAGAACCCTCTCAATTATCTTTTCGGACGATTTACCAGAATGGATAATGGAACGAAGTTAATCGTAGCATCTTCAGTCATAGTCTTTCTTCTGGGGATTATCGTTAAGGCGCAAAATTCCACTGCAGGGAGCCAATCAATCAATGGAAAATGGCAATGCATTTCCCACGGCACGGAAGATGTCAACGTCCCTTTTACGCTCCACTTGCAGGCGTCCGCCGGAAGAATAAGCGGCTGGATCTCCGTTTCTGCGGGCTCAATCCCTTTAACCTCCGTAAACTATTCGCAAGGTCATCTCAATATAGAGATTGATACCGACGGTGGCCAGTACGTGTTGACTGCCGTGGTCAATGGCGACCAGCTTAGTGGAACTTGGAAAAAGAACGGGCTGCAAGTCGGCACGTGGGAAGGGCAAAAGAGCATTGGCACAGAGGTATCCGCGCACCCAGTCCAAAGCCCCTTCAAGCCCATTTCGACACTGGACGTTCCGGCCATTCAAGGGAGGCCTGTCGAACTCGACTCCAAGGGCATGTTGCTGCCTTGGCCGCGTCCACACCATACGGGCTATTCGTACGCGGGTTACTTTATGTCGCGCTGGCAGTATTTGTGGGAGCAATACAATCATCAGCGCTATTACGACTTCTACTGCTGCATCGATTATGACCGCAATACTTTTTCGACTTACCCAATACGCGACTGGGCCAATTCGACAGGATATCTGCGGGCCATGATGGAAGGCTTTATCGAGCATCTCTATCCTTACACTGGAGACCCGCGAACAATCCAATTCTTGGAGGACTTTTTCGATTACGAACTGGAAAATGGGATAACGCCTTCTGACTACGCCTGGGGTGGGGTCCCGCGGGCCTCGGCCGATCCCGGCGCGCGCCGCTACACAGGCTGGTTTCGACACGGCATCGACTACATTGAACCGCCTGTTGTGGGTGCGGATGGTTACGCATACCTGCGCCTTTTTGAAATGACCGGAAAGACCAGCTATCTCCAGGAGGCGATCCGTTGTGCCAACGCACTGGTGAAGAACTACAAAGAAGGGAACGCGGAAATTTCACCGTGGCCTTACCGCTGCTATGCTCGCGACGGGAAAGTCGAAGGTAAGGAATTAGGCTCGTATTCTGCCGACGTGATTGAACCTATCGAATTGTTTGACGAACTCATCCGGCTCGATTTCGGAGAGGTGGCCGCCTATCGGCGCGTCAGGAACGGCGCCTGGCAGTGGCTTGAAAAGTATCCGATGAAAACCAATGTGTGGGTCGGGTATTTCGAAGACGTTACACCCAGTATGGATAACATGAACAATGTCATTCCGCTGGAAACCGCGCGTTACGTCATCCTGAATCCTGACAAGGATCCAAACTGGCGCCAAGATGCGGCAAGTCTGATCAAATGGGTCAAGACCACGCCGAAATGGCCTAAGTTTATTGTCCATGGCGCGACCATCACAACGGAGCAAGGTAATGGGAACACTTATTGCTGCCAGGAACCCGGCTGGTGTTGTGATAGCCACACATCTCGATTGGCCGCGATAGAGGCCCTGTATTACGCGAAGACCGGTGACGAAACTTACAAGGAACAGGCCTACCGCTCCTTCAACTGGGTCACCTATTTTCAGGGTTTCCCGCCAAAAGGACATACTCCCTGGGGGCAGAACCAGTGGTGGTTTACTGACGAATTTGCAGACGGTCCTCGGCGGTTGATGGACGGGCTGTGGGCCGTGCCCACGTGGGCGCCTAGCGGCGAGTCACACCTGCTGGGAACAACTTCAGTTATCACAAAGATTTCCTATGGAAAAGGTTCAGTCACATATTCCACTTTTGACCCCCAAGCAACAGACGTCCTGCGGCTTGATTTTACGCCAACGTCTGTAACAGCGGATGGACGTCCGCTTCCGAATCGTGAAGACACTGACGAGGAAGGTTACGTGTTCAACCCGAACACGGGAGTCCTAAGGATTCGCCACGACCATTCGCATAACGTGGATATTGAGGGCGAAGGGGGGTCTACTCCACCGCATGTCGTGGACTTTGATAACCCCCACCTTCCTGCAAACACGGTACTTGAGGGGCAATACCCGACCGGCGTTATCAACTGGGGCAATAGCGGTGATTGGAAGATCGGTGTTCCACGAGGACTTGTGGCGACCTTTTGTCTCAGGCCGACAAGTTCGAAGCTCACTCAGGCTGGTTTTGCTTTTTACTATCCACGAGTTTTTGTCGGCGTGGACGTTTATAACAGCAGCAGTTCTGCCGTCACTCTGAAGATCCATTCTCCTCAAAATGCGGACGTGTACTTTACAGTCCAAGCAGGAAAACTGGAGCGGCTTAGGACTGGATGGGTCGACCGCACCACGAGGGTTAGTTTTGAGACGGAGAAGGGTGCAACACTCGACAACTTGACGTTCGACAATCTGGCTTACACGGAAGATACGCCGGTTACTCCCGGGTCATTCGCTGCCACAATACCTTGAACTGGATTTGGATGCCCGGCGGTTCAGAATCTGTTCTGGTGGTAAGGGTTGAAACCAACATCTCATTTTCGTGACTGGGTTATGTTGCTGGTTAGCAACTTCATTTGGGGCAGCCAGTTTGTCATGGTCAAGGTTGCGCAGGAACAAATGGGGCCTGTGTTTGCCACGTTTTTCCCAATGACAATTGCAACCTTGATCTTGATTCCTATTGTTCGCAAGGAGAACAAGAAGAACCAAAATCATGTGGGCACAGGCCGAATGCCTATGGCCGATGTGCGTGACTTTATCTTGATTGGGGTGTGTGGACAGGTAGTTGCTCAGTTGTTTGTGACTTGGGGAGTTCGCCTTTCTCTGGCCGAAAATGCTGCCCTGTTGATGTTGTGTCTCCCTGTTTCCACTGCTGTGATGGCGCATTTCTTCCTGGGCGAGAGAATGAGTTTGATACGGTGGATCAGCTTCGCCCTGGCGATCGCTGGTGTGCTGGAGTGCTCGGGGATTAATTGGAGCTCACTGGATTTTACGAGCGGGAAATTCCTGCTTGGAAATGTCCTGGTCTTTTGTAGCGTCAATGGGAGTGCATTCTATAACGCCTATAGCAAGAAGCTGCTTGGCCGGTACACGCCGCTTCAGGTTCTTCTCTATAGTTACTACGCGGTGTTTGTTTTCATGCTTCCGATTACGGTTTACAGTGAGCCCGTGAGCTTCCTTCATTTGACTCACTTCTCGCTTGCCGTCTGGGCGGCCCTGATGGTACTGGCGGTCCTGCAGTACGGCCTATCGATGGTGCTGTTCCTGAATGTCTTATCGCGGCTGGATGCAACACAGGCTGCCCTTTCGAACTATCTCATTCCTTTTTTTGGTGTGTTGATAGCGGCCGCATTGCTTGGTGAACGGCTTACACGGTTCATGGTCCTTGGAGGTCTTTTAGTCTTGGGCAGCACTCTGTTAATCACCGTGTATGAAGAAAGACTCCAAAAGAAGAGCGCCTGAGCACTTTTCAGCAGGGACAATTTCGTCCGGGATACCCTTTTTAGTTCTTCGAAGGAGCCGGTTGATTCGGGGTGGACCGTTTTTTCGCCTATGGCAAAAGAGGGAGTCAACTGGAAGGAAAGATATTTAGGCGGAAGCTTTGCACAATTGATTCCTCGAATCGGAGGTTGGGATGAACGAAAAAGTTCTTCGCGAATTCGTTGTCAGACTGCTCATAGTGGTGAGTTTAGTGCCCCTTGCGACGGAAGCCTTGCGTGCGCAGGGGTATGTAAATGCGCAGTTGCCCTGGCATAAGGCTGTCCTAGATTCCCAGGGCAAGCTTTTGGCCTGGTACCATCCGGAAGAGAACCTTGGATACGACAAGGTTCTGCACCTGGGCTGGGGCTTCCTGGAGAACAAGGTTCCCAACGATCCAAAGACGGGGCTGAAGATTTACCTGATCAATTCTGTGTTTGATGGTAAGACGTTGTTGGGCATGTACTGGCAGCACAATCCAGCCATGGTCTACGGCTCCATGGTGGATTCGTTGGTTGCCTGGTACCCTTACTCGGGTGACGAGCAGGCTAAAGCCGTGGTTCGCCGGATGCTGGACTACCAGTTGGCACATGGTACGACGCCCGCGGATTGGAAATGGTCCAATGTGCCTTTTGCCACAGCCTGCGGCGATGATCCCGACTACGGACATTGTATTCAGGATATGCCGCACGAGTTCTATGGTGGGATTGAAACGGACAAGCTCGGTGAACTGGGAATCGGCTACGTGCATTTCTATGAAATGACCGGCGACCAGAAATATCTGGAGGCAGGGATTCATTGTGCCGATGCCCTGGCCGAGCACGTCCGGCCTGGAGATGCTGATCACACCCCCTGGCCTTTCCGGGTTGATGCACGCACGGGGGCCGTTTTGGATGGTGAAGAGTACGGCGGGATTATCGCTTCGCCGCTTCGTCTGTTTGATGAACTGATTCGGATTAAGAAAGGTAACATTGCAAGCTACCAGAAGGCCCGCGACATTGCCTGGAAATGGGTGCTGGACAATCCGCTGAACCAGGGCAGCAAGGCCTGGGACAAGTGGAGCGGCTATTTTGAAGACGTGCCGAAAGACACAAAGAACCTTAACCAGCAGGCTCCTGATTACACCGCCTACTACATTCTAAGCCGGCCTGACCCGGCGGTCATTGACCCACACTGGGTTGACCATGTTGGCCATCTGATCGACTGGGTGCGGCATTACGAAGGGCTTGGACCCTTCTCTGGTGCTTGGGCTATCAACGAGCAGCATCGTCCCGACATCATTCACGGGAATGAGAGTGGCTGCTGCTCGCGTGCTGGCGACGGGAGTGCCACGGGCCGCTGGGCCGCGATTAATGCCCTGTACTACGAAAGGACCGGCGACCTGCAGGCCAAGAAGGATGCCTTCCGATCTCTGAATTACGCCACCTATTACGCGGGGTCGGATGGAAGGATCTCCTGTTGCGGAACGGACTACGGTAACGATGGCTACTGGTGGAGTGACGGCTACGCCGATTACCTGCGGCATTTCAACTGGGTGATGGGAGCTATTCCGGAGTGGGCTCCCAAGGGACAGAACCATTTGCTGCAATCCAGTTCCGTCGTGCAAAAAGTTACGTATGGTACGCATAACATCGAATACAAAACGTTTGATGCCTCGGCTACGGAGGTGCTGAGGCTCAATTTCCGGCCACGCTCAATCACAGTTGGTGGCGTGGCGCTCAGGCAGGAGAAGGACTTGACTGACGACGGCTACACGGTGCAGGCATTGCCCGGCGGTGATTATGTTGTGCGTGTCCGTCACGACAACCCCGGCGAAATCACGATTCAAGACTAGGCCAAGTTCGTCACCAGATGAGCTGTGGATTCCGGACCATCGTGATGGCGATTCCGGGGATCGTAATAATCGTTCCAGGGTGAGGTGATGGGTCGCCGGCTCTCGGGCCGGTCGGTTCTCGACCGGGGAGGGTTAGGGCTGGTCGGGTTCACCCCGACGAAGGTTAGGGGGAGCGACGCTGGACAAGAATCGGGCAATCGAGGTTCCTCTGGAAAGAGGAGGAACCTACATTGCCGACGGAAAAATTGTCCATGCGGAAAATCAAGGAAGTGTTGCGGCTCCGGTTCGAATTGGGCCTGAGCCAGGATCAGATCGCTCGCAGTTGTTCGATTTCGCAAGCCAGTGTTTCGAATTGCCTCGCCCGGGCTCGGGTGGCGGGTGTCGGATGGCCGCTTGAGGAAGGCTGGGACGAGGCGCGGCTGGAAGAAGCGCTCTACGCGCATCCCCGTCACGGAGGACCCGCTGGGGGCGAGCCGGTTCGGGGTGACCCCGTCCAGAGCCTCGCGAAACCTCAGCGGCCCACGCCGGACTTCGCGCACTTTCACCAAGAACTTCAATCCCACCGCCGCTTGACGTTGCTCCTGCTGGGGGAGGAATACCGCCAAGACCACCCCGATGGCTACGGCTACAGCCACTTCTGCGAACTCTATCATCGCTGGCACCGCCATCTGGACGTGGTGCTGCGCCACGAGCACAAGGCGGGCGAAAAGCTCTTCGTGGATTATGCCGGGGACACCATCGCTGTCCACGACCCTCAGGGTGGACCCGCACGTCAGGCCTCGATCTTCGTTGCCGTCCTGGGCCCCAGCAACTACACCTATGCCGAAGCCACCTGGAGCCAGGGCTTGGAAGACTGGCTCGGCGCTCCCATCCGCACCTTCGAATTCCTGGGGGTTGTCCAAAGCTGGTCGTCCCCGACAATACCAAGACCGGCGTCCGCCGCGCCTGCCGCTACGAGCCTGACCTGAACCGCACTTATCATGAGCTGGCCATGCACTACGGGGTCGGTGTGCTACCGGCGCGGCCCTACAAACCCCAGGACAAGGCCAAGGCGGAAAATGGGGTGCTTCTGGCGGAACGTTGGGTGATGGCCGCGCTCCGCCATCGCCGTTTCTTCAGCCTTGTGGAACTCAACGAGGCGATTCGCGAACTGCTGGAGAAGCTTAACCAGCGGCCGTTCCGCAAGCGCGAGGGTTCGCGTGCCACGCAGTTTGCCGAGGTGGATCGGCCGGCACTTCAGCCGCTCCCTGCCGAACGCTTCCAGCTTCATCACTGGGCCCAAGCGCGCGTCAACATCGACTACCCCATCCAGTTCCACCGCCCCTTCTACAGCGTCCCTTATACGCTCACCGGCCAACTCGTGGAGATCCGCTCCACGGCGACCACGATCGAGATCTTTCACCGCGGCCAGCGCGTCGCTTCCCACCTCCGAAGCCACCAACCTTATCAAGCCACCACCGTGAACGCCCATCGTCCGAAGAGCCATCAGCAACACTTGGCCTGGCCACCCTCGCGCCTGCTCCACTGGGGCGAAACGGTCGGGCCGGCCACCGCGCAGTTGTTTGCCGAGATTCTCAAGAGCAAGCCTCATCCGGAGATGGGCTATCGGTCCTGCCTGGGCATTTTGCGGCTGGGCCAGCGCTATGCGACCGAGCGCCTGGAGGCGGCATCGAAGCGGGCGGTCACGACCGGCGCTTGTTCCTATCACAGCGTGAAATCCATCCTGAAACGCTCGCTTGACCGCCAGGCGCTGGAAACGTCGTCGTCCTCACCGCCCGTCGCCCACGAGAATCTTCGCGGCGCTGCGTATTTCGATGCCTCGTCCCGCTCGCTGAAACCTGAACTCCCATTCTTTTCCGCAAAGGAGCCTGAAGGCTAAACCAACCGACTCTCACGAAACTCGAAACCCTCCGCCTGCACGGCATGGCCGAGGCCTTTCGCGCTCAGTCTGATCCCGCCCAACGGGACGGCCTCGCTGGCCTCAGTTTTGAAGAACGCTTCGCCCTGCTGGTCGATCAGGAGTGGACCTGGCGGCAGAACCGCGCCTTGGCACGCCGCCTTGCCCAAGCCCAATTTCGCTATCGCGCCTCGGTCGAGGACATTGACTTCCGCACGCCCCGCGGCCTCGACCGCTCGCTGGTTCGCTCGCTCGCGCAGAACTCAGCCTGGGTCACCGAGCATTAGAACATTTTCTTGCTGGGGCCGACCGGGGTGGGGAAAAGCTGGCTGGCCTGCGCCTTGGCCGAGAAAGCGTGCCGGGACGGATTCACTGCCTTCTTCATCCGCACTCCCCGATTGTTCCGTGAGCTCGCTCTGGCTCGCGCCGACGGCAGCCTGGGAAACAAGTTGGCTCGGCTGGCCCGCATGGATGTGTTGATCGTGGACGATTGGGTGCATGCGCCGCTCGGGGAGAGCGAGCGACGGGACTTCCTGGAAATCTGCGAGGATCGCTATCAGACCCGCTCCACTATTTTGACCAGCCAACTGCCCGTGGCCCAGGGGCACGAGCAGATCGGGGACCCGACTTTGGCCGACAGCATTTTGGATCGGTTGGTGCACAAGGCTCACCGCATCGAGATGCGCGGCGAGTCCATGCGCAAGGAACGCGGCGGGAAGAAAGCTTGAGCTGAAAAACGGCGGTCCCTAAGTTCGAGGGTCCGCGAGATCGTCGCGCCTGGGCGATCCTGGCGCCAGATTTGGGTGAGACAAGTTCAGATTTTAGCCGAGAACGAAGAAAGAGCCGGAGATGGACGCGAGAAACAAAACAGCAACGAGCGCACGGACCGCGTCGCTGCGCTCCGAGCACACCGAGATGGAAGGCGCGGCGGGGTATATCAATCTCTCTCGGAAGGAGAAAAGAAAAAATCGTGACTGGGACCGAATTCCAGTTGACCCATCCCGGTCACTTCAAGCAGGATAAGAACGTCAGCGTCGCTTCGCTCCGATCGTGATGATTACGACG
>DASRCX010000066.1:0-4326 GCA_035652895.1 Terriglobia bacterium
TCGCAAATTGCAGATTCCAAATTCCAGAGCACTGCTGGTGCGGGATCGCAGGTGGCAGATTCAAGATTGCAGGACGGCTGCTACCAGGTGGAATTGCTCGGGCTTGACGTGTTTGATCCAGTCACCATGGAAGTCCACCAGCGCCAGGGCGAGGACGTCCCGGCCTGGTTCTCGATACACATTACAACGGACTTTGTTTTCACGTTTCGCAGGGATTCTTCCCGCGCACCAGCGCCTGGGATAACCTGAAGAAAGCGCTGAGGGCGGAATACGAAGAAACGGTCTGGGATCATCTGGCCGGGACGATGAGCGCGCCGTTCGAGGCGGGCGAGCACCGGCAGATTGCTGTGAAAGTGATCGACGACCGGGGAAATGAACTCCTGGTGGTGAGGAGCCTCAGCGAGGCAAAGTAGCAGCAGGCCGATGAGGACGAGGCGCGATCTTATGGAACTGGTGTTGCGTGGCTGAATCGGAGCGCCGAGTTGTCTACCGGATTCATGCCGTCCAGAGAATGGCGGAGCGCGGGATTCTGGAGGAACACGTCGCGCGCGCCATCGCCGAAGGAAAGGTGATCGAAGACTACCCGAATGATAAGCCGTATCCCAGCCGTCTCTTGCTCGGATGGGCGGAAAATCGCCCCATTCACGTTGTGACAGCAACGGCGGAGCATGAAATAATCGTGATTACGGTTTACGAACCCGACCCGGGACTTTGGGAGCCCGGGTTCGAGCGGAGGCGCGAAAAATGAAATGTGCAGTCTGCAAGCACGGGGAGACGCGGCCAGGGCATACGACGGTGACGCTGGAGCGGGGCGGTGGAGCACTCGTTATCCGCAAAGTACCGGCGGAAGTGTGCGAAAACTGCGGTGAGGCCTACGTCAGCGCGGAAGTGACAAGAGCTCTGCTGGAATCCGCTCGTGAAACCCTAAAGGCAGGAGTTGAGGTGGATATTCGGGAGTTTGCACCCGCCTCGGTTTAGTCTATTTGGCGGCGGACAAGTGCACAACGGAGTAGCACCATGGCTGAGTACGCGGAAGTATCGCAGCCGATACTAAACTCGCCTTTTGAGAAGCCCAGCCGCTACTGGTACATCCAGGAAGGCAAGCAACCCGAGCTACGGGACGGCCGGCGCCCGCCGGTCGTCTTCCCGCCTCGGGATCAGAAAGAAGAGTGGACCGAGACGCCGCTGCTCCGGCGGTCGAAAGAATATCCGGCAGGTTACGAGATGGCGCTGGTGAGCCCGATCCGCGAGCGCCTGGAATCGTGGAGCGGGCAAGGCTTCCCGGCGTGACGCGCACCACGCTTGAGTTGCTGCGCTATTGGACGCGCGAAGGCCGCGAAAAGCGGCTCTTCTATGCCCAGCTCGAAGCGGCGCTCACGATCATCTTCCTCACCGAAGCCCGGAGCGATTTCCTGCAAGGCATCTCGGTCCCGCTCGACGAACCGAGCGAGGACCGCAAGAAGGAAGGCATCACGGGTTTCCCGCGCGTAGCCTGCAAGATGGCGACAGGCAGCGGCAAGACCACCGTCATGGGAATGCTGGCGGCCTGGAGCATCGTCAACAAGGTCAACGACCGCAGCGACGGGCGATTTTCGGACGTGGTTTTGGTGGTTTGCCCCAACGTGACGATTCGCGACAGGCTGATCGAGCTCGACCCTGAGCGGAATGAAGCGAGCATTTATCGCACACGGGACCTCGTGCCGCCGCACCTGATGTCCTTGCTCAGGCAAGGCAAAGTGCTGGTGACCAACTGGCATGTTTTCCAGCCGCAAGCCGTCCAGACCGGAGGTACAAGCGCCAAAGTCATCAGAGCAGGAATCCCGATGCGAACCCGCGAGACCATCCATATCGGCCCTAAAACGACCACGGCGCGCGGCTCGCGTTACCTGACCCTCCACGACTATCAAAGGCAAGTTGCGGCGGGGCTGCTGACGGTACTCGAAGAGCAGCGGGACCGTGAGGGCAACTTGAAGCGCGTGAGGGTTGAATCCATACGCTACGAAGAAAGCGATACGGCGGTCGTCAATCGCGTGCTGGGGCGGGAAGTAGGCGGCAAGCAGAATATCCTGGTGCTCAACGACGAGGCTCACCACGCCTACCGCATCAGGCGCGAGGAACCGGAGGCCGGCGAGGAAGAAGAATTTGGCGAGGAGGAAGAGGCGGAAGAATTTTTTCAGGAAGCCACGGTGTGGATCGAGGGGCTGGACCGCATCCACAAGCTGCGCGGGATTAATTTCTGCGTGGACCTCTCCGCCACACCCTATTTCTTGGGGCGCGTGGGGCAAGAGACAAATAAGCCTTTCCCATGGGTGGTGAGCGATTTCGGGCTGGTGGATGCCATCGAATCCGGCCTCGTGAAGATTCCGCAGATGCCCGTGCGCGATGCCACCGGCGCGCAGATCCCGAGCTACTTCAATATCTGGAATTGGATTCTGCCGCAGCTTACGCCGGCGGAGCGTGGCGGGACAAAGGGCAGCCCGAAACCGGAAGCCATCCTCAAGTACGCCCATCATCCGATTGCCATCTTGGGTGGGCTTTGGCAAAAGGAACTCGAGGAGTGGGCGAAGGCGGGCGATGATCCGCGCCCGCCAGTGTTCATCATCGTCTCCAAGAATACTCGCATCGCCAGGGTCGTTTACGAATGGCTGGCCGAGGATAAGGGGCCGGTCGGCATTCCGGCTGCCAATATCGAAGGCTTCCGCAACCGCGATGGCCAACTGAACACGATTCGCGTGGATTCCAAGGTAATCCATGAAACCGATACCGGCGAAGCCAAGAGCGATGAAGTCCGGTGGATGCGTTTTACCCTGGACACGGTAGGCAAGACGGACTGGACACGGGATCAGCAGGGAAGGCCGATTTACCCGGAGGGCTTTGAGGAGTTGGCAAGGAAGTTGGGCCGCCCGCTTCACCCGCCGGGGCGGGACGTTCGTTGTATTGTGAGCGTCGGTATGCTCACGGAAGGCTGGGATTGCACGACGGTGACCCACATCATTGGGATTCGTCCTTTCATGTCTCAATTGCTCTGCGAACAGGTGGTGGGGCGCGGATTGCGGCGGGCCAGCTACGAACTCGGGGCGGAGGGAAAATTCACCGAGGAAGTGTCGCAGGTTTTTGGCGTGCCGTTTGAAGTGATTCCTTTTAAGGCGAACCCGCAGGGAACGGCAAAGCGCCGTGAGAAGCGGTACCACGTGCATGCGTTGCCGGAAAAGACGCAGTTTGAAATCCGGTATCCGCGAGTCGAGGGATATACTCAGGCCATCCGTAACCGGGTTGCCGTGGAATGGTCGCGCGTCCCTTCACTGGTGCTGCTGCCGGACCGCATTCCGCCAGAAGTGGAAATGAAGGCGCTGAGCGTCAACAACGCTGGGCGGCAATCTCTGAGCGGGCCGGGGCGAATCAGCCATGCTAGCCTTGCCGAGTTCCGTGCCCGGCACCGGCTGCAGGAGGTGATCTTTGATTTGGCGCGTGGGCTGACCAAACACTACGTCGCCCAGCCGCAGTGTGAGGCGCCTCCCCAGGTTTTGTTCCCGCAGATGGTTAATATCGTTCGTCGTTACGCAGAGGAGAAGGTGAGGGTTGTTGAGCCTGCGGACATCAAGGATCTGTTCCTGGCTCCGTATTATGGCTGGCTGGTGGAGATTCTTACGGAGCACATTCACCCGGATGCATTGCAGGGCGAAGCGCCCGAAGTTCCGCGGTATGAAGCCAGCCGAGGGCCAGGATCGACAGCGGAGGTGGATTTTTGGACCAGCCGCGAGCCGCGAGAAGTGATTCACAGCCACGTTAATTATGTCGTGCCCGACACAATGAAGTGGGAACAATCAGCCGCGTACTTTATCGATACGCATCCGGCGGTCGACGCTTTTGTGAAGAATTCCGGCCTTGGCTTTGCCATTCCGTACCTCCATAACGGTCAGCCGCACGATTACATGCCCGACTTCATCATCCGGTTGAAAGGTGGTCGCCCAGTTCACCTCATCTTAGAAACCAAGGGCTTCGATCCATTGGAAGAGAAAAAGCGTGCTGCAGCGGAACGTTGGGTGGCGGCTGTGAATGCCGAGGGTAGTTACGGAATTTGGCTTTATGCGCTGGCAAAGAAGCCGACGGAAGTACCCGCACTGCTAACTTCTGCCGCGAGCAGTCTTCCGGGACTAGCGACGTCCGGTTCGCCCTGGCCCTAAGAACGGATTGTCTGGGTCCGCGGCTTTTGCCTGCGCACAAGGAGATTATGTGAATGGCCGCACTGACCCGCCTATCGACCACGGAACAGCTTTTCGCCGCTCTCGAGGAGGCAAGGACGCGCACGCTGGAACTGATCGAGGA
>DASRCX010000067.1:0-174637 GCA_035652895.1 Terriglobia bacterium
TCCAGACAAAACTCAAGCAGACGCAGGCCCTTGTTGATGAACTTCAAAGCCGACAGCGGTCGCGACACGTAATTTCGGACACAGGGATCGTGAATACAAAAAGCGACGCTGCGGCGACAAAGCATGCACTGCTGGCCGAAACTGTGCCTAATTCGGCCGTTAATGTCGCTACACAGCCTGGTGCTTCCGTCAAACCTGCGGTTTCGACCTCACACCCGCTGAACAATAAGACCACGACCGCTGGTGACACCCACGCTGCGCCCCCGGCGAAAGACGCTGCTGCACCCGGCGCTTCGCCGTCAGCGCCCACCCAGGGGGTTCCCGCAAAAGAGTTGACTGAGTTGCAGGGCAATCTTGAGGCAAGCCACGATGAATGGCAGGCGACAGCCAACCGCCTGGGCACTGTCGTCGGGGAACTTGACTCGCAACGGACCGCCCTCGAGAAAACCCAGACCGGCGTCAATTACCTTCTCAAACGTGAACAGCGGTCTGACATTCCATTCACGCTCCGGAAAGGCACGGGCCTTCAGCACGTCGGCCCGATTGCCATGGAATTGGGGTCCACAAGCGTGAAGGGCCAGCATTACAGCCTGCGCATGATCGTTGACGACAAGTCGGTCCTCCTGAAAGACCGCGCATTGAATGAAGTCATTCAGTTTTACACGGCGAGAAGTCAATATCCTCTCCGGCTGATTGTCTCCGAGATTGACCGGGAACAGGTCTCCGGAACGCTGGCAGTGCCGAGCGGCCTCGAACAGCAATCCAGCAACCATCAGCTTCAGGAAAGATAGCTCAGCAGAGGCTTTGCTCTTTCGCACGCCCCGAGTTTTCCAACGAGCAGGCGGCGCGTGCTGAGTTATGCAACTCACTGCTGTCCGTTCTCTTCCCTTCCCTCCTCATCATCACGGGTTAAGGGGCGCCAAACGGACCGGATTTTTCCGCACTGCCTGATTTTTCTGGTCAAATTTTGCGCTTTGACTTCCGCGATGGAACCGGCCATAATCGCCGCCTTGGACTGTGCGATGCCTGCAATGTACGATGCATTGCATCAGACAAATTTCAAAGCACCAGGAGAACCGTTCCATGCACGCGCGCCGGATTTATCCGTGTGTTCTTGTTTTCATCATTCTGGCCGCTTTCCCATCGATGAGTTCGACAACGGCGGAGCTAAATCCTGCAATCCTCCATCGCCGCTGGCCGGCGGACTGGATCGCCTGCCCCGGAAGCCCGCATCGCGAATTCGGCGTTTACTATTTCCGTAAGGAGTTCACGCTTGCGTCGCAACCCGGTCATTTCGTTATTCACGCCAGCGGCGACAACCGCTACCAGCTTTTTGTGAACGGCACGCGCGTGCTTGAAGGCCCTGCGCGCGGAGACCTTTTCCACTGGCGTTATGAAACGCTCGACATCGCTCCCTATCTGCACACCGGCAGGAACGCTCTGGCCGCTATCGTCTGGAACTTTGCTGAACTTGCACCGATGGCCCAGATGAGCAATGAAACGGGCCTGATCGTGCAAGGCGATACGGCACAGGAATCCGTAGTCAACACCAATGCAAGCTGGAAGGCGCTTGCAAGCAGGGCCGTGCAGATGATACCGATCGACCGCAAGACGATACCCTTTTACATGGTTGTCGGCCCGGGCGAGCGATGGGACGGTGCGGAAGTTCCGTGGGGGTGGCAGGAGACGAACTTTGACGATTCCGCCTGGCAGCCCGCGGAAGTTCTTGTCAGCGGTGGGCCGCGAGGCATTCAGGACAGCCCTTCGCCATGGATGCTCGTTCCGCGCAACATTCCTTTAATGGAGGAGACGCCTCAGCGGCTTGTGAGTGTAAGAAGGTCGGAGGGCATCGAAATTCCGCAAAGTTTTCTGCAAGGACGCTCGCCCGTAACCATCCCGGCGCACACCCATGCGACGGTCCTTTTCGATCAGACCTTCGAAACAACTGCTTATCCGGAGCTTGTGGTCAGCGGTGGAAAAGGCTCGATAATCACACTCACGTATGCCGAGGCGCTTTGGAAAGGCCGGGAAAAGGGAAACCGCAACGAGATCGCAGGGAAAAAGATGCTCGGGATGGAAGATCAGTTCCTTCCCGACGGCGGCAGGCGGAGATTGTTCCGTCCGCTCTGGTGGCGCACGTATCGCTATTTGCAGATGGCGGTTCGAACCGCAGACGAGCCTTTGACGATCGACGATCTTCGCGGAGTGTTTACGGCATATCCTTTCAAGGTCCGTGCGAGCTTTGAAAGCGGAGATCCAACTTTGCAGCAGATGTGGCAGGTCGGCTGGCGCACGGCGCGACTCTGCGCGCATTCGACATACATGGACTGCCCGTATTATGAACGATTGCAATATGCGGGAGACACGCGCATTCAGGTCCTGATCTCGCTTTACATGACGGGCGATGACCGGCTGGCCAAAAACGCCGTCGAACTGCTGGACGATTCGCGAGTGCCTGAAGGCATCACGCAGAGCCGCTATCCCTCACACCTGCCGCAGATGATCCCGCCCTTTTCGCTCTTCTGGATTGGCATGCTGCATGACCTCTGGTGGTACCGTGGTGATGGTGCGTTTGTCCGACAATTTCTGCCCGGCATGCGCAACGTGCTGGGCTGGTTCGAACGGCGCATCGCCCCCTCTGACCTCCTGGGACAGCTTGACTGGTGGAATTTCGTTGACTGGACGCCGCAATTCCGCGACGGTGTGCCGCCCGAAGAAGCGGACGGCCAGTCTTCGATTCTGACGCTCCAGTTTGTTGCCGCGCTGCAGGACGCCGCCGACCTTGAATCCGCACTCGGCGACAAGTCATTCGCTGAAAGAGACCGCGAGATGGCGGTGAGAATCGCGCATGCCGTCTATGAAAGGTGCTGGGACGCGTCGCGCGGGCTGCTCGCCGATACCCCCGCGCGCAGAGACTTCAGCCAGCACGCGAACATCCTCGGCGTGCTGACCAATGCAATTCCCGCAAAGGACCAGAAGAGCGTCATGCAAAAAGTTCTGACAGACACGACGCTGACCCAGTGCTCATACTATTTCCGTTTCTACCTTTTCCGCGCGATGAAGAAGGCCGGGCTGGGCGATGATTACCTCGGCCAGCTCGGGCCCTGGAAGCAAATGCTCAAACTCGGCCTCACGACCTGGGCAGAAAAGCCCGAGCCCGCTCGATCCGACTGCCACGCGTGGAGCGCCCATCCGAATTTTGATTTTCTCAACACAGTGGCCGGCATCGAACCGGCCGCACCAGGATTCAGCCGGGTGCTGATCGAGCCGCATCTTGGCGATCTGAAGACGCTGGCCGCAGCCGTGCCGGTGCCGCAGGGAGAGGTCACTGTGAAATACAAATTAGAGAATGGAAGGCTGACGGCAGATATTTCGTTGCCGAGCGGTGTGTCGGGCAATTTGATTTTTCATGGCAAGAAGATCGCACTCCATGGCGGAAGTCAGAAATTGCAGGTTCCGTAACGAACCCGGATGACTCCCCATTAAAAACGATCGGGTCGCGCCCGAATCGACCCCAGTTCGGTTCGAGCGGAACATAATACACCCATGCTCACGTTTCGAAGATTGCTTGTTCCGGTGACTTCAGGCAGGGAGGATGTCGCCTACTCTGAGGGGGCCCGGACTGAGACGGCCCTGGGGCCCTTTGGGCCGTCTTCTACTTCGAACTCCACAACATCGCCCTCTTTCACCGTGTCGAAGTTCAGGCCCTTCAGGCTGCTGCGGTGAAAGAAAATTTCACGACCTTCCGCCGAACGGATAAACCCAAACCCCCGGTCGCGAATGATGCGCTTCACTGTCCCTTGCATACACACCTCGCATGACGACAAAAGGATATCCGCGTTCGTCGCAGGCCGGACCTGGAGTTGTTGGCAGGGTTTTCCAGTCGGAGAGTGATACCCTTCGTCGCATTGGCTTGAATGTAACAGCGGCTCCGTCGTTTGTCAAACATCTCCGGTCGGTGCAAATTCACATGATTCACCGCACGCCGTCACTGGGCATCCGCGGGCTCAAGGACCCATCGGTTCTGCCGCAGGAAGTTATCAACAACAGTAATGTCGTCCGCCGAACATACAATTTGCCGGCAGAATGCCACGGGGGAAAGGATTGACGGGTCGCTGTGTGCCGCTTCGCGCAACACACGCTGCGCCTCCTTTCGCGCCTTCGTCTGCCAAAGCTCGAGCGCCTGGAGCGACAACATGGAAACTGAACTCGGATCTGCGGCAAGGGCCTGCGCACATTCTGCGAGCGACATGTCTGTCTGGTGGTCGCGCCAGTAGGCCAGCGCCAGCACGCGGTGCCCTTCCGCCGCGTGCGGATTGCGAGCCACGAGCGCCTGTGCCTGCGCGATCGCGCCCTGCACGTTTCCCTGCCGAAGATTGATCAGTGCCAGTTGCTCCCCGGCGGGCAGAAAATCAGGCCGCTCCGCCGCGATCTTCGCAAACATTTCCTTTGCCCGCGCTGCATCGCCGGATTCCATCAGAAGCTTGCCGAGCTCAAACCGGCTTTCAAAATCGCCGGGATCAAGCGCCACCGCCTTCTGCAGCATGGCAAGCGCCTCTCCGCGTTGTTGCCGCTGGATCAAAAGTTTTCCAAGGGCCGCGTATGCAGGCGCGAGATCAGGCGAGGCTTGAATGGCCTGGCTGAAATACTTCTGCGCGCGGCCGGAATCCTGCTGAAACAGCGCCAATTGCCCCAGGCCAAAATACGCTTCGCCGTTCGAAGGGTTTTCCTGGATTGCCTTGGTATACTCGGCCTCTGCGCGCACTTCGTCACCTGAGGCGAAATATGCACGGGCAAGGACGATGAGGGCCCGCGCGCGATCAGCCGCGGAAGCGGCAAGCGATATGGCTCCCAGCGCGTCAGCTTGAGCTTCGGTTTTCCTGCCGGAATCAAGTTCGATCTCCGCGAGGGTAAGGCGCATTTCGAAATTGCGCCGGTCGAGCGAAGCGGCCTTCTCCGCCTCACTGAGCGCAAGCGCGCGAAAGTCGCCCGACGAAAGGCCCGTTACTGCCGCTGTATCTCCTGAAAATCCGCTCGAAATGCGCCATGCCAGTTGTCCAAGTTCATAATGCGCCTGCGCGCTGTTTGGCTCAAGACGCGTAACCTTGCTGAGTTCCTGCCAGGCCTGCGCCAGACGCCCCTGCCGCCACAACGCTATGCCGAGCCCGCGGTGTGCCTCGGCGTATGCTGGATCGTCTTCGACCGCTTTCTGGTAAGCTGACGCGGCAGCAACGAAGTCATTGCGGGCAAGCAGGCTGTTGCCTTCGTTGACAAGCGCGATAGCCGCTTCTGAAGGTGCTGCCGTTCCTGTGGCCTTCGGCGCGGCAATCGGCGCCGGCTGCTGACCCATGGCAGGACAGAACGTGACCCACGGCAGAAGAAGTCCGAGCGTTGCCCACAACACGGGCGGGCGGAAATGCCGCAGGAAATGATCCCGCAAAAGTACGACATTACTCCGGCACGCGAATCTGCTTCGGATCACGAATGACAATTTCAGCGCGGCCATTGTAAGTTGTGATTTCCCCGGAAATTTCGACCTTTCTGCCTTCAAGTGTTGCAAGGTTTCCAAACCTTGAGCGGTCTGAGGCGAAAATAACGCTCGAAAACGGACAATTATGATAATCGGTACAGAAATCCAAGAAAGTACTGCCTGAACGCGAAGTAAAGACGCGTAGAACACGGCCTTCAATGCACGTATTCTCGCCCGTGTGGAGAGAGGCTTCGGTGATCGCGATGCACGCGCCCCGCGGCGTGTTCATGCCGCCGCGCCGCTCTGCTTCCGCGGCGGCTTGGCGTACTCCCAGCCGGTATGCCAGGAACGAACTCAGAACGATTGCCGTAATTCCAGCCGCGATATAGATTCCGGTCTTCTTTGGCATAGGTTCCGCGGATGGTTCCGCTCGGAAACGACGGGAATACCTCGTGCTCGCTCCGACCATCCCCTTTCCGGTTCGCTTCCCGAAAATGAGTATAACAGACCGTATTCGGGTGGGCTGGGAAACCCCGTCCTTGCGAACAAGTTTCTGTGAATGTTGTTTTCATTTTCAGAGGGAGGTGTCCAGAGGGCCAGTTTGCAGAGTGCGGCCACTTCTGGTGCCAATACACCAACTGTCTATGTGTGCACTGGCCGGCTAAGGTTGTTACCCTTGGTGAGGCTTTGTTGTTACGGGTGAACGGGTCCCCATCCCCTCGGGTTGCTCACCGCTGATGTTTGTCGCCTCACACATCAGTGAAAATGAGAGTGGACGGTTCGCTCTGTCTATGTATTATCTATTGGCAGATTATCTCTGATGAGATATTCTGTGGAGCATGAGGAAAGAGAAGCTTGTACTTCCGGCAGGCATGAGGGGAACAGCCGGCCAACAGACTGGGTTCCTGCTCCAATCTGCACATCAGAAGGCAAGGAAAGCCCTCAACGCACGCCTGCGCACATTGCGAATCGAGACGCGCCACCTCGGTGTTCTGACTCTGCTGGCCTCTTCCCCTGGCCTCAGGCAGAAAGAACTGATCGAGCGCCTCGATCTCGATAAATCTTCGGTCGTTCTTATCCTGGACGACCTGGAACGTCTGGGACTCGCCAAAAGGTGTCCCGATCCACACGACCGGCGCTCACATGCCTTGCAGATCACGGCAAGAGGCCGTGCCCGCCTGGCCGTTGCGAAGAGAATCGCAGACCGGCTTGCCCGCACTATCTTTGACGGATTCACACCGAGACAAAGAAAAGACCTGGACCACGCACTTGAACGCATTATCGCCAACTGTAACAGGCTTCATGAGAGGAGGGCATCGTGATTTTAGTGACCGGAGCAACTGGAAACATCGGACGAGAGCTTGTCCCGCAGCTTCTGGCAGCCGGACAGCCCGTCCGCGTGCTGGTTCGCGACAAGAACAAGGTTGTTCATCTTGACGGGCGCGTTGAAGTGGTTCTGGGCGATCTCGAGCATCCCGAGACGCTTTCTTCCGCACTGCAAGGCGTTGACCGGCTATTCTGTCTCAGCAGCACCGCAAACCATTTCTCCAATCTGCTTGAAGCGGCACGGGTGGCGAACGTCCGCCATATAGTAAGAATTTCCACGATTGAAGCGGGGCGCTCACTCGGCCCCGGAGCGTGGCATCGCAAAGCGGAAGAGGCAATCGAACGGTCAAACATTCCGTGGACATTCCTCCGGCCGACGATGATGATGGTGAACACTGTGCTTTGGTGGAGCGCTACGGTCCGGACCGAAGACCGGGTCTATTTCCCGGTCTCGACGGGCCGGATGGCGCCCATCGACCCGCGGGACGTTGCGGCGGTCGCTTGCGCGGTGCTAAGCCATCCGGAAAAACACTGGGGCCGCATCTACGAGTTGACCGGGCCGGAGTCTCTCAACGTTCCCGAAATGGTCCGAACTCTTGCGAAAGTGCTGGAGCGCCCCGTCCAGTTTGTACCTGTGCCGATGTCATCAACTTCAGATGCAATGCGCCGGGCCGGCCTGCCGCCACGCGTGGTGGATGGACTTCTGGAAACACTGGGCGCATGGGAAAACGACGAGTTCGCCTATGTCACGGATGCAGTGAAAAAAGTGACCAGCCATTCGCCGCGGACTTTTGAAGAATGGTGCCGTGAGCACCGCGCGGCCTTTGAGAAGAGCACGCCGCTGACGGCGTCAAGCTGATTTCGTTGTAGTCGTGAAATTGGCCTGGCAGTCCAAGCAGGGAGAGGCTACAGCGCGGATTCCCCGCGTTCTTCATTACGGATGCGGATGGATTCTTCGACAGGATAAATAAAGATTTTTCCGTCGCCGATCTTGCCGGTTTTCGCGGCGCTGAGGATAGTGCTCACTACGGGGTCGACCAGACGATCCGGCAGGACCATTTCAATCTTGACCTTCGGCAGGAGATCAACGTTGTATTCCCTGCCCCGATAAACTTCCGTATGGCCCTTCTGGCGGCCATGACCTCGGACGTCGCTGACCGTCATTCCCTCCACGCCGATTTCGTGCAGCGCGTTCTTAACCTGGTCGAGCTTTGAGGGCTGAATAATTGCTTCGACTTTTTTCATAGGCTGTTATTCCCGCAGCACATGCTGTGGACAAAACACCGAGAGCATTACTTCGTTCACAATGACAAAGCTGAAGGGCCCGCTGTGCTTTCTAAGCCTCGAATGTGTAGCCTTCTTCGCCATGCAAAGCGAGGTCAAGGCCCTGAATTTCATGCTCTTCGGGCACGCGCAGTCCAATCAGCGAGTCAACGATTTTCAGAATAATCAGCGTACCAACAATGGCCAGGCCCCAGGCGATCAGGACGCCCACCAGTTGATTCAGGACCTGACCGGCGTGCCCATCGACCCATCCCACGGGCAGCGCATTGCCATGGCTGTCCTTGAAAATGGGATTGATGGCAGCGGTCGCGAACACGCCGGTCAGCAGCGCTCCTATCGTGCCCCCGGCCCCGTGGACCCCAAAAGCATCAAGTGAATCGTCGTATCCAAAACGGCTTTTAACTTTTGAAACCATCAGATAACAGAACACCCCGGCGATAAATCCAATTATCAACGCTGACATGGGACTGACAAATCCTGAGGCGGGCGTAATGGCCACGAGGCCTGCAACAGCTCCTGAGATTGCCCCCAGGACGCTGGGTTTACCGTTCCTGATCCATTCTGCGATCGCCCATCCGATAGCCGCTGCCGATGCTCCGAAATGGGTAGCGACGAAGGCGCTGGTCGCCAGGCCGTTTGCGGCCAGTGCGCTGCCGGCGTTGAATCCGAACCATCCAACCCATAGCAGGCACGCGCCGATGAAACTGAGGACCACGCTGTGCGGCGGCATCGGTTCATGCGGGTAGCCCACGCGCTTCCCAAGGTAGAGCGCGCAGACCAGCGCAGACACCCCGGAAGTGATGTGCACGACGGTTCCTCCTGCGAAATCGAGCGTGGGAAAGGCCCCGCCCAGCGACGCATTGAGGAACCCTCCCTTGCCCCAAACCATGTGCGCCATCGGATCATAGATGATCAATGACCAAAGCACCATGAAGAGGACCATGGCACTGAATTTCATGCGTTCGGCGAAGGCCCCGCAGATCAGTGCCGGAGTAATGATGGCGAACATCAACTGGAACACCATGTAAGTTTCAAGCGGGATCGTGCCCGCGTAGGTCGGATCAGGTGTGCTGCCCACGCCGTGAAGGAAGAGATGCTGGACGCCACCGATAAAGGAAGTCCCGGAACTGAAGCAGAGGCTGAAGCCGACAACGGCCCAGAGGACGGTGATCAGAGCCATCAGCGAAAAGCTTTGCATCATGGTTGCAAGAACGTTCTTCTTGCGAACCAAGCCGCCGTAGAAGAGCGCAAGCCCTGGGCCGGTCATCATCAGCACCAGCGCGGAACACACCAGCATCCAGGAGTTGTCGCCAGCGCTTTGGGCGCTCGCAATCTCTCCCTCAAGCTTCTGACTTTGCCCGGCTGGCGTCTGTGAAGGGGCCGCAGCCTGCACCTCTGACGCAGGCTGCGGCGCTGTCTGGGCGACACCCTTCCCCGCACAAAGACCGAAGGCCAAGCCAAGGATAAGCGCGAATACAAAATGTTTCATTTCTGAATGGCCATTCCTGCCACGATCGCCGACAGCATGCGCCATCGAAGCACGGTTTTGCTCAACCCGCATGCACAGTCGCCCAACCTTTGATTCGGATCCCGAGAAAGAAGCCAGCCCAAGCTTCAAGATGAGTGGCAATTATACCCTGAACATATCGCCGGTCAACAGTCTTTTGAAAGCGCATTACGGACAGCGTACGAGAGATCGAGCGGGATTGAAGCCGGCACAAGGAACCGCAAGCCCTCGCAGCAACGACGCCGAAACACTTCCAAAACAACCGAAACGTATGATAGCGTGACGGATTCGATGCCCGGACGGGCTTAATACGTGAAGATGAGTCACGCGATAACGTCGCGGAAAATGCGGGCTCGAAAATTGACCGGCCACAGGAGGAGATTGTGAGCGAAGATTCCGGAAAAAAGATCGGACGAAGAGAATTTATGGGAACGGCCGCGGCTGGATTCATGATTATGGCTCCGCACCTCGTGCGCGGGACTGCGGCTAACTCGGCGCTGCGCGTTGGACTGCTCGGCTGCGGCGGCCGCGGCGAGGCGGACGCAACTTATATGATCGAGACAGGGAAAGCGCGCCTGGTAGCGCTGGCTGATCTGTTCCAGGATAAACTGGATGCAGCCAAGGCTCATTTTGACAAGTTTCAGCAGGCAAAAGGAATTCCGCCGATTGAACGCTCGCTGATGTTTCGCGGGCCCAACGCCTACCAAGAAATTGCACACTCGAAGCAAGTCGATGTCGTAATCATCACGACGCCGCCGTACTTCCACCCGCAACACCTGGCGGAAGCTGTCACGGCGGGAAAGCATGTCTATTGTGAAAAGCCGGTGGCCGTTGACCCGCAGGGATGCATATCGGTGCTCGATTCAGGCCGTCGCGCGCAGGGCCGTCTGAGCCTCGAAGTCGGGTTCCAGCTTCGCAACGCTCCGCCCTATGTCGAACAGGTAAAGCGCATCCAGGCCGGCGCCCTGGGCGAAATTGTTTCCGGGGAAGGCCACTATTATGCAACCTGGCCCAAGCTCCCCGACTGGCCCAACGCCATTCCTGACGAGCGGACCATCCGCAACTGGTATTACTTGCGCATCCTGTCCGGCGACATCATCGTTGAACAGAACATCCATATCATTGACGTCTGCAACTGGACGTTGAATGCGCACCCCATCAAGGCATCGGCGTCGGGCTCACATAAGGGGCGCCCGGATAACGGTGACGTTTACGGCCACTACAGCGTGGTCTTTGAATACCCGAATGGCGTCAGCATGACATTCGGTTCGACGCAAATCGGCAATAACAAGTGGGAAGTGGGATGGCAATTCTTCGGAACGAAAGGCGTTTCAGAAGCTCACTATTCGGGGCCTGTTGCCATTTACGGCGAAAACGAGTGGAAATGGAACGGTGGCGAATCCTCCGGGCAGCAAGGTCAGGAACAATTTTCGACCGCCGGGATCTTCCATGACAATCTGGCACAGGCTGACCCGGAAAAGAAGATGTCCTTTGTCAACAGCATCCTGAACAATCAATATCACAACCAGGCCGAACAGGGAGTCGAGTCGGCCCTGAGTTGCATGATGGCGCGCGAGGCGGCATATAGAGGAGAGGAAGTAACGTACGAGTCCATCGCCACCTCCGGCGAACACTGGGAAGCGGATATCGACCTTCGTCAGTTTGCCTGAAGCAAGCCTGGAAGCGAGGACAGGCTCTGGAGATTGAGCGGGACATCAAAATGGCGGCGCTAAGCCGCCGGTACAGTCGCCGGCAATGTACTAGAATAGTTAATCGGAGTCTTCCAAATAAAGGCGGGACTTCGAGGAATTATGTCTAGTTGCGGCCGCGGTGAACTGCAGCCCAATTTCAAATTTGCGAATTGTATGCGCGTCTAAATGAGGTAATAAGCTTTGGCAAACTCAGACAACGGCTTTTCGGACTATCTGACAACCCTTAAATCCGTCCTGGAAAATCTCCCGATGGACCAGATCACGCGGGCGGCGGACATCATCTTCGCCTGCTATCAGGCGGACCACACGATATTTACTTTTGGCAATGGCGGCAGTGGCGCGCTGGCTTCCCACCTGGTAGCCGACCTCGGCAAGGGAACGCACTTCCCCGGCCCGAAGGAGATGGCGTCCGTCCGGCGTATGAAAGCACTGGCCGTGACAGACAATATGCCCATGGTCACTGCCTGGGCTAATGACACTCATTATGAAGACATTTTCATGCGGCAGATTGAGAATTTCATCCAGCCGGGCGACGTGGCTCTGGCCATCAGCGGAAGCGGGAATTCTCCCAACGTACTGAAGGCCCTGGAATTCGCTCGCAGCTCCGGCGCAACCACAATTGGGCTGGGAGGGTTTGGCGGCGGGAAGATGAAAGCCCTGCTGGATTGTCCCATCATCGTTCCCTCCTACAACATGCAGCAGGTTGAGGACGCCCACCTGATTATCGCCCACATGATCTTCCTCGACTTGAAGCGCCGCATCACGGCACTGGCGGCAGCACCGCAACAAGTCGAAAATTCGTAGAAGGACAATCTCTGGCTGCGCAGGGCCACATCACTGAACAAGAGGTTGGTTCTGACTTACAGCCGTTGTCTGGGAGTTGGCTGGTTTTACGATAAAGCGGCTTTTGGGATGCTTCCTGACAATCCTCTCGAGCCCCCAGAGTGTTGATTCTGACCCTTCGTCTTTGATTTCCTGGAATGAGCGGGTGTTGCCGTCGTTGCAGCGCGGGCAGATCATGGTCGGCCGCCCGAGGATATTTACCATCGGGCTTTCGGAATAAAAGATCGAATTCAAAGTGTCGTGGTCATTGTGCATCAGGCAATTATGACAGATGAACCAACGGGTCCTGTCGATCTTCTTAAAGAAATTCAGGATACTCATTGCGCTCCCCTTTCGATCCTTCAATATACTCTACGTCCGTGATCAATAATCTTTTGACATGAATGCAAACGACTGCGTGCGACACATTGCCGCAGCCAGGGATATCACCCGGTATAACCGATTCCCCTCGACCCATACCGCAACGCCGGCACGCGAATCCCAGCGCATTCCTTAAGAAAAAGTTGTGGGCGCAGTCACTTCGGCCGGGGGCAAGGTTGCCAAGTCAGCCCGGCTCACTGCAATTATATTGCGAATAGCGGCAAGCTCGCCATAGAGACGAAGACGGGAGCACCGAGGGGGCACCAGCCGCCGAAATCGTTCTCCCAAGCATTGCGCAGATGGTAGAATGCTTCTCTCTATTCATCTGCAACATGCCATCCCGTGGGTGGCGGGCATAAACATCCAGATTTCAGCGGAGCGGACCATGACAGACCCTATTCGAGTCGGTATAGCCGGAGCAGGCTTTGCCGCCCGATTCCACATGAAAGGCCTTCGGAGAGTTTACGGCGTTCCACTGATTGTGACAGGCGTGATTTCAAATACGCGTGAGTCGCGCGAGAAATTTGCACGGGAATTCGGTGTGAAGGCATTTGACTCGCTCGAAGAGCTTTGCGATGCCTCAGATGTGATTGACGTCTGCACGCCCGGCTCGAGCCACGAGAGGGTTGCCGTCGAGGCCCTCAAGCGCGGCAAGCACGTGATCATCGAAAAACCGTTCACTGGGTATTACGGCCCGGCTGATGAGGATGGTGGAAAATTCCGAGGCAATACTTTTTCCAAGGAAGTCATGCTTCGCGAGGCGATGGCAAGCTGCCGCCGCATTCTTGAAGCCGCAGGCAAGAATAACAAGATCATTGGATATGCCGAGGACTGGGTCTATGCGCCCACAATTCAGAAGGAACGCGAGATCATCGAAAAAAGCGGCGCGCAGGTGCTCTGGATGATCGGAGACGAATCGCACAGCGGGTCGCATTCTCCTTATTACGGCATCTGGAAATTTTCGGGCGGTGGATCGATCGTAGGCAAGGCCTGCCATCCCCTGTCAGCCGCGCTTTATCTTAAAGGCGCCGAAGGAAAGGCCCGGAACGGCAGGCCGATCCGTCCGGCGACCGTGTCTGCCCGCACTCACGAAATTACACGGCTGAAGACTTTTCAGGACGCCGGTTTTCTGCGCCGAAATTACGATGACATCGAAGACTACGGGCAGATACACATCACGTTTGAGGACGGCACGGTCGCCGATATCTTCGCTTCGGAACTCGTTTTGGGCGGCGTGCACAACTGGCTGGAAGTTTACGCCAACAACCATCGCACGCGATGCAATCTGAACCCGATTGACGCGCTCGAGACGTTCAACCCCAAAGAGGAATTTTTCAAGGACATTTACGTGGTAGAGAAAATCTCAACCAAGCAGGGCTGGAGCCATCCTGCGCCCGACGAGGACTGGCAGCACGGCTACCCGCAGGAGTTCCAGGATTTTATGGAAGCCTTTCGAGACAATCGCCAGCCGCTGGCTGATGCCACACTCGCCGCCGACAGTATCGCCGTGCTTTACAGCGCATATCTCTCGGCCGAGCGCCGCGGGGCGGAGGTTGAGATTCCGCAATTATAGTGGGGAGTCGTAATTCTTTGCGCGATCACAGGGTCCTGGTAACAATCTTCAGCGAACGCGGCTTGTCCGGATCAATTCCCTTCAGCTCAGCAAGCAGGCAGGCAAAGAGTTGCCCCGGAACAATGTAGGGGATCGGAGTATAAACCTCAGGGATTGCGGCCGGAACTCGGATGGCGTTTGTATGTCTGGGCAGGCGCACGCCTTCGGATGAGATGATCAGCGTTTCGGCCCCGAGCTTCCGCACGCGCACGGCCAGGCGCTTCATGTCACCGTAGGTCTTTCCCGGAGGCATGAAAAGAATCATAGGGAAATCGCTCTCGACCATGGCGATTGGCCCGTGCAGAAAATCGGCGGCGGAGAACCTTTCTGCAACCACGTAGCATGTTTCCATCAGCTTCAGCGAAAGCTCAAAAGCATTCGCATAATTCAATCCGCGCGCTACAACAATGCATTGACGCATGAAGCGGTAGCGCTCCACAATCTGGCGAATCACTGGGACAAGCTCAAGCGAACCAGCCACCCAGATCGGAATTTCCTCCACGCGCTCCAGCGTAACGTGCGAGCCAAGGGCGGCGGCCAGCATGTAAAGCATCAGCAGTTGTCCCGTGTAAGTTTTAGTGGCTGCGACGGAGCGCTGCGTGCCGGCCCGCACGAAGAATGCGTCGTCCACCAGGCCGGCCATCGTCGATTTCGCTTCGTTCGTGATGCCCACCGTAAATGCGCCCTGGCGGCGGGCAGACTTGAGCACCGAGTTGATGTCGGTCCCTTCGCCGGACTGCGAAATGCCGATCACCAGCGCGTTGCGAAAGTTAAGTTTGGCATGGTAGAGCGTGTGAACCGAAGGCGCGCAAAGCGAAACAGGGATGCCCGTGGTCAGTTCCAGCAGGTAGCGGCCGAAAAGGGCGGCGTTATCAGAAGTTCCACGGGCGACCAGAACAATCAGGCGGAAGTCTTTGCCTTCGGCAAACTTCCTGAATGCAAGGACATGCTTGCGCTCGGCCTGGTAGCAGCGCAGGAGGGCGCGCGGCTGGTCCAGGATTTCCTTCATCATGAATGACATGGATCGCCTGCTCGATCACAGCGCGTCTGGACGTATAAGGCTGCTTCGCGCTTCTTGCCGCCCTGTCAAGGAAGGGCCCTCGCCAATGCTTCCAACTCAGGCTCGCCGGGACCAAGCGGAAGCCTAATTTTGCCGCGGTGCACCGCGGAGCGGCAAATGCCCATCATAATCTCAAATCCCTTGTAGGCACTCTCGCCATTGCAGGGATGGACCTTGTTGGGATCGTCGAGCCAGTCGGCGATCTCCTGAATGTAAGGCGGCATGTCATGTGCATAATCCATGCATCCCGGCCCGGAAATAACGCCACCGGAATCCCTGGTAATGGCGCGCCAGCCGCCACCGGTCAGTACTTCTGCAAAACCTTCCGTGCCCTGCGCGCCGATCCGGCATTTACGCCACCAGTAATCGACTTCCGGAACGTCCGGAGCGCCGTCGCCGCTTTCGACAATGCCGCGAACCCCATTCGAGAACTGGATCAGCCCCGCCACATAATCGGGTGAAGGATGATTATCCGAAAACTTTCCCTTACCGGAGGCCTGCCCGACCACCCACTCGGCCTCGGCGTTGTCGTTAAACCAGCGAATGTAATCGATCAGGTGGGTGAGCATGTGCATCATCCAGCCGGTGGCTGTGCCATAAACCGTGTGAACCCTGCCAATGGCGCCGCTGGCGATGATCTCCCTCACTTTTTTGTAGTGCTCGCCGTAGCGGTGCTGGTGGCTGACCACGGTTTTGACGCCGGCATCGCGGACCAGTTTCATCACTTCCAGGGCTTCATTGGTACTCAAAGCAATAGGCTTTTCAAAGGCAATCAGGCGGGCGCCGGATTCAACTCCCATGCGGACCATCTCAAGACGCAATTGCGGCAACGTGCAGAAGCAGAAAACGTCGGGCTTAAGGCCTTGCAACAGGCTCTTTGCGTTCGTATCTGCTTTGGGTCGGCCGAATTTCTGCACCGCGGCCTCCAGCCGCGCTTCGTCAACGTCGCACAGGCCGATGATCTCAAACCGGCCATTGTTCGCGAACGCCTCTGCATGGTGCATGCCGCGCTTCCCCAGCCCGACAACCACTACGCTGTATTTGCTTGCTCCGCTCATCTGGTATCGAAAGCCTCCCTCAGAAAGTGTGAATGCAGAGCGGCCCCTTCAGCCTGAAAGGGCAGGTTTCCCCTGCCCTTTCAACCCTGGTGATGGTATTTGACCGTTCAGGGGTCTCCGCTTTCCCGCAGGTTACGCTTTTGCTGAACCTTTCGCGGCCTTGCGCGATTTCTCCCATTCCTTGATTTCGTCCACCACGATCTTGACTTCTTCGGAAGTCAGTTCAGGAAACATGGGGAGTGAGAGCACTTGTGCGGCGGAACGTTCAGTATGCTTGAGTGAGCCGGAAATCCGCGCATTCTGGCCCCACGGGTAGCCCTCTTGCTGGTGGATAGCGATGGGATAATGGGTCAGCGCTCTAATTCCCTTCGATTGCAGATAGGACTGCAATTCATCGCGGTGTTCGGTTTCCACAACATAAAGGTGGAAGATGTGCCGGAAGCCGGGCCGCACGGTGGGAAGCTTCAGCGAAGTGTCCGCCAATCCGGCGTCGTATTCCTTTGCCCGCTCGCGCCGCAGATCGTTCCACTTGTCGAGTTCCTTCAGCTTGACGCTGAGGACTGCGGCATGAATGTCATCCAGGCGGCTGTTGTAACCCAGGCTGTGGTGCGAGCGCTTCAGCGATCCATGGTTCCGCAGTTTGCGGATTTCGGTGGCGAGGCTGGAATTATTGGTAATCACTGCACCGCCGTCGCCGAAGCAGCCGAGGTTCTTCTGGATAATGAAGCTCGTGCACACGGCGTCGCTCAGTTCGCCGATGGCAAAATCATCGCCGCGCGCGCCGAGCGCCTGGGCGCAGTCTTCGATGACGAACAGATTGTGTGCCTTTGCGATCTTCGAAATGGGCCGCATTTCGGCCGGCTGGCCGTAGAGATGGACAGGGATGATCGCTTTGGTTTTTGGAGAGATGGCAGCTTCGATGAGGTTGGGATCAATGTTGCAGGTTTTCGGCTCGATGTCCACAAACACCGGTGTCGCGCCGACCAGCCACACAGCCTCCGCCGTGGCAAAGAAAGTGTTTGAGGTGGTGATGACTTCATCGCCGGGACCAATCCCCAGAGCTTTCAAAACCAGCACCAGAGCATCCGTGCCAGAGTTGAGTCCCACGGCTTCTTTCATGTTGCAGTATTGGGCAAGCTCTTTTTCAAACTGTGCCAGCTTCGGACCGAGCACGTAGCTCCCACTCTCCAGAACTTCGTGAATGGCCGCGTCAATTTGATTCTTCAGGTTGTGGTACTGGCGGACGTGGCCGTAAAAATCAACTCGCAACGTTGACACAATAGACCTCCCTTGGACCGTTTTCGTTTATGTTCAGGATACTATCGTTACGGCCCGCATGGATGGGCCGCTTCCTGACTGACCCGCATGGAAACGGAACCAAGGATTATACCATCTCTGATCGATTATCCGTAAATCATTTACAGAAATTTGCGTGAGGCACGGAATGCCAGTGCTGGCAACCGCCGGGTGATCCGTCCAGAAAGGCGGAAGCACTTGATTAAATTCGTGAAACCACGGTGCGACATGTGAGACAATAAATGCAGGGCAAGTTTAGGAAGTAACCGAAGCGCGGACTGTGTCCGGGCGCGCGGGGTCTTTGCCGCACGTCAGGACTGCCTGCGCCGGAATTGAGGCACTGAATTGTGGGGTGCAAGACCTCCCCAGATCTCGGCAACTCAACCCTAAGCGAAGCATGATATCTCAACCCTGTGAGGAAACAGATGAAGAACCTTTTCGTAGGCAACCTTCCGTTTGCCGCCACTGAAGACGAACTCCGGGATCTGTTCGGTGCTTTCGGCGAAGTGCAGCAAGTGCGGATCATGACAGACCGCGACACGGGCAAGTCGCGCGGCTTCGGGTTCGTTGAAATGACGGACGACGACGCGGCCGCCAAGGCCATTACTCAGCTTAATGGCAAGGAACTCGGCGGACGCGCTCTCACCATCAATGAGGCGAGACCCAAGCCGGAACGTCGAGGCGGATTCGGCTCTGGCGGCGGAGGCGGGTTCGGTGGCAAACAGCGGGGTGGCGGTCACGGAGGCCATCGTGGACCGCGGTCTCGCGAACCACGCTGGTAGCGGGACTATCGCCCGATTCAGGCGAACTCTACGGGCTGGATCGTTCCATCAGGCAACAATGAATGGCGCTTTTGCGCTTCGAATTTGGGCGCGTTGATACTTGACTCGCGCGCCTTTTCCGCCCGTACAATAGCCTTATGCGGGCTGCACGCGTTCGATGCGCAATCAGCATTATTGTCTTTGCAGTCGTTCCTTCGCTGCTTGCCTCAACGTCGCTTCCTCCGCTCCCTGAGCTGCGAACCGACAATCTCTTCCCTTCGGTGCTCCAGCAGATCGAAGATGCCTACCAGTCGGCGCGCGCGCATCCGATGGACGCGGCGGCCAATGGGAAGCTGGGCATGGTCCTCGACGCATACGAACAATACGCGCCGGCACTGGTCTGCTATCTGCGCGCGCATCGGCTCGATCCCAGGTCCTTTGACTGGGCGTATGATCTCGGCTACGTCCTTTTCAAGCAGGGACAATATGCCGAGGCCGCAAACGCTTTGCAGGACGCGCTCAGGTTGAGACCGGGGTATCTCCCGGCTCAGTTGAAGCTGGCCGAAAGCTTATTTCAAGCCGGGCAGGTAGAAGCCGCCGGGAAACTCTACCAGGCAATCATTCAGCAGGCGCCCAACAGCGCTGAGGCTTATTATGGCCTCGGCCGGGTGCAGGCCGCTCAGAACAACACTTCAGCAGCAGTGGTATCGCTTGAGAAAGCGTGCCAACTCGTGCCGGAGTACGGCGCGGCGCAGTTTGCCCTGGCCACGGCATACCGTAAGCTCGGTCAGGCGCAAAAAGCGGCGGAGCACTTTAAGCTCTATCAGGCCAATATGGCCACTATACCGCCGGCTGATGATCCCGTGCGGGCGGCCGTCCAGCAGCTCAACCAAAGCGCTCTGGCGCATATTCGCAAAGGATTGGCGCTTGCCGACGCCGGAGATCTGCAAGGGGCGATCCGCGAACACCTCGAGGCCATCCAGGCCGACCACACCGACGTGCAGGCCTATATCAACCTGATCCAACTTTACGCCCGGACCGGCCAGAACGATAAAGCGGAGGAATCTTACCGTGAAGCCGTCAAGCTGGACCCGAACCGCGCCGACTGCTATTACAATTATGGAGTTCTGATGTTTCAACTGCGGAGGTACCCGGAAGCTGAACAGGCCATGCGGAAGGCGGTCCAGATTAATCCCTACTACGCGGAAGCATATGACAATCTCGGATATCTGCTGGCCGTACAGGGTCATTTCGATGAGGCGCTTGCGGAGTACCATAAGGCCATCGAAAACCGCCCCGATTTCCGCCTCGCGCATTTCCACATCGGCCAGATTTATGCGAACGAAGGCAAGTACGCGGAGGCCATCCAGGAATTTCGCAAAATCCTCACCCCGGATGATGCGAGCACTCCAAGCTATCTCTATGCGCTTGGCGCCACATACGCACGCGCGGGTGACCGCCAGAACGCACTGCTCTATATGCGCAAGGCGCGGGATGAAGCCCAGGCGCGCAATCAAGCCCAATTGCTTGCCAGCATCAATCAGGACCTCGCAAACCTGGAACAGTGACTAACTCAATGAACAAAAAATTACTTTCCCGCCGCTCAGCACGAGGCGTCCGGACGCCGGAGAGGATTTCTTGACCCGGCGCGACCTGTTGCTCTCCGGACTGGCCGTGTGTGCCTGGCCGCGAAGGACGCCGGCGGCATTGCCTGCTCCACCTCCAGCAAAGCCGCTCTTCCGCGACATCGCGGCAGAAGTAGGACTGAATTTCCATCACTTCAGCGGCTCAGCGGGCGATCTGCTGATGCCTGAAATTCTGGGCGCTGGATTGGCTCTGTTTGATTATGACAACGACGGCGACCTGGATATCTATCTGCTTCAGGGCACGATGCTCGAACCCGAGAAAAGACCCCTGATACCTCCTCCACCCGGCTGGAAGCCCGGCAATCGGCTCTTCAAAAACATGCTGTCGGAAACCGGCAAGCTCCATTTTATTGACGTCACCGAAAAGGCCGGGGTCGGACATGTCGGTTATGCCATGGGGGTGGCCGTTGGCGACTACGACAACGACGGCTTTCAGGACCTCTACGTCACCAACTTTGGCCGCAACGTTCTCTATCACAACAATGGCGATGGGACATTCACTGACGTTACCGAAGAAGCCGGCGTCGGCGATCCGCGCTGGAGCACAAGCGCCGCCTGGGTGGATTACAACGGTGACGGCCTGCTTGATCTGTTTGTCTGCGATTACGTGGACTTCACCGTGCGCGGCAACAAGCGGTGCTACGCTCCCACGGGGCAGCCGGATTACTGCTCGCCGCTCGCTTACCACGCAATTCCCTCTCGCCTCTATCGCAACCTCGGCAATGGAAGGTTCGTCGATGTGACGGGAACTTCCGGTGTCGGCTCCTCTTACGGGCCCGGGCTCGGTGTTATCTGCATGGATTTTAACGGTGACGGGCTGATCGACATCTATGTCGCCAATGACGCCGACGCAAATCGCCTGTGGATCAATCAGGGCAACGGGACTTTCAAGGAAGCTGCACTCGATCTGGGGCTAGCCTACAGCGCCGACGGCGCCCCAAAAGCCGGCATGGGCATCACGGCGGACGATATCGACAATGACGGACACCTGGAAGTATTGGTTACGAACCTGAACCGCGAAGGCGTCACGCTCTTTCGAAGCGACGCGAGCGGTATGTACGATGATGTTACCGCGCAATTTCGCCTGGCGCAGCCGACCTTCGGCTATACAGGCTACGGCGTCGGGTTTTTCGATTATGACAACGACGGCCTTATGGACCTCTTCATCGCCAACGGCGCGATGACGATCATCGATGCCGTCCAGAACAACCCGAACCCTTACGCTCAGAAGAACCAGTTGTTTCACAACGAAGGCCCGGGGAATGGCTTCCGCGAGGTCACCGACGCCGCCGGCCCTGCGCTGCAGCTTATTGAAGTGAGCCGGGGTGCAGCCTTTGGTGATATCGACAACGACGGTGCCGTTGACATTGTCATAACCAATGAGGATGGGCCCGCACGCCTGTTCCACAACGAAGCCGCCGGCAGGCGTCACTGGCTGCTCGTGAAGCTGGAAGCCCCGAAGGTCAATCGCTTCGGGATGGGCGCAAGAGTCGGCGTTTACCGCAGCGGCACGCCCACGCTGTGGCGGCATGCCCATACCGACGGCAGCATGCTGAGCGCAAGCGACATTCGAGTCCACTTCGGTCTGGGTGACAATCCCAGGATCGACGCTGTTGTAGTTCACTGGCTGGATGGCAAAAAGGAAAAATGGCTGAACGTCCCTGCAGACCGGATTGTCACACTGCGCCAGGGAACAGGCGCGCCCCTATAAATCTCATTGTTTGCCGGCAGCTTTATCTTGCAATCGGCACCGACTTCCCTGCCCAGGACGCTTCGATCTCTTCCAGCGTCCGTCCCTTGGTTTCTGGAATCAGCCGGAAAGAGAAGATGAATGCGGCGACGCACGCTGCGGCGTAAATCCAGGACGAGTACTTTGCGCCTGCAGCATCCATCAGACTTAGAAACGTCATGCTCACAAGCAGATCGCTGAGCCAGATGGTCACGGAAGCAACGGACATGGCCTGGCCGCGAATCGTGGTGGGATAAATCTCGGAAATCAGCAGCCAGAAGACGGGACCCAGGCCGATGGCAAAACAGGCGAGATAGGCAAGCACATCGGTCAGGATTGCCGCGCGGGAAACGTGCTCGGCGCCGAACAGGTATCCAAGGCAAGTGAGAGTGAGGATCATCCCTGCAATGCCGAAAAGAAGCAACGGCCTGCGGCCCACGTGATCAAGCAGCAGGAGGGCGACAACTGTCACCACAAAGTTCACACCTCCCACCAGCACCGTAGCCAGGATGGCGCTCGAAGCGCTCTTGAAGCCTGCCATCTGTAAAATCGTGGGAGTGTAATAGAGGATTGCGTTAATGCCGGTGATTTGTTGGAAAACCGCCAGCCCGACACCGATCATCAGCGGACGTTTGAATCTGCCGCCGAAGAGGTCGCGAAATCTGAGTCTGTCGGTTTCAGTGATGTCCTGCAATTCTTTGAGATGCCGCCGCGCGTCCTCGGTGCTTTCAACGCGGTCGAGAATGCGGAACGCTTCGTCTTCTCTTTGCCGGATCACGAGCCAGCGGGGACTTTCAGGAAGAAAAATCAACGCAACCAGCAGGACAACAGATGGCACGACTGCACTGATAAACATAATCCGCCAATTGGCGGAGTTGGCGAAGAGATAGTCCACGTAATACGCAACCACGATTCCCGTGACGATAGCCAGTTGGTTCAGAGTCACGAGAGCGCCGCGCACTTTCGGCGGGGCAAGTTCCGCAATATAAAGCGGCGTGAGCATCGAGGCCACGCCCACTGCCATACCAATCATGAATCGCGCCACGAGAAACGTCCCAAGGCCGTTAGCCATCCCCGTCAGAACGGCGAAAAGGCCGAAGAACAATGCATTGACGATCAGCACGGGCCGGCGCCCGTACCGGTCGCCGAAAGAGCCCGCCGAACCTGCGCCCAGCGCCGCTCCCGCCAGCACAATGCTCACAGCCATTTCCGTCTGCACGGGAGTCAAATGAAATTGCTGCCTCACAAAGAGAATGGCGCCGGAAATCACGCTTGTGTCATACCCAAACAGCAATCCTCCCAATGCCGCTGCCACGGCAATCACCAGCGCGTATGCTCGCTTCCGCAGCCTCAAAGGCGTTTCATTCGCCATCCGCAAAATGCTCCAGAGTAAAATCCAGCCTTCACAGCGCCACCGATTATACAGGTTTCCACGGTCAGCCAACCGGGCAATATCATTCAGAGTGGGACATAGGCTCCGAAGGCCGACGCGGTCTCGGCCTCAGGACTGCGCAAACACGGTCCCGTTCACGATTGCCTGCGTGCGCCATTTCCGGGACAAAATACGGGTGCAGGAAACGGCGAATCCGGCACATCAGTAATGGGCAAACTCGCATCGGTCTCTCTCAGCAAGCGAGATTCGCCTTTGCGCGCGGGGTGACATCATCCCTGAATGCGCGTATGCTCAGTAAAATGCTGTTTGGCTTGATCCAGGAGACGCGCTTGTTATGAAACCTTCCAATCGTCAAAAATCACTTATTCGATGCATCATTCTAATTGCAATCATCTGTACTTTTCAGCCGACAACCCTGCCTGGCCAAGCTGGGTCGGCCGCCGGCACGGAAACGATTGTCATCAACACGCAGGCAACTGCTCATCCTTTTCCTCATTATTGGGAAAAGATGTTCGGTTCCGGCCGCGCAATCCTTTCGTTGCGCCAGAGCTATCGTCGCGATCTCAAAGCAGTCAAGCGCGTGGCGGAGTTCCAGTATGTACGCTTCCACGGCATCTTTGACGACGATGTGGGGTTCTACCAGGAAGACGCCCAGGGCCGTCCTGAATACAACTTCTCTTATATCGATCAGATTTACGATGGCCTTCTCGCCAACGGCATTCGCCCGTTTGTGGAGTTGAGCTTCATGCCGGGAGCCCTGGCTTCAACGCCGGAGCGGCAGGCATTCTGGTATCACCCCTATGTCGCGCCGCCCAGGGATTGGGATCGATGGGAAGACATGATTCGCGCCTTTGCGCAGCACCTCGTCGCGCGATACGGGATCGATGAGGTTTCGCAATGGTATTTCGAAGTCTGGAACGAGCCGAACATCGACTTCTGGGCGGGAAAGCCGAAACAGGAAACTTATTTTCATCTCTACGACGTAACGGCGCGTGCCTTGAAGAGCGTCAGCCCGCGACTTCGCGTGGGCGGCCCCGCAACGGCGCAAGCGGCGTGGGTCAGCGCATTTATCAGTCATTGTGCCAACGGCAACGTCCCCATCGATTTCGTCTCGACCCACGTTTACGGTAATGACAGCGCAGAAAATGTCTTCGGCACGCACCAGGAAATCTCCCGCCGCGACATGGTGGCGTTGGCCGTCAGAAAAATCCACGACGAAGTGAAATCCTCACCGCTGCCCAACCTTCCGATTATCTTCAGCGAATACAACGCCAGCTATTCAAACGAGACACCGGTCACGGACTCAGCATTCATGGGCCCGTGGCTGGCAGAAACCATCAGCCGTTGCGATGGACTTGTTGATCTGCTCTCATACTGGACCTTTTCCGACGTGTTTGAGGAACAGGGAGTCGTGAAGCGGCCGTTCTATGGCGGGTTTGGACTGATGGCTGTGGGCCACATCCCCAAGGCGTCTTACAACGATTTCGCTCTTCTGCACCGCCTGGGTTCCGAAAGGCTCGAAGAGAAATCAGCTCCAGTGATCGTTACCCGGCGCGCTGACGGGACGCTCGCGATCGCCCTTTGGAATTATGCGCCGCCGGGCAATGGAGGGAGCGCGCAGACATATCAACTCTCGTTCCGGGGTCTCAGCGGCTCGCATCAGGCGATCATCTGGACAGTGGACGATCATCACGGTTCGGCACTCGCCGCCTGGAAAGCGATGGGAAGCCCCGACTTCCCCAGTCGCGAGCAGCAGCATATCCTCCGCCAGGCGGGACAACTGCCACCGCCTGCGATTGAGACGGTTCCGGCCGGCAACCCGGGACTCACGCTTACGCTTGCGCCCCACGCTCTGTCATTGATTGAAATTGAAAAATAGAAGAGCATGCCGCACGTCGCACGTGCAGGCAAGAATCAGTAGATGTGCGCGTTCGAAGAAGAGGCTGACCCTGCTTCCAAAAACGCCGCACATGCAGCGTATCCAACTCTCGCTACACCCATTCGCCCGCGCGCATGACGGGCTCTGCCGTGCCGTCGGAAGTGAGGCCGTCCACATCGATCTTGTCCGACCCAATCATCCAATCGACGTGAATGATGCTTTCGTTAGCGCCGCGCGCGGCAAGTTCTTCAGGCTTGAGTTTCTCTCCGCCTTTAATGCAGTTGCTGTAGGCTTGCCCCAGCGCGATGTGGCAGGCGGCGTTCTCATCAAAAAGAGTATTGTTAAAGAGCAATCCGCTCGATGCGATCGGCGAAGATTGCGGCACGAGTGAGACTTCGCCAAGCCGCCGCGCGCCCTCATCCGCCTCGATTAAACGCTGCAGCACCTGCTCACCTCGTGCGGCATGCGCTTCGACAATGCGCCCCGCCTCGAAGCGCACGGATATACCCTCGATCATCGTTCCCTGATGCGAGAGCGGCTTCGTGCTCGTCACATGGCCCTCAACGCGGTCTTTGTGTGGAGTAGTGAAGACTTCTTCCGTTGGCATGTTGGGAATGCAGTACCGGCCGTTTCCGGCAGTCGTTCCGCCACCGAGCCAGAGATGGTCGTCCGCGAGTCCGACTTTTAAGTCCGTGCCGGGGCCCTTGAAATGGAGCGCAGAATAGCGCTTCTGGTTCATCCGATCGGCCCAGGCGTGCAGTTTCGCATCGTGCGCTTTCCATGCCGCCACGGGGTCAGCCTGGTTCACTCGTGTTGCTTCAAAAATGGCGTCCCATAGCTTCGCCAGGGCGTGATCAGCCGGCAGGTTGGGAAATACGGCCTTCGCCCATGCGGGCGTCGCGCAGGCAACGATCGTCCAATTAATATCGTGCCGAGTGATAAGCTCCATCGCCGGGCGGTAAGCTTTCGAGGTTGCGCGGTTCGCCCGACTGACTTTTTCAGGGTCCTCGCCGGAAAGCAACGCCGGGTTGCCGCCGGCTATGGCCAGGCGCGCCGCTCCGCTGCGGAATGCCTGGGCCATGCCTTCATATAGCCACGAAGGTGCAGCATCAAAGCTCACGTCCGGAGCGTAACGGTACCGCAACAGAGTGGATTCCTCGTCGCCAAACAGAGTGGTCACCAGAGTAGCGCCGGCCTTGTAGGCGTGTTCCGTGATGCGGCGGGCCAAGGGGACCGCGTCCAACAGGGCGGTCATAACAAGCTGCTGGCCCGGTCCAAGTCCCAATCCAACGCGGGCCGCGACCTCGGCCAGGCGGTCGAGTTTTTGTTCGAAATCAGGTGCGTGGGCATATTGCCCTTCAGCAAAAGCGGTTGATGATGTCATGGTACCCATTATTACGCGACGGCGGATGAATTGGCAATGCACGGAATCGTTGCCGGCCGTTCCGGAATCAGCCGCGAACGCGGGATTCTGAGCCCCTTATGGGGCGGCCAAGACTGGTTCGGAGTTCCTGGCTGGCATATAGTATGCGGATGACTCGGTGTCCTTCCAGTGCACGCGCCTAGGGAGAAGCAGGACAGGATGACAGAGTTTGTTGGTTATTCAACATGGTTCGGGAAGCGGGAGCTTAAAATGGCAAAAATGTCTTGCCCCAAGCAGTTGATCATTTTCCTCATTGAATTGGCGATGATTGCCTTCGCAACCGGTGCATTGCATGCACAAGGATTCGTCAACGCACAGTTGCCGTGGCATCAGGCTGTCGTGGATTCCAAGGGGAAGCTGCTGGCCTGGTATCACCCTGAGGAAAATCTTGGCTACGATAAGGTCCTGCGCCTCGGCTGGGACTTTCTCGAGAATAAGGTCCCGAATGATCCTCAAACCGGGCTTAAGGTCTATCTGATCAATTCAGTCTTCAACCCCAAAACGCTTCTGGGCATTTACTGGCAGCACAATCCCGCTATGGTTTACGGCTCGATGGTTGATTCGCTGGTGGCCTGGTATCCGTATTCGGGCGACGAGCAGTCCAAATCGGTTGTTCGAAGCATGTTGGATTATCAGATGGCGCACGGCACGACACCGACTGGCTGGAACTGGCCCAGTGTGCCCTTCGCCACATCCTGTGGGAATCAGCCGGAGTACGGGCGCTGCATTCAGGATATGCCGCACGAGTTTTACGGCGGCATAGAGACGGATAAGGTCGGAGAACTTGGAATCGGTTACGTGCTGTTCTACGAAATGACCGGCGAACGGAAATATCTGGAGGCGGGAATTCATTGTGCAGATGCCTTAGCTGCTCATGTGCGACCTGGGGATGCTGACCACACTCCCTGGCCGTTCCGCGTGGATGCCCGGACAGGGGCGGTCCTGGATGGCGAAGAGTACGGCGGGATTATTGCATCCTCGCTGCGCCTGTTCGATGAATTGGCCCGCCTGAAGGAAGGCAATGTCGCCGCCTACGTGAAAGCCCGCGATATGGCGTGGAAATGGGTCCTGGATAATCCGCTCAACAAAGGGAGTAAGTCATGGGACAAATGGAGCGGTTACTTTGAGGACGTCTCGAAAAACACCGAGAACCTTAACCAGCAGGCCCCCGACTACACCGCGTATTACATTCTGAGCCGGCCTGACCCGGCCGCCGATGACCCGCTGTGGATGGAGCACGTTGGACATCTGATCGACTGGGTTCGGCATTATCTTGGCCTTGGGCCCTTCCTGGGAGCGTGGGCCATTAACGAACAGCGGCCGCCCGACACGCTTCACGGCCCCGTCAACGGGTGCTGTTCTCGCGCCGGTGATGGGAGCGCCACAGGGCGCTGGGCGGCGATCAACGCTCTTTACTATGCAAAGACAGGCGATCTTCAGGCCAGGCGTGATGCCTTCAGGTCGCTGAATTACGCGACGTATTATGCTGCCTCGGACGGGGAGATTTCCTGTTGCGGCACTGACTACGGGAGCGATGGATACTGGTGGAGTGACGGCTATGCTGACTACCTGAGGCACTTTAACTGGGTTATGGGCGCCGTTCCAGAGTGGGCGCCCGTCCATCAGAACCATCTGCTCCATTCAAGTTCCGTAGTGCAAAAGGTAGTCTATGGCACTGAAAGCATCGAGTACAAAACTTTTGATGCAGCCTCTACTGAAGTTCTGCACCTCAGTTTCAAACCGCAAATTGTAAGGGCGGGAGGCCTGGTTCTTGCCGAGCGCAGGGACTTGAGACAACAAGGATACACCGTGGAAGCGCTGCACGGAGGCGACTACGTATTGCGGGTTCGGCACTTTGGCTCAGGGGATATCGCCATCCGGGGCAAAGCCGGGGTGGGCCGCTGATACCTTCCAAGACATTGAAAAACACAGATCCCTTGTACATCCAATGTCTCGTCCTTCAATCTTACTTTCGTTCGCATTAGCAAAGCCTTTAACAGGACCAAAGTACCATTGTCAGGGTTCGCGAACCAATGTTATTCCTTAGTGTGATCAGGGTCGAGGAGCAAGGCTGAAGGAGCAAGGCCGAACGTAAGATTCTGGAGGGGGCTTATGTTTCCGGCTATGTCGTTGTCGGATTTTGACCGCGAAGTGAAAACGATCCTGGTCCGTGAATTTGAAGGCGTATTAGAACTCGGGCTCATGTCAGAGGAAGCGCTGATCCCGGTTGTTGCCGGGATTCGCAGTTCCCTGCGTGAAGCCTTTCCCTCTATGTCGCCGCAGGAAGTCGAATTCCACTTAAAGCAGTTGCAGGATCAGTGCCGCGATACCGCTTACAGCATTTTTAATCTGGCGTACACAGATTATTGGAATTAACACTGCGAATTGGCTCTCTACTTCTGATGGCCGGTTCCTGAATGAGGCGAGAGGCGCAACCCCAGAAGTTCCTGGCGTGTTGCGTGTCCGCGCTTCTTGTGAGCCGGGCTTCTCTCGACTGTGAATCGCAGGTTGAGAACTCTCCAGCCTCGGATTCACTCCGGTAAGCAAACTGGACGAATCAGTGTCGGCAGACTTTTGGCATACGAAGTGCTCTTCCTCATGGCAGGTCAGACACGCTTCAACTCCTCCAGATTCGGAGTCCGGGAGGTACGACCGACTTACCTCCTGGATTCCGTCTCCTCCACATAAAACAACTTTCCGCATTTTCAATGTGTTATCCGAATTGAGGCTTCCAGTGGTTGCAATCCGCCGCCGATTTGCCCCCGATGCCGGGAGTGTTCCGCCGGATTTTCCAGTTTGCTGAAATGTTCGTTATTGCACACTGCCTGTAGTTTTTACTGCATCGCGCCCCGATTGCTCATGGCGCCGAACTCTCCTCCTGCATAATGCATTGAAAAACTAACGAGTTACAGGCCCCTCGAATTGTCTGAATTCGGCAGAGAGATTGCCTTTATAATGTGTGTTGCAGACTTCGAAAGGGTCCATTCCGAATTCAATTTGGCTGATGTTCAGGCGCTGCGGGCCCGCGGGTAATCGCTGATGGCGGAGAATTCTTCAACCCAGCCCTTTGAAAATTCCTGGCGCGACCGCCTGCGCGCGCTGCGCAACGTTCCGCCCGGATTGCGAATTGTGTGGGAGTCCGGCCCGGGCGTTGCGGCCACGGGCCTGGTTTTGCAAGTCCTCTCGGCGCTGGTTCCGATCGGGATTGCAGCGGTCTCTGCAGCGATCATCGGCGAAGTGGCAGCCGTCGTCAAAGGCAAGGAGCCGCTGTCCCAGCATTTCTGGTGGCTGGTCGCAGCGGAATTCGGCCTGGCGCTGGGCGGAGCGATCCTTTCACGGACGATTGATTATTGCGACAACATCCTCGCCGACAGATTTATCCGCCACGTCAGCATCAAGGTGATGGCGCACGCTTCGCGCCTGGACCTTCAATGCTACGAAGACCCGGAATTTTACGACAAGCTGGAACGCGCAAGAGTGCAGGCCACTGACCGCGTCAGCATGATTCAGGCTGTGGGCCGCACCTTGCAGCAATTCGTCACAGCAGTAACCTTCTCGGTCAGCATCTGCCTTTTTTCGCCCTGGATTCTGCTGCTGCTGATCGCCGGAGTTCTGCCCGCTTTTCTTGGCGAAAGCCACTTTGCTTTTCTCGGGTATGCTTTGAGGTTCCGGCAGACGCCTGTCCGCCGCCAGCTTGATTATCTGCGCGTGCTGGGAGCGAGTAAGGAAAGCGCCAAGGAGCTTAAACTCTTCGGACTCAGCCAATATCTGACCGGCAAATACGCTCAACTGTCCGACGAAATTTACGATCAGGACGTCTCCCTGCTGAAGCGCAAGCTCCTGGCGACCGGATTATTCTCTCTACTGAGCGCAACTGCCTACTACGGCGCGTATGCATTTGTCATCTACCGCACAATCCACGGTGCACTGACCATTAAGGACCTCGTTTATCTGGCCGCCGCGATTGCGGGAGCCAGCAGCAACATCCAGCAGCTTTTCTCAAGTTTCACCGGCATCGCCGATCAATCGCTCTTTCTCACCGATTTCCTGAATCTGTTTGCTGTCGAGCCGAAAGTCAGGACAAAACCGGACGCCATCCCTGCTCCGAGACCGATCCGTCAGGGATTTGAATTTGACCGCGTTACCTTTGCTTACCCGGGAACATCACGTGCCGTCCTTGAAGGCCTGAGCCTCCGCATCGAGCCGGGCCAGCGTATTGCTCTTGTCGGTGAAAACGGGCAGGGCAAAACAACGATCGTCAAGCTGATTACACGGCTTTATGATCCCACTTCCGGCAGAATTCTTCTGGACGGCGTGGACCTGCGCGATTACGACCTCGAAGACCTGCACCGCGAAATCGCCGTCATCTTCCAGGACTTCATGCGCTATGAGATGACAGGGCGGGAAAACATTGCGATGGGGAAGATCGAAGACCTCAACAACTTCAGTCGCATCGCCGCAGCCGCACGCAAGAGCCTTGCGGACGCGGTCCTGCTCCGTCTGCCGCACCGCTACGAGCAGATGCTGGGCAGGCGGTTTGAAGGCGGCGTGGACCTTTCCGGCGGCGAATGGCAGAAGCTCGCGCTGGCGCGTGCTTACCTTCGCGATGCCCAATTGCTGGTCCTCGATGAGCCTACGGCCTCGCTCGATGCGCGTTCGGAACGCGAGGTGTTCGAACGCTTCTCTGAGTTGACCACGGGCAAGACGGCCCTGCTGATTTCCCACCGTTTTTCGACCGTCCGCATGGCGGACCGCATTCTGGTGCTGGAAGGCGGAAGAATTGTTGAGGACGGCTGTCATAGCGAATTGATGGCTCGCGGCGAGCGGTATTCGAAGATGTTTGAATTGCAGGCGTCGAATTATCGGTAAGAAAGGACAAACGATTTTCGGATGAGCACTTCCTTCGATGGCCGGCCGCCTGAAGAGATGGACTGCCCGCAAGCACCCGGCAGCGATGCGGCTGCCCATGGAAATTCTGACGGGCGCGAAGCAACAGGCCAGCAATCAGACACCCTCCAGAACGAGTGGCTGAGGGCGCTCGGCATCCGCCAGGCGCGCCGATGGACAGTCGCCCCAGGTAAAGGGCCGAAGAGTCTGAAACCCTCTTGGAAGGAAGCGAACACTTCCATTTTCTCCGCTGTGCGTTCCATCCGTGGCGCCTCCCTGGCAAATCGGACGATTACGTCCGAGCAACGATGGATTCTGGACAATGTCCGCTTTCTGCGCGGCGCATTCAAGGAAACCCAACAGGCACTGAAATCCATCCAGAAGCTCCCTTGCGCACGTCGGGCGACCGACCGGCCTGAAGTACTCGCGCGCGCGCACCTGGTCGCAACCGGCTATCTTGAAGCGGTGAATTTTGCATTCGACGAAGAAACCTTCGGGGAATATCTGGCCGGGATCCAGCAGGAATGCGTGCTCGAGATGAGGGAACTCTGGGCGTTGAAGCCGCTTCTTCAGTTGGTCCTGCTGGAACAACTGGGGCGCACCCGCGAAACTATGAGCGAGATTTCGGAAGATGTAGAGGCTCCCGGCGAATTGTCGTTGCCTCTTCCATCCAGAGTAATCACGAGCCTCCACGAAATCTCACAGATGGAGTGGAAGGAATTCTTCGAGGCCCACTGTGTTGTTGATCACATACTGCGCCGGGACCCCTCCGGTGCTTATCCCGGAATGGATTTTGAAAGCCGGCAGCTTTACCGCGATGCCGTGTCCGAATTCGCGCGGTACTCGAAACTCAGCGAGATTGAAATCGCGCGGCGCGCCGTCATCCTTGCCCGGCGGGCCCAGGTACGGAAATGGGGGACAAGCCACCGGGCCACAGAACGGCGAAGCAACGTTGGATATTACCTCGTGGACGCGGGTGCTCATCGGCTGAAGAGAAGTATCGGCTACCGGCCGTCGCTCAAGAAGAAAATCAAAGATGCCGTTCTTGAATGGCCCGAGGTCTATTATGTCGCAGGCGTCGAACTCACTACACTGCTGATGGTCTTTCTCCTGCTGTGGCATCTTGGGATGCTCATTCCTTTCCTCCCAGGCCTGCTTCTGTTGATACCCGCGAGCCAGGCCGCCGTCGGATTGATGAACCATCTCACCGCCTGGCTTCTGCCCCCTCGGCGTCTTCCCAGGCTGGATTTTTCTGACGGCATTCCAGCGGAATTCCAGACCCTGGTCGTGGTCCCGACGCTGCTGCTCAGTGAAAAAGAAGTCAGGCACATGGTGGACTTGCTGGAGGTTCGCTATCTCGCCAACCGTGATCCCAACCTGCACTTCGCGCTCCTGACCGATTTCCCGGACGCCTCCTCGCCTGCCGCCCAGCAGGAAGGACTTGCGAAGCTGTGCAGTTCTCTGATTGAGCAATTGAACCAGAAGTACGCCATCGACCGTCAGGGTACTTTCTTTCATCTCCATCGCCGCAATGTTTATAACCCACAGGAAAACGCCTGGATGGGCTGGGAAAGAAAGCGCGGCAAGCTGCTGGACTTGAACTGGCTGCTTCTGAATGGTGTTGACAATTTCCCGATTAAGGTCGGCGACATTTCCCTGCTCCGCCGGACCCGCTATGTCATCACGCTCGATTCCGATACGCGCCTTCCGCGCGACACCGCGCACAAGCTGGTGGGAACGATTGCGCATCCTCTGAACCGCGCCGTGATCGATCGCAGAACCAACATTGTCGTGGAAGGCTACGGCATACTTCAACCGCGTGTAGGGGTCAGCATCGAGTCGGCTCGCAAATCACGCCTGGCCGGCATTTATTCCGGCGAGACAGGAATTGATATCTACACGCGGGCTGTTTCCGACGTCTATCAGGACCTCTTTGGCGAAGGCAGCTTTACCGGCAAAGGCATCTACGAAGTCGAAACTTTCCAGCGCGTGCTGGGCAACCGCTTCCCGCAGAACGCGCTGCTCAGCCACGACCTGATTGAAGGGGTATATGCTCGCGCGGGCCTCGTCTCCGACATTGAGGTGATCGATGATTATCCCTCGCACTTCAGCGCCTATTGCCGCCGGTTGCACCGCTGGACCCGCGGCGACTGGCAAATCCTGCGTTGGCTCTTCCCTCGCGTGCCGGACTTCTCCGGCAGGCTGGTTCCCAATCCCATTACCCTGCTGTCGCGCTGGAAAATATTTGACAACCTGCGCCGCAGCCTGATCGAACTGAATCTGTTCCTGCTCCTGGTTGCCGGCTGGTTTTTCTTCCCGGGCGGGTCGCTCTATTGGACCATCGTTACGTTGGCGCTCCTGCTGATGCCGACTTACGTGCAGTTGGTCTTCGCGCTGCTGCGCATGAAAGGAGCGGAAAACCTGAAAGGGTTCCTGAAGGACCGTGCGAATGACTTTGCCACCGGCCACTTGCAGGTTTTCGTCATGCTGGTGTTTCTGCCGCATATGGCGTTCGTGATGCTGGATGCCATCATCCGAACGATTACGCGGCTTACCATCACGCACCGGAACCTGCTCGAGTGGGAGACCGCCGCCGAAGCCGAGATGGGCGCAAGGAAACGGACGGCGGTAGAGAAATATCTCGATTGGACGCCGCTCTTCGCCGCCCTTGCCGCGGGCTCTCTGGCGTTTCTGCGCCCGTCGGCTTTATACGCGGCGGGGCCGGTCCTGGCGCTCTGGCTTTGCGCCGGCAAGTTTACGCAATGGATCAACCAGCCGCCGCACCGGCGCAAGAACCATCTGGAAGCCCCGGACAAAACTTTTCTGCGGCATGCGGCACTCACAACCTGGCGCTACTTCCGCGAATTCAGCAACGCCGGCGTGAACTGGCTTGTGCCCGACCGCGTCCAGGAGACGCCTCCCGCCGTCGTCAACACGATCTCACCCACGAACCTTGGAATTCTTCTGGACGCACGGCTCGCGGCTTTTCATCTTGGTTACCTCACGCTCGCGGAGTTCATAGACCAGACCGAAGCCGTCATGCAGTCCGTGCGAAAGCTTCCGCGCTACAGGGGGCATTTCCTCAACTGGTATGACGCCAAAACGCTCCAGCCCATTGCGCCGCAATTTGTCTCGACGGTTGACAGCGGAAATCTTGCCGCGTGCCTCTGGACCCTGAAGCAGGCGTGCCTTGGCCTCATCAAAGAGCCGATCGTCACACAGCAATCGTGGCAGGGTGTGCGCGACCATCTCGCGCTTGTGTTGCAGGTTTTGAATTTGAAACCTCTCCCGGCGGATATCGTTCAACGCATCCAGGAAACAGGCCGTGCCGTTGAAAGCACCGGCGGCACCCCGGCGGACTGGCTCCCCTTGCTTCCGCGGCTGCGGAATGAAATTCACGAAATACTGTCCGCCCTGCGCGGTAATGATGACTCCAACGTTGACGGAACTTTCCCTGCAACGGACGAAATGGCATGGTGGCTTTCGGAAACACTCGCTCGGATTGAGGCGCTGCAGAGAACCGTGAGAACCTTCATGCCGTGGCTGCTGCCGGAATATACTAACCTGCACCTGACACACGCTCACGATCAAGTCACGCTGGCATCACTGCCATCCCAGGCCGCCGTTATGCAGGCGGAGCTTCAAGCGGCCTCTGCAGAGGACAAGGAGAGCGCTCGGGGAGCCATTAGCTCTTTGCGGGCGCGTCTTGAGGCCTGCTCTCAAAAAGCAATGGAAATGGCCGGCAGGCTGGGCCGCCTTGCGGATGAAGCGGAAGAACTCGTGCAGGCGATGGATTTCGGCTTTCTCTATAACCCGAAGAGGAAGCTGCTCTGGATCGGCTATGACGTCGCAAGCCGCAAGCTCGCCAAATCTTATTACGATCTGCTCGGCACCGAAGCTCGCACAGCCGTCTTTATCGCCATTGCGAAAGGCGACATCCGGCAGGAGGCGTGGTTCCATCTGGGCAGGGGGCGCGCCAGCGTTCAGGGAGAAACGACGATCTTCTCGTGGAGTGGAACGCTTTTCGAGTATCTCATGCCTCTCATCTGGATGCGCTCCTACGGCGGTACGATGCTCGACCAGAACATCTACTCAGCGGTACTCTGCCAGCAGAAATTTGCCAGGAAGAGAGGTATTCCATGGGGCATATCTGAAGCGGCTTACAACGCGAAGGATGCCGAAGGCATCTACCAGTACCGTGCTTTTGGGCTGCCCGGTCTGGCGATGGACCCGAACGTTGCGACGGATGTCGTCGTTGCGCCCTATGCGGCTTTTCTGGCGCTGCTCGTGAATGCGCCCACCGCCGCCCGCAATCTCAAGGCAATGCGGGAAAAGGGATGGTTCGGCCGTTACGGTTTCTACGAGTCAGCCGATTACACCAACCCGCCAATGCCTGAAAACGCAGACCACGCGCTTGTCCGGTGCTGGATGGCCCACCACCAGGGGATGGCCCTGCTGGCCGCGTGCAATGTGCTTGCGGGTTTTCCTTTGCAACGGTGGTTTCATCAGGAACCACGCGTTAAGGCTGCGGAGTTGTTACTGCATGAGAAGATTTCGCGGGCTGCGCCCGAAGAAGCTGTTTCCGGAAATGCGCCCCAGCTTCCGCCACGCGCCGGAAGGCAAGCCTCAGTGTCATTAAACGCTTCGACTGGACAACCGACAGCCCGCAGGCAGCCCCCACGCGGTCCCGGCAAACGACCTTTGGATTCCCTCCCTGCTCTGTCCTCGACCGGTGACGAAGCTGCGCCCCCACAGGCTTAAAGTATTTCTCTCCTGCTTTTAAACACCTGTATCAATCCGTCTCGTGCGTGGGGACCGGGATTTTGTATTTGAACGCGGAAGCGGGAATGCGGTGATTGCCGCCAATACGGACTTCCTGAGGCGTTTGCTCATTGGATGAAAGTTTCGGGGATTTTTCGCTCTCTATTCCAGCCTGTTCCGGTGTGCTGATCTGCTCCTGCTGCGCGGACCGCGGGTCCGGAACAAGCCCGATCATATCGAGCGCTCGCTCAACGTCGGTATTTCCCATGAACCACCGCCAGACGCTTCCCGTGCGCAGGTCTTCCGCACTGAGCAGCGTGATACCCACGTCGATACCGATCACGTACTGACTCACCCAGCCCGTCGTGGGATTAAAGGCATCAGCGAACCCATAGCGCCCGTAAATCTTCCGGCCGTACTTCAGCAGCATGGCCCGCAGCGCCGGAATGCAGATGTTCGGAGCAAACATCACCGAACCCGCCGCAGCGCTGGGAACCACCGTCCCGTCGATCCGCGCGTCGTCGGGCGAGCCTCCCCAGGCGACATAACCCTTCGCGCTGTCAGAAGCCGTAATCCCCCAGATTTTCTCCGAATAGCCGCGGTACCTTTGCGAGAGATCGATCCCCAGCGCCTGCTGTGCGCGCGTGGCGACAATGGCGTTTTGAAAAACGTTCACCCGCGGCACGATCCGGTCCTCGCCCGGCACTTGAGTGTAAGTACGGTTTCTCAGATCGAGCCACGCCTGGGAATACTGCTGAATGAAAATCGGTCCGCCGCCAATGTAGGTGTATCCCGCCGAGTGGACTACCGGCAGCTTCCAGCCGAACCATGAGTCGGGAGAGATCGGGTGCGTCGGCGAGCCGATGGCCAGAATATAAAGGATCGCGGCCTCGCTGTACGTGTCCCAGCGGTAAGGAAGAAATCCCGTTTCCGGCTTCCAGCCGTGCGAGAGGAACAGCGGGTCGCCGTTCAGCATCCACTTGAAATCGACGCGGTCGTAAATCAGGTTCGCCAGCCTGACGATTTCCGGGTCGTCGGGAAATGCCTGCCTGGCGGTCAGGACTCCCGCAAGCAGCAGGGCTGTATCAATTGAGGAAATTTCGCTTTTCCACACGCGCTTGCCTGTTTTTGCATCCAGAAAGTGATAGAACCAGCCGTGTTCCTGCTGCGCGTGATAGGCAAAGAAATTCAGCGTCCTGCGGATGCGCTGGCGCGCCACCGCGGGGCTGATCCACCGGTGCTCGGCGGCGATACAGTAGGCCGTCAGACCAAACCCGGTGGCCGCAATGCTTGAGACATCTTTATGATCGCTGGTGTCCCCAGGACGCCCGTCAAATCTCGCGCGGTCGAGCACCAGGCCCGTGCGCGGGTCGGTGTTCTGCCAGAAATAGCGAAACGACCGGCGCGAAATGTCGTCCAAAAGGTCGATGTCAATTTTGCTGAGCGTTTGGGCCGGTTCCAGCTTTACCGGCCCGGTAGAAGTCTTCGGAGGTGCGCACCATGCTGCGGCGGCAAACAACAGCAGAAAACAGCTGACAATGCTAGATTGCTGGCCTCGGGGCGACAATCGCCTTCGCCGCGGGCCGCCGGAAGAGGTCACGTTCCCGGCCAGGCCTTTACCACTCAATATCCTTGCTTCTCCTGTATGTAATTATAACCTAGTGCATTCACCCCGTTGTCACCAGGCGGATACACGGTGTTTTGGGGACGGCCTGCGCTTCCCCAGCGGGCCGGAACCTCGAAGCACCTTTAAAAACAGGCTTCCATGCTGTTCCATGAGTGATAGAATTCATCCCTGCTTTCCCCAATTCCGGGGCGCGGGCGCCATCCCAGAACACGCGGTAGCCTGCGCTATTGCAAGTAGATTTCCAACCGCCCTGCCGCTTCGACTCGCAGGGCGGTTCCAGCAGGATTAATCTCTCTCGTTCGGAGGCCGATGTGCTTTATTCAAGAAGCCGCAACTTATTTCTCCTGTCAGCCATTCTGACCTGGACATTTTCATCCGGTCCGCTCCGGCCGCAGACGAATCCGCCCACCCCTCAGGTGGTCCACACAGGCACGCGCTACCAATTGCTTGTGGATGGGAAACCATTTTTGATGCTCGGCGGCCAGGCGCACAACTCCAGCGCGTCGAACCCTCGGGACCTCGAACCCGTCTGGCGCTCGCTCACGGCCATGCACGCCAACACGGCAGAGGTTCCTATTTACTGGGAATTGATCGAGCCCGAACCCGGCCATTTCGATTTCCACCTGATCGACAGCGTCATCCAGGGCGCGCGAACTCACGGGTTGAAGCTGGTGCTGCTCTGGTTCGGCACGTGGAAAAACGGCGAGATGACTTACACGCCATCGTGGGTCAAAGAGGACCCAGTGGAGTTTTTCCGTGTGCGAAATGAAGTCGGCCAGCCCATGCAGATCATTTCGCCCTTCTGCGCGGCCGCGCGCGAGGCTGATGCAAAAGCTTTTGCCGCTGTCATGCAGCACATCAGGAGTGTTGACCAGTCCGAACACACCGTCATCATGATGCAGGTGGAAAACGAGACTGGACTCCTGGGCACGGACCGCGACTACTCGCCTCAGGCCACGCAGGAATACAAATTGCACGTACCGCAACCGCTGATCACTTATCTCCAGGCACATCGCGGCCACCTGATGCCCGCGCTCGAACAGGCCTGGGCAGCAAGCCACTATGCTGCTTCCGGCACATGGGAAGATGTTTTTGGCGATCTTGCGCCCGAAGCGTTCAGCGCCTGGTACGTGGCCCGCTACGTCAACGCTGTAGCGGCAGCGGGTAAAGCTCAGTATCCTCTGCCCATGTACTGCAACAACTGGCTGGCCGGCCCGGGAGCAGCGCGCGCGGGCGACTGGCCCAGCGGCGGCCCGACAATCCACGTGCTCGACATCTGGAAAGCGGCCGCACCTTCAATTGACATCCTCGCGCCTGATATTTACATTCCGGAATTCCTTGAGACTTCGGCCGAATTTCACCGGCCGGACAACCCGCTCTTTGTGCCTGAGACCGCTTTTGCTCCCGGATTCGCCTCATATGTATTCCCGACGCTGGCCGAATTCAACGGCATCGGCTTCTCTCCCTTCGGCATCGATTTCGCGGTGGGCGCGGATGGAAAACTCAATGCCCAGGGCCAGGCGCTTGCAGAAAATTACGCTCTGCTTCAGCCGCTCCTGCCGCTGATCGAAAAGTATCAGTACTCCGGCAAGTTGTTTTCGATCGTTCAGGGTGTTGACAATGCCAATGTCATCAAGCTGGGGCACGAGCTTGCCGCCGTCGTGTCCTACAGTCAGGGGCCGGGTTTTCCGCCCGCTGTTCCCGACACTTACCGGGAACCGAGAGCAGGCGGCATCATGATCGAACTGGCGTCTGATGATTACATCGTTGCAGGCTCCGGCTTTCGGGTTGACTTCCGCAACCTCAGAGGTCCGTCGCGAAGCCCGGAATTTCTGTCGATTGATCGCGGGACCTTTAGGGGAGACCAATGGCAGACCGAACAGCGCCTGAACGGCGACGAGCAGCATGTCAACCTGCTGCGCCGGCCTGGCATTCTGCGTGTCCGGCTCTACAACGTGAAATAAACCCGCGCGCAATTGCGCCGCAGCTTTCGCATTTCATAGTTGCGGAGTGCCCTGGAATCAGGGCGTCGCAAACCGGTCCGGCCTAGGGATAAAACCGCGCCGGTTCGATTTGCGGGGCCTCTTCTCCAGCCTCGACCATTCGGGCGATCAGCCGCTCGCGCAGGCGCGCCGCAACTTCTGGCAGTGATTGGGCACCGGCAAAATGCACAAGGTCAACGCGGTCCTTGCGTCCGGCCAGGTTCAGCAACTGGTGGGGATCGGCAGCAAGGTTGTACATTTGATATTCCTGGTAGCGCGTGCTGCCAGGGTCGTGCCCGCCGTTGCCATCAGGAGCTACCACGCAATAAGTCCACTGATCCGTGCGCAGCGCCCTCGCCACCATCGATTCACTGATCTGGATAAAAGCCTCCTCCCGCCACTCGGCGCGCGCCCCGGACTTGGTAATCAGCGGCAGGAAGCTGCGCCCGCTCATCGTATTCGGGACAGCGATGCCCAGCGCTTCAAGCAGCGTCGGCGCGACGTCCACCATACTGACCAGTTCCCGCACTTTGCGCGACTGATTCAGCCCCGGCCCCTGCATCATCAGCGGAATGTGGATTGAGCTCTCGTGCGGGCTGCGCTTGTACTCATTGTTGCGCGTGCGGAAATGGCAGCCATGATCGCTGATGAACATTACGATGGTGTCGTTCTCCAGATTTTCCTCAGCCAGCGTCTTCAGGATCGTTCCCACGGATTCGTCGATACTCTTCACGTCGCCGTAATAGCCCGGAAGCTGCGCCTGCCAGTCGCCCGGAAAGAAGCGCAGATCCTGCGGCACAAACGGGTTCTGAAACCGTTCGGCGTAGCCTTTGGGAGGAATAAAGGCGTTGGCATCGTTCTGGAAGTGCGGCTCAAGCTGCGAAATCACCAGGAAAAACGGCCTGGTGTGCCGCTGCTTCAGGAAATCTACGGCCAGACCGGTGAGGTAATCAACGCGATAGACGTCCTTGAAGTGCATCGGCTTGCCGTCGCCGTCCCAGATGGTCCCTTCGTAAGGGTGTGACGTCAGTTCGAGTTCATTCGACGCCTGCCACAGGTCCCGAAAGCCTCCGCGATATTCGGGAGGAACATAGCCGTGGCTCGCGGGCTCATCGTGGGAATTCGGTGCCAGGTGCCACTTGCCGATGTAATTGGCCGTGTAGCCCTCGCTGCGAAGGATAGTTGCGAGCGTCACGGCATCAGGCCGCAATCCCGGACCGAGCTTCCAAACTCCCGTCTGCGTCGCGTACTGTCCGGTAAACAGGCACGCCCGCGATGGCGAACAGAGCGGCTGGTTCGTTACGGCGTTCTGCATGCAGACGCCGCGCTCGGCCATCGCGTCGAGGTTCGGCGTCACGCTCATTGGGTTCAGACCGTTTGCGCCTGCAAAGTCCCAACGGAACTGGTCCGCGATGTAGATAATCAGGTTGGGCTTTTTCCGTGGCTTGCCCTGCCCGACTTCATCCTGCGATGCGACAACTGTGTTCGGAGCAATCGCTGGCGCCGCCATCGCCATCGCCGAGCGCTTCAAAAATTCCCTTCGCGCAGCAGAACTCGGATCACGCTTGTCTTTCGTATCGCCCATGGAATATGTGCTCCTTTTGATCGGCGCAATGCCTGGCGGCGGCCAACAGACATCGCTGCTGCAACTCGCCTCGGCAAGAGGAACGATCATACATCAGACCTGCGGGCTCTTGCAGGCCGATCGCTGCCTGCGCGGTTCGGCGCATTCTCAGCTTTTCGCAATGAGCTTTTCGAGGTAGGCCATGTCGTCGCGGATTTCCTGGTCGCGCCGGCTTTCGCCCAGCACCGGTTCAATCGTAATCGGCCCGGCATAGCCGAGCTTCTTCAGGCCAGCGATTAATCGCGGCCACCCGACCTTGCCCTGCCCGCACGCTACCTGTCGACCGATATCGCGCGGGTTCGTGGGATAGAACCCGTCCTTGGCGTGCACCCCGATGACGTATTTTCCGATCACGTCGAGCGCGTCCACAGGATTGCCTTTGCCATAGAGAATCAGATTGGCCGCATCGAGCACCACCTTGACGTTGTCCATGCCGGTATCCTGGATCGTGCGCAGAAGCGTCACCGGGGTTTCCTGCCCCGTCTCGTTCACGAAAATCTGGCCGTTGGCTTTGCAGTGCTCCGCGATTTCGCGCACGGCGTTCACGGTCGATTCATACAGAGGGTCGCTTGGAACTTCGGGAATGAAACCCCACTGATTGAACGTCACCGGAATGCCCAGTCGTCTGGCGAAATCCGACGCGCGCTTCAAATGGTCCACGCGCTCGCGCCGGTAGCGCGAAGGCACAAGGCCGAAAGTTAGCGGCCCGTCGTACAGATCGTATTTCTGCTCGCCTGGACCTGAGGAAATAAGCACCGTGGCCTGGATACCGTTGCCGTCAAGCGCCGAGCGGAGCCGCGCCGCCGCAGCCGGCGAAAAATCGGAAGTGATCACATGCACCGTGGGAATTCCAAGTTCGCGTACGTGCGCCATCACTTTTTCCGGCTCGTTCGTAGCGCTGACCAGCAGCCCCATGCGCATGGGCTTCGCCTGCGGGGCGGCCGCCTTCGCCAGCGCTGCGCTGCCCGTAATCACAGCCGCCTGCAGAAACTCCCTCCGGTTTAAACCTTGCATTGCGTCCTCCTCCTGATCTCTGGGGTGTGGGACCCATCAGATTTCATGTCCGTTCATTCAAGCAGGCTGATCTTATCACGGCCTTATTCTTTAAAATGGCGCGACCCTCGTTCGACCCGCCTTCCACCCTGGGTTAAGGATATGTGCACGTTACTGAATTCTGCACCTGCGGTCGAGATCGATTGTGTGCGCCCGGTTCAGGTGCTAGACTTCCCTCACACCTGTCTCAAATCTGGAGTGTAGGAGGTTAAGATGGCTACAGCTCCAAAGACCAAGTTATCAGGGCAGGACCCCGCCAAGGTTGACAGCAAACACTACAAGGTCGAGTTTGAAGACGACAAGGTTCGCGTGCTTCGCGTTAAATACGGGCCCGGAGAGAAATCGGTGATGCACTCGCACCCTCGATTGATTGCAGTCTTCCTGAAGGAAGGCCGCGCAAAATTCACCATGCCGGATGGAAAATCGGAGGAACGAAATTGGACGACCGGGCAGGTCCTCCCTATGCCGGCGGAACAGCATCTGCCTGAAAATACTTCGGGCAAGTCCATTGAACTTGTGCTCATTGAGTTGAAGTAGGAAATGCCTTGCCCGTTCGCTGCGATTGCGGGGATGACGGCGGACTCGATTGACGGCTTACGTCGGCTTTGTGGCCGCCCGGACGCCATCCCCGCAATAATCATGGTGAAGGGACACAAGCAGGCTGGGTGGTATTTGTCATCCCCTCCATTATCCGCATGGCCTGGGGCGGCAACGCGATTTCGCTTGACAAAGCAGCGCTAGTGTGCTAGCCTTGTTGCGGTGTTTGAAAGCGTACTGCGGCGTTGAAGCCGAAAAATGCCGGCCGCAGAAGGGGCTGGGGTATATTGGTGCGCGCTGCATCACATCCGTAGGCTCTCGGTCTTTGGGAAGCGATTTTGCATGGGACAAAAATACTCATTTTTGCAAAAACGAACCGGAGAAGTTATTGAAAACAAATGACCGGCTCCCCAAAATGGGATAAAACGAACCGAAAAACGAAGCGGAGAAGTTGTTGAAAATACACACCTGTGAGAAAAACAAACCGAAACGCACCCAAACACAGAACCGGCTAACTTATTGAAAATACGTATTGGGCGGAGGATGAAATCGTGTCGGACAAAACCTCTCAGATCGTTTCTCAGTCTGTCGAGTTATACATACCAATGTAGCCTTCTAAATTTTACGGCCGGGCGGTAGTTCCTCCCCTGCCTGCCACCTCACGGCTTTTCGGGTGTAAGTTCCAGGTAGTCTGTTTCCGTCACAGCAGCCGGCTCCGCCATCGCCTTCAACATCTCGAGATCAAAGTCCTTGTAAAGGTCCAGGCAGAGGATGTCCGGCGTGTCCGATGAGCGCATGGGCTTTTCGAGGAGATAACTCAGGCTGCGCATTCCCTTATGGATGGCAACGCTTTTAAACAGCCCTGGTTTGAGTGCCGCCGCCACGAGCGAAACCACCTGCATGCGCGGGCCCTCGCTTTCAAGTGTTATGTCGGATGGATGCCAATGCTCTTCCGCCCAATGCGTGATTCCGATCAGTTGTGCGGCCTCAAGACCGAGCGGCGGCGCCCCGACTGCATTCATCATGTAACCCATGCTTGCGAGGTCACGTTTGGGCGGGTTGTCGTCGCCCGTGAAGAGGATCGAAAGCGCCAGCACTTGCCGCCCGGTCTCCACCAGGCGTGCAGCCCTGGGCGAGTGGTCCCATACCTCCTTGTTGATGCCCATGCGGCCTTCGTCGTTAAGCATAACGACCATCGGTGCGTTGTCCGGCGTCCAGGTGGATTTTGTCCAGACGCCCGTAGCGCTCAGGCCATTGCTCATGGCGAACCGGAGCGAAATCGACTCAACGGTGCTGTGGTTCGTGTCCGCAACGTACCACGGATGCTCGACGGTTACTTGATCGTAGTGCACAATCCTGCTCAGCGTGGCGCGCTCGGAGTTTGCCCACTCGGCGCGTGCGCCCTCGTCCGACGGCACCGGAGGGTGGTGAATCTGCGAGGCGAAGCGCTTTGCCAGGTCAAGGATCGTCAGGTTATCCGGCGGCAGACCGGCGGCAAGTTCGCTGTAGCTCTTGACGTACTTTTCGACTGGAATTTCGTCGGGTTTGTCCGGCAGGTGGAACCATTTCGAGAGGAAGCGGTAAGCCTGCCGGCGGTTGTCACGCTGGTAATTGTGCGCCGAGACCGTCGTGTTGGTATAGAACTGAAGCGCATCCTCCTTCCCGTAGAGGGCGAAAAACGGCCTGATCGGATCGAAAATGTCGGGCTTGACCAGCGGCGCGCGGAAGCAGCAGGTGTCTTCCGCGTTGTTGATTTCGAGCGTCGGACGCGGCGCGCGCAAGGCTACGAAGGTCTCATAGCCCTGGCCGTCGAGCAGACCCGGCGCGAGTTGCTCGTAATCTCCCGGCTCGCCCGGCAGGCGTTCAAATCTGCCCTGAAGCGAAGTAAATCCCGCCACTGGAATCGACACAAGCACTCGCGGATCGAGTGCGCTCAGCATGATCGTCTGCCAGCCGCCGCCCGAAAGGCCCGTCACGGCGATGCGATCCCGGTCAACGTGGGGATTGTTGTAGAGATAGTCGAGCCCGCGGCGCATCGCAAGGTAAAACAGACCCACGCCGTTCACGCCGACGACATCGAGGCTCGAGCCGAAGTAATGCTCGTTGCCTTTCAGGCGAAGTTCACCCATGTCGATAAATTCAATGCTCAGCGCGATCATCCCGCGCAGCGCCTGATTGATGCACAGCTTCTGCTCAAAAGGCGACGACAGGCCCTCTGGAAAGTGGCCCAGCACATCGAGCACAGCGGGCACTTTTCCCTCCAGGCGTTCCGGTTCATACAAGACCGCCGTGGAGTAAAATCCCGGCACGACTTCGTAGCGGAACTTGCGCAGGCGATAGCCGGCGCCGGAAGGCAGGGGAACTTCCCCCATGTCTTCAAATTTCGGCGGAGAATCCACCCAATCCTTTGGCCAGCCATGGTAGATCACGTCCGTCAACACGTGCTGCCGGATGCGGTTTGCTTCCGCAGTCCATTGCGCGGCGCTTGCAGGATGCGGGAGCGCTGGAGCGTGCGCCATCAGAAACTGCTGCATCTGATAAGTCACCACGTCAGGCGATTGCAATGCGTTCGGCAGGAACTCGTCCAGCAGTTCCTGCGCGCTTTGCGCTCTGGCCATCGTGCGTGTCAGCAGGATAAAGGCAATCAACAGCAACCTGGATTTCATGGGCACTCCGCAGTTCATGAATTTGGATTCAGCTTCTCGATACTGATCAGCGCTGTAAACACCGGCGAGAGTGAAGCTTATCGTTTACAGCGACGGTGTGCAGCTTTGCAAGTGTTTTTCTACGCAGGCCAGGTTCGTCCGGTACATGGCGTTGTTCGGCTCGAGGCGCTGCGCCGCAGCTACTTCCGCAATGGCCTGGCTAAACCGGCCGGCCCGTGCATAGGCCACGCCCAGCGCGTTGTGCGCGTGCGCGTCGCTCGACTTCAGGCCCACGACTTTCTCGAGGCTGGCGATGGCCTCGTTGTTCAACCCCTCGCCCAGCAGCGCCAGCCCGAGGTAATAAAGTGCATCGGGGTCGTCGGGAGAGGCTGCAAGATATGTCCGCAGTTCCGTGATCGCGTCCGGAAACCTTCCCTCAAGGAGCAGTGCAACGCCAAGGTTATAGCGGGCAAAGCTGTCTTCGGGGTTCATCTGCAAGGCCTGCCGCAGCTTGGCTTCCGCTTCTGCGGTCTTGCCCTCGCTCAGCAGGCGCGTCCCTTCATTGTTGTAGGCTCTTTCAAGCGGGGTATTTTTCGCCTTTGCCGTCAGTTCCTGCGCCAGTTGCATCTCCTTCGCGGCCTCGTCCTGCCTCCCAAGCCGTTGCATGAGCCGGGCGAGCATAAAATGCGGCTGACTGTCTTCTGGAAGCAACTCTGCGGCGTGTTGCAATGCCCTCACGGCTCCCTCAAGATTTCCCTTCCGCTGCAAAACGGCGCCCAGTTCTCTATACGCTTTGCCCGCTTTGGGATCGAGGCGAATGGCGCGTTGAAGGTCCGCTTCGGCCGCTGCGAGGTTTCCCTGCTGCGCGAGCACAGCGCCCAGGGCCGCGTAGTATTCCGGGCTGTTCGGTTCCAGGCGCACGGCCTTTTCGAATTCGCTTGCGGCCTTGTCCAGAAGGCCGTTGTTCCGGTAAAGCTCGCCAAGTTCAAAATGCAACGGGCCCGTCTGCGACAGCTTGAGCGCAGTGGAATATTCGTTCTCGGCCTCTTCGCTTCGGCGCTCCGCTGCGAACAGACGCCCGAGTTCCTGGTGGGCGCCAGGGTTGGCTGGATCAATTTCAAGGGACTTGTGCAATTCCGCTTCTGCGCCGGAAAAATCGCGCGCACGAAAAAGAAGAATGCCGAGGTTTCGATGAATGTCCGCGTCGCGCGGAGCGAACCTGGCGGCCTCCTGAAGCTCGGCGATCGCGTCGTTCAATCGCCCTGCCTGTGCCAGTGCCAGCGCAAGGTTGCTGCGGATACGCGGATCTTCAGGGCGTATTTTGGCCGCTGCGCGAAGGAAATCAACCGCCTCGCCGGCCCGGTGCCTGCGTCGCAGGACGACGCCCAGATTGTTGAGAGCATCAATATCGCGGGGATTGATTTCAAGCGCTTTCCGGAACTGAGCTTCAGCTTCAGACAGCCGCCCGCTGTTCATCAATGCGACGCCCGCGGAATCAATCGCAGAGGAGGGCGGGGTCTTTGCCACCTGAGATGAAAGCAGAAGGCCGGCCAATAAGATCCCATGCCACATTGTCGATTTCCGGGTGCATCAGCCGCCCGATGCGTATGAAGCGCGGGGACGTTTGGAATTCCGATGACGCCCCGTGGAGAAGTGATTATACGCCACGGGCGCTGCGCAATCGATCACCAGAAAGGCGGAGGTCCCGGAGCCGGCCGGGACCTCCTTTGACGCGGCTGAATACACTCCGGCAATCAGAAGAGGACCTTCAGCGCGAACTGAAGGATTCTCGGATCACGCGCCGAAGTGATCTGCCCAATGGTCGAGTCGGCAACGCTGTTGTCCGGCTGACCAAAATTCACGTTGTTAAACAGGTTGAAGAACTCGGCGCGGAACTGGAGCGTAGTGCGTTCGGTCATGCGTGTGTCCTTGATCAATCCGAAGTCCGTGTTGAAGTATCCCGGGCCGCGCAGGATGTTCCTGCCCGTGTTGCCAAACGTGCCTACGGCGTTCGGAACAAACAGCGCGGTGTTGAAGTACTCCTGAATGAGCGCGCCGTGCGAGCGGTTGGGATCGAGCCGCGCCTGGCTCAGGCTGGTCCCAATGAAGTCGGCCCGGTCGATCCCAATACCGCTGAAAGAGTTGTCTGTGCCGCTGTATATCTGGAAGGGGAAACCACTGTGCCAGGTGACGATTCCCGTCGTCCTCCAGCCATTGACAAATCCTCCGGCAATGCCGTGAAGCTGGGACTTCGGCAGGTCCCAGATCCCGGAAATGTGAAAGACGTGCGTGACATCGTCATTCGATACGGAGCGGTCGAAATTTGGGTTGAAGGGATTCGTGTTCTCGCCGCCGAAGGGTCCGAAGTTATCAATCATTTTCGACCACGAGTAGTTGGCGAGAAGCGAGAGGCCGCGGCTGAAGCGCTTCTCCATGTTGAGCTGCAAGGAATTGTAGTTGGAATTGTAAAGCGAGCCGTAAATTCCAACCGAGCCGAAATTGGGGTTGATGCGGCGGCCCTGTGTGTTGTCCGCCGTCGACTGGCCGGGAATGTAGATGGCCGGATTGCCCTCGTTGGCCCCGCCGTCCACGGCTGTCGAAAGGTGTGTCCCTTTGTTGCCGATGTAGGCGGCGCGCACGAGCCAGTTATTGCGGAACTGGCGTTCGAACACCAGATTCCACGTAGCGACCTGCGCCATTACCCAGTTCCGCTCGAACGTCCCGTAAATCGATACAGGAAGGGTGAAGGTAACGTCCGGCCCCGGGAGCGAAGGTCCGTATTGTGCCGGAAAAGGATTCGGAGTAATCCCCTGGCTGCCGAAGGGATCCACAAAATCGATGTTGCCCGTGAGGTCGAACCTTGGCCCGAACGGCGCCGTATCAACAAAGCCGTTGGAAGCAACGGTCGAGGGCGGGATGTAGTAGATGCCGGCACCGCCGCGCAATGCCATCTCGGACCCCAGCTTGTAGGCAAAGCCAAGGCGTGGGGCAAAATTACCGACATTATTGTTGACCCCAAAGCCCGCTGGACAGCCTGGGTCATGGTTCGGCCCGCCAAAGAGCATCCAGGCGGGGGCATTCGGGAACCTCGAAGACTTCGCCCCGGGGACGTAACAGACGACGCGCCCCTTCTCTTCCGTGTACGGGAAGAACGGGTCCCAGCGAAGCCCGAGGTTAAGCGAGAATTTCTGCGTGACTCGCCAGTTGTCCTGGGCATAGAGACTGTAAAGCACGCCGTGCATGTCTTTGAACTCTCCGCCGCCCTGCAGAAACTCCGACGCATGGCCAAGGATAAAGTCCGTCAGGTTGCTGCCGGACAACTGGTTGCCGAAGGTGAATTCGCCGGACATGGTGAATTCGTTGGTCAGGTGGTTTTTCAGCCGCACGGCTTCGCCGCCAAAGTGGAGTTCGTGATGCCCGCGCTGGAGTGTAACGTCCTCCCGCAGGGTCCAGTCGCCGCGATTGAAGTCGCCCAAATGGTTCGTGCTGAAGCCAAAGAAGCCATCGACATAGAGCGACATTTCCGGAGGAGTCGGGGCCGCGATCTGAATGCCCGCGTCCGGGAAGCCGAACGGCGCGCCCGAAAGCGAGCCGCCCGTCTGCGAGTCCCACCCAAACCACGTGTTGAACAGGAGAGTGGGCGAGTAGGAGTACGTATGGTTCAGAGAGAGGTTTTGGACCTTGACGCGATTGCCATTGCCATCCGCGGCCAGGATGTTCGTCTGCGCGGCTGCAATGTCCGGAGGCTCGTTAAACCTTGTCCAGAAGTAGCTGCCGCTCAACTGGTTCTTCCCGTGGATCCAGTCAATCTTGGTCATCCACTGGTCATCATTCTGAACGATCGATGGGCCCGCATAAGTCAACTGGCGATCGGGGCCGTTCGGGAGCGGAATGTGCGAGAGGAAAAAGTTCGCCGGTGCGCTGAAATCCGATGTAGGGACCTGATTATTGGCATAGGGGATTCCTGTCGAAGGATTTACGATCTGGTTCGGGATGTCGGAGAAGTCCCCGTTTCTCTCAGCCGCCGTGGGAACAAAGGCGATCTGGCCCTGCGCCGCGCTGCGGATGCGGGTCCCCTGATACGTCCCAAAATAGAAAAGCTTGTCTTTGACGATCGGGCCGCCGATGCTCCCGCCGAACTGGTTGCGCTTCAAAGTGTCCTGAGTAGGCGCGAAGAAGTTCCGGGCGTTCAATGCACCGTTTCGGAGAAACTCAAAAGCGTCACCATGAACTTCATTGGTTCCCGACTTGGTGACGATGTTGACGACAGCTCCGCCTCGGCCATATTGCGCCGAGAGGTTCTGGTCCTGAACGTTAAACTCCTGAACGGCGTCGGGATTGGGAAAAGGCAGGTTGGCGTTCAGATACGTGTCATTGTGGCCCGCGCCGTCCATCTGATAGTTTACGCCACGAGTGCCGAGACCGCTGACGCTCGCGTCCTGCTCACCGGGATACACGCCGCCTTCACAATTGGCGAGGCAGTAACCGGGGCCAACCCCCGTTTCATTCACCGTGCCTGCGGCGAGGAACAGCAGCGACTGCGCTTCACGGCCATTCAGCGGCAGGTCCACTATCTGCCGCTGGTTAACAAGCTGTCCGACGGTGGCTGTGCGCGTCGTCAGGATTTCGGCATTGGCGGAGACATTGACTTCCTGGGTTACCGCGCCAACCTTCAGCGTGACTGTCAGCGTTGCGGCCTGATTGACCGTCAAGACAATCCCTGTCTGCACGTAGGTCGTGAATCCGGCCTTGCTTACCGTCAGCTTATACTGGCCGACGGGCAAGGAAGGAAAGAGAAACTCTCCGTTGGGAAGAGTTGCAACCGTCCTGGTAAATCCCGTTGCTTCGTTCTGAACTGTTACCGTGGCCTCTGGGATCACTCCGCCCGCAGGATCCCGGACCGTTCCTCCAAGGCTGGCAGTCGTGTACTGGGCAGCCAACGGAAGACCCGCCAAGGTAGCGACCAGCACAAGTGTGAAGCAGAAAGTTTTCAGACTTATACTTGGGCATCTGACCCGGGACAAGTGGTAATAGACGTCCTTACTGAAAATCATCAACCACCTCCATTGATCAATTCGGAAGCGAATTCCCCTGTTCGAACTCGGACGTGCGTTGCTCAACTTGTATCACCGGACAAGGGCAGATGTCAATCAGGAAGTTTTCAGAGATAGAGATAATTGCCGAGTCGACTTACACGTAATAAACGTTATCATTCATATTTAATACGCAAATATTTAAGCTATGTTTCTGGTTATAAATGAATATTTTCAGAACTTGGCAACAAAAGGCGGCAATATGATCCACATTTTCAAAGCATCCCGACAAATGCCATCGATTAGGGAGGGCTGTGCTTGCTCCAACGGTAGCGAAGAACACGAGGCAGCTCCCTGGCAGATATGGGTTCTCCTGCGCGGGCCGTTATTGCGGGAATCGCTTCTCAGCATCGAGGAACCGCTTTTCAGTCAATTCGCTGCGCAAGGCGTTCAATTGCTGTTCCAGTTCCTGCACTCTGAGCTTCAGGAGTGTGATCTGGCTTTGCAGGTCTGAAACGATGGAATCAGTCCGGTGACGAAACCACGCCCAGCCTGCCGCTGTGGCTGCCATGACGATGGCCAACACGGACAGAAGCTGATACATGCCGGTGGTCTCCGTATGCTGGTCGAATGCCCTCTAATGCGGCACGATACAGGGTCGGTGGAAAGGTATCAACCTGGAAGCAGGCTGCGCCTGCGCGGGCAGGATGCCGGAGCTTGCCGGGCGGAATTAGTACGAGATTTCGCTGGGCACGGGGGCAATGCGCAGGAGCGCGCGCAAGCGGCCGGCGAGATCGTTGGTCAGGCTGCTGGGGCGCACCCGGAGGAGAAAATAGCGCTCGACAAGATCGAGAGTGTCCGGATCATCTACCTCCCCGGTGATCACGAGAACGCGGCCCATCAGGCTTGGCCGGATGTCATGGATTCCGGAAACCACTTCGTCAGGCGGCAGCGCGGAACTTCGCAGGTCGAGCAGCACGGCGTCAAAGTCATTTCGGCTGACCATCGCGAGCGCCTGCATCCCGTCGGCTGCTACTTCACCCTCGCATCCCAGCCGGTTCAGAAGGACGCGCAGCGCCTTGCGGGATTCGGGATCGCTCTCGATCAAGAGTACTTTGCGATTTTGAGCTGGCAATGACATTACTGAACCCGTTTAAAACCCATCTGCAATCATGCCGTGTGATTTACGACCGCGCCGGCGGCGTCCATGATAGTGACTCTTTCGCCGACGAGGTTCGCAAAATGGTGAAGCACCGTCGTGAGCCTGATCACAGATTGCTTTTCATGAAAGTGAAGTGCGTATCGGACCGGGAGCAGGAGAAAATGCAACCGGAAATAATTGATAAGCAGCTTCTCCTGCCAGGAGAACCTCCGCCGGCTCAGGTCCCCGTTTTTCAAAAGATAAGTGAGCGTGAAAAAGTCCATCTTCAAGGCCAGCCGGATTTGCGAATAACTCACAGGCGCATTGGCTTCCAGCGCCTGACGCAGCCGCGGGAACTCCAGATCGATCGCGTTGAGAACGTCCTGAAAATAGGCCCGGCCAAACTCGCGTCGCAGCACCTGCTGGCAGAGCGTCTGAATGTAGAAGATGAAGAGCGCCGTCGAAAAAACCAGGATTGCAACCGATGTGATCATTCCCCTCCCTTGATCTCGAAAAGTCGCTTCATTGCTTACCAAGGGATATGGTATTCGGATGCACGACGGCGGGCAATGTTACGATGGTACTATCACCCGGAGAATGACTGATACTTTAGTGGTAAGAGCAAGTCTTCCACCCCTTAAGAGCATGACAGACATTAGAGGGACTTCATGATCTCGGGCCTGCGGGCCGCGGCACTCGCCGTGGCGTTAGCCGTCGTATGTCGCGACAAATAAAGGAGATATATTTAGCGAGCATCGCGAAAAAAGTCCCCTCAGGGCGGAAAAGGGCCGCTACTCCGGCCCGAAGCGTGAAACCTCTTGTTTCGATTTTAATGAATTGACATAATATGCAAAGTTTTTCTTACCCGTGAGGTCGAATGGGATCGTTTCCGTCGCTAAGAAGCAGATGGGTCGCAGCCAGCGAATCACAACGCGTTGAGAGGTTCCTTGCTGCCACACGGGCCCTGCTGGCGCTCGCCTCGTTGTTTGTCGTCTGGCTTGATCCCACAGAACCCCGCTATTACGCCACGGCCGTTTATGGACTTCTGGCTGCTTTTGTGTTTGAAGCAGTCGGTGTTCTGACCCTTGTTCGTACACAGAGAGACTCTTCTCCACGCTTTCGGCTGGCCGTCCATTCCATTGATGTTCTGTGGCCGGCCCTGATTGCCGTATTTACCGCCGGCCCCAACAGTCCGTTCTACCTGTTCTATACGTTCGTCCTCCTGGAGGCCGCGTACCGTTGGGGGCTGCACGCAACCCTGATGACGGCGCTCGCCTCGACGGCGCTTTTCATAGTTCAGGCTTTTATTACGCTGGTCATGGGAGACACGATCTCTTCGCCCTTCAAGGGGGCCTATGATTTGAACTCCTTCGTGATGCGCGGCGTGTATCTGCTCATTATGGGTTATCTTCTGGGCTATCTGGGCGAGGAAGAAAAGCTGCTTCGTGAAGAAACGGGCTCCATCGCTAAGGTCATGACAAAAGCGCGGGCCGAAGCGGGCGTCCGCGGCACGCTGCAGGCAGTGTTTGAAGAAGTCCTGGCTCTCTTTCGCAGCCGCCAGGCGGCTCTGGCCGTGCTTGATCATAATTCGGGACGCGCGTTTGTATGGAACGCCCTTCGCAGCGATTCGCCGAGGAAAGTGACTCTATCGACCAGGGAAGTTCATGGACAGCAGGGTGGAACCAGTCTGTTTGATACTCCGGGGCATGTGTGGTATGCAAAACGCATCGAGAAAGGTCCGAATAAAGGGAAATACAGCATCTATGCGTTAGATGAAGATGGCAAAAGGCTCTTCGAGCAGGAATGGTCCCCGCCGCTTGAACTGGTTGGCGACAATATCCTCCGCTCATGCCTGGGGGCCCGCGCCGTGTACGCGGACGAGTGGTCCAGTGTGATGCTCTTGTTTGAGCCGAAATTCGCTTCAAGCCCTGAGGCTGCCGTGCGCTTCATGCGGTCCCTGGTCTTGCAGGTCAGCCCTGCGATCTACACCGCATTCCTCACGTCCCGTTTGCGTTCGAGAGCAGGTGAACTTGAGCGCGCGCGAGTGGCTCGGGAACTGCATGACGGTGTAATTCAGTCGCTGATCGGCCTGGAGATGGAAGTTGACGTCCTCCGCCGGCAGGAAGATGCGCCTGCCGCCACGATTGCCGAACGTCTGGGCCACATCCAGCGCATTCTCCGGCAGGAAGTCATCAACCTGCGCGAGCTGATGCAGCAGATGAAACCTGTTGACATTCGCCCCACACAATTGCTGGACTATCTGGTAACGATGGTGGACAGGTTTCAGCGCGATACGGGAATCTCAGCCCGGTTCGTTTCCACTTTGCAGGACATTTCCCTGCCGCCTCGCGTCTGCAACCAGTTGGCGCGAATTGTCCAGGAGGGGCTGGTGAATGCCCGGAAGCACAGCGGGGCGCAGAAAGTGCTGGTGCAACTGGGGCAGCAGGACGGCAAACTGAAGCTGGCCATTGATGACGATGGACGAGGTTTTGACTTTACGGGCCGCCTGGCTCTGGCCGAACTTGATGCCATCCGTAAAGGGCCGCTCGTCATCAAGGAAAGAGTTCGCGCCATTGGGGGCGAACTTGTCGTAGAATCAGTACCCGGCAAGGGGTCGCGCGTTGAGGTCAGCGTGCCCAAGAACACTTATGAGTGAAACGTCACAACCAGTTCGCATTCTGGTCGCTGATGACCATCCGATTTTCCGCGACGGGTTGCGAAAGCTGCTCGAAGCGGAAAAGGACTTCAAGGTCGTCGGCGAAGCCTCCGACGGCGGCGAAGCCATCGAGATGGCGCAACGGCTCAAGCCGGACGTGCTCCTGCTTGATCTGGCGATGCCGCGCGTTCCGGGTCTTGAGGCAGTTCGCCAGCTTGGCAATTCTGTCGAAGCCATCAAGGTGATCCTTCTGACCGCCGCCATAGATCGAGAACAGATCGTGGATGCGCTGCATCATGGCGTTCGCGGCGTGGTCCTCAAGGAATCCGCCACGCAACTGCTCCTGAAGAGCATCCGGTGCGTGATGGCAGGTCAATACTGGGTGGGCCGAGAGAGCGTCTCCGATCTGGTGAGGATCGTTCGCGACCTCTCGGCGATACCCGAACAAGGAACACGGAAACGGGCCTATAACCTCACTCCACGAGAACTCGATATTATTTCCGCCATCGTTGACGGTTACACCAACAAGGACATCGCTGAGAAGTTTCAGATTGCAGAGCAAACCGTCAAACACCATCTGGGAAACATCTTCGACAAGCTCGGCGTCTCCAACCGACTGGAATTGGCGCTATTCGCCGTCAATCATCACCTTGTGGGTGAAGAGTAGCTTCTTCGCCGGCCGTCGCTTTGAATAGCCCGGCGAGGACATTCTCCGGGCATTTGCTCCTGATGGCTCCTGCCCGCCCTTCAGCGTTCGTCGGCGCGATTGGGCCTGAAAGATCCCCGCAGATGCGGCTCGGCGGGCCTTCACATCGGGATGTGACGATCATCACAGTAATGTAGAAGCCTTCAATATAGAACCAGTACAAGATTGGATCACCAAGCTTTGAACGATCCCGCCATAGGAGGCGCATTTTGGGTGTCATTATTGGCCTCGATATCGGTGGCGTCAGCGCAAAGCTTGCCGCCATCGGCGGCCCTACCGATGGCCCTCTATTTGCCTCTCTGGCTGAAAAGTCGGAATGGTTTTTCAGCCGAATGTGCCCGGAGAACTCTTCCATGCGCGGACGCCCCCTCCTGCTCTCGCGTCACCGTCGCGTGGCGGGAAACCCTTCGCAGGCAGCTATGGACCTCCTCAATGAATTTCATTCCTCGATTCCGAAGCATCGCCTGGCCGGCCTGCGGGTCACCGGCAGCGGCGCTTTGCTGATCTCAAGTCTTCTTGAATGCCGGGAGGAGAACGAATTTCGCGCTATCGCCTCCGGGATCCACCTGTTTCATCCGGAAGTTCGCACGGTTTTTGAAATGGGCGGTCAGACTTCCAAGTACCTGCGTATCGAGGGCATGGCCGGGTCAGATCGTATCGGGATCGTCGATTACCAGGCAAGCGGAGAGTGCGCGGCCGGAACGGGTTCATTCATCGACCAGCAGGCGGCGCGCCTGCGATATTCCATCGAGGACGTCGGACCCGCGGCGTGCAGCGCAACCTGTGCAGCGAGAATCGCCGGGCGCTGCTCCGTGTTTGCCAAAACAGACATGATCCACGCGCAGCAGAAGGGTTATTCAACGGAACAGGTGCTTCGCGGTCTCTGTGAAGCAGTGGCGCGCAATTTCAAATCGAGCATCGTGAAAGGGCGACCCGTTGTGGCGCCCGTAGCCTTTATCGGCGGTGTGGCGTTGAATGAGGGCGTGCGCAATGCAATGCGCGATATTTTCAGGCTGGCGGAGCAGGACTTCATTGTCCCTGAGCTTTATATCTGGATGGGAGCGATAGGAGCAGCCTTGCTGGAAGCAGAGAATTTGGCCAGGCCGCTTCCCAAGCGTACGCGAGTACAACCACGCCCGGACCTTGGGGAATCTCCTGCACACAGCAGGCCGCTCTCGTTGGCAAACGTCCTGATCCTGCGTGACCACACAGGACTGATTGGAGCGCCCCGGCGCGGAGAAGTGGTCAGGGCCTATCTTGGTGTTGACGTCGGTTCGGTAAGCACGAACCTTGTTGCAATCGATTCAGCAGGAAAAGTCCTGAAGGAAATTTATCTCTACACCGAAGGCCGGCCGATTGAAATCGTGACTCGCGGACTTAAAGAAATCGCGGCTCACCTCGGAGCGTCCATCGAGGTCTGCGGCGTGGGCACAACCGGCTCCGGCCGCGAACTGATCGGCGAACTGATTGGGGCCGATACAGTCAATGACGAGATTACTGCGCACAAGACGGGTGCCATGTTTGTCTCAGAACAACTGGGGACCGGGCCTGTTGATACGATCTTTGAAATCGGCGGCCAGGATTCCAAATTCATTCGAATCGAAAACGGCGTCGTCATTGATTTCACCATGAATGAAGCCTGCGCCGCCGGCACCGGTTCTTTCCTCGAAGAGCAGGCCGCCCGGATGGGGATCTCGATCAAAGGCGAGTTCGCGTGTCTGGCCCTGACTTCGTCGAGCCCGGCGAATTTGGGTGAACGCTGTACGGTCTTCATGGAACGGGACGTGATGGCGCTTCTTCTCAAGGGGGCAAAAGTCGGCGATCTGGCGGCTGGTCTTGCTTATTCCGTCGTCCTTAATTATCTCAACCGCGTGGTGCGCGGGCGCAAAATCGGCGATGTGATCTATTTCCAGGGCGGGACCGCTTACAACGATGCTGTAGCGGCGGCTTTCTCACAGGTCCTCGGCAAAAGGATCATCGTTCCTCCACACAACGGAGTCATCGGGGCCATCGGCGCTGCCCTGATCGCCCGCGACCGCATGCAAGGCACTGTTCGTCCAAGCCGTTTCCGCGGCTACGATCTTGGCCGTGTGAAATTCACCTCGCGCGATTTCGTCTGCCGCGCCTGCTCCAATTATTGCGACATCAAAGAGTTCACGATTGAAGGTCAAAAGACTTACTGGGGCGACCAGTGCTCCGACAAGTTTCGCAAGCCCGCACACTCAGACCGCAGGCCCGTGATCGATGATTTGATTGCGTACAGGGAAAGTTTGCTGAACTCCGCGGCGACCGCAGCGACCAAAAGCCGTCGCTGCGTGGGCATTCCGCGCGCAATGTTTTTTTATGACACGTTTCCTTTCTGGAATGCGTGGCTCCGCGCCCTGGATTTTGACGTGGTTGTTTCGTTTCCGACCGACCGCAAGACCGCGGCCGCTGGTGCGGAAATGGCCATTGCGCAGCCATGTTTTCCCATCCAGGTTGCTCACGGGCATGTGCGAGAACTCGTTTCCAAACAGGTGGATTTCATCCTTTTGCCCAACATCGTCAATGCAGAAGCGCCGAAGTCAAGCGTCCCCTCTCATCTCTGTCCGTGGAACCAGACTCTGCCATTTGTCGTACGCGTTGCGCCGCAACTGGAAGGATTTCGCGGTGAAGTGCTCGTGCCGACGGTCCATTTCCGAAATGGCCAGGACTTTGTCCAGAAAGAACTCGTTCAGTTCGCGCGTGAACTTGGCGTTCCATCGCAAAGGGCCAGGCTTGCCGTGCGCGCAGCTTTCACAGCCCAGCGCGAATTTGCGTCGGCACTGCTGCGCGCAGGCAAGCGTGCTCTCGACACGCTGCGGCAGACAGGCGAGCCGGGCGTCATCCTCGTGGGACGACCCTACAACATCTACGACGGCAGCGTTAACTGCGACATTCCGCGAAAGCTGAGGAAGTTGTACGGCATCAACGTGGTTCCCATGGATTTTCTGCCGCTGGACCAGGAGGACATCGCCGGTGTTAATGACAATATGTTCTGGAACTCAGGCCGGCGGATCCTGGCCGCCGCGCAAATCGCCCGCCGCTTTGCAAATCTTCACCTGATTTACATCTCCAATTTCAAATGCGGGCCCGACTCTTTTATCAAATCGTTCTTGAACGAGGCCGCCGGCAAGCCATCGCTGGTGCTGCAATTTGACGGTCATTCGAACGACGCAGGCTTCATCACCCGCTGTGAAGCCTATCTTGAAAGCAAAGGGATCCTCAGATGTTCATCCGTCACCGCTGCCGTATGACCACGGCGATCGACGCCGGCCATCCGCTGCATGGCAAGATCGTATATTTACCGGTCATGGCCGAAGGCGCGTCTGAAGTGTTTGCAGCTGCGTTCCGGCGGCTGGGAGTCGATGCGCATGTGACCCCGCCTTCCAGCCGCCGCACCGTCGAACTTGGCGGCAAGTTGACGCAGGGCGATGAATGCTATCCAAGCAAGATTGTATTCGGCGATCTCTTCCAGGTGATCGAGCGGCCGGGATTCGACGCGCACCGCACCGTCTTCTTCCTGCCCACGTCCGATGGTCCATGCCGCTTTGGCCAATACGTTCCCTACCTCAGAAAGGTCCTGCGCGACGCCGGCCATGGGCAAATTGAAATCATATCCCCCACAGACAAAAACAGCTACGCGGGACTCGGCAACATCGTCAACACCTTTACCCGCATGGGCTGGAGGGGGATTGTCGCTTCGGATTCGATTCATCGCCTTTTGCTTAAAACGCGGCCGTACGAGACGGTGCCGGGCGCCGCAGACCGCGCTTATGAAGAAAGCCTGAAGGACCTCTGTGAAACGATTGAATCAGCCTGCGACGACTCTGCATGCCAACTCCAAAGCATGGTCGCATCGCTCAGGAGATCCCGAGACCGTTTTCGCGCAGTCCCTGCGAAGTACGATCGCAGCCTGCCGCTGATCGGAGTTGTCGGAGAAATTTTCTGCCGCATGAATGCATTTTCAAATGAAGATATCATCCGCCGCATTGAGTCCCTCGGCGCAGAGGTTTCGCTCAGTCACATTGCCGAGTGGGTCAGCTACACCAGCCTTGAGCAGGAGCGCCAGCTTCGCATTGGCGGCCGGACTTTCTCACTCGAAATGCTGGGCGCCAAAGTGCGCGACCATATTCGCCGCACCGACGAACGCGCGCTGCTGGAACCGCTGCGTGAAGACCTTGAAGGTTATGACGAGCCTGACGTGGAAGAAATCGTCAAACGCGCCTGGCCTTATCTGCCGGCCTCGGGAGTGGTCGGAGAAATGGTTCTGAGCGTGGGACTCGTCGCGTATCTCGCCGAACACGGCGCCGACGGCGTCATCGACGTCAGCCCGTTTTCATGCATGAATGGAATTGTCAGTGAGGCGATTTACCCCAGGGTCAGTCGGGATTATGGAGGCATTCCCGTTCGCAGCTTCTACTTCGATGGAACGCGGTCGGACCTCGACCGGGACCTGGGCGTCTATCTTGAACTCGTTCATTCCTACCGGGCAAAGAAGCCTTTTCCCCGCACGTATCCTTCATATTTCAACTCGCAGGCGGCTGCTGGAACTGTTGCACAAACGAGTTTCAGCAGTTAGCCGCCTCCTTGGCGGGATGAAGAACACCAATCCTCCAAACGTCAAGCGACAGAGCACGGCCGAATTCCATTACAGCGACGGCCAGAGCGATTCCCAGATCTTGAATTCGGTATGGAAGCCCGACTCTTCCGCTCGCACAGTTCTTCGGCCTGAAGCAACGTCAATCGTGTGCTCGAAGATTCTTTTACCCACGGCCTCGACGGATTCATCCCCGTCAAGGATGCTCCCTGCGTTGATGTCGATATCGCCATTGTGATTTGAAAGCTGACTGTTCGACCCGATCTTCGTGACAGGGCCAAGCGCGCAACCGATGCCAGTTCCCCGCCCTGTTGTGAATAGTGCGACCTGCGCGCCGCTCAGGAACAGGGCCGGAGTTGAAATCTGGTCGTAGCCGGGCGTGTAGAGCACGTAAAGCCCCTTTCGCTCGCCCAGCCACTCCCCATATTCCACGAGGTCTTCAACGATGGATGTCCCGCCCTTGGCCTTCACGCCGCTCGATTTCAGGAAAATGTTGTACAGTCCGCCCTTTTTGTTCCCAGGCGAAGGATTGTCCCGAAAATCGTCGCCAAACATCTCAACATATTTCTGATAGCGCTTCACCGCGTGCATCAACTTCCGTCCCACCTCCCGCGTGCGCGCGCGCCGGACAAGGTCCAACATGGCGCCGCCTTGGAGTTCCGGGATTTCCGGAAGAAACACTGCCGCACCGGCTTTGACAAACATGTCTGCTGCCACTCCGACCGCCGGGTTCGCCGTCACGCCCGACCAACGGTCCGAGCCCCCGCATTTAGTCCCGACAATCAGCCTTGAAATCGGAACGGACTGCCGCTCATACTCATTTGCGACTTGCAGCATCTTCTCGACAATGGCCAGGCCTTTTTCAACGGTCTTGCGGCTGCCGCCCGCCTGCTGGATCGTGAGGTTCACAACCCGCTGGTTATAATTCTGAATTTCTTTTTCGAATACCGGCACGGAACATTCTACGCAAGTCTTCCCGCAACCGAGGTCAATGTAAATCGCTGCGCCGAGGTTCGGATGGCGCAGGGTATTGGTCAGAAGCCGGTTCAGAATGGCGACGGCTTCTCCTTCCGGCATCCCGCAGCCCGATTCATGAACGATGGGGACCACGCCATCAACATTGGGAAATTTCCGGCGGCTGTAGACCTCGCGCATTGCACGCGCAGCTATTTCGCGGGCTTCGGTAGATGAACACATTCCCGAAGTCACGATGGCGACGTAATTGCGGACTCCCACGCTCCCGTCGGGCCGGACGAAACCTTCGAAAGTTCGTGCGGCAAGTTCGGAATCGATAAGTGTCGGTGCAGGGTTGTCGCGATATTTCACCCTCAGTCGCGGCAATCGGTGATCGATGTTGGTTTCATCGAGCGGCTCACCCGCAGATACCGGACGCGAGGCAAGCCCGATCGGGTCGCCCAGCGAAACAAAAGGCTGGCCCTGCCCGATATCTTTCGTGGCAAAGCTCTGCCCGTGCAGCACGCGGCCCGACAAAGTTACGGTCGTCCCGTCGAGTTCAAGCTGCGCTCCCTTCTCAACGTAATCTGCCTTCACGACAGCTATATTGTCCTTCTTCGGATTCACAACGATCGCTACTTCTTTCAGGCTCAGAACCGCCATGCTGCAGTTGCTCCTCTGGCTGAAATGTACGCATGCCCGCAGTATTCGGACCGTAGCTTGCTCCGTCGCCTTGGCAACAGAACCCAGCGTCCGCTCCTACGAACCGCATTCCCGGCCGCCACACCTTACACTGATACAAATCAAATCTCGATCTTACACCGAACCCAAAAAACTTCGTCTAATGTTGAAAGCTGCTTAAAATACCAGGCGCGTTTGTGTTAGACTTTTTTGAGTGGAGCTGTCGAAGTTGCCACCCAGCGGTGACGGGCCGTTAGCTCAATTGGCAGAGCAACTGACTCTTAATCAGTAGGTTGGGGGTTCGATTCCCTCACGGCTCACCAACCCACCCTTGAATTGTACAGAGGCAGCTTCATCACTCTCGCCGGCCGGCAATGATGATGGACTTTCCTTCTGGTCATCATTTGTCATCTGCTATCACATGCTGAAGTTGAATCCTCGCCGGGCTGCGTTATGGTCTTCGCGTTGCCTTCAGCCGATGACCGGTTTAGCCCCCACATTGAACCAGCGGCGCCTCAGCGGCGGTGCGGTGATCCGATCAAACGTAAGCTTTTCCTCGGCCCACCGTGCCAGACGCACAAAAGGCAGCCCCAGCAGGAAATAGATCACGGCCGTCAGGATTCCGACTCCGATATAGTCATAATAGGTTGATGCCAGTTCGCCATAGACTTTGGTCAATTCAACCATGGTGATAACTGATACAATGGAGGAATCCTTGAACAGCGAAATAAAATCGTTGGTTACGGGCGGGATGGCCAGCCTAATTGCCTGGGGCAGGACCACGTGCCGTAACGCCTGCGCCCGTGTCATGCCGAGCGAGAGCGCAGCTTCCATCTGGCCGCGCGGGATAGCCTGAATGGCTCCACGGTAGTTTTCAGCTTCGTAAGCTGCATAGTTCAGCCCCAACCCAATAACTGCCGCAACCAGCGGGCTTAATCGGATTCCCACCGAAGGGAGACCGTAAAAGATCAGGTAAAGTTGTATCAGCAGCGGCGTTCCCCGCACTGCTTCAATAAATGCGCGTGCCGAACGGGCCGGCAAAACAGGTCCATAGAGGTTCGTTAAAGCCAGCAGCAGGCCGATCGATACGGCTACTGCCATCCCAAGAATTGAGATGAGCAGTGTCATCGGAGCGCCGCGGCCCAGCAGGATCGGCAGGTATCCAGCATACTGGAGCAGGCGCTCGTGCCACGTGAGTTGCCGGGTTACGCTCTGCATATAATTCTCGTAGGCCTGGGGATTCGAACCAACCTGCGCAAACAACGTTTCGGTTGCTTTGTCCCACAGACCCCATTTGTCATAAATGCGCTGGAGTTCTCCCGACCGGATCAGATCCGTCAACGCCGCATTCAACTGCTTCAACAACTCTGTGTCCTGCTTGCGAACTCCGATGCCGTACTTGATCTCGCTGATCGGCCCGCCAACGAATTTCAGTTTTGGATTGGGTTTGCTGTAATAGAGGGCGATCGGCCAGTCCATCAGGACGGCATCCAGGCGGCCGTTGGCCAGGTCCTCGTATGCATTGATCTGGCCATCATAGGTGCGAACGTTGATTCCGCCTTCGCGCTCAAGCACACGCTCGGCCAAAGAAAATCTGAGCGTACCGACGGTCTTCCCTTTGAGGTCAGCCAATGAGTGGATCGAATGGTTGTCCTTCCGCATGCTTAATTGTTCTGTAGTGGCGTAGTAGGGGATTGTAAAGTTGATTTCGCGTTCACGGTCCGGGGTAATTTCCAATCCATTGAGCGCGATGTCATAGTCGCCGCGCTCCAGCCCGGAAATTAAACCGTCCCACTGGTTCTGCACGAAGACGGCGCGACGATGGAGCTTCTGCGCCAGCGCGTTAGCCAGATCGACCTCAAACCCGATGGTCTTCTGCGGGTCCCGCGGATCAACGAAGACGTAGGGCGCTCCGCCCTCCGCATCTCCGCCCCACCGAAGGTATTGCACGTCGCCCCGTGCGACAGGCGCTTTCACCAGGACCAGTATGCTGATCACCGGCACCAAAAGATGACGTCTCATTTTTCTGGACCTCATTCAACGAAATCGCGGAGAAAACGACGCGTGCGTTCGTCGCGCGGGGAACTGAAAAAGACTTCAGCCCGGCCGGACTCAACGATCTCGCCGTCATACAAAAACAGGATGTTGTCCGCCGCCTGTCGTGCAAAGCGCATTTCATGAGTGACCACGACCTGCGTCATTCCTTCGTCATCCAGCTTGCGCATGATCTGCAATACCTCATTCACGAGGCTTGGATCGAGGGCGGACGTCGGCTCGTCATATAACATCACCTGCGGGGACATGGCGAGAGCGCGAGCGATAGCCGCGCGCTGCTGCTGGCCGCCGGAGAGTTGCGATGGGTAATAATCAGCGCGGTCCTGCAGGCCGACCTTGACAAGCAATTCCGTCGCCTTTTCCACAGCTTCTTTGCGCCCGATCCCCTTAACAACCATGGGAGCACGAACGGCGTTTTCCAGCACGGTCAGGTGTGGAAACAAATTAAACCCCTGAAAGACCATCCCGACCTCCTTTCGGAGTTCGCGAAGGTCCTGATTCAAACCTCGGTGCTGCGGATGATCGTTGCGCTCAAGCGTGATATTGCCGATTCGCACGCGCCCGCTGTCAAACGTCTCCAATCCATTCAAACAGCGGAGGAGTGTGGACTTTCCGCCGCCCGAAGGGCCAATGATTACGGTCAATTCCGATTTGGAAACCGTGAAGGTGACATCGCGGAGAGCGGCAACGCCCCCAAAGTGCTTATTCAGCCGCGATACTTCAATTATCTCGTTCATCGTTACAGACACCGGCCACCGGGATTCCGCTTAGCGGGCAGGAGGCAACGCCTTTTGCAATTCCTGGCACCACGACAGGCTAAGAAACTCCCGCCAGCACGTCATTATTCCCTGCGGCACTCCGCGCATCATGCGGGCAATGACCATCGGCGCACCCCGCAGCAGGCACGGGCGAGGTTATTGTAGCGCATTGCGGGTTCGCGGTCAGAGCGTCAGCCGCCCAGAGCGGCGCCTTAAGCCCGGATGGCCCATGAGTTTGGTGTGCACCGGCAATACGACACGTGCCCGCACGACCGGCCCGGAAGCTTTCAGCACGCAGCTTCACTTTCGGGGCACGAAGTTCTGAACCGCTTGCCATGCGCGCAGAATTTCAGCAACGGTCCAGGCTTGCGCAATGCATCCACGCGGCGTAAAAGGAGGATCGCCATCAAAGATTTCGCTGGCTGTGCCAAGACCGTGGATATTCAGGTGTGCCGCCATCGGCTCGAGGAACGAAGCAGCCAGCGCCGCATCCCTGTAAACGCGGAGGTGTGCAAGCACGAACGGCCCCAGTAACCAGCCCCACGCTGTCCCCTGATGGTATGCTCCGTCGCGCTCGCGTGGGCCACCGCCATAACGGCCCTGATAACCCGGCTCGCCAGGAGCCAGGCTGCGAAGCCCGTGAGTCGTCAACAGCCGGCGAGCACAGATGTCCACAACTGCCTGCTGCTGTTCAGTGCTCAGCGGGCTTTCAGGAAGCGATACGGCGAAAAGCTGATTGGGCCGAAATGATGGATCGTTTCCGTCAGGCGCATCAATCACATCGAAACAAAAGCCCCTAGCATCATTCCAGAATCGCCGAAATCCGCTTCGCGCTTTTTCAGCCAACGCATTGAACTGTTCAGACGGCTTGCCGAGCAATCGCGCAAATTGCGCCATGGTAACAAGTGCGTTGTACCAGAGCGCATTTACCTCGACCGGCTTGCCGATGCGGGGAGTCACGACCCAGTCGTCCACTTTGGCATCCATCCAAGTAAGTTGGACGCCGGGTTCGCCGGCGTAAAGAAGTCCGTCAGCCGGGTCAACATGAATGTTATATCGTGTGCCTTGAGCGTAATGGTTCACAATGTCAGCAAGAATCGGGAACAGTTCTTGCAATAAGCTCTGGTCTGAAGTTGCGGTGAAATACTGGTGGACAGCTTCAACGTACCAGAGTGCTGCATCCACGGTGTTGTATTCGGGCGCCCCGTCGGCATCCGGGAAACGGTTCGGAAGCATCCCGCCGTCCACAAACCTGGCGAAAGTCTGCAAAATCCTTTTTGCGATTTCGGGACGGTCCGTTGCGAGCGCCAGGCCGGGCAGCGCGACCATCGTGTCGCGTCCCCAGTCACCGAACCAATGGTAACCGGCGATCACCGAATGACCTTCTGCGTCGTTGAGTAAAGGCCGCGTGACGATAAACTGATCAGCGGCGAGCACAAGCTGGTGGATCCAGGCGGGAGACTGATTCGCCATCTGCGGGCTTGAATTGGACCATCGCTCAATCAGAGATTCTTCACGGTTGCTCTTTTCCCTCCAGGCGTTATCGCCGTCCAGACCAGCATCAGGGTCCGTCGTCGCAACAATCGTGACCGATTGGCCGGCTCCGAGCCGGAATCGAAAGTTGCCCGCATGCAGGTGGTCTTCGTGGTCGCCAAGACCGCGGTACCGCTCCACGACCAAATCAAAATTTCTGTACCATTCGTGGACCGGCTCGGGGCGCGCGTTTGCGCTCAACAAATAGAACGGCGTCGCTCCCTCGAACGCCTCGATACGCAGGCCGCGCTCCACCGACTGCACGCGCATCCGCCAATCACCTGCGTGAGTGCTGGAATGAAAATCGCGATAATTGACAAGCGCTTTGGCGGTCAAATCTGCAGGGCGCGTCCCGCGAATCATTTTGTATTGAATGTAAGTCGTGTTCTTGCCCTGCTGCATCCAAACGCGCTTTTCGAGGAGGGCGTCCGCAATGGCAAACGTCCAGACGGGTGATGTGCCATCAAGCCGAAATCTCTCGATATACCGGTATCCCTGCGGATCAAGCGCGCCGCCGACCCAGCGATCCGTCGAGAGCGAATATTCCGCACCGTCATATTCAACAATCTCCTCCAGCTTTGAAACCAGCAGCGTTCGGCCGAGCGGCGGCTTGAGCGCGCCAAACAGCAGGCCGTGATAACGCCGCGTCAGTGTTCCCGCCACCGTGCCGGAAGCGAACCCTCCAATTCCGTTGGTTTCCAGCCACTCGCGCTGCTCGCCTGCTTGAAGGTCACCGCAAATATCGCGGCCGAATTCCACTGCGGACTTTGTTCCCACCGCGCGACCCCGCCTTTCCTTGAATACTTGAAAGCCAATGGCCATCTTAATTCAATTCGAGTTGGTGTGTTTTCTAAAAGCCGGTGTGCGTGATGAGGCGCAAGTGCGCTCTTCAAACTCCCAACCCGACATAGCCGGAACCAAAGAGGTCTTTGGTGCCAGGTGTTATGATCCCATTCGAGAAGGTTCAGGTCTCCGATGGGATTACCAATATTGACCGAACGCCGCCGCGAGCAGATTGCCGGCTTGCTTTCCTGCTACGACCGAATCTTGATTCAGGGTACCTTGCCTGGGCTCTGTTATGCCGAAGGGATGACGGCACATCTCTACGCTCGTCGGATTCGCGTCTTCGACTACGCCCAGTGGGCACAGCCGCTGCACGAGACGCTGCGGGAGAACGCCGAGCGCCGGGTTCTTTGCTGGCGGCCTTGGAAGTCCAGACGGGCAAAGTTCAAAGCCGCTGCGTGGCCCGTCACACCATGGAGGAGTTCGTGCGCTTCCCGGGTGAGGCGGTGGTCGGCCAGCGGCGAAAACAGATTCATCTGATCCTGGACAACCTCTCGACGCACAAGACGGCGGCGGTGCGAGCCTGGATCAAGCGTCGCCCTCAGGTGCAGTTCCATTTCACGCCCACCTACTCGTCCTGGCTGAATCAGGTGGAAATCCGGCTGGGCATGACCACTCGCGACGGCATCCGTCGGCGTGTCCTCCGAACCGTTCCCGACCTGGTCAGCAAACTGATGGCCTATGTCCGGCTCTACAACCACCAAGCCCAGCCTTTTCGCTGGACGTACCGCAATCCTCGGAGCCAAATTCATGTTTCACCTCTTTCGGTAACGGGACACTCGAATGGTGTACAATGGGGCGGCGTAATCGAGATTCGGACGCACTTATCCAGTCGTGAAACAACAGGGGCCTCACTAACATGGACAAGATGATCATCGGAGTTGACGTGGGTGGGACAAAGGTTGCTGGAGGATTGGTTGATACAAAAGGAAGGCTTCATAAGTCGATAACCGTCCCCACAAAAGCGGATGGTGGGTTTGAATCCAGTCTTGGGCAGATCCTGATTGTCATTGAGCGTTTAATTAACCAAGCTGGCGGAAGGGATTGCATCAAGGGAATTGGAATTTGCGCTCCCGGGCCGCTGAATCCGCGCACCGGCCTTGTAATCAATCCGCCGAACCTTCCGGGATGGAGTAACGTCAAGCTTACCGCACGCCTGGAAAGGGAATTTCACCTGCCGGCACGCCTTGAAAATGACGCTAATGCTGCGGGCCTGGCAGAAGTTCTCTTCGGGGCCGCCGTTGGATACCGCGATGTCTTTTACGTCACAGTTTCAACCGGGGTAGGCACCGGCATCATTATTGACAAGAAGATTTATCACGGCAAAAACGGCGTTGCAGCCGAAGGCGGCCACGTCACCATTGATTATCACAGCCCTTATCGCTGCGGGTGCGGAACATATGGATGTATCGAAGCGCTTGCCGCCGGGCCCGGCATGGCCCGCCGCGCCCGTGTCAAGCTGGAACAGGAGCATACGCTGCCCAGCCTGCTCCGCGAACGCACTCAGAACAATCTCAGCCGCATCACGCCGGAATTGATTGAAGAGACCGCGGCTGAGGGGGATGCTGTTGCAAAAGCAATCATCGATGAGACCGGCTTCTTTCTCGGTGTATGGCTTGCCTCCATGATCACGTTGCTTGATCCGGATGCTATTGTGATCGGGGGCGGAGTCTCCAGAATCGGCAAGCCATTGTTTGACAAGATTCGCGAGACGATTCCCCATTACACGATTAACCGCTTCGCCAAACAGACTCCCCTGCTGCCGGCGAAGCTCCAGAAAGATGTCGGTATCTACGGTTGCGCCAGCCTCTTCATGCAGGAAGGCGAAGAGGCTGAAAGGCCCTGAGGCGTTCGGGGGAGGACGCTGATGAATACTGGTTTTCCGGGTGAAATTGGAAAGCTGCTGATCATCGTGGGCGGTGTGCTCATGGCGGTCGGCCTGCTATTCATTCTAGGTTCCAGATTTTCCTTTTTCGGCCTCGGTCATCTGCCGGGTGACATCCGCTACAAAGGCAAGAACACAACGATCTATTTCCCGTTGACGACTTGCATCATTCTCAGCCTCGTGTTCACACTGATTTTTTGGTTGATCTCTTACTTTACGCGGCATTGAGCATCTATTGGAAGGCGTACATTCAAAGAAATGAGCCAGCTTCCGCTCAATCTGGTTCCTGAAAAAAAGCTTTACACTGTTGCCGAACTCAGCTTCGCGGTGAAAGATCTGCTTGAGTCGAGCTTTCCGGATATCTGGGTAACGGGCGAAGTCTCAAACTTTCGCGCCGCACCCTCGGGCCATTATTACTTCACCCTCAAGGACGACTCGGCGCAGTTGCGTGCCGTTTGCTTCCGAAATCAAGCGCGATATCTCAAATTCAAACCGCAGGACGGTCTCTCCGTCATCGCACGCGGCCACCTGAGCGTTTATGAGGCGCGCGGCGAATATCAGCTATACGTCGAATATCTGGAGCCCGCAGGAGTCGGTGCCCTTCAATTCGCCTTCGAGCAATTGAAGCAGAAGCTCGCCTCCGAAGGACTATTTGACCAGGCCCGCAAGAGGCCTTTGCCCGTCCTGCCGCGTGCCATCGGTATTGTGACGTCACCCGTTGGGGCCGCTATCCGCGACATCCTGCGGGTCATCAGACGACGGTTTCCCAACATGGACGTTTATCTCTACCCGGCTACAGTCCAGGGCGGCAGCGCCGCGGCGGAAATCGTGGAGGGCATCGAGTACTTCAATCAGAACCCGATTGTTGATGTCCTGATTGTCGGACGCGGCGGCGGCTCGCTCGAAGACCTCTGGCCGTTCAATGAAGAGATCGTCGCAAGGGCCATTGCCCGGTCACACATTCCCATCATTTCAGCCGTTGGGCATGAAACCGATTTTACCATTGCAGATTTCGTCGCCGACGTGCGGGCCGCCACGCCATCTGCTGCGGCCGAACTTGTCGTTCGCCGCAAGGAGGATTTTCTCGAAGACGTCAGAACCCGCATCCGGCATATGGCTCAGATCATTCGACTGCGGCTTTCTGAAGCGCGCCACGACCTGACAGAACTGCGAATGCACCGGACGTTCCTGCATTTTCCCGCACGCATTGCCGAGCGCGGCCAGCGCATCGACGAGGCGGTAACTGACATGGAGCACGCCGTTCGCAGGCGCCTTGAGGTCGCACACCGCCGCCTGCTGGAACTCACCGCACAACTGGTCCGCTTTGAACCCAGGCGGCTGATCGAATTGCGCTGGGTGCAGATTCAGCAGCGCAAGTCCCACCTCGGACGGTTCGAATCTGAATTAAATATGCTGATTGGCGAGCGATTGCACTCCTGCCGCGAGGCGTGGGTGAGAGGCTCATCAGCCATCACTCGGTATGATCTGCGCGGAGTGCTTCGGCTGAAGCTGGCGGCCGTTCAGGAACGCGAAGCCGGCTTGCAAGGAAGCGTGCGCCGCATCCTCACCGACCGGCGCCATCGTCTGTCGCACTACAAGTCCTTGCTCGACGAACGCAGCCCGCTGACAATCTTAAACCGGGGTTACTCGATCACGCGCGACACCGAAGGCGTCATCGTTCGCGATGCCGCTCAGGTTGAGATTGGAGAGGGATTGTCGATTCGTCTGGCACGAGGCGAAGTTGGCGCAACAGTGCAGACGAGGAAACCGTAGAGTGATCTCGTAAAACCCATATCCGGACACAGCAAACGCAGCATAAAACGCTGATGCCGGCAAGACCTACAGCTTATATCCAATCTTCCGCAGCAGTTCCTTACGGGCCTTGATGTCCTCTTCACTCTCGATGCCCCTGGTTTTAACGCCGTCGATGACGCCGAGAATGCCACGGCCGTGCTCCGTTTCAGCCACGATGACTTCCACGGGATTTGCCGTAGCGCAGAAGATGCCGCAAACTTCAGGGACATTTTTCACGGCGTTAAGGATGTTTATGGGGTAGGCCTTTTCCATAAAGATAATGAAGCAGTGTCCGCAGGAAAGGGCGAGCGCGTTTTCCTGCGCCAGCCGGATCAGATTGGGATCGTTCCCGGCCCACCGAATCAGTGCCGGGCCAGACGACTCGCAAAAACCTATTCCAAATTTAATTCCCGGCACAGTCTGCACAATGGCTTCATAAAGGTCTTCCACGGTCTTGATAAAGTGCGACTGCCCAAGAATGAAGTTCATGTCAGCCGGCTTGTCAATCTTTACAGTTTTCAGTTCCACGCAATTCTCCGTGAGATGACGTTTGAGACGATTCTAGCATGCCATCAGTTCCGGATGATTCGTTTGGATTGAAACCGCAAGTCCGCCCCCTTGCCGGGCGGGAATTGGCAATTTGGACTCCGTCATTTCTAATTTCAAGTGATGCGTGTCAGCCGATATTCGGTGAATTTGTTATTCTGACACTTTCAGGACAGCCAGGAACGCTTCCTGCGGGATATCAACTTTCCCCACGCGCTTCATACGACGCTTCCCTTCCTTCTGCTTTTCGAGAAGCTTGCGCTTGCGCGTGACATCGCCGCCATAGCATTTGGCAAGAACGTTCTTGCGCATGGCGGGCACGTTTTCGCGGGCGATAATCTTGGAACCGATGGAGGCCTGGATGGCCACTTCAAACAGTTGGCGCGGGATCAGCTTCCGCATCTTTTCGCAGAGCGCCCTGGCCCGTGGCTGCGCGCTGTCCCGATGGCAGACGAATGAGAGCGCATCCACAACCTCGCCGGCCACGAGCAGGTCCACCTTTACCAGATTGGATTCCCAATGGCCTGAAAAATGATAATCAAGAGAAGCGTAACCGCGTGAAACAGATTTGAGGCGGTCATAAAAATCCAGCACAACTTCGTTCAGCGGCAATTCATAAGTCAGCAGTACGCGCTTTGGCCCGACATACTCAAATCCCCTCTGAATACCGCGCTTTTCTTCCGCAAGGGCCAGAATGCCCCCCAGATAATCATCCTGCGTCAGAATCAGCGCCGTGATCACCGGCTCTTCGATTTTGGCAATTTCAGCCGCATCCGGAAAGCGCGTTGGATTATCGATTTCATGGACCTGCCCGTCCTTGGTCGTAACGCGATAACGCACCCCGGGAGCAGTCGTAATCAGATTGAGTTTGAATTCCCGTTCCAGCCGTTCCTGAACGATTTCCATATGGAGCAAACCCAAAAAACCGCACCGGAAGCCGAACCCCAGCGCCGCGGAATTCTCCGGCTCGTAGAAAAGCGACGAGTCATTCAGGCGCAGTTTTTCCAGTGCGTCGCGCAGGGACTCGTACTCGCTGGCCTCTACCGGATAAAGTCCGGCAAATACCATGGGCTTGATGTCTTCAAAGCCGGGGAGCGGTTCTGCGGCGGGCCGACCATCTTCGGTGATCGTGTCGCCGATTTTCGTGTCGGACACCCGCTTGATGTTGGCGATCACAAAACCCACTTCGCCCGCGTGCAGGCTCTCCACAGGGACGGCCGCCGGGGTCAGGATGCCCAACTGCTCAACCGTATAAACCTGGTTGTTTGACCACAGCCTGATCTTCATGCCGGGAACCAGCGTCCCCTGCACCACCCGCGCCAGAACAACCACTCCGCGGTAGCTGTCGAACCAGGAATCGAAAATCAGCGCCTGCAGCGGCGCTTCCGGCGAGCCACTGGGTGGAGGGATTCGCGCGACAATCGCTTCCAGGACCTCTTCAATCCCTGTCCCCTGCTTGGCGCTGATCAGCAACGCATCGCTTGAATCGATGGCGAGTGTCTGCTCGATCTGGCGGCGTGTTTCCTCGATGTCCGCACCGGGCAAGTCGATCTTGTTGATGACCGGCACAATCTCCAGGTTGTTGTTCATTGCCAGTTGCGCGTTCGCTAATGTCTGGGCTTCGACGCCCTGCGAAGCGTCGATAACCAGCAACGCACCTTCGCAAGCCGAAAGGCTTCTCGAAACCTCATAGGAAAAGTCAACGTGCCCCGGGGTATCGATCAGGTTCAGTTGATACTCGTGGCCGTCGCGCGCCTTGTAGATCAATCGGACCGCATGCGCCTTGATCGTGATTCCGCGTTCGCGCTCCAGGTCCATCGAATCGAGTACCTGTTCTGCCATGTTTCGTTTGGCCACAGCTCCGGTCAGTTCCAGAAGCCGGTCGGCGAGCGTGGATTTCCCGTGGTCGATGTGAGCGACTATCGAGAAATTGCGAATATAGCGTGCTTCGGTCATTCTGTCTTTGGTTTGCCTCTACAGACGGGAACCAATCTCAAAGACTGCTCGCGGGGCGGTAAAAGCGGCAGGTTTCCCTTAAAACTGTCATTCGTGAACCCTTTGAAAATGTAACAAAACCAAGCTGTTCTGTCAATTGACGCAAATGCCGTTATAGCGCCTCAGCATAGCGCTGCCAATTCAAGTGGCAACTGCGGCCCGCCGATTTTTTACGCAAGGGGACTGTGGTGTACAAGACAACAGGGATTGGTCAGCAACACAGACACGTCGCTGCCACTCCGGACATGGTCTGCGGGTATGCGTAACCTGGACAAACTCCTTCAGAAAGCCGAGAAGCTCCTCCAGAAGCAAAAATTCGATTCAGCCCGTGAGATCTATCTTCTAGTCTTTAAGGACCAGCCCCGAAACGAGGCCGTTCTTCTTAACCTGGCGGATCTCTCCGTGCGGCTGGGAAAGACTGAGGATTCACTCCGCTTTCACCGGCTGTTGGCAGACCTCTATGTTGAACGCAGGGACTTCCCCAAGGCTATTGCATCCTGCCGCAAAGTTCTGAAGGCCAACCCTCATGACGCGGCAATCCTCTCGAAACTGGGGTCGCTCCTTAAAACGGCACGGAAACCCACTGAAGCCGCACAAGCCTTCCGAGAAGCGGCAGCAGCCCATCGCCGCAACGGCAGCCCGCGGGATGTCTATGCTAGCCTTCGGCATCTCGCCGACCTGGAACCTGAGAATCTGGAAGTTCATATGGAACTCGCCGAAGCCGCCCTCGCCAGCGACAAGCCCGGGCACAGCGCACTAGCCCTCTTGAAAGCCGCAGGAATCGCCCGGTCGAAAGGGATGCAGGATCGCTGGGCCGAACTCGCTGTGCGTGCCTGTCAGCTTGACCCGTCCAACAAGGCGGCCTGCGTGGCTGCGGCGGAAGTTTACCTGTTCCGCAGCAACAATGCCGAGGCCATGAGGTTGCTTGAACCGATATCGCAATCCGACCCAAAGAATACGACTGCACTTAAATTGCTGTGTCAGGCCTACCTTGCCTCAGGTGATTATGTCAAGGCCGAACCTGTTTGTCTGAAACTCTACCAGGCGCATCCCGAAACTCGCAACCTGACGGAGCAGCTCATCCGCGGACTGCTCCGGGCCGGGGAAACGGCAAAGGCCCTGACGATTGTCGAAGGAATTAAAGACCAGATGTATCGCCGCGAAGAAAAACGGGCCGAATTTGTCGCTCTGATCGAACAGATCTATTACGCTGACGAGAACAATCTCGATGTTCTTGAGCTTCTTCCCCCGCTCTACAACGACCTCAACCGCGAGGGCGATTTGCGCCGGGCATTGACTCGCCTGTTCAATCTTTACCTCGCTGCCGAACAATACAACAAGGCGGCAGAGACCCTTGAAAGCATTCTGGATGCTGATCCCTATGGCGCAGCCCATGCCGATCGGCTGCTAAATCTTGAGGGACACATTGACTCAATCTGGTACAGCAATATTGCCAACCGAATTTCGGTATCAGGAACAGGAAGGGGCTCCGTTCCAGGAGCTTCTGGAGAAAACAGCGAATCGGCCACGACACCCATGACGCTCGATGATCTGATCGTCGAAGCCGAGATGTTCAACCGCTATCATCTGAACACAAAGCTCCATGAAACTCTCCAAAAGATCGACCGGCTTTACCCCGGCGCCCATGAAGAGAACCGCCAACTGCGCGAATTATATGACATGGCGGGTTTCCATCCGACACCCGTGGTGAAGCCGCTCGCTTCGGGAGCGGCAGTAGCTCAGGATACAAATTCTATGTTGTCGGTCGAGGAACTGGCGAAGGTTTCTACCATCACGACCGCTATTCATCGGCAGAGTGCCCCTGAACGTATCCTGAGCGTGGCGGCGGAAGAACTTGCTCGCCTTCTGAAGAGCAGCCGCTGCTGGATCGCAGTTGGGCCACCCGATTCAATCTCCCTAACGGCCGAATTCGTTGCGCCCAGCGCTTTCCCCACCGACGCTCGGCGTGCTCGGAAGCTTCATTCGTTTCTTTTGTCCAAGATTTCTGCAAATCCGGAAGGCATTTCAATAGATGATGTTCTGCAGGATCAGCGCGCAGGACCAGTCGCTGCCGAATTGCACCTGCTCGGTGTTTCCTCTTTGCTTGCAATACCCCTTGCGGAAAAGGACCCGAATGCAGGCCTCATGCTTCTTGAACAATGCGACGGTCCACGCCACTGGAGCGATAGCGAGAAGGCCCTTGCGAGGGCCGTTGCATCCCAGTTGACAATTGCGATCAACAACACGCGGCTGCGGCGACTTGTCCGGTCGCTCGCTGGCGTGGACACCGTTTCGGGACTGCTGCCACGCAGCGCATACATCGATTGCCTGCTGGCCGAAGTGGAGCGCGCCGAGGAGCATATCCTTCCACTATCAGTGTGCCTTGTCGAACCTGCGGGCGTTCCCGACCTGGTCGGAACACCAGGCGAAGGGGACATGCAATCCTGCATTCAAAGGATGGGCAAGGCCATCACTGCACACGTGCGTCAGAATGACATTGCCATCCGATATGGCCCGCATACAATTGCGCTATGCCTATCGAACACGCCGCTGGCCCAGGCGCGCATCCTCGTGGAAAAGCTGCGGACAAGTCTTCCGGAGATTGAATCCGACGGCAGGGTATTATCCAATTTCAGAGCAGTGGTTGCACAGATGTCTGCCGTGAAAGGTGCCGATCCGGCCGATTCTGTAACGGAACTCATTAACCGGCTTGAAGACACGCTGGATATAGCGCGGAAGCACGGGAATGCGGGAATTATCCTTGCGTGATTTGGACGAAGGGTGCGGCCAACACGCATGCTGCGAGAGGTCGCCAGCGCCCTTTGGCGGTTTCCTGCTTCATTTCAAGGCGTGCGCGCGGCCGCAATTCGGCTGTGGAATGGGCCTCATCCGATCGAGCCCGTGCGTTTTGAACTTGTTCGAGAGCGGAATTGCCTGCCTCGTACGTCGCTGCCATCTTTGTCGCAAGAATGCGGTTTACAACGTTTGAAGTGAGCCGCTAGAATGCTTTATTGGCGTACGGGCGGCATTTGTGGCAAGTTAAATGAAGCAGGGCTTGCCGTGCTGTCTCCACTTGAGCGGCAGAAGCACTATCTAACGGACCTTCTGACCTCAAGCAAAGACGAACGACCTTTGTTGTCCTGGTTAAATTCATCAGGGATCCTCTGAGTGACATGTTGCAGGGGTCCTCAGGGAGTAGCGGGCGCGCCCTTCTTTTCGGGCTATGTCAGATATTCTCGCGATCTATCCGGGTTCCTTTGATCCGATCACAAACGGCCACTTTGACCTGATTGAGCGGAGCAGCCGGATTTTTGACCACTTGATCGTTGCCCTGCTGACGAATGCAGAAAAGACGCCGCTTTTCAGCGTTGAGGAACGCGTCGCGATGCTCCAGGAAGTGACGCGGGATATGCAGAACGTGACAGTGGATACTTTCAGCGGCCTGCTCGTGGACTACGCCGTGCAGAAGAACGCGCGAGCCATCGTGCGCGGAATCCGGGCATTTTCTGACTATGAATATGAAATTCAGATGGCCCTGACCAACCGGAAACTCCAGCCGAAGCTGGAAACGATTTTCCTGATGCCCGCAGAATCGTATGCCTACATCAGTTCGCGCCTTGTGAAAGAGATCGCCCGGCACGGAGGGTCAGTGAAAGGCCTTGTGCCGCCGGTGGTGGAAGAACGGTTGCGTGAAAAACTTGTTTCAAAAGAGGTCTAATCGTATGGAGTTTTCTCAGCGTACATCGCGAATTTCGGTTTCATCTACGTTGGCCGTGGTGCAGAAAGCAACACAGCTTAAAGCAAGCGGCATCAACGTGGTTGACTTTGGAGCGGGCGAGCCTGATTTCCCGACTCCTGAAAACATCAAAAACGCCGCGATTGCGGCAATTCACGGCAACTTCACGAAGTACACGCCGACGAGCGGCATCAAAGACTTGAAAGAAGCCATCGTCGAGCGTCACGCAAAAGACTTCGGTTCGAAGTACTCAATAGAAGAGTGTCTGGTAACGGTGGGCGGCAAGCAGGCCGTATTCGAGGCCGTGGCCGCAACCATTGACCACGGCGATGAAGTCATTCTGCCTGTCCCGTATTGGGTTTCTTATCTGGATATTGTCAATTATGCGGGCGGGAAGGTGGTGCCGCTTCTTACGCGCGAAGAAGACAACTTCGAACTGCGCGCGGCGGAAGTGGAAAAGTTAATCACGCCGAAAACCAAAATGATCATCGTCAATTCGCCGAACAACCCAACCGGCGCCGTGGTCCCTCCCGCGGAAATGGAAAAGTTACTGGCGTTGGCGGTGCAGCATAATATTCTGCTGATGTCCGATGAGTGTTACTGCCAGTTTTTGTACGACGGCCACAAGCCGTTTTCGCTGGGGCGTTCCGGTAACCGCGAGAACCTGATCATCACCGGCTCCCTCTCGAAGACGTATGCGATGACGGGCTGGCGCGTGGGCTTTGCACTGGGCGCAAAGAAGCTTTTGGGCCACATGCTGAATCTTCAAAGTCATTCCACATCAAACACTACTTCGATTTCGCAGAAGGCGGCGGTGGAGGCGCTGCGCGGGCCGCAGGATTCGGTGCAGGTCATGCTGAGGGAATATCAGCGGCGCAGGGACCGGATCGTCGCTGGTTTGCGCGCCATCCCGGGAATTAAGTGTGCGATGCCGGCCGGAGCGTTCTATGTCTATCCCAACGTCGGCGCATACCTGAAAAAGAATGGGGTTGCGGATTGTCAGACCCTCGTGGACAAGCTGCTGGAAAAGGCGCATGTAGCTGTCGTGCCGGGACCGGGTTTCGGCACCGAAGAGCACATCCGCATTTCCTATGCGACTTCGATGGAGAACATCGAGGAAGGCCTGCAGCGTATGAAGAAATTCTTCGCTGAGCTCTGATCAAGCGCTTGAGTTTCGTCGCCTGTTGTTGCGGGCAATCCGGTGGCTTCAGTTGCTGTGCCCGCTGAGCACAGGCAGGGTTTTCGCGGGATATTTGTGAGGCAAACTGCCGTTTTGATTTGCTTGCTTCCTTCGGCATCCTGCATTGAGACCTATGCCCAAACTCGATACGCCGCTCAAACTTTCTCCGGTCTATAAACCCAAGATCTGGGGAAGAGACGATCTTTCCCCCATCTTCAGCTGGCCTGATCCTGCGAGCGGCTTTGATCCCGGTCCGACGGCCCCTCCACAGACGACAGAATATTGCCTGATCGGTGAAGTTTGGATAACGGACGAAACTTCGAAAATACTCAACGGCCCGATAGCCGGGATGACGCTGGGTGAGGCTTCTGCGAAGTTGCGAAGCGAGTTGAACGGCTCCGGGTGGAAGGACCGGCGCTTTCCAATCCTGTCCAAATACATTTTCACCGGCGACTGGCTTTCCCTTCAGGTCCATCCTGACGACCGTTATGCGCAGAAGCATGAGCCCGGCAATCGGGGCAAATGCGAGATGTGGTACATCGTGCACGCGGAACCAGAAGCAGAAATCCTGCTGGGACTGAAGCCCGGGGTAACACTCGACATGCTGCGTGACGCTTGCGAGCACGGCACGAGCAAGGATCTGCTCAACCGGTTTCATCCGAAAGCCGGCGAAGCTATCTTTGTGCCGCCGGGGACGGTCCATGCCCTGGGGCCTGGCCTTGTACTCTTTGAAGCGGAGGAGAATTCGGACATCACCTATCGCCTCGACGATTTCGGCCGATTGGGGCTCGACGGTAAACCGCGTCCACTTCATCTTGATAAAGGGTTCGACGTGATCGACCCCGATTTGCCCGCGCTGCGCAATCTGCCCCGGAGGACGGTCCGTGAAACATTCGGCTCACGGCGCTACGTCCTTGCCTGCCCGCATTTTGCTGTCGAAGAACTAACATTGCAAAAGCCAGCCAGGTTCAGTGGGACGCCGCAGCGTGTAGAGACGCTTTCGATTTTATCGGGCCATGGACGCGTGGAAACTGCGTCGGGATGGCTGGGCTACCAGGCCGGCGATGCATGGGTGATTCCACCCGAAAGCCGCCATTATCGCCTGGCACCGGTGGAGAAAACCCGTATCCTCAAGTTTTACGTTCCGGATATCGAACGAGACTTCCGCCGGCCTCTGGCGCGTCGCGGTTTCAAGGCGGCGCAAGTCAAAAACATCATCTTTGAATGAAAGGCTCATGGGCAAAGCAGCGAAATCGCGACGCTCCATTTTGGAACATGTTTACGCTGTGATCATGGCCGGCGGAAGCGGCACTCGCTTCTGGCCGTTGAGCCGGCGCAAAACTCCGAAGCAGTTGCTGGACGTTTTCGGCGGCTCAACGCTGCTTGAGCAGGCGGTTAAGCGTGTTGAAGGAGTCGTTCCGCGCGAGCGAATTTATATCTTTACCAACGATCTGGTGCGTCCCCACATTGTCCGCCTCCTGCCGGAGATCCCCAAACGCCAGATTGTTGCGGAACCCGCACAGCGCAACACTGCTCCTACTATCGGTCTGGCAGCGCATGAAATTCTGAGGCGTGATCCTGAAGGAATCATGGCCGTGCTTCCCGCTGATCATGTGATTCGGAAGCCTGGAGCTTTTCGGAACGCGCTTCGGGCCGGCTGCCGCTGGGCTGCGATGGAGGGGCGGTCCGTTGTTCTGGGCATTCAGCCAACCCGCCCGGAAACGGGATATGGCTACATTCGACTGGGCGGGTTGGAAACAAAGGTTGCCGCGGAGAAGATATTCCGGGTGGAGAGGTTCACTGAGAAGCCTGCGCTGCCCGTTGCTCGTCGGTACATACAGTCGAAGCATTACTTGTGGAACGCTGGGATGTTTATCTGGCGCGCCTCCACGCTCCTCGATAATCTGCGCCGCTTCCAGCCTCGGATGGCTTCGGACCTGGAACGGATTGCCGAGGCCGGCGGCATTGACAATGCCCGCACTCTCAGGCGTCTGTTCCCGAAGCTTGAAAAAATCTCCATAGATTATGCCCTGATGGAAAAAATCAGAGACGTGTATGCCGTGGCGGCCGATATCGGCTGGAGCGATGTCGGAAGCTGGGCGGTAGCATATGACCTGAGCGCGAAAGATGCCGAAGGCAATGTGAGGCCCGCAAACGCACTTTGCATCGATTCCAAAGGGAACATGATAATAGCCAATCGCAAATATCTTGTCACCATCGGCGTTAAGGACCTGGTGATTGTCGAGACCGGCGACGCACTGCTGGTCTGCGCCCGTGAACAATCGCAGAAGGTCGGCAAGGCCGTGCAGGAACTCGAGCGGCTTGGTATCAACAGGTTGTTGTAGGGCGGAGGTGCTACCGGCTGAAATGGCTGAGGAGATCAAATTCGGAACTGACGGCTGGCGTGGCATGATTGGCGACACGTTTACATTCGCGAACGTTCGCCGCGTAGCTGCGGCAATCGCACGCTATGTTCGCAGCGAGGGCGAGCCTGAACGCGGCCTCGTCGTGGGGTTCGACACGCGCTTTCTCTCCGCAGAGGCAGCCCGCGAAGCCGCAATGCAGGTGGCGGCCGCAGGGGTCCCGGTGCAGCTTGCCGACCGCGCCACGCCCACGCCCGCAGTCAGTTATGCCGTTGTGGCCCGGAAAACCGCAGGCGCGCTGATGGTCACGGCAAGCCACAACCCATACATCTGGAATGGGATTAAATTGAAAGCGCCTTATGGTGGCTCCGCCTCGCCGGCGATCGTGAAGAAGCTGGAAACATACCTGCCGGCGCAGGACCCCGGAAAAGAACATGCTTTAAAGGCTTCCACAGCCCGGATTGAGACGACAGATCTGATCACCCCGTATCTCAACCGCATCAAAACGATGGTTTCGCTGGAGCGTATCCACTCAAGCGGAAGAAAGTTCGTGATCGACCCAATGTATGGTGCGGCGCGGGGATGTCTGGCGCGCCTGTTCGACGAAGCCGGTGTGGCCTTCTCTGAAATTCACGGCGAGCACAACCCATTGTTTCCCGGAATTAATCCGGAGCCCATTGATCCTCATCTGGCTGATTTGAGCACCGCCGTCGTGAAAAGCAAATCTGATGCTGGATTTGCAACGGACGGCGACGCCGACCGCATCGGCGCTATTGACGCACACGGTAACACCGTGGACTCGCACAAGATCTTTTCGGTCCTGTTGCATCATCTGGTTGCAGTCAGGGGACTGAAGGGCGAGGTGGTCAAGACGGTTTCCACTACGCAGATGATTGACAAGATCGCCGCGAAATATGGCCTCCCACTGCATGTTACGCCCATCGGCTTCAAATATATTGCCGAACTGATGCTTAAGCGAGACATCCTGATCGGTGGCGAGGAGAGCGGAGGGATTGCTGTGCGCGGCCATCTGCCGGAACGCGACGGAGTTCTGAATTCATTGTATCTTGCGGACATTATAGCGCAGAGAGAACAAAACCTGGGTGAACTGGTCCGCGAACTCGAGGAAGAGTTCGGCCCGCACTATTACCGCCGGGTGGACATGGAAATCGACAAGGCTGACGCACACCACGTCGTGGAACAAGTCCGCAACGGAGCGCTGAGGTCTGTTGCGGATTGCAAAGTTCTGTCGCTTGATGACAGGGACGGAGTGAAAATGATTCTGGGTGACTCGACCTGGGTGCTTGTGCGGACCTCTGGAACTGAGAATGTTCTACGGCTTTACGCAGAAGCCCCATCGCGCGAAAAGGTGGCTGCGCTTATCGATTCCATCGTCGATTTCGCCAGGCGACAATCGCAATGACTTGCCGCCCCTGTCGGGCCTCCCTTCTCTAAACGCTCTGCCATGGACGAATCAGCGCGTGTCAGACTTTACCATCGCACAAGACGGATCCTGAGTGTTGCAGGATTCATCCTCGACCTGGCCCTGCTGCTGGCCTTGATTTTTGCCGGGTGGTCCATCAGCCTGCGCAACTTTGCCGAGCGGGTAACGCCCCATCCCCCGCTCGCGCTGCTGATTTACCTTGTCCTTGTCGGGCTCATCTTTGATGTTCCCAGCCTTCCGCTTTCTTACTTGAGGGGTTACTGGCTTGAGCATCGCTATGGTGTGTCAAACCTCACGTTCTGGAAGTGGGTCAAGGATGAATTGAAGGGGCTCGCGCTGGGGGTAACGCTAGCCGTCCTCGGCATTGAGCTGATTTACTGGACAATCAGAAACTGGCCGGACAACTGGTGGATTATCTCTGCAGCGGCGTTTGTGACATTTTTCATCCTGTTGGCCAATCTTGCTCCTGTCCTCTTGTTTCCCATTTTTTTCAAATTCAAACCTGTTGAAGACCCAGCTTTGACGGAGCGGCTGATGGAGTTATCTCGCCGAGCAAGAACTCGCGTTCACGGGGTCTTTGAGTGGAAACTGAGTGAAAGGAGCAAGAAGTCTAACGCCGCACTTGTGGGACTGGGCAACACGCGGCGGATCATCCTATCCGATACGCTCCTTGCGAACTTCACGGGAGAAGAGGTGGAGGCGGTTCTCGCGCACGAATTCGGGCATCACGTTCACCATCACGTCTTTCGATCGATTGTCATCCAGACCGTGACCACGTTCCTCGGTTTTTATCTTGCGAACGTGTGCCTGGAAAATTGGGGGCCGGCGCTCGGTTTCCGCGGGGTTGAAGATTTTGCAAATCTGCCGCTGTTCGTGCTTGTCAGCATGGCGCTTTCGCTGGTCCTGTTGCCTTGCATCAATATGCATTCGCGCTGGCTCGAACGGCAGGCAGACGACTACGCGGTGAACAACATTGCCAACAAATCAGCCTTTATCACCAGCATGGAGAAGCTCGCCGAACTCAATCTGGCAGAGCGCCGACCGGCCGCCTGGATTGAATTCATCTTTCATTCCCATCCTTCGATTGAAAAGCGCATTGCTCGCGCTCAAAGCATTGCAGCCTGATTCACCGTGGCGCATCAGACTTTTGGTTGTACCTTGAGAAGGGATTTCCAGACTGCGTCAAGCACACCATTCACAAACTCTACGGAATCTTCGCCGGAGAATTTTCTCGCCAGTTCGATCGCCTCATTAATCACCACGATGCCCGGTGTTTCCGGATAGTGCAGCATCTCGTAGAGGGCCATCCGAAGAATGTTGCGATCGATGGCCGACATGCGTTCCATCCGCCAATGCTGAGTGTGCGCGGCGATGGTCCCGTCAAGGGAAGCGACTTCGCCGACGGTGCCTTCAAACAGGGCACGTGCAAAAGCGTCAACGTCGGGCGCAAGCTTGCGTCCGTGCATGAAAGTCTGCTCCACATAAGCGGGCGGGTGTTTGCCTACTTCCCACTGGAACAGCATCTGAAGCGCCAATTCGCGCGACTTTGTTCTTGATCCCATGAATGACTCGATTAGCTGGTCGCGGTACAAAACTCTCTATTCGCCCTTAAACTGCGCTGATCGCTTTTCAAGAAATGCCCGGGTTCCTTCCTTCATGTCCGCCGTCGTGCATGACAGACCGAATAAAGTGGCTTCGAGCGTTTCGGCATCGCCTTTCGACATCTCGACACCACGGTTAACGGCTTCCAAAACATAGCGGACGGCAACAGGTGCGTTGCTGAGAATTTTCCGAAGCATCGTCTCGGAAGTATGGATGAGATCTGAAGGGCTGACCACCTGGTTAACCAGCCCGATTCGCCACGCCTCCGCCGCACTGATCGGTTCTCCGGTTAGCATCAATTCGAGGGCGCGCCCTTTCCCCACCAGACGCGGCAGGCGTTGTGTCCCTGCATACCCGGGGATAATGCCGAGCTTCACTTCCGGCTGGCCAAACAGGGCGTTATCAGATGCCATTCGCAGAGTGCATGCCATAGCAAGTTCACACCCACCGCCGAGCGCAAACCCATTAACAGCAGCGATGACCGGCTTGCCGAGATTTTCAATGGCATTCATCAGGGCCTGCCCGCGCAGGGACATCTCCCGCGCGTCAAAGGGAGTTAGGACGGCAAGTTCGTCGATGTCGGCTCCCGCTGCAAAGGCTTTTCCGCCGGCGCCGGTCAGGATGACTCCCTTCACTTCGGGATCGGTTTGGATGGCTTCGAAGCAAGCCTTGAGTTCCTCAAGGGCTTTGCGATTGAGGGCGTTCAGCTTTTGCGGGCGATTGAGCGTAACATAGGCGATGCCCGCCCGGACTTGGTACAAAAGAGTTTCGTAATCCATGGGCTTCCCTTCAGAGCACTTCGAGGCCGATTCAGACGCAAATGGCGCCTGCCGGCGGGACCTCAATCCAACCAGCGGCGAAGGCGGCGAAAGTAACGCAGCTTCTGCAACCGCGTCAGGCTGCCGTTGCGCCCACTGGTTGATGGGAGAACGTAAATCCGCGATTTTCCGAGCCAACCGCGTTGCGCACCGAGTTCCGCTTTACGGCCCGCAAACCTCTCATAAGCTGTCTTGCCGTTAAAGGCAATGACGCCGGGAGAGACTTGCAGAAGTTTCACCTTGAGGATGGGGATGCCCATCTCAAAGTCTTTCGATTCCAAGTCACTGCTTGACCTTGACCAGCGTTTGACAAGATCGGTAAGCCCGAAATCAAACTCAAGCAACCGATAATCTTCCTCCGGCTTCAAGCGGATCGGCGTCAACCCCGATTCATAGAGAAAGTTCCAGAATTGGTTTCCTCTTCCAGCGTAATAATGCCCAATTTTGGCGGAGCGCTCGCCGGGATTGAAGCCGACAAACACCAACCTCAGGCCTGGCCGCAAGTAGTCCGGCAACTCTCGATACAATTTTGACTCCCTGCCGGGGGATCTTCATAAACGTGAGCAGATTCATCAGCCGGTGACCATCCGCTTCGCTGCACGATCTCTGCAATGCGCAACAAACCGCTCAAAAATGCTTAACTGCTCAGGGTGCGCTGCGACCATTTCCTCGGGATGCCACTGAACAGCGAGGAAAAATGGATACTCTTCCGCCAGTTCTACGGCTTCCACCAAACCGTCCTCGGAGTGCGCGGTAACCTTCAAACCTCTGCCCAGGCGCTTGATCGCCTGGTGGTGAAGGCTATTGACAGGTCGCTGGCCTGTGAAGATACCGTGCAGCAATGAATCAGGGTCTGTCACGGTTACAGAATGCGTAGGCTCGCTTCGGCTTCCCTGCTGTTTGTGATTGCGATCGAGGCTCGTATCGCTTTTCAGGTCCTGATAGAGAGTGCCACCAAACTTGACGTTGATTGTTTGAATCCCGCGGCAGATCCCAAGGACCGGCACGCGTGATTTGATGCCATGGTCGAGCAACGTCATTTCAAACTCATCGCGGGCGCGGTTGGTCTTGACGCTCGGGTATTTAATCGGCTCGCCATATAATTCGGGATCCACATCTTCCCCGCCCGCCAAAAGGATGCCGTCAAAGTCGTCGAGTGATGGGGGCCGTGGCCCGCCGGGCACGACCATTTGAATTTCTTCCGGCCGCGCGCCGGCGGCAACCAGTGCCTTGAAATAAGGCGATTCCGGCCCTCTGGCGACCTCTTTTTGTGCAACTGAAAGTGCAATTTTCATTGCTTCAATAGCTGCCCCGCCCGCACTCTTCTCTTGACCCGCTTTCTGTCGCTTAACGGGCACTATTTTCGCTTGACAGGACCCGGCAATTCAAGTAAAAACATATTTATGCGTTCAATGCATAAATATTCTTTTCGGGCAAATAAGTGAAGGCGATAACCGAGGCCGAGACCTTTACCACTCCAGGCAAACACGAACCGACACACCGCGTGGTCCGCGTGGCCGTTGCAGGCGCGACAGGCTATGCAGGATTGGAACTTTTGCGTCTGCTGGGGCGTCACGCACACGCTCGTGTGACTCGCCTGATGTCTTCCGGGCGCAGTGGTAAGCAGAAGTTTCCAATCGAGCAGTCTCATCCTTCACTGCGCGGAAAGTTCACGGTTCCCTGCCAACCGCTCTCTCTCGATGGACTGGATCCTGCTGATGTTGATCTGGTCTTCCTTGCGACGCCGCATGAGACCGCGCTCGACATCGCACCTCAACTCCTTGAACGGGGGCTGCGGGTCGTGGACCTGAGCGGAGCCTTCCGGTTGAAGGACCCTGCAGATTATCCACGCTGGTATGGATTCGAGCATCACGCGCACGCTGCCTTGAAGGAAGCCGTTTATGGCCTGCCGGAATTGAACGCGGAAAACATCTCAAAGGCGCGCCTGGTGTCAAATCCAGGCTGCTATGCCACGTCGGTAATTTTGGCCCTCGCGCCTGTATTGAAAAGTGGCTGGGTTGATACAAAGGCGGGCATCGTTTCCGACTCCAAATCCGGCGCCAGCGGTGCAGGCCGTGCAATGAACGAAAAGCTGCATTTCGTGGAGGTCAATGAGAACTGTCGCGCATACGGCTTGTTCAACCATCGTCACGTACCGGAAATGCTGCAGGCGTTGGGGATTGAAGAAAAGGATTTCACGTTTACGCCGCATTTGCTGCCCATCACACGGGGCATTCTAAGCACGATATATGTCCGGCTATCAATGCCGCGCGCACATGAAGAAGTTGTGGATCTCTACCGCGACTTTTACGGCCACGCACCCTTTGTTCGTCTGTTGAGTGCAGGCGTGCCGGAAGTCCAGAACGTCGCCAGTACCAACTACACCGATATCGGCTTTTCGCTTGACCGCGACGGCGTCCGGATGATTATCGTCTCTGTCCTTGACAACCTGACAAAGGGGGCCGCAGGACAGGCCGTCCAGAACATGAACCTGATGTATGGCTTTGACGAAGGAACGGCGCTCGAATGAAAGTTGTCATCAAGATCGGTGGGCAGTCGGCGGAGGAAAAGTCCCGTCGGCGTCAACTGGCCCGGCAGATTGCAGAATTGTCGCATGCGGGCCATCACGTTGTCGTGGTTCACGGTGGGGGAAAGGCCCTGACGGAAACCTTACAGCGGATGGGAATCCAGACCGAATTTCACAACGGCCTGCGAGTCACCGACGCCGCTACGCGAGATGTGGCCCTGATGGTTCTGGCGGGAATGATCAATAAACAGTGGGTGGCTGAGATTGAATCACAGGGCCAGGCTGCGATCGGGATCTGCGGTGGCGACGGGAAAATGGTGACCGCCCGCAAGCTCACTACTGCGACGGCCAACGGCACAAAAAAAGACCTGGGCTTTGTCGGTCGCCCTGCGAGAATCAACACGGCGCTTCTGAATATGGCTTTCTCCAAGGGCCTTGTGCCAGTGGTTGCCAGCCTGGGCCTTAGCCCCTCGGGCGAATATCTCAACATCAACGCGGACGACCTTGCCGCAGCGTTGGCGACGGCGATCGAGGCCGACCGGCTCCTCTATCTCACGGAATCGGGCGGCGTGTGGGACGCCGATCGAAACCTGCTGCCGCTCGTGCGGGCAAAAGACATAAGACGCATGATTCACAAAGGAACCGTCCGCGATGGAATGATTCCAAAACTGCTCTCCTGCGCCCGAACCCTTCGGCATGGCGTCCATGAAATCGATATCATTTCTCCCGACACGCAAAACTCTCTGCTGCGGACCGTCATCAAACGTGAAAGCGTGGGAACGAGAGTCGTAAGAACGTAAATGGATTACGAACAGATTGCACAACTCGAAGAACGCCGGCTGGTTCCAACTTACAAGCGTCTGCCCTTTCTGGCTGTGCGCGGCGACGGCTGCTACCTCTACGACGACCAGGGCCGGGAGTATCTTGATTTTCTCGGCGGGTTGGGAGTGAATGCACTTGGCCACAATCATCCGGAAATGATGGCCGTGCTGCGTGATCCTTCAGAAACTCTGCTTCACGTTTCAAACCTCATTTACCATCGTTTCCAGGCGCCGCTTGCCGATAGACTGACCCGACTGGCGGGACTTGACCGCGCATTCTTCGCCAATACTGGAACGGAAGCCGTCGAGGGGGCCATTAAACTGGCACGGGCCTTCGGCCGCGAACGCTCGCCTGAGCGTACCGGTATCCTTGCGGTCGAGAACTCTTTTCACGGGCGAACTTTGGGCGCTCTGGCGGCGACCTGGCCGGAAAAGTACCGCAAGCCGTTCGAGCCGCTGCCACCCGGTGTCCAGTTCGTTCGCCAAAATGATATCAGCCACCTTCAAAGCGTTTTTACGCCAAACGTTGCCGCCCTGCTGGTTGAAGTTATCCAAGGCGAAGGCGGAGTGGTCGAACTCGATGAGGACTTTCTCAGGGTCGGCCAGGACCTCTGTCACAAGTATGGTGCCCTTTTCATCTGCGATGAGATTCAATGCGGTCTCGGCCGAACTGGGAATTATTTTGCGTTTCAGGGTCTTGGCCTGAAGCCGGACATTGTCCTGGTCGCAAAACCGCTCGCCGGCGGGCTGCCTTTGGCCGCCATCCTGGTACGAGAGGATGTCGCCCAGGCGTTCCATCCCGGAATGCATGGCACAACGTTTGGCGGCGGGCCGCTCCAGTGCCGCATGGCATTGAAGTTTGTGGAAATTCTCGAACGGCCTGGATTCATCGACCATGTTCGGGAGGTGGGATCCTATTTCAAGAAGCAATTGCTGGATCTTCAGGTCGAGCTTCCTGTCATCCGCCAGGTTCGGGGCCAGGGGTTAATGCTCGCTGCGGAACTCACAATGCCCGGCAAAGAAATCGTCCAGCAGGGTGTAGAAGCCGGGTTCCTGTTCAATTGCACGCAGGAAAATGTTCTTAGATTTCTCCCTCCACTGATCATCGAGCGCCGGCATGTCGATCAGTTGATCGAGGCACTGCGCTCAATTCTGGTTTCTGCCTCAAGCATTGAAAACAAGGGGGTACGCGCATGACGCCCGTAGCAACTATGGAAAAACAGGAACAACTCAGCGTTCACGACTTAATTGCAGACCAGGACCTCACAACAAGCGACGTTCACATGATTTTTGACCTTGCCGGCCGCGTCAAGGCGTCACCTGCGGCATTCTCCCGCGCACTTGCCGGCAAACAACTGGCGATGATCTTTGAAAAACCGTCGCTTCGCACTCGCGTGACATTTGAAGTGGGCATGACCAGCATGGGCGGTTTCGCCGTTTATTTGGACCACTCGAAGCCACGCCTGGGCGAGCGCGAATCGATCAAAGACGTCGCTCGCAATCTCAGCCGCTGGGTTGACGGGATCGTCGCACGGACTTATTCCCACAAGTCGGTTGTCGAGTTAGCCGAAAACGCATCGATCCCCGTGATCAATGCTCTGACGGACCTGTTGCATCCCTGCCAGGCGCTCGGCGACTTCTTCACGCTTAATGAAAAGTTCGGACGTTTGAAAGGCCTGAAACTCGCTTTCGTCGGTGACGGCAACAATGTCTGCCATTCGCTGATGCTGACCGGCGCCAGGCTCGGCGCAACTATCCGGGTGGCCACTCCCTCCGGCTTTGAGCCGAAATCAGAAATTGTCGATCAGGCCGAAGCCATCGCGCGCTCCACCGGAGCGAAAATTCGACTGTTCAGAGACCCGCGAGAGGCTGTTAACGGGGTTCAAGCTGTGTACACCGATGTATGGGCCAGCATGGGCCAGGAGTTTGCCGCTCACCTGAGAACTCAGGTTTTTGCCCCCTATCAGGTCACGGAAGACTTGATGCACGACGCAGGTCCCGACGCAGTCTTTCTGCACTGTCTGCCCGCACACCGCGGCCAGGAAGTCACCGACGCAGTGATCGACTCTGCGCGATCGCTTGTTTACGACCAGGCTGAAAACCGGCTGCATGTTCAGAAAGCGCTTCTTCTGCTGCTCCTGCAATCTCACTCATGATGGAACTTGTTACAATTCCGCAGACTCATCAGGAGGACCCTTTGGCGGCCCGAACATCCGGGAAAAGTTCCAAAGCGCCTGTCCTCCGCAAGGCCCGACTCCGTGACGTACCTGCCGTTTTCAGGTTGATCCAGCAATACGCGGCCCAGGAAGTGATGCTGCCGCGCGCATTGCCGGAACTTTACGAGAACCTCTGGGAGTTCACGGTTGCGGAAAAAGACGGGAAGGTGGTGGCCTGCGGCGCGCTTCGCTTATACAGCGAAGAACTCGCTGAGATCCGCTCGTTGTGTGTTGAGCCGGAGCACAAGACTTCAGGCCTGGGTCGCGCGGTAACTCAACGGCTGATTCAGGAAGCGAAACGCCTGGGATTAAAGCGCGTCTTCGCGCTCACCGTGGTCCCGGGCTTTTTCTCGAAGCTGGGCTTCTATCCCGTCGAGCGCGGCACGTTGCCGCAAAAAGTCTGGCGCGATTGTCTCCAGTGCGAGAAGTATTTCCGCTGCGACGAGATTGCAATGGTTTTCGATCTCGTGCACATGGACGGCAAACGAGCTCACGGTCGTTCCGAAGCCGAATAGGCTTTTCAACCGGAAGACGATTTCGCGCCATCCGCAGCGTCCGTTGGTAATTCCTTGTGACCGCTGATCGGGCGTCCCGTTGCAAGGTAAATAATCACCATCCCAAGCGTCGCGCCGATCGTATCGAAACCGCAGTCCACAATAGACGGCCCACGACCCGGCACAAATCTCTGATGAAATTCGTCCGTCAGCGAGTAAAGCCCTGCGAGCAGAATGCACGTCAGGGCTTTGCGTGAGTTCCAGGCGCGACGATGCCCGTCGCCGATCGCGTGGTAAAGGAAAATAGCAAAAATAGCGTATTCGGTGAAGTGTCCCAACTTTCTGGTTCCCAGAGCCAGCAGATGAAAAGTGTGAGGAGAAACCTGCAAATGGAGGATGTTCAACACGTCATTGAGCAGCCGGTCGGTGAAAGCGGGCCCAAATGTCTTGGTGGACATCCAGAAAATGACGCCCGCCCAAATAATCACCGGCAGCCACCACAGAAACGCTTGCAACCGCGATACAACCCTGATGCTCGGAGGGACGCTATTCGAGGCGATAGTTGGGGGCCTCCTTCGTGATGATCACATCGTGTACGTGGCTTTCGCGCAATCCGGCGCTCGATATGCGGATAAAGCGCCCGCGCTCCTGCAATTCGGAGATCGAGGAGCACCCGCTGTAGCCCATACCGGAACGAAGTCCGCCCACAAGCTGCTGCACCATGTCGGCCAGCAGACCTTTGTATGGCACGCGGCCTTCAATGCCCTCCGGGACCAGCTTCGACGTGGCCTCTTCCTGACCGTAGCGGTCCCTTGATCCCTCCTGCATGGCTCCCAACGAGCCCATTCCGCGGTACGATTTGAAGGTCCGACCCTGGTAAAGAATCGTCTCGCCCGGGCTCTCTTCCGTCCCGGCAAAGAGGCTTCCGATCATCACGACGCTGGCACCTGCGGCGATGGCCTTCGTAATGTCCCCGGAGAACTTGATTCCGCCATCCGCGATCAGGGGGATGCCTGCCTTGCGCGCCGCACGTGCACATTCCGCAATGGCAGTAATCTGCGGCACACCAGCGCCCGAAACCACTCTCGTCGTGCAGATCGACCCCGGGCCGATACCGACTTTCACCCCTGCCGCGCCAAGTTCGATCAGATCCCGCGCCCCTTCGTAACTGGCTACATTCCCTGCAATTACTTCCGCATCCGGCAGTCTTTTCTTGATGGCTTTCACAGCTTCCATCACACGCTCAGAGTGGCCGTGGGCCGTGTCCACGACGATCACATCCGCCTGAGCACGGACAAGCTCCTGCGCCCGTTCCAGGTAATCGCCGGTTACCCCGACTGCCGCTCCAACGCGCAGCCGGCCCTGCGCGTCTTTGGCTGCACGCGGGTACTCGATGCGTTTCTGGATGTCCTTTACGGTGATCAGCCCCTTGAGCATGTAATTCTCATCCACCACGGGAAGCTTCTCAATGCGGTGCTGGTGGAGGATCTTTTCCGCTTCGTCGAGCGTGGTTCCTACGGGAACTGTGATCAGGTTCGCCCGTGTCATTCGCTCTTCCACCCGCAAATCCGTGCGTCTTTCAAAGCGTAGGTCCCGGTTGGTAAGAATACCCACCAGCTTGCCGTTTTCCGTGACCGGCACGCCGGAAATCTTGTAGCGGGCCATGATCTCGAGCGCTTCAGAGATTTTCTGCCGGGGACCAATCGTCACCGGGTCAACAATCATGCCGCTCTCGGAACGCTTCACCTTGTCCACTTCAATGGCCTGGCGGTCCACGGGCATCGAGCGGTGAATAATGCCCATGCCGCCCTGCTGCGCCAACGCGATGGCCAAACGGGACTCCGTCACTGTGTCCATGGCTGCGCTGACAATTGGAATGTTCAGGGTGATCCGGGAGGTCAGTTGCGTGCGCGTGTCCGCGGTCGCCGGCAAAACGCCCGACCGGGCTGGCAATAAAAGAACATCGTCGAAAGTGAGTCCTTCGGGGATCGGACCGTCGAGCATGTCGCCTCTAGTCACTCTCCAGTGGGGTGGATAAAGCTCTCATTCTAGTTTGCTTCACGAGGAGCGTCAAGAATAGCCGGCTTTGGGGCAACTGGAACAGTTTAATCTGAGATTGGCGTCGGGTGCGTGCGACATTTCCCCGTTCCACTCCCTGCAGGGCGATGACGGCACCAAGGTGGGGCGCACAGCACGACCGTGCTTGTGGTGCTCCGCTCCTCCACAAAGCGTGCCTTCGAGACGCCGACAAATCGGGTTAAGTAACAAACCGCGTCGGCTCGTTTGACTTCGTCTTTACCGCCAGAATAACATAGGGCCAGAAAGTGGTGTGAGCGCAATGCGTAAGACACTCAAACCGGGCAGCGAGAAAGCCGGGGCAATAAAAGAGCGCCAGAAGGAATTCACTACCACGTCGGGCGTTTTAGTTGAGCCCTTTTACACCAGCGAGCACCTCAGGAATTTCAGTTACGAGCGCGACCTTAGCGATCCCGGCTCCTACCCTTACACTCGCGGGATTCACCGTACGATGTACCGGGGCAAGCTCTGGACGATGCGGCAGTTTTCGGGCTTTGGCAGCCCGGAGGACACCAACCAGCGCCTCCATTATCTTCTGAAACAGGGCCAGACCGGCCTTTCCATCGCCTTCGACTTGCCTACGCTTATGGGCTATGATTCCGACCATCCTCTCGCCGAAGGCGAAGTAGGCAAGTGCGGCGTCGCCGTCTCCTCGCTCGCCGACATGGAAACGCTTCTCGCCGGGCTTCCCCTCGAGCGCGTCTCGACCTCTATGACCATCAATTCCCCGGCGGCGATGATCTGGGCCATGTACCTGGTGGCGGCAGAAAAGAGCGGGACGAACTGGAAGCACATTTCCGGCACGATCCAGAACGACATTCTTAAGGAATACATCGCGCAGAAGGAATACATCTTCCCGCCTGCTCCCTCGATGCGCCTGGTCGTGGATTCAATCACCTTCAGCGCACGGGAGACGCCACGCTGGAACCCGATTTCCATCAGCGGCTATCACATCCGGGAAGCCGGATCGACCGCAGTGCAGGAGCTGGCCTTCACGCTCCGCGACGGAATCGAATACGTCGAATGGGTGCGACGCGCAGGCGTGGACGTGGACGAATTCGCCCCGAGGCTCAGTTTTTTCTTCAATTCGCACAACGACCTTTTTGAGGAGATCGCCAAGTTCCGCGCGGCGCGCAAGGTCTGGGCGCGAGTCATGCGCGAGCGTTTTGGTGCAAAAGACCCGCGGTCGTGGCTTTGCCGTTTCCACACGCAGACGGCGGGATGCTCCCTGACTGCGCAACAACCGTACAATAACGTTGTTCGCACGGCGATCCAGGCGCTGGCCGGCGTGCTGGGCGGCACTCAATCACTGCATACAAACTCACTGGATGAAGCATGGGCGCTCCCCACTGAACACGCCGCAACTCTGGCGCTGCGGACCCAGCAGGTGATCGCGTACGAAAGTGGCGTGGCCAATGTCGCTGACCCGCTGGGCGGCTCATACTTCCTTGAAAAGCTGACGCTCGACACCGAGCGCGCCTGCTTCGAGTATTTCGACAGGATCGATGCCATGGGCGGCATGGTGGCCGCTATCGAAAAGGGTTTTCCCCAAAAGGAAATCCATGACGCCGCTTATGCCTATCAGCAGGCCGTTGAGCACAAGGAAAAAATCATCGTGGGTGTAAACGATTTTGTGGCCGAAGAAGATCGGCCGGTTGATATTCTGGTGATTGATGAGGCGATTGCTGCTCGTCAGCGGCAAAAACTGGTGGAACTCAAAAAGAAGCGCGACAATGCGCGAGTCCGGCAAACGCTCGACGCGCTGGGCGGCGCCGCCACAACCCATCGCAACCTGATGCCGTATATTCTCGAATGCGTGCGCGCTTACGCCACGCTCGGTGAAATGTGCGACGTCCTGCGCCGCGTGTTTGGGACGTACGAAGAGCCGGCGTTCCGGTAAGTTCGTCGCTGATACCAATGGCGCAATCAAAAATCACTCCATGATCCAATGACCGAGATCGATCGAAGAATTCGCGTAATTGTTGCCAAGCCGGGCCTCGACGGGCATGATCGCGGGGCCAAAATTGTGGCGCGCGCTCTGCGCGACGCCGGCATGGAAGTGATTTACACCGGCCTTCGGCAGACCCCCGAGCAGATTGCCAGTGCTGCAGTCCAGGAAGATGTGGATGTCGTCGGGATTTCGATCCTCTCCGGAGCGCACAACACCATCATCCCGCGCATCTGCCAGTTGCTGCGTGAAGGCGGCATGCAGGATGTTCTGGTGGTCGTGGGTGGAATTATTCCAGATGAAGATATTCCCCGGTTGAAGGAAGCAGGCGTATCGGCAGTATTCCAGCCGGGCACTTCGACACAGGAGATTGTCGACTTTATTCGCAACAATGTGCGCCAACTGGCATAAGTGCCTGGAAAGCACATGCCAGGGTCCGCTCAGGCGCAACACGGCAAGGACAGAGTTCATGACGCTCAAATTCACGACATCGTATTTGCAGGACTCGGTCGAGTTGCTTCGCTATTACAAGCAGCTTGCAGAACGCGCTATGGCGCAGATTTCAGATGATGCCCTGCTGGCTACACCCGACGCGGAATCAAACTCGATTGCAATTATTGTGAAACACCTGGCGGGAAACATGCGCTCGCGATTTACGGATTTTCTCACGTCGGATGGCGAAAAACCTGATCGCAATCGCGATAGCGAATTTGAAACTCCGCCCGCAACGCGAGCGGAACTGATGGCCTTATGGAATGCCGGTTGGGACTGTGTTTTCCAGGCGCTTACGCCGCTCACTGAGGCCGACTTTACCAGGACGGTCCAAATCCGCTCGGAGACGTATTCTGTCATGCAGGCCATCAATCGCCAGGTGGCCCATTATTCTTATCACATCGGTCAGATCGTCTATCTGGCCAAGCATTATGCCGGGAGCAACTGGACGGCCGTGACGATTCCAAGACGAAAGTCGGAGCAATTCACACACCGCGTGAAATCGGGAGATGCTTCGCAGCGCTGATTGCAGCGGCCGGCATCGCTTAGGCCGCAGCCGCCCAGCAGAGGACCAATCAAACTTGCCCAACGACATCCTCAAAACGCAAGTCAACACGAGTTCGAAGGAATTTCTGGAAAATACCCGCCGGATGAAGGAACTTGTGGGCGAAATCCTCAACCAGGAAGAGACCATCCGCGAAGGTGGCGGTGCAAAGGCCGTTGAATCCCAGCACAAAAAGGGGCGCCTGACGGCCCGTGAACGCATTGCCCTGCTGATCGACCCCGGCACGCGCTTCTTCGAGCTTGGCATTTTCGCTGCGTTCGAAATGTATGAAGAATGGGGGGGCGCGCCTGCGGCGGGCGTGATCACGGGCCTTGGGCGCGTGCACGGACGGCTTGTTATGATCGTGGCGAATGACGCCACTGTGAAGGCGGGAGCGTTCTTCCCCATGACCGCCAAAAAAGTCCTGCGCGCACAGCAGATCGCTATCGATAATCACATTCCGACGATTTACCTGGTAGATTCGGCAGGAATCTTTCTGCCCCTTCAGGAGGACGTTTTCCCAGATATCGATGATTTCGGCCGTATCTTTCGTAACAACGCCGTGATGAGCGCCATGGGCATTCCACAGATCACGGCCATCATGGGCATGTGCGTGGCCGGAGGCGCTTACCTCCCCGTGATGTGCGATCACATCCTGATGACCGATGGCAGCGGACTCTTCCTCGCCGGGCCCGCCCTGGTTCAGGCGGCCATAGGACAAAAGACTTCTGCAGAAGAACTGGGCGGAGCCAAAGTGCATGCGCAGATCAGCGGAACCGTGGACTTCCGTGAGCCAGACGATAAAAGCTGCCTTGCAAGAATTCGAGCGTTAGTTGATAAGACCGGACGCAACCCATTGATTGTATTTAACAAAAAAGAAGCGGAGCCACCTGCTTATCCGATGGAAGAAATCTATGGGATTTTCTACGGAGGTCCCACCGCTCAGTACGATGTGCGGGAAATCATCGCGCGCGTTGTGGATGGCAGCCGGTTCGAAGAATACCGAGCCGAGTACGGCCGGACGCTCCTTTGCGGCTACGCTCGAATCGGCGGCTGGGCTGTAGGCATTGTGGCCAACCAGAAAAGGGTGGTCCAGACCATCTCCCGTGAAAGCGGAGAAAAGCGCGTGCAATTCGGCGGCGTGATTTATACAGATTCGGCGGAGAAAGCCGCCCGGTTTATCATGGATTGTAACCAGAACCTGGTTCCGCTGATTTTCTTCCACGACGTGAATGGCTTTATGGTGGGCAAAGAGGCCGAATGGAGCGGCATCATTCGCGCCGGCGCCAAGATGGTGAATGTTGTCGCCAACAGCGTTGTGCCCAAAATCACGGTAATCTGCGGAGGAAGCTTCGGGGCCGGCCACTATGCAATGTGTGGAAAGGCATACGATCCGCGGTTCGTCTTTGCCTGGCCGACCGCGCGTTACGCCGTCATGAGTGGAGATTCCGCAGCAAACACGCTGGTGGAAATCAAAGTAAAACAACTCGAGCGTGGCGGGAAAAGATTAAATGAAGAGGAAAGAAAGGAGATCCTGCGCTCGATCCAGGCAGCATACGACCACCAGTCCGATCCACGATACGGGGCGGCGCGGTTGTGGGTTGATGCCATCATCGATCCCGCCGAGACTCGCGAGGCTCTGATCTGGGCGCTGGAAGCAGCGGCACTCAATCCGGAAGTCAATGAATTCAAGACAGGCGTGTTGCAAACTTAGGCAAAGCTTTACGCAAAGACGCAGAGGCGCGAGGCGCTGCCCGGCAGGCAGCCCCTTAAGTTGCCTGTAAAAGCATCAACTCGCTGCTTTGCCAAAGAAGCAATCGGCTGGATTTCTCGTCGCGACTTAGCGTCTTGGCGCGAAAATGCCCTTGGTGCCTGTTACAGCGTGCGGGAACGCTCTCACGCGAAAGCCCAGAAAGGCAAAGGTGTAAAGAAGCAAAAGAAAGGACAGCATGGAAAACGTGAAGATCGTTGAATGTCCGCGCGATGCCTGGCAAGGACTCCAAAAAATCATCCCGACGGAGGTGAAGGCTGACTATCTTGCCACGCTGCTTCGCGCGGGCTTCCGCCACCTGGACGCGGTCAGCTTCGTGGCCCCGAAGATGGTCCCTCAGATGGCGGACAGTGAGCAAGTCATGGAAAGGCTGGCCGAGGTCCTTCAGTCTGCTACAAACGGCACAACACCGGAAATCATCGGCATTGTTGTGAACGAAAAAGGACTGGAGCGCGCGCTGAAAACTCCCGGTGTAACAACGCTGGGTTACCCTTACTCCATTTCCGCGAATTTCCGTCGGCAGAACGCCAACATGTCGCTTCGCGAATCTCGCGAACTGGTGGAAACTCTGCAGCAGGAAACTCAGAAGTCCGGGCGTGGACTCGTGGTTTATATCTCGATGGCGTTTGGCAATCCCTTTGGCGAGCCTTGGGGTCCCGAGATTGTCGAAGACGCACTCGATTGGCTGAAGGGGTGCGGTGTGAAAACCGTATCACTTGCTGATACTGTCGGCGTGTCGACAGCTAAAGAAGTAGGTGAGCTTTTTACGCACGTGAAAAAGTTCGGCAACCAAATGGAACTCGGCGTCCATCTGCACAGCCGGCCTGAGCAGACTGCGGAAAAAGTCCTGGCCGCGTATAACGCCGGTTGCAGGCGTTTTGATTCCGCACTCACGGGCCTGGGTGGCTGTCCGTTCGCCGGCGACGAACTTGTCGGGAACGTTCCGACCGAAATCGTAATTTCAACCCTCGCCGATCAGGGTGTACAGGTTGGCATCGATTCAGATGGACTGGACTTGGCCGTCAAGGCTACGCAGGCAATTCGCAGGCAATATGCGTAGTGAGTTGGCTGAAAGAGTTCTTAAAGACTTATTTTCAGGACCCGCGTGCTCCCACGACTATCCGAGCAACCCATCACTTTTGCGGACGTTCAGCAGATTCTCTCCCCAGGGCTATTGAATGCTAATCGGACGATGCTCCGCCTCCAGGAAGGCCTGTGTTAGGATGGTGCCGAGAGCGCCCGTTTCACATTGGTGCGATGGATAACGCCAAGGACAGCGTGATCAGCGAATCAAACGCCGCTCTCCCTGAGGATGGCTATTATGCCCTTCGAAACCCTGTCACTCAAATCTGAAGACACAATCTCAACCCTCACCTTCAATCGGCCTGAGAAGCGCAACGCCCTTTCTCCTCTGATGATAACGGAGTTTTGTCAAGCTTTGGATGAGGTTGCAAAAGGGCCTGCGCAAGTTCTCATCCTGACTGGCGCCGGCAAAGCTTTTTGCGCTGGGATGGACTTAAGGGCGCTCAGGGATTTTCCTGCACAGACTGACGAGGACATTGTCGCGGACGCCCGTCGCACTGCCACACTCTTCCGGCGGATTTACGCCTTCCCTAAGGCCACCATTGCAGCCGTCAACGGCGCGGCGATAGCCGGGGGATGCGGTATAGCCAGCCTTTGCGACTTCACACTGGCCGTCCCGGAAGCGAAGTTCGGCTATACGGAGATCCGAGTAGGCTTCATTCCGGCTATTGTCTCCTCTTACGTCGTGCGACAGGTGGGCGAGAAACGGGCGCGCGAATTATTGCTATCGGGGCGCATCTTTGATGCCGACGAAGCGCAATCGATGGGAATTGTTAATGAAATAGTTGAACCCGGTAAACTGATGCCCCGAGCCCGCGAACTGGCGTATTCGCTCGCTGAAATGAGCCCGGTCGGCCTGCTCCACACCAAGCGCCTCCTGCTGAAATTCACGGAAGAGGAACTCGACCGCGAGACCGAGATGGCCGTCCAGGCAAGCGCCTGCGTGCGTGCTACTGCCGACTTCCGGGAAGGATTGTCGGCATTTTTAGAAAAGCGCAAACCAAAGTGGACTGGTGAGTGATCTTCCTCAACGACCGGCGCCGATGTCTTTTCCTAACCAGTCAACGCTCGACATCAACTCCGCCAGCGCAGCACGGTAGGCCCGGGGATGGGGTGTTCCATCGGCTCGCCGGTGCGCTTAGCCTTGATGTAGGCCGCTTTCAATGCAAAGTACCACTTGGCCGGCCGGTCAGCATCGTCGATCAGCATCATTGGAGGGTCGTACAGAAGACCGCGCGCCTGCTTCTCCATAGTTCGCCGGTCCTGCTCGACAAACATGTTGCCGAAAAAGCGCAGGATGGCCGTCATGAATGGCACATGGCGGAAGGCGTTCCAGGCGGCACAGACGTCGATCCTGCAGCGCGATGCCGTGATGGGCGTGACGGTGGTGCGGCTTGAAAACCAATACTTGCCGCAATGGATTTCTTCAAAGCGCATGTTGGGCAGGACAAACTGAATGGTGGTTGTGATCGGCTCGCCGTAAACGCCCAGCAGTTTGTATGCAGCGCTATTGGCCGAAGGCGAATGAGCTTTGATTCGAAAGCCATTTGGAATCGGCTCAAAGGTTTTTTCTTTTTCGTGAATGCTCCCGCGCTTGCGCCACCACCATGCCTGATGCACAAACGGCCCGTGCGCAGGATCCATCAGCCCGATAATACCGTGATCCACGTGGCAAGGCAGTTCCGCTTCAAGGTGCGCGAGCCGGTAGCTGTCGCTGAAGGTCGGCAGGCGCGGCGCAGGCGGGACGGGTTCATTCCGGCGCTCCGGATCAGGAATGTAAACCCAGAAATACCCGTCGCGCTCTTCGCAGGGAAAACTTGCGGCAAAGATGCGGTCAACTTTCAGCTTGTCGCGCGCGGTGAGCGATGGGATCGTCTGGCACTGACCGGTCTTGCCTGCGAAGACCCAGCCGTGATAGGGGCATTCGATGTTTTCGCCGTCGAAGCGACCCTCAGAGAGCGGCATACCACGGTGCGGGCAGGCGTCGCGCAGGGCAAATCCCTCCCCTTTGGCGTTGCGCCCGATTACGAGCGGGATACCCAGCAGCATTGCCGTGCGCAGATCCCTGCCCCGTACGCGGTTGCTCCTCAAGGCCGGATACCAGAACCCGCGCATCAGACCGTCATCATGTGAGTTCTTTTCGGTTACCCCAGAAGAGCTATCACCCATATAGACCGTTAATATAGCAGATGTCCTGAGAAGGTAGAAACGCCGGAAACCTGGCATACACACCTGCTAAACGGGTCCCACGTAAATAGCCCAACCCACGAAACAGAGAGGATCGCCGCCGAGATATTTACCGCTACATAAATGAAATTAAAGAGACCCTCCGCTGCCTTCAGGATGCCGAGAACGAGCTACGCAATGACAGAAAGGCTTGCGCAGATGACTTCAGACATACCTCACGTGGCCCACATTGAAACCTTCCACAAGAATGCGCGGTCTCTCTCCGCGAGTGTCTGCGACTGCCAGTTCCGCCTCGATACTTTCCACTTCACCTGGCATCAGGCAGATATAATTATCGCTGTAGATGGCCGGGAGGATACGGTTTCCTGTCTTTTCACCAACGGCTTTCACCCTAACCATCAGCGCGGGGTAGCCGGACCGGTTTCGCAGATTGGTTGCCATAATCCATTGGTCGCCCTGTTGCCGGATGGCGGTTGTCGCTTCCAGACCGACCTTTGGCAGTTGGCGAATGGCGCGATAATTCCCGGCTTCGCGGGGGCGCAGATAGAAATTTCTTGAAACAACTCGGCCTTGGTGCGTTAAGCGAAGCCGGAGAAAATGTACCGGCGTCAGACCCGCCGGATAATCCATCCTGATGCAGGAAACAGTGCTGTCTTCTTGACTGTCGAGTGACGCGGACTTGCTCCACTGCTCGCTGCCGTCCATGTTCAGTATCTGAGCATGGGCGGTAAGGCCCTGCACATTTCCAGCGCTGTAATTGACTACCTCGATGCTCTCCGTGATGGGGTTCCACTGGATATGCAATGGCTCGCACCCTTTCTTTGCCCCGAAGTAGGCGGCCGTCGGCTCGAAGTAGTAGTCGTAAGTCTGCCAGACAAACGATGGCCAGCACGAATGGCTCATCCAGATCAGCAGGCCCATTCGATATTTGCTCTGGCCCTCGAACATGGCGCGGTAGCCTTCGTAGTTGATGAATTGTGCGAGCCCCACCCATTCATCCGCGTTCGTTGCGCCTCCGTAACCGTTTTCGATGATTTTCCTGTAGGATGCTCCGTTCGCCGCGCCCTCGAGACAGAAATCGTGCAGACCCCAGTCGAGACCCTGGGGCCACATCGCCGGTTCCGAAATCATCAGCCGGACGCTCTCCATCGGCGGGATGCACGGCATGCCACGCTCGCTGTGGAGCTTTTTGTTTGCCCCCTGCCCAAAATAGAAGCCAAGCGGCATCACGCCATAGGGGCCATGCCCGCTTACAGACCCTTCGGCCGAGTTTGGAATGTAGTGTACCTCAGGGGCCAACTCGGCCAGCATTGCAGTCAGCCCCTTTTCAAGAGCAGGCGGAGGATTGCCCTCGTTGCGCCCGCAATAAAGTCCGATCGATGGATGATTGCGGATGCGGAGGACAAAATCCCGCGCGTTTCGCAGGAACATCGAATCGTCTTTCGGATCCGGACCGTCCCAAGGGTTCGCCAGCCAGAAGTCCTGCCACACCATCACACCGTGCCGGTCGCAGGCTTCGTAGAATTCTTCGTCACCGGTTTGCCCCACCCAGTTGCGGATCATATTGAAATGCATTTCGCGGTGGTAGCGCACTGCTATATCGTATTCGCGGGCGCGATAACGCAGCATGGACTCACTGAAGCCCCAGTTGCCGCCCTTGGGAATAAAGCGACGTCCGTTGATCCAGATGCGCAGCGCACCGCCCTCTTCGCTGTATGTCATCTGGCGTATGCCGACTTTCAATCGCTTCGTGTCCGAAATGCGATGGCGAGCCTCGAAAGCCAGCTCCACGTCATAGAGGTTCGGTTCACCATAATCGACCGGCCACCAAAGTTTCGGATCGTTCAGGCGCAGCCCGGGATGTGTGGATGGGTTCAGCTTGACCTGGATGCTCGCAGATGGATCGATCCTGATATTCTGCTCAAATTTCACATCACCGAATCTTCCGCGCAGTCTTCCTTTCACGCGCTTCGAATCGTGATTGACCAGGTTGACCTCGATGCTCACGTCAGCGTATGAAGTGTCCGGCAGCGGCAGCGCGGTGGTCACATACGGGTTTTCGATGGTCACCGGCCCGCTCGATGAGAGATGGACGTCATTCCAGATTCCTGTGTTCCGACCACGGATAGTCGATATCCAGTCCCAGCCGATGGAGGCATGGAACGTCGGATTGTCGAGCCCGAGCGCGCCGCCGTTTCTCCCCGCTGAATTGAAAGTTTTCTGCTTCACGCTTCCGGGCGTGTCGTTTTTGATAATGCGGACCGCCAGCGCATTCTTCTCGCCGCGAAGCAGATTTTCGGTGACGTCAAATCTTCCTCGAATGAAACTGCCATCGATCCGGCCCAGACGAGCGCCATTCAGGAAGACCTCGGCCTTCCAGTTGATGCCGTCGAAATTCAGCCACACACGACGGCCGGGTTCAAACCTGGGAACATCAAATTCGGTCCGGTACCAGAAGTCGGAGTAAAAAAACGAGTCCGAAATGTAGAGTTGGTTCTGCCCGAAATTAGGATCAGGAATTGCGCCGACATTCAAGTAAGAGGTGAGAATCGTTCCGGGCACCGTAGCAACCACCCAATCCGTGTCATCGTAGCCGGCTTTTGAGAGCGTCTCGCCATCATCTTTCACCAGCGAATCGCGCTGCAACCGCCAGCTTCCTCCCGCCAGATGGAGTTCTCCGCCGTCTCGCGCCGGCGGGGAGGGCTTCGGTTTCACGATGAAACCGCCGCGTCCGTAAACTTCCATTTCACTTAGAATGTAACCGACTGCCGAAGCAGGCCGTGTCATCAGGAGGCGTACGTATCTTCCTTGAGCGGGTCGCACGAGCCTGATATCGTCCCTCAGGTCAGGGCCGCCGGGCAGCGGCTGAAGATCGCGCCAGTTCTGCGCGTCATCCGAGACCTGAATTACGCCTTCCACCGCCTTAGCGATCCAATAAAGCGCAACGCGGTCAAACTCGCACGGCGTGCCAAGATCAACGTAAACCCATTCCTCGCCCAACCCCGCGCTCATCCAGGCGCTTGTAAAGTTGTACGGGCCGCCTGCTTCCACTCGCTGGTTGTGGTTGTAGAACGCCACTGATCCGATTCTCCACTCGACTCCAAACGACGCCAGCAGCGTGTTGGCAATCGTGCATTCAATTCGATAGTAGCGGCTTTGCGATGCCGGGCTGAGCGGAATAGACGGCTTGAACAGGTGCCCTGGAAACGCGAAACCAAAGGGATAGCCATCGATTGAAGCCGGCTGTAAGCCTGTCACGCTTCCTGCTTTTTTCCAATTCCATCCGTCGTCCGAGATGCACACAACCAAGCCAATATCTTCGGCCTTCACGTTTCTCGCGTTCACTACGACAAGCAGGTCAACCCGGTCAATCAACGGAACGGTCTTTCCACCTCCAAGCCGGACCTGCACCCACTGGCCGGAACCTCGCAGTTCCACTGTGCTCGTGGGATTGTGATCAAGCAGAAATTCGCGCTCCTCTTTAGGGAACACACCAAGCAAGCTTGCTGATGTCTCCACCCATGAAGGAAGGCTCGATTCTCTGATGCCATCGGTCACAAGTTGTGCCGTAAGGTTGTAGTCGTAACTGCTGGAATGATACGCAGGCCGAAGCAAGGCGAGATTGCGGTAGGCATTCGAATCATCCGCTACCAGTATCGGAGAGAAATCTTCATTCGGATCGCCCGGGTACACGCCAATCCCCCGCGTGTAAGCCGCCGCATCGGTCGCAGAGAGCGCACCGGACTGGTCACTGACCGATCCTTTCCTCGAGGGTCGGCCGTCCACTTGAGGTCCGTCTGTTGCGCCCATGACGCCCCGAATCTTGGTAAGTGCGATCGCTGAGCCGGAGATCGTCCGCTTAAGAAAAGTTCGCCTTGAGGTGGGGGATTCCATTTTGTCCTCCTGGAAGGCACGTAGTATACACCCGATATCTTTCGCGAGGCCTTTAACGAAGTGATGCACAGGAGTCGCGCACCGGAGTTAGTTCACGAGAACTCCGCATTCTTCATAGCCTTCTGGTATAGTTTCCTGTTTAAACGTGTCTGACAGGCCATCCATTTCAAAGCGGGCAGCACGGCGATTGATCCAGCAGGCGTTGGTCCTGACGGGGCGCGACCGTTCGGTCCGCAAGCAGATTCGCGAAGTCCGGATAGCAACACTCTGGGTGCTGGAAGACTGGAATTTCGAGTGGACAGTGGGAATCGACCATGGCAAGCTCTGGTTTGAGCGGCGCCCGGCACGAACCCCCGACGTAACTCTGACATGGCCCAGTGCCGATGAGTTTTTTACGAGCATCAGTGAGGGCCACATGCCTGACACTCACATGGCGGTCGAAGGGACTGTGGCCCATCGAGGATACGTGAACATCGTTTACAGAAGCTTTTGCCGGCAGCTCGAACAAGTCATAAAATACCCTGTTGATGACAGCGGAAACCCATTGATGTAGCACATGAATAGTCAGCTCTAATTGACTGATCTGACAGGCACTATGTAGCTTTGGATAAACCTGTCGGCAACAACCGATCCGCTGGGAAGGGGGCCTGTTGATTCCACAATGGCTGAGGAAGGTTCGATGACAATTGGAATCCCAACGCCATGGTCAATGACAACCCTTCGTGTCCGCTACGCTGAGACGGACCAGATGGGCGTGGTCTATTACGCCAATTACCTCGTTTGGTTTGAGGTTGGCCGGACGGAGTTTTGCCGGCAGCATGGCTTCGAATACCGCGACATGGAGCGGGAAGACGGCCTCTGCATCATTGTCGCGGAGGCGCAATGTCGCTACAAAGCGCCTGCCCGTTATGACGACGAAATCTTGATCAAGACTCGCCTTACGGCTGTGCGGCGGCGCGTCCTGGTCTTCGGATATGAGATTTACCGGCAGGCCGACAATCTGCTGCTGGCTGAAGGCGAGACCACGCACGTTGTCGTCGATCACGAAGGCCGGCCCTGTCCCCTGCCCGAGAAATATCGTGAACTTTTTCTGGCAGAGGTGAAAATAGCAAAGGAATGAATCGCTCCTCTGCGAAAACGGCTGGGTTTTCCAGCCTGAAATTTGGTCTCGGGCTGTTTATTCAGTCGCAAAATCCGTCATCGCGCGCCCGAGACAAAGTCGGAGGGTAATTTCGGGTTGCAGATTCACGCCTGCCGGCCGAATCTGACGCCAAAAGATGCCGCCCATCTCCGCCACAATCATCACACACAATGAGGCTACAAACATCGCCCGCGCCATCCGTTCGCTCGATTGCGCCGATGAAATTCTTGTGGTGGATTCAGGCTCGACCGACGACACGGTGCAAATCGCCGCAGGGCTTGGAGCGCGGGTCATTGTCCACCCATGGGAAGGATTCGCCGCGCAAAAGAATTTTGCGGTGCATGAGGCACAATACGACTGGGTGCTCAGCCTCGACGCCGATGAGGAGCTCGATGAAGAAGCACGCGAGGCAATCCGCATCTGGAAAGAATCAGAGCCTCGAGCGGCAGCTTACCGCCTCGCCCGGCGGGCACGGTATCTCGGCCGATGGATTCTCCATTCGGGGTGGTATCCCGATTGGAAAATCCGGCTCTTTCACCGCGGCCACGCCCGATGGCAGGGCGATTACGTCCACGAGTCGGTCGTGGCCGATGGCCCGGTTGAAACAATGCGCGGCGAAATCCTCCACTACACGTGCGATTCGTTGGACGAGCATCGAAAGCGGATCGAATTTTATACCGACCTTGCGGCGCACGAAATGCATGGACAAGGCGCTCGTGCTGGAATTGCGCAGCGGCTGCTTATTCCTCCCTGGGTGTTTATTAACACCTACTTTTTCCGCCTCGGGGTGCTCGACGGCGTGCCGGGATTTCTGATCGCCTGGATGGCGGCGCGCTATGTCCGCCGGAAGTATGTTAAGCTCGCGGCGCTCGAGCACAACAAAGGAAGGTCGTGAATCCGTCGTTGCCCCTCAAAATCGCCCACTTAGACACCGGGTTGACGCTTCGCGGCGGCCAGCGGCAACTGCTGCTCCTGGCCCGCGGGCTGCGCGCGCGTGGTTATGAGCAACTGATTGTCTGCCCGGAAGAGAGCGACCTTTGCGCGCGCGCCGAATCCGAAGGATTTTCCGTGCTCCCGCTGCCACTGTACGATTTCCGCCATCTGCGCGGCGCACAGCAATTGCGGCGGCGAGTGCATCAAGACAAGCTGACGGTTCTCCATGCGCATGATGGAGTGGGCCAGACAATTTCCTGGCTGGCAACTCTCGGAACCGGGGTTTGCCGGGTCGCCAGCCGGCGGGTCACTTACCTGCCGCGGCGGCGCATCGACTATCGGTTGAAATACAAATACACGTGCCATGCCGTCATCGCGGTATCTCAGTTCATCGGCAACATTCTGAAGAGCGCGGGCGTCCCGGCAGAGATGATCAACGTCATTCCCGATGGGATTGATATCCCGGACCATCTGCCGGACGCAGCAGCGCGCCAGGCAACACGAGCCAAGTGGGGAATGAGCGGCCGCGAGTTCGTTGTGGGACATCTTGGCAATCTCAGCGCAGAAAAGGGGCTGGATATTGCCATGCGAGCGTTTGAAATCCTTGCCGAGCAAGTGCCCGAAGCGAGACTCGTCCTCGGCGGAGCTTTGTCCGCAAATGACATCGCTGCCGTGGGTCTCGCAGGCCCCTTGAGCGGCGGCCGGATTTTGTTGGCAGGCTATCAGGACGATCTGTTTGAGTTTTTTTCCGGCCTCGATCTTTATATCATGCCCTCGCGGTCTGAAGGGCTCGGTTCATCTGCGCTGCTGGCAATGGCCCACGGGCTGCCTGTGATCGCCACAAAAGTTGGAGGACTTCCAGAAATTGTCGAAGAAGGTAAAACGGGATGGTTGATTGAAGTCGAATCACCCAAAGCGCTCGCCAACGCAATCGCCGCAGCGGCGGCAGATGCCGGGAGGCTCACAAAGATGGGCTGCAACGCGCGAGAGCGAGCGAAGGATTTTTCGGCCCAGGCGATGGTGGAACGCACGGAGGCCCTTTACAATCGGTTAATCGAATTTTCGGCGAATCATCGGGCGGTGAGCAAAGAGTGAGCGCGAGCGGATCCATGATCAAAATCATTGTGGCCCTACTCGGATTGATATTCGGAAGCTTTCTGAACGTGTGCATCGTACGCGTGCCGCGGCGCGAGTCTGTGGTCAGCCCCGGATCGCATTGCCCGTCCTGCGGCGCCCCGGTCCGATGGCACGACAATATTCCAGTGCTCAGTTACATCCTTCTGCGCGGCCGCTGTCGCAATTGTGGCAAGCGAATTTCCATGCTCTATCCCACGGTTGAAATTCTGACCGCCGTCGTCTTCCTGCTCGGTTTTGCGCGGTACGGCCCAACACCGGAGTTCGTGAAAAACGTCGTTTTTGCCATGTTGATGATCGTCCTGATCTTCACCGACCTGCGCGAGCGCCGCATTCCGCACAGGATCACCGTGCCCGCAATCGCGCTGGGCATCGCCCTCAGCTTTTGGCTGCCGGTTGATGATCGCCCTGTCGGCTGGCTCCTCTCCCGCTGGGGCGTCTTCCCTTCTCCGGTTCTTCTATCGCTGACCGGTTCGTTGGTGGGGGCGCTGATCGGTGGCGGACTGTTGTTCGTAGTCGGCGAAGCGTTTTACCGCCTTCGCCACAAGGAAGGATTGGGCTTCGGGGACGTCATGCTGATGCTCGTCGTCGGGACCTTCCTCGGCCCCCCTCTTACCCTGATGACCATCCTGTTGGGATCTCTTCTTGGATCGCTGATTGCCATTCCTCTCGCAACTGTGAGTTCGAAGTTTCGCAACTATCAATGGCCCTACGGCACCTTTCTGGGCATTGCTGCCATTTACACCAGCATCGGCGGCGAAGCGCTCCTGCGCGCCTACCTCGAATGGGGCGGGTTCCGATGAACAAACGGTGGATTTCGGCACGACTGAACTCATGCCTCTTCACATAACGGGCCTCAACGTTTGAGGAAGCGGACGAGGTTCTCAAACAACTTCAGGCCGTCCCGGGAATAATGGGCGGGAAGCGATGCGCGTTCGGGGTGCGGCATCAGGCCAAGGATGAGGCCCGTGTCGTCGGTGACGCCGGCGATGGCGTCCGGCGAGCCGTTGGGATTTTCGGGATACTCCAGCGTTGGTTTTCCGCATTCGCCGGCGTATTGGATCGCCACGCGCGGTTTTCGAGTGCCCGCGCTTTCCGGAATCACGGCGCGGCCTTCGGCGTGTGCACTGGGCATTTCGAGGATACGGCCTTCCAAACCCTCTGTCCACAATGATTTTTCTGCAGAAACAAGCAACCGGACTTTGCGGTCTTCAAAGTGCGACGACTGATTTTCGAGCATCGCCATGCCGCGCACTCCCGGAGAGCGGTCCGGAAGAATACCGGCTTCCGTGAGCACCTGAAACCCGTTGCAGATGCCCAACATCGGCCGTTTTGCTTCCAGAAATTCCATCAACTGGTCGCGCAGCTTTGCAACGATCATCGTCGCAAAAATGCGGCCTGCGCCAAGGTGATCGCCGTAGGAAAAACCGCCGGGGACAATCGCGGCGTCGTAGTTCGTCAGTTTGTCATGCCCGGCAATCAACTCGTGAAGATGAAGCAGCGTGGGCCGGCCGCCCGCGAGTTCTACGGCTGCCGCGGTCTCCTCGTGGCAATTTGTCCCCGGAGCGTAAAGGATTGCAATGCGGGCCACGATTATTCCACCACCTCACGAAAAGTTTTGCTCCAGGCTTCGGCAAGCTCTGCCGTGCTCTGCTGCCAGAGCACGCTGCCGCCATCGGAAACAACAATCTGCGGCTGGGCGATCACTTCGCCAAGCGTCAGGTGCGGAACGCCCATGTCAGCGAGATCGCGCTCGACTTCCGGCGCGACTTCCACGAGCATCGTGCCGATGAATTCCCCAAAGAGGAGCGCGTCTCGCCGCAGGCTTGTCTCGGGACCTACTTCGATGCGCGCGCCAAGGCCCGAGCCGAACGAAGCTTCGAACGTCCTGAGCAGCAATCCACCTTCGGCAATCGCTGAGCTGGAAACATACCGGCTGTCGGCGTGAAGCTTCCGCGCCGCGTCCCACACCCCGCGAACCGCAGCGGCATCGCCGGGATCGAACAAACGGTCGCCGCGCTGGCTGTGAGTGTCGGCATAAACGCTGCCGCCAAGGCCGTCCGCGTTGACGGACCCCAGCAGAACCAGCCGATTGCCCGCCCGCTTGAAATCCTTCGTCACAATCTTCTTCACGTCGGGAATACGCCCCATGGCCGCCACGGCAAGCGTCATCGGAACGTCAATCTTGCGCCCGTTGGATTCAAACGTTCCCGAACTCGAATCTTTGCCCGAGATGAATGGAATCCCGAGTTCGACGGAAAGCCCGGCAATGGCATCCACCATGCGAGAGAGGTCCCAGGCTGTTTCCGGCGTAATGCGCGGGGTGTAGAAGTTGTCGCAGAGGACGATTTCGCGATAATCCGCTCCCGCCGCGACCGCCTTCGTCACCGCCTCGATCATCATCAGGCGGGCCATGCCAGCCGGATCGACATCACCATAGAAAGGATTGAAAGCGAGCGTTGTTATCATGCCGTAGGGTTTGCCGCGAAGAGGTGCGGAAACGAATATATTGGTAGGCATGCGATGGTTTCGCCCGCCGTAAGGGCCTACAGTCGTTCTGCCCTGGACCGTGGTATCGAACCGGACGCCCGCGGCACTCTGGTCTGCGCAGTGGTAGTGTGATAGAACGCTTTCGACGGCTTCGCGCCATTGCTGCCCGGTCTGCGGTTCGGAAATCGACAACGGCTTGAGCGTCCGCCTGGGCTCCTGCACCGTGATGGGATCAATCGGGCAGCCTTTCCACAGAAAAGCCATGTCAAGGTCCACGACCAACTCCCCGCGCCATTTGGCCTGCAAACGGCGCGTTCCGGTAAAACGCCCGAATTCAACGTGCGACACCTCATAACGGTCGAGAATTTCACGCGTCTCGTCCAGCTTTTCAATTGGAACAACGATCAGCATGCGCTCCTGCGATTCTGAAAGCAGGATTTCCCAAGCGGTCAGGCTGGCATCTTTCAGCGGCACGCGGTCAAGGTCAAGCTCAACGCCGGTCTCCGCGCCGATTTCACCGGCTGCGGAAGAAATCCCGCCAGCGCCGAGGTCTGTGATGGCGCGAATGCAACCTGCATCGCGCAGCACGGGAATCGCTGATGTAAAGCGCCGCTCTGTGATGGGATGGCCGATCTGCACGGCGGCAAATTCTTTTTCGAGCGTTGCGCCCGTCATGCCGGTTGAACTGGCGGTGGCGCCGTGAATGCCATCGCGGCCGGTTTCTCCGCCGATCAGGAGAGCAATGTCGCCCGGCTGGGGGGAATCCTTTAGCGCGTCCTTCCGGGGAACCAATCCGACGGAATGTCCCAGCGCGAAGCACTTGGCGTAGCCCGGATGAATGCGATAGACCGGGTGCATCATAGGAATGCCCATGGGATTCACGTAATAGGCTGTCGCGCGGATGGATTCCGTCACGATCAATTGCGGATGCAGAGCGCCGGCGGGAACTTCCTCATCGGACATACGCGGGTCCATGGTCCCCATCACCGTCGTGCCTCCGATCGGATAGGCTCCTTTGCCGAACCCGAGCGTGTCGCGGATCACGCCGCCGTGCTTGGTGGCAACGCCACCAAAAGGAGCTATAGAGCTTGGGAAATTGTGGGTTTCTCCCTTGATCGTGATCACCCAGCCGTCGTAGAACTCCATGCCGCCGGCGTTGTCCTTAAAGGCCGAGACAACCAGAGGATGATTGATGCGCGCAGTTGCCTCGCTCAGGCGCTTCAGCAGGCTGAGGCTTTTCCATGTGGTGTGGTAGCAGTGGTCGCTCCAGCTCTGGACGAGGATTTCAATTTCCGCATCGGTGTGCGGTCTGCCCTGCTGGATTTCGTGCGCCTGGATGGCCTTCATCTGCGAGAGCGGAGCGTACCACGAGCGCGCGACGGAGAGATCTTGTAACTCACTGTCGCTCAGGCCGTGCAACGAGATGCGCGCGACGGGGTCCGGTTTGCCCGTGGGATGAAGGGTCGCGACGGTTTCGCCCGGCTCGCGGACGCGTTCAACAATTTTGTTGTAGAGGAAACGAGCGGCGAGTCTCCGCGCTTCAGCCTCATCAAGCCCCGGAAACTGGTAGCGCCGGCTGAGCCGCGCGAATTGCAGGCCCGTTTCTCCAAGTGCGAGTGCGGCTTCCAGAATGGAGGGAGTCTCCGGGTCAGTCACGGCGGGACGATAAGCGATCTCAACAATCGGCCCCTGCGCCGGATCAAGCTGGGAGCGGTTGGATCCCACCTGGTAGATAGGATTGATCAGCAGCGGCTCGAGTCGGCGGACATCGATGTCGCCTTCAAGCCAGTAAACTCGCTCGATCGTAAGCCCGCGCAACTGTCTGTAACCGTGCCGGTGGAAAAAAGCGACCCAGTTGCGGGCTTCCGGGTCGTCCCGGGAGATTGTATAAACGGTGTGAATCGCCATGAGGAATTCAGCCGCGGGGCTGACCCATTATTATAAGCGAGATAGTGAAAAGCGACGAGGATTACAGACGTCGCACAGCTTGCGTCTGCGCACGCATGTGGATTCCATGCCATTCTGGAAAGTCGCGAGCGGCATCGAGTCCCGCGTGATCTTCGTTCTTTCCGATATCGGCACGCCGCGGAAGTTACTCTGCGAGAAGTGCGCAGGTCTTTCGCCGGCTCAGCGTGAGAAGGCCATGCGCGCAGCGAAGCACACTCACGACGACGGGCGTGAAGCCATGGGCCACAGGCGCTTCTTGTACGCCAGGATGAAATAGCCGATAATGCCTGCGCCGATGGTGACGAACGCGTACGCCATGAACTTCCATCCTCCCGGCTGGAACGCCGGGCTTGCGAAAATGAACAGCCAGCCAACCAGTGCGAGAATTGCCGGAAACGGGTAGAGCCACATCTTGAAGGGGAGCTTGACCGGCGGTTTCCTGGCTCGCAGGACGAACAGGCCAATCGTATGACCGACAAACTGAATCAGGATTCGCGCTACCATCAGTCCGGTGATGATGTCACCCAGGCTGAAGAGGCTGGCAATGGCCGACAGCACGCCGACCATTAACAATGAGCGGTTAGGAAATTCGTGTTTGGCGTGAAGCGTTCCGAACCAACTGAAGAAAAGGCCGTCACGCGCCGCAGCATAAGGAATCCGCGAATAGCCGAGCATCAGGGCGAAGACAGAGGCAAATGCGGTGAACAGAATCATGGCCGTCAGCACGACGGCTCCCCAGTGGCCGTAGATTCTCTGCATAAAGACCGACGCCACGGCAAGGTTTGCAGGCGAGCCGGGCTTAATCATGTCCCGCCAGGGAACAACGGAAACGAAACTGTATGAGAGAAGGAAATCGATGACCGTCACCGCGAGGATTGAAATGATCACCGCATAGGGAATGGTGCGCTCAGGCCGCTTGACCTCGTCACCCAGATAGCACACCTGGTAGTAACCGAGATAGTTGTAAATCACCACGATGGTCCCGTTGCCGAGGCCGATCAGGAACGCCCAGTTCAGGTTGAACGCCCCCGGCGGAAAATCAAAGGCGATGCGGTAATTCATATGAATCAGCCCGGTGACGATCACCCATCCTGTCGTCACCAGCATCGTGATCCAGAGAATCAGCATCAGCAGCGCCACGTCATGGATTCTGCGATAGAGCGAAATCATCACAATGACGGCGATCGACGCTGCAACAAGTTTCATTTCCCATGGATGCCGCGCCAGACCTGTCCACAGGTAGCTCATGTACTGCGTCATGCCGACAGTCCCGGAGGCGATCTCAAGCGGGCCGAAGAACATGAATTCCCATGCGAACAGCCACGCCATCAGCTTGCCCCAGTTTTCGCGGTTGTAGCTGTCTCGCAGAAAGACGTAAGTTCCGCCCGACCCGGGCAGCGCCGCGCCCAGTTCTGAAATTACCAGACCGTCCGCAATGGCCAGAATCGCACCGGCAAACCACGCCAGCAGCGCCTGCGGTCCTCCCATCGTACTCAGGATGATCGGCACAGTAATGAATGGCCCGATGCCGATCATATTGGACATGTTGATCGAGGTAGCGTTCAAGATCCCGAGCCTGCGCCGGAGTTGCGGGCTCGACTGGTCGGTACGCGGCCCCTGATGAGTGGCGTGCTCGCCCTGGATAGAGTTTTCGTTTGTGCTCATTTATTTCACCGGACACGCTCGTGCTTGGCCCGGCACTGCGCTGCTCCAGCGTCACAATGGAACGCGACGCCGATCGGGAACCTGAAATCTATATGCCGCGTGCCGAAAAAAACGAATGATAACGACGGAAGACAGCAATCCGGAAAGGTCTCTCTGGCGTCAATCCGATGCTACCTGTTCGTGGAATCGACGTACCGCCGGTTTTCATCCAGGTGGAAAGCCGTTTTGAGCGCGCCCTGCACGGTGACGGCCACAGCTTTTTCCGCAGGAATCCCATCCACGCCCTCAACGGTCAATTTGACGTTGTAATCGGCTGCACGGGTGAAAGTGTGGCTGACGGCCGGCCCGTTGGCGCTTGTCCCATCACCGAAATCCCAATGGTATGCGAGGGCGGGCACGCCGTTATCGGCCGTCGTTGCCTTGAGCCTGATGGCGACACCGGTTTCCGCCGATGATGGTACGTCCATGGTGACCGACGGCGCCGCCGCGGGCACCGAAGTGTCAATAATCTTGATCAGCCTGACCGAGTGTGGCGGCTGTTGTGAGATCACAAGGCTGCCGTTATTGATGGCCACAGGCACGTCCGCATGGAGCGCGTCATACGCTTCGTAAGGATGCCCCTGGGGAACCCCAAGCGCGCTGAGTTCAATCGTGTGCGTGCGCGGGTATTCGGTCCAATTGAAAATTGCCAGCATCGATTGGCGCACGTCCTCTTTCAGAAAGTACTCGCTCGGCATTTCGTCCTGCGGGGAAAAACTCATCAGGTCGAGCGGGAATGCGGCGCGCCTCAATTCCACCATGCTTAACAGGTTTCTGTTTTCGACAAGGGCCAGTCGGTCCGGCGACGCAGCGAGCGTCGGCAGATCATCGCCGATGTCATACATCCCGCCGGCAACGGCCGCCAGCACAATCTGCACTTCAGCTTCATTAAGGGTGAGCGGCTGCTTGCGGTTGTGCCAGGATTGCTCCGGCTCAACCTCCGTGGAAACGCTGAAGGCATCTGGGTCGCTGATGTAGAAATTTCGGTTCATGTAATAGCGTGCGGCAATGTTGGGGTCAGCGTCCCTGCTGGCCTCAAATGAATGTCCCGTGTCCGGGGCGATGCGGCCTTCATCCACCAGACCCACGGGAGCCAGCATGGCGCTGCCGTCCTTATCAAGAAGCACATCGTTGCCGACAGCCTCGCGGATCACTTTCAGCCCGATGCGCTCCGCTTCCAGCGCCGTCGTGTGCGGGCGGTAGTAATAACCCTCGATCGCCGAAGAATCCATGAAGTCGAGCTTGATGTACCGCACACCCCACTCACGCGTCAGGGTCCGGTAGGTTTCGCGGAGGTACTCCTGCGCCCCCGGGTTTGTAGTGTCGAGGACGTAGAGTGGATCCGCCTTACGTGCGACGTAGCCAATCATGATGGGTTGCCCCTTGGCGTCATGCACCAGCCAATCTTTGTGGTGCTCATAGACCCAGGCACGCTGAGACACCTCAAAGGGCGCAGTCCACACAGCCAGCTTCAGACCCATACGCGTGATTTTGTAGCCCACCTTGCGCATGCCGTCCGGGAATTGCGTGGCGTTCGCCGTCGTATATTCACCGCGCGCGTAATCGTATCCCTCATCAAGATGGCAGTAATTGAAACCAAGCGACTTGAGGTGCTGAGAGAGCCACTTGGCGTTGGTCAGCACTTCACCCTCATTCATGCCACCGTAAAATGCCGTCCAACTCCACCACCCCATCGGCGGCAGGCTGGAAACGCGCGCGTGGTGCAGCCGGCGCACCGCCGCGCCATAGACTTCGAGTTGCGCATGGTAATCCGGCCCCGCCGCGAACATCACGGTTTCCGAACTCAACTCCTTTCCGGGGGAAACGGGCAAACTCAGCTCAATCTGCTGCGCGGGATCAATGTGGTCTCTTTGAAGGACGGCTTCGGTTGTTCCCGTGGAATCCACCGTCAACGCGCTGATCGTAGAAGCACCCATTGGAGGTTGATTGACTTTGAGGTGCAGCGCAGTCATGAAACGCTGTTCCGTCAGCGCCGCGAGCAGGAGACTCTGCTTGCTCCGCAGATTATAGATCAGTCCGTCGCGCACGCCGAAGTAAGTCCCCTTCGGCGCCTGATCCAGCCCGCCGATATGGATGGTCGGATCTTCAGTGAAGCTTTCAAACATCACGCGGTCGGCGCCTTCCGTTGCCCCCAGATTAACGATCGGATTTCCTATGGCGTCCACAACGCGGATGGCCTCAACCGAGACAGGCTTTGCCGTGTGGTTCGCGACCGCCACTTGCACCGTTCCATATGGGAGATCGTTGTAAAGGCGCAGTGTGCAGACCAGATCAGGTTCGGAAGCAAGTCCGGAAAATGTGATATTGATCTGCCGGCCCGCGCCCAGCGAGTCCTGGAAATCGTTTTGCGCCGTTTCAAGATGCGCATATTCGCTGGACTTAAGCCAGCGGTGGTTGACTTCGGCTCCCACGCGCGCTTCGAGCACCGGAGACTGCAAAGCAGCGGCGCTGATGGCGTACGATCCATCCCGCGGATTGACGGAAACCGACAACTGCGAGTTGTGTAGCGAGGCGGCAACGCCTGATCGCGGCAGAATTGCACATCCGAACAACAACGGCAGAAACAGGAATCGAAAATAATGCAGGGATTCCCCTTTTGTAAACTTCATATTTGTCCCCTCCGATCTTCCGACTCAGGCTTCGCCCGTGGCGAATGCATTGAGCATCAGGGCTGATGTTCGGGATGATTGCAGGCACCCGGGAATGATGTATTGTATCTATCGCCTTCGTACTGCAGTTCCTCGTCCAATCCGATTTTAGATGTATAGTACCCTGCGATCGTCAGTCCCTTGATCAACTCAAAAGCCTTAACGCCCGCCTCGTCCTCCGCCCTGGCTTTTGCCGGATCAGCAATCGTTTCAAGAATCGACGTCTGCTGCTCCTGCGTGAGATTAATAAAAGGCTTACCGTGAAGCGACAAAGCGCGGCCGTCAAACCACGCCAGCGCCTGGATCAACTCCCTCTGCCGCTCAGCCGGCTCCTCGGTGTAAAGCAGGTCAACGTAACGGTTTACGAGTGCGGCTTTCGCGCCGGGAGTGTCGGTCGCGGGAATGATCAAGTCGGACAGAGTGATCATCGTTTCATTCTGGTGATCGTCGAAAAACTGCGGCTTCCAATTTGCGCCGGTCTCGGCGATGGCGTCGGTATCGGCCTGCATTTCCATCGCGGGCATACTGGCGCGGGCGGTTTGCGCCTGGCCGAGGATTGGCAGCGTCGTAAGCCCGCCGGCGCCGATTACCAATGCCTTCAGCGCTTCGCGGCGTCCCCGATGGGTCTGGTTTTCATCTCGTTTTGACATGGTATGGGCCTCCGTTTTCATGAGTGCGGCAGCCAGTTCTATCCAAACGCTCCAGTCCGCATCTGCTCTGCGATGTAGTCCGCAGTCCTCATCGCAAGAGCGAGGATCGTCAACGTCGGATTTTTCTCCGAAGAGTTGACGAAGCATGATGCGTCCGAAATAAACAGGTTCTTGATGTCGTGCGATTGGTTGAACTTGTTGAGATACGACGTCTTCGGATCGTTTCCCATGCGTGCTGTTCCAGCCGAATGGATGCTCCATCCAGGCGGGAGCGGCGTAGTCCGTTCGCTGATGATTTCAATTCCCGCCTTTTTGAACATCTCCCTTTGCGTGTCGATGGCGTCCTTCGCCATGGCGAGTTCGTTCGGCCCCCATTCGATGTTGAACTTGAGGACCGGAATGCCCCAGGCGTCGCGCACAACAGGATCAATCTCCACGTAATTCTCAGCTCGCGGGAGCACTTCACCAAAAGACCCAATACTGATCACCGTCGCGTAGTATTTCTTGACTTCTTCTTTGAAGGACGCCCCAAAGCCGGGAATCTTCATAGCGAAGCCTGGAAACTCGCTGCTGCCGCCGCCCCCTTCAAATCCGTAGCCGCGAATAAAGTCCTTGCGCTTTTCCTTGAGGTTGCGGAAGCGCGGAATGTAGATCCCGCCGCCGTCCGGCCGCGCATCTCCCCCGCGGTTTGTGTTGCCTTTCAGCCGCGGGATGAATCCCGAAATGTCCCCGGCCATGATCTGTTCGCAGAAATACTTCCCCAGGACGCCGCTGGAATTGCCCAGACCGTTTGGGTGGTCTTCGTTTTTCGAGTTCAGCAGGATGCGCGTTGTGTCCAATGTCCCTGCGCCCAGCACGATCACCTTGCCGTAGACTTCTTCCACCTGCCGCGTGATACGGTCTATAAAAACCACGCTCTTCGCGCGATTTTCCCTGTCGGTTGTAACTTTCCACACAACGGCATTCGTGCGCAGCGTCAGGTTTCCAGTTTTTTCAGCGATCGGCAATAGAACGCCTGCGGAACTGAATGAAGCCGAAACGTTGCAGACGCGCCCGCAGTGGCCGCAGTAGTGGCACGGCGCACGCCCGTTGAATCCCGGCTTGGTCACCGTCGCTGAGCGCCCGTGAATCACATGCCGGTCTGAATAAGCCCTCTCAATGGTTCCTTTGAATATGTTTTCGGCGCATGTGAACGGAATGGGGGGGAGGAAATGACTGTCCGGATTGTTCTCCAGATGATCGGCGTAGCCGCACACGCCGATCATGTCCTCGACGCGACTGTAATAAGATTCAACGTCTTCGTATGAAATCGGCCAGTCTTCACCGTAGCCGTCGTAGCTCGCAGCCTTGAAGTCGCGGGGACTAAAACGCAATGAGACCAGGCCCCAGTGCAGAGTCTTGCCGCCCACGGCCTGCGCCCGTACCCACACGAACTTCTTGCCTGTGTACGGATTTTCAAGCTCGTTGACGAAGTGCGCCTTGTTCCATTCGTTGGCCGTGTAGTTGTACATCGCCCGCTCAGACGGCCGGATGCGTCCGCGAAACCGGAAAGCATAAGGCTTCATGTGATGGTCGAAATCGGTCGCGGTATTAAACTTCGGTCCCCGCTCGAGCATGAGGACCTTCAAACCCTTCAGGCATAATTCCGTTGCCGCCATGCCCCCGGCAGCTCCTGAACCGACTACTACTGCATCATAGATTTTGGCCATTCAGGCCTCCCCTGAATATGATTCTGTTACTTGTTTATTAGCCCCGATGAAACCTCCCAGCCTACCATTGAGCACTGGTTCTCAGGCAACAACGCAGAATGCCTCGAACCAATCGACGGCTTCCCTGTCGCTGGCCAGGAGATGCGGTCCCAGCGGCGATCCAAGGAAGACGAGCGTTCCCTTGCCCACGCGCCGCCGCGCTCCGACTGGTTGCCCGTCAAACCAGGCAATGGCCTCAGCGTTCCTGCATGCCACCGGAATTATTCTGCTGAAATCGCGTACCTTGGTTTCAATTGGCCAACCGTAGTCGATATACGGCGAATTCCTCACCGTATCGCTGGGACCCCACAGGCGGACGGAAGTATGAAGGCTTAACCCGAATACTGAAATCATGACCCGCCGGTGGAAATCAAATTCCTCGTCGCTCAGGAAACCTGCCGCTGATTCAAGCAAAACCGTTGCCCCTCCTTCGACGCGAGACTTCACCAGGATCAGCTTTGATTGATCAGCAATAGCCGACGCGGGCAGTATGATCTTCCGAGCATGAGGCAATCGTTGAAGGCCGGCCCGCCTGAATGAAACCTTTGCTGAAGAAAGGGCGGATTCATAGCCGGCCATCGACTCGCGCAGCAGGCATGAAGGCCCGGGATCAGCCAGCACAGTTTCCTGCGGCACGCCGCTGTTTGGGGGCAGCGCCAAGGCCCGTCGCAATCCGCCGATGAATCCGGCCATCGATCCGGCTGCTGCATATCCCAGAAATCCGCGTCTTGAAACTGGCATTTCAGACCCTGTTGGCAATCAGGCGGTCAAGGGCCGCGGCCGTGTCGTAAAACTGCTGGTCCGGCGCGTACTGGTAGCGCCGCTCCATCTCCGCAACCAACCAGCCGTCATACTTCACCTTGGTCATGGCGGCGCGAATCGCTTTCCAGTTGTTGTCGCCGAGGAATATGTTGGTATAAACGCTGTCGCAGCAGCGCCCGCGCTTCTTCATCACATCCTTCACGTGGATGCGCGTGATCTGGGGCCCGAGCATTTCAATCCACTGTTCGGCAAACCCGTCTTCGTGGATGTTGCCTACGTCAAGATGGATGCCTACCGCAGGATGATCAATGTCCTTCAAAAAGAGCGCAAACTCCCGCGGCCCCATCAGGAACCGCTGCTCCGAGTTACAGTTCTCGCAGCCGATCCTGACGCCAGCACGCGCCGCGTCCGGAGCAAGGGCCTTCATGGCTTCAACGCAACGGTTGTAAACTTCGTTGTACGGAACTTCTTCGGTAACCAGACCGGCCACAACCAGTATCGCGTCCGTCCCGAGCATTTGCGCCGTTTCGATTTGCCGCCTGACGATCCGCATTCCTTCTTCGCGGACCTTCGGGTCGCGCGCCGAAAGCGGATACCGCCAGTGGAGACCTGTCGAAACGTTTGAAACTACAAGTCCGGCGTTTTCGACCTTGCGGCGAAGTTCCTGCACCTGCGCGTCCGTAGTGCTCATCTGGAACCACGGCACGTCGCCAAGCCAGAGTTCGATCCCGTCGTAACCGGCCTTTTTGACAAGATCGAGGCCCCGCTCAAACGTCCAGCTTTTGGGGATTTCGTTATCGCCGATGGACTTCTTCACTGCAGTTGCCCCTTACCCTTCTCTGAGCGAAAGGACCTTGGAGAAGGTGAATTGAGTATCACAAACCCCGGACAACATCAAGGGTCACATGGCCCTCGGAATAAACAGGCCTCTATTCGCCAAGCACCTGCACCAGATAGGTTCGAAGGAGCGGGCCATCGTATTCCATGAAATAGATGGTCTGGCGGGAGCCGCGGACCATCTTGCCGTCCTCAATCGGAAAACTGCAACTGATGCCGCCCAGAATGCTCTTCAAATGCGTTTCGGCGTTGAAACCAAGCCGCCCATCGTAATCAAGGTAACGGTGGTGATGATAATCTTCGTCTTCAGGAAGAAGCCGCCGGAAATGCGTGAGGATGTCTTCTTCCAGGCAAGGGATGCCTTCGGTCACGAGCAGTCCCGAAGATGTATGCGTGGTCATCACATTGACGAGGCCGCGCTTCACACCGCTCTGGCGGATGACTTCCTCGACTTTCGCCGTGATGTTGATTGCCTCTTCTGATTTCCGCGATTGGACTTTGATTCTTTCAAGCTTGATAATCATGGCCCTTTCCTGCCTTGCGGCCGCCCTCGGTGAACAACGTTAATCATCCAGCCTCAGCAGCCGGCGCGGATTCTCGTCATAGATCTTGTCCAGGCAGCCTTCCGTCAGCGCCAGCGATTCCAGCGCATGCACCATGTTCTTGATTTCCACCCGTGGATAATTCGACCCGAAAAGCATCTGGTTGCGCAGGCTGCGTTCAAGCACTGTTGTAGGAACCTGCTTAGAGAAGACAAACTGGAAAAATTCTTTCGGGCTGTCGTAATAGAGACATGAAGTGTCCAGATAAACGTTGGGATACTTGAGCGCCAGCGCAGTGGCTTCCCACACCCACGGCCAGCCCCAGTGCGCGAGCACAAAGTTGAGGTGGCGGAAACGAGCGATGGCTTCTTCAAGAAGCATCGGATGCCCGCGCTCGATAAGGGTCCCCGGCGCCCAGCTCATTCCCGTATGGACGAGCACGGGAATCTGCAGCGCAGCAGCCGCTTCATAAAGCTCATACACTCTGCTGTTCCGAAGCTCGAAGTCCTGCAAGCCCGGATCCAGCTTCAGGCCCTTCAGTCCCATCGATTTGACAGCGTGTTCCAGTTCCTTTGCCGCACCTTCCTTCAGCGGGTCCACACTGGCGAAGCCGATGAAGCGCTTGCTGATGGAGCACAATTCCGCCACCTGCTCATTCGAACTGACGGCAAGCCCGCGCGCCCGGGCGCAATCGATCGGAAGCAACACGGCGCAATCAATCCTCGCAACGTCCATCTGCAAATAGAAAGTCTCGAGAGGCTGAAAGTTGTTGCCGATTTGAAACACTTCCCGGGCCATCCGCGCGTAGTCGGGATACTTGTCCACCATTTCCTGAATCAGAACCGGGTGCGTGTGGAAATCAATTTTCATTCTGCCGCCTCATCCCTGTGCAATTGCAAAAAGTCCTGCCATTTTGAACGGTCGCGGAACGCCTCCGTTCCACCAGGCCGCGTGGTTGAGAATGCACCCGCCAGGTTTCCCCATATCAGGCATTTTTGAAGGTCCGCACCGCGCACGTACTGATGTATAAAGCCCGCATCAAAGCTGTCGCCGGCGCCCACGGGGTCCACCGCGCTGACAGCGAACCCGCCGTGCCTCCATTCCTGCCTCCCACGCCGCACGCGAGCGCCCCGCTCCCCCTGCTTGATGGCCAGCACCGGGACCCTTTCCGCCAGCTTATCTATCGCCCGCTCCAGGTCGTCCTCGCGGGCGATCCTGCACGCTTCGCGCTCGTTGATGAGAAGGACATCCACAAAGCGAAGGACCTCATCCAGGCCTTCCCATTGATCGTCCGGATCGTCATTCGTATCGAGCGAAGTCCCAAGCTCGGCACGCTTCATCTGCGCAAACAACTCCGATAGACGAGGCCGCAGCGCGCGGTGAAGGTAGAACGAGGAGAGATGAAAATGCTTCGCAGTGCGAAGGTAGTCAAGGTCGATGTCATCGTAGCTCATCTCGAACATCGTCCCGGGATAGGTGAGGATCCTGCGATGGCCAGTTCCGGCCAGGATTACGGTCAGGCCCGTCTTAACCGGTCCCTCGACGCGTCGCACTCGGCTGACGTCCACTCCGCTCGCGCAAAGGCGCTCAAGCGCAATACCTCCCAGCGCGTCTGCGCCGATCCGCGAAACAAAGCCGACTCTGTTACCGATCACTGACAGGTTGTGGGCGAAGATGGCCGACGAACTTCCTAACGTGAGCGCCAGATCATTCGCCAGAAGTTCCTTCTCCGGCTCCAATTCTTCCGGCAGGCCGTAAAGGATCAGGTCGAGATTCAGTTCGCCAACAACCGTCACATCGAATTGCGCCATCCAGCGTCCCTAAACGGTTTTTTCCTTGAGTACAACCACGCGGCTCAAATTCCGAGGCTGGTCTGGGTCGAACCCTCGCTTAAGCCCGAGATACAGTCCCAGCAGTTGCACTGGCATGACATAAGGCGCCAGCCGTGCCACTTCCGGAACATCGAGTTCCAGTTCGATCGTCAGATCAGCCGCCCGCCGCACCCTTTCATTCCCGTGGTTGACAATTGCCAGTGTCGTTCCGCCCAGTTCCTTCATCTCTTCAAGCACTTCCTGTTCTTCCGCACCCGTGCTTTCAGCCAGGAAAAACACGAGCAGTGTTTGCGGGCTGACAATCGACTTGGGCCCGTGGCGGAATTCAAGCGTGTGAAAGACCTGGGCGTATGAGCAGGACATTTCCGTCACTTTCAATTGCCCTTCTGATGCGATCCCGAAAAACGGCCCCTGGCCCATAAAAACGTAGTCGGCAAATTCGTTCCCGCCGGCAAACTCTTCCACCAGCGGTTGCAGCCGCTCGAGCGCCCGCTGTGCCTGCGCCGGCATCTGCTTAAGACCTGCCAGAAAATCGTGCCGCCCGGCTGCCCAGCCAGCCAGGGCCTGCAATCCCAGTAGCATAGTGCTGAAGGAACGTGTCATGACCGTGCTCTTCTCATCGGCGGCCGGCAGAAGCAGAGTTGACGTCGCCCGCTTTTCAAGTTCCTGCCCTGTGGCACAACTTACCGCAAGCGTTTTGATTTTTCGCTCGCCCTCGAGGAAATCCGCGGCCATCAGCATTTCTGTCGTGGTACCCGAACGCGAGATCAGCACGGGCTGGCACTTCGATTTCCCCAGCACGTGCTCCGGATAAAACAGCAACTCCGATGCCGGAACAGCCTTTGCTCGCTGACCCGTCACCGCCGTCCAACTCCAGGCGGCAGCCTGCGCGGCGTAGTAGCTCGATCCGCATCCGACAAACACCCATTCCTCCGCCTTGTCCAGCGGCTTCAGGACCTCTGCATAGCTCCCATGCGCTTCAAGCTCCTGCAACGTTGACGCCCAGACGGCGGGCTCCGACATGATTTCCGTATAACTTAACTGCCCTCGACCTTCTCTGCTTTCCGTCACGCACTTCCTCCTTACAATGCTCAGGCGGTTGATTAATAATTAAAGGCAAATCCTGCGTAGAATGCGCACCGCCAACCGGCGCCTTTGCAGTGCCGTCGGGACCTGTTACGGTCGCTTTCTTTTTTATATGGAATCCTTTCGTAAGTCAAAGCATTTTTACGAATAACTTTGACCGCAAAAGGTCTGTTCCGCATTTACTGCGCCACAACGTCACTGCTGAGACGGTCGCGCTTTCTCCTGGAAAATGACAGTCCATCAAAATCGGGCCCTGTCGCCACTTGTCTGCGACAGACCAACCAAGCGTGGACACTTTGATCTGTCAGAATTATCGGTTGAGCCAGGGGGCCACGGGAATCTGGTATGGCTTTTTGGGCTTGTAAGGCCACGTGACGCGTTTCCCGGTTGCAGCCGACTCGTACGCGGCGTAAATAATTTCGAGCGTGGCACGGCCGTCCTCACCGGTTTCCATGGGCTGCGCTTTCCCAAGCACGCAATGGGTGAAATGGCGCATCTCATGGGGAAAACCATACAGGTACGGCTCCTCGAAGACTGTGAAAGTCCAGCCTTTCGTGTCGCCTGCTTTCTCCACAGCGTAGCCATAACCTTGTCTGCTGTACGTTTCCATCGCGCTGCCGCGAAGGAGGTCGCAGTGGATCACTCCCTCGGTGCCGTAAAGTTCCACTCGGTCATCCATACCGCCGTGGCGCGCCCAACTGTCTTCAATCACTGCGATGCCGCCCCCTTCGAATTCGAGAATAACCACGGAATTGTCGTCTCCTTTGGTTCTTCCCTTGTGAAGAACCAACTGACAATGGGCCGAGACACTCCTGACCTTTCGCTTGCCGAACATCCAGCGAGCCCACTCGATTCCGTGGCATCCCATATCCATCAGCGCCCCGCCACCCGAACGCTTGACGTCGTAAAACCAATCGGAGTGCGGCCCCGAGTGCTTTTCACCCTGCTTGGCCATGTAGAGTTCGCCAATGGCATTCTCCCCGACGAGCTGTTTGGCGCGGGTGTACTTGGGTGAAAAGCAGATCGTCTCCGCGTACATCAGCAGCACCTTATTTTTTTTGCAGGCGGAAACCATGGCGTCGGCGTCTTCCAGAGTGTGGGCGATGGGCTTTTCAAGAATCACGTGTTTGCCGGCCTCAGCCGCAGCCACAACAACTTCACGGTGCAGATAGTTGGGAATGCCGACGACCACCACATCGATGTCGTTGCGATCCATGATCCTGCGGTGATCGGTCACAGCCGAAGGGATGTTCCACTTGCGCGCGAAACTTTCGACATGCTTTTTATTCGGCGAACACGCCGCCGCAAGCTCCGCTTCCGAAACCTCTCGAAAGGCTTCTGCATGAAGATTTGAAACGAACCCTGAACCAATAATGCCCACCCTTGCCTTCTCCATCGCCGACTCCTTCAAGAACAGTCTGTTTCTGTTGTGATTTGTACTTTTTGAGGCACCCCAAGCCCCAGGAAATCGAAAAAGACAACCTGACAAGATATCATAAGCGAGGCCGGACGCCACGACGAATCGCAATGCAAACATTCGGAACCGCAGCCGGGAACGACAGCGCTGTGAAATTAAGCGAGGGGAACTTCCGGCAGATTTCTGTTGCGGGCGAAAGTACTTCAGGGGTAGCATCCAGATTCTTTACATTAACAGGGGAAAACAGTTGCGCCGCAACGGAGTTGACATTGCAGGTCTTGGACTGAACGCCACGGACACGGTCCTGATGGTCCGGGAATTCCCGCCGCTTGGCGGCAAGGAGCGCGTGGTGTCGCTATCCCGGCAAGCGGGCGGCCAGGTCGCCACAGCCCTTGTCGCCTGCCAGCGTCTGGGTCTTCGCGCGCGCTACATCGGAAAAGTCGGCGACGACGAGGCCGGCAGGTTCCAACTCCAGAGCCTTCGCAGCGAGGGCATTGATGTCGGTTATACGCGCGTCAGTCGCGGCGCAGCGACACAGTTCGGATTGATAGTTGTTGATCAGAAAACAGGGGAGCGCACGGTTTTCTGGGACCGCGACGAGCGGCTGGCGGTTACGCCACAGGAATTGAAACCCGAAGCCATCACGACCGCTCGACTCCTTCACGTGGATGGGTGCGATTCAGACGCCTGCGCCGTGGCGGCCAGATGGGCGCGCAAGGCAGGTATTCCCGTGATGGCGGACCTCGATACGGTGTATAAAAAGGTCGAGCAGATTTTCCCGCTGATTGATTATCTGATTGCCTCCGCCAACTTTCTGCCCGCAGTTACGGGACATAATGATCCCTTTCGCGTGCTCGAATACATGGCTCGCGAGTACAACATCCGTATGCCGGGCATGACGCTGGGCCGCGATGGCGCATTGATCTACAGTGGCGGCAAGTTCTATTATTCTCCCGGGTTCGTCGTGGAGACCGTGGACACGACCGGCGCGGGCGACATCTTCCACGGCGCGTTTGCGTATGGGCTGCTTGCGGGTTGGACTATCGAACGAATCCTGGACTTCTCAAACGCAATGGCAGGCCTGAATTGCACGCGGGTCGGGGCGCGCGGCGGCATCGCTACTCTGGCTGAAGCTGAAAAGCTGATGGCCACCGGAGCGCGACACCGCAATCCCGATTATGCCAGTTCGTCTCGGAAGGGTATGAGTTTCTCACGGCGTCGAAAGAGATCCGGTGCCACAATTGACAGACGACATGTCAAAGGATAGCTATGCGCTCATTACCGGAGCATCGAGCGGCATTGGCGAATGCTTTGCGCACGCTCTCGCACGACGAGGGCATAATCTTGTGCTGACGGCAAGATCGGAAGGCAAGCTGAGTCACCTGGCGGCGAAGCTTGCCGGCGAGCATTCGATCAAGGTTGAGGTGGTTCCTGCCGACCTCAGCATTCGCGATGCCGCCCCGCAACTTGCTGCGATGCTGAAGCGGCGAAACATATTTATCAGCCTGCTCGTCAACAACGCGGCCTTCGGCGGACGGGGGGAATTCTGGAAGCAGCCGATCGAGCGCCAGATGGCCATGGTGCGATTGAACATCAACGCTCTCACAGAACTGACCTGGTTGCTTCTGCCTGAGATGATCAAGCGAAAGGAAGGCGCCATCATCAACGTCTCCTCCACAGCGAGTTTCCAGCCCATGGCTTACACGGCCGTGTATGCCGCGACCAAGGCTTTTGTAACCAGCTTCTCAATGGGAATTGCAGAAGAAGTTCGCCCGCACGGGATTCGGGTGGTAACGCTCTGTCCCGGCGGGACGCGCACCAACTTTTTTGAAGCCGGCAATTACGGCGTGCGCAGCATCCCGGGTGGACTCCAGCCGCCCGAGGAGGTTGTTGATGAGGCCCTCAAGGCGCTTGATGCCGGCGGGGGACTGGTCGTTCCCAGGCTCCTGAATAAGTTCACGGTTGCTGTGCAGCGGTTCCTTCCACGCGCTCTTGTCGCGAGAGGGGCCGCCCTGGCCTTCCAGCCGAGGAATGTGGGCGACTCAACTTGAAGCCCAAGTGCATGGCTGAACCCTCATCAATATCGGGAGGAAATGAATCCATGAACCTGACAAATCTGATCTCCGGCTTGCGACAGGCCCGCATGGTGGACCTGAGTCAGACGCTTGAAGAGCACATCCCGAACTTCCCTACCCACTCAAAGTTCTTTCACGATATGTGGGGTTCGTACTGGCACGGTGATCGCGCGCTGACTTATCAGCTTGTGATGAATGAGCACAACGGAACGCACGTGGACGCCCCTGCGCACTTCATCAGCGACGCCACGCCGGAAGCGCACACAACCATCGAGCAGATTGAGCCGAATCGCCTGATCGGGCGCGGGGTGCGCATCGATTGCCGGGGCCTCAAGGAAGGCGATTACCTGCCGGTCGCCCATATCAGGGAATGGGAATCAAAGCACGGCGCCATTGAAGCGGGCGATATTGTGTTGTTCAACTTTGGGTGGTCGGAACATTGGGGACTGCGTCCGGCGAACCGGCGCTATCTGACCGACTGGCCGGGCGTCAGCATGGAGGCCGCAGAATATCTTGTCAGCAAGTCCATCGCGGCCATGGGAGTCGATTCACTTTCGCCCGACCCGCCTGCGGCGCTGGCAAGCAATCCCATCCATCGCATGGTCCTCGAAAAGCAGGTGCTGATTATCGAGAACCTTACGCGACTCGAAGAGCTTCCGGATTTCTTCCTGTTTATCGCGCTGCCTCTGAAGATCAGGAAGGGTTCCGGCTCACCCGTTCGCGCGATCGCGCTTATATGAGGCTGCGTCTTATTCTGCCGCGCGAAGATAGCCCTCCACGACGGGCTTCCATTTGCCTTGTGAGTCCAGAATGATCTCAACCACTTCGCGGATGGCGCCGAGGCCGCCGGGAGCCTTGGTTACGTAATGGACGTGGTTCCTGAGGAACGAATGGCCGTCCCGAACGGCAATGGCCAGCCCCGCGCGCTTCAGGATGGGCAGATCAACCAGATCGTCGCCGATGTAGCAGACTTCGCTGTCTTTCACTCCGGCCGCTTGCAGGATGCGTTCATAGGGCGGGATTTTCTGCAGGCTGTTCTCCTCGACAAAATCCAGCTTCAGTTCGGCCGCGCGGTAGCGGACGGTCTCCGATCCACGCCCACTGATAATTCCAATTTTCAACCCCGCTTCGCGCGCGTAGCGGATGCCGATGCCGTCCCGGGAGTGGAACGTCTTGGTCTCAAACATTCCACCTTCAGGACGCGGCACATAATAGATTCTTCCGTCAGTCATGACCCCGTCAACGTCAAGCAGCAGCAGCTTGATTTTGCTTGCACGCCTGCGCAATTCAGTTTTCGTTACAGGCATGTTCCTCCATACAGTCTCATGGGACTACGTTCAAGTTTTAATGCTGAACTTCTGTCAGAGGTCCACAAAGCAATGCTCGCCTTTCTGCGAACCACGAAATAGCGCCGAAAGGCGGCTCCTATCCGGAAACACTTGGCTTAAAACATCTGCGTGCGCCAGAGGTCATGGATGTGAACGACCCCTTCGAGCCGTCCGACGGAATCAACCACCATCAGCGACGTAATACGGCGATTCTCCATGAGGTTGAGGGCGCGCGTTGCCAGTTCTTTGCGTCCGATGGTAACCGGCGTGCGCGTCATCAGATCGGCCGCACAATGATCGAGCGCGCGACTGCCTTCGCGCTGGAAAAACCGCCGCAGATCGCCGTCAGAAATAACGCCGGCCAGCCGCCCCTCCGCGTCCACGACGGCGGCATGCCCCAATCCCATCTTGCTGATTTCATAGATCACATCCGGCAACATAGTTTCGGGGCGAACGCGCGGGACCTCATCCCCGGTGTGCATAACATTTTCGACACGCCGCAGCCGGACGCCGAGCCCACCGCCCGGATGCAGCGCCGCATAGTCTTCTTCCTTGAATCCGCGCTTTTCAAGCAGCGCCATAGCCAGCGCATCGCCGACAGCCAGCATCGCCGTGGTCGAAGCTGTAGGAGCGAGCCCCAGCGGGCAGGCTTCCTCGCTGATGCTTACGTCAATCACGACGTCACTTGCCTGTGCGAGGGTAGAAGCCGGTCGCCCTGTAAGAACGATCATCTGGATCGCCAGACGCTTCACGGTATCGAGCAGACGCAGCAATTCTTCCGTCTCGCCGCTGTAAGAGAGCGCCATCAGGACATCGTTAGGAACCAGGCGGCCGAGATCCCCGTGGAGCGCTTCAGCGGGGTGAAGGAAAAATGAGGGCGTCCCCGTGCTTGAAAAAGTAGCCGAAATCTTCTGCCCGATCAGGCCTGATTTCCCCATCCCGGCCACAACAAGGCGGCCCTGACAGGCAAAGATAGTATCAACCGCACGCTCAAATTGCTCATTCAGCCGGCCAATCAGTTCGGCGATGGCGCGCGCCTCAATTTCGAGCACCCTCCGGCCTGTTTCAAGACTCATAAGCTCTCTATTTTAGTGCGTGATAATAGGCACCACATGGCTGGACGAACTTATAATTCAATCTTTCGTCGGAGCAGGGATCAGGCGGCCTTTGCGGACGTAAAATTCCGTGCCGCGCCACTCGATACGGCTTTTGGAGAAGCTCACAGCGAGGATGAAGAAAGCGAGGGCGTCCCAGGCGGGAACCAGCCACAATCTTCGCCGCAGCAAGGGGTCCTTCAGGCCCCAGACTCCGACGGTCCACGCTACGGCGAGCCGGAGCGCGAGATAAGCGCCGAGAAAGCCCGCCGCGCCTTCCCATGTATGCTGCAGGGCCGTCGCCGCCACAACCCAGGGCAGGGATTGTGTCAGAAGCCTGCCCAACTGTCCCCAGGGACGTGAATTCCGCACCCCGATTGCCCAGCGAAGCTGATGTTTGACGGCGTCGAGTGCTCCTTGCGATGGAGAGAGCGTCGCGACGGTGTAAGGAAGCAGTTCGACATCGTACCCTTTCTCGGCAATTCTCCGGCCGAGTTCGAAATCGTCTGAGAAGCAGTCCGCGATGGCCTCAAACCCGCCGATTTCCTTCAGATGCTGGGCAGTGATGGCCGTCGTGGCCCCAAGGGCAAATTTCACGCCCTCCAACTGTCGGGCAACGACGACAGCCGCCATAAAATCGGATGTCAAACCGACGGCTTCGATTTCCGATCCCACCCTGGCCTCCGGCTGCATTCGGTACATGCATGTAACCGCACCAATTCTGGGGTCCTGCAACGGACCTACGATAACCCTCAGATAATCGGGTTTCACGCGGATATCGCTGTCACTGACGACCAGAACGGGGTATCGGGCCTCATGCGAAAGACGACAAAGCTTGCGGACCTTGCTGTTCCAGCCCTTGCACTCGGTACCGATCAACAGACGAATGTTCCGGTTGGGGTAATCGCTGATGAGTTTGCGGATGACCGGCACAGCCGGGTCGCCAGCGTCCGAAACGCCGAAAAGGATTTCGTATTCGGGATAGTCAAGATTGCAGAAGCTTGCGAAATTCTCGTAGGCTTCGCGGTCAAGCCCCTTTACAGGCTTCAGGATGCTGACCGGAGGAGCAAAACCGGGGTCGCAGCGAACAGGTCGGCTGAAGAATCGCCAGGCGCTGAAAAGTACGGCCAGATAATAAAGCAGGGAGATAATGGCGCCAACGGAAACACACCAGTCAATCAAGTGAAGGTGAAAGTACGGATGCATTGTCATTGCCTTCTTTTACACGCAGACAAACGCCACTCCAATGCAGACAATAATAACGCCGATCCACCTTTCTTTCGTGACCTGTTCTCCCAGAAGAAACCGGGCGCCCATTGCCCCGACGGCGTAATTAACCGCCGTTGCGGGAACCACCATACTGACATTCTCCCAGGAAAGCAGCGCCAGCAGGGAAAAGAACGCAACCGCCATCAGGCCGACCCCAATCCACATCCACTTCACGCGAAAGGCGCTGGCAATAAAGCGAAGAAGGGTCGCCGGGTCAAAACGCTTAACCTCGCCGAGCGTTTTCATCGCCTGGGAAAGCGAGAGTTCGCCAAGCTGTCCGGCTATCACTACAGTCGCAAGAAAAAGTGCAGTCTGGGCCATCATCTGTTTTGGGTCGTATTGGGGTGCGTTCCCCCGACGATAAAAACCCCCAGGCAGATTAACCCGACGCCAATCCAGCGCGTCGCGGGTACTTGTTCTCCCAGGAAGAAATATCCCAACAGAGCTACCAAGGCATAGCCGATTGCTGATGCGGGCGAAATGTAACTGAAGTCCGCCCAGGAAAGCAACAGCATGTAGCTGACCAGGAAAAGCAGAAGCAGCACAATCCCGAGCCAGATGGTCCCACTGCCAAATGCTCTCACGAAGAAGGCAAGCGCTGCACCGGGCGCCCAGCTTGGAGGATCACCGATTTGCTTCATCCCCCGACCGAGCAGGACGTCACCGAGCGAACCAAAAGTGACCATCAGGCCGAGCAGGGTCAATGTCTTGCCGCGCCGGCTTTTTCGTTCAGCCATGGACTCCCACAGCACCAAAACTCAGGAATTAGCCGGCGGACCGGAGGCCATATCGATAGCCGGAACGCTGATCGATGCGGCCTTCTGCGGGCCTTTTCTGGCGAATTTCAGGCGCTCGGCCCGCAGCCGGAGGAATTCCACTCCTTCGTGGAACAGACGCTTGCGTTCATCGCTGTTCCACAGGGCGTTTCGCGTGATGCGCCAGACGACCCGTGGCCGGAAGTAGTATTCATCGTAAAACCGGTTGACCGCGTCCATCATCTGGGCTGTTCCAAGGCCCGGGTACTCGATGTGAGGCAACTGGTGGCCGTCTGCGTCAGACATGGGGTGGTCCACCAGGTAGCCGGCCTTTAAAAGTTGGTCATACATCTCGGTTCCCGGATAACCGTGCGCGATGGAAACCTGAATGGTTTCCGTGTCGAGCTCCTTCGCGAATTCGATCGTGCGTCGGATCGTTTCCGGAGTCTCGCCCGGCAGCCCGATGATGAAATCCCCGTGGATCGCGATGCCGACTTTTTTGCAGTTCTTGGCGAACCTGCGGGCCATCTCTGTCGTGGCGCCCTTCTTGATGTTTTTCAGGATCTGGTCGTCGCCGGACTCAAAACCCACGATGAACAAACGCGCGCCGCCGTCGGCCATGGCTTTCAGCGTCTCATAGTCGCTGTGGACGCGGGCCGTGCAGGACCAGCGAAATCCGAGCGGCTTGAACTTCTTCGAAAGCTCGATGACGCGGTCCTTTCGGATGTTGAAAGTGTCATCATCAAAAAAGAATTCCTTGGCCTGCGGGAACAGCTTGAGGGCCTGCCGGATTTCTGTGACGACATTGTCAACCGAACGCGTGCGCCAGGCGTGGCCGGAAAGAGTCTGCGGCCAAAGGCAGAAAGTGCAAAGCGCCGGACAGCCGCGCGAAGTGTAAAACGAGACGAAAGGATGGAGGAGGAACGGAACATTGTAATTTTCGATCGTCAGGTTGCGCTTGTAAACTTCTGTGGCAAAGGGCAGGCGGTCAAGGTCTTCCGTCTGCAGTTCTCTGCGGGGTGGGTTATGTATGATCTTTCCGTCCTTACGATAACTGATGCCGAGAATTTCATTGATCGGCTTGCCCTGTGCAAATTCCACGACCGCGTAATCAAACTCGCCGCGGACGATGAAGTCGATATCCTCGCTTGCCATCAGACTCTCGTGAGGCTTCACCTGAACGGGCGGGCCCACGAAGGCGACCTTCAGACTGGGCTTGGCTTCCTTCATCATGCGGACGAGCGCCAGGTCCTTTTCAAACCCCACAGCGGATGTGAAGATGACAACGAATTCATAATCCTTCGAAATTTCTACAGTCTGTTGCGGTGTGACTTTATGTGGAGGAGCATCCAGCAGTCGGCTTCCTGGCAACATCCCCGCCGGATACGTCAGCCAGACCGGATACCAATACGATTCAATCTCCCGCGTAGCCGGCCATCTTGAACTGGCACCGCCATCGAACTTTTCGAAGCTCGGAGGATTCAGCAACAGCGTCTTCATCACAGACTGCATAGCCACTCCCTTCTATTTTCGACCTCACACGACCAATTTTCCTGCATCCCGCCCGTTGAACCTATTGTACACGAAAGATATACCTTTATTCGAATTTCCTTGCTGAGAAACCGGAAAACGCTCCAGGGCGAGACAACAACGAACTCACCCACCCGCGGAGTGAAACCGCGGGTGGCCTGTGCCAACATTCCCCATGCCTGGACTAATTTGTTTCCAGCCGCTTGAGTGCATCCTGGGCCGGGCGATTATCGGGGCTCAACCTGAGAGCCACACGGTACTGGTCAATCGCCTGCTGCTTCCTTCCCAGAATTTCGTAGATTCGTCCAAGCCAATCATGCGCTTTGGCATGTGCAGGAAAATCATCGCGCGATGGAGTTTTTGCAAGATAATCCTTCAGTTTCTGCTCAGCCTTGGGAAGATCACGTCGCATCATGATCCCAGCGACTGCGCTGTAATAATCCAGGCGGGGATCATTCGGGACAATCAACGACGCTTCCCGGACAGCGATTTCCACTGCCCCGGGATTCCCGTCGGCCTCATAAAAGTCAGCAGCCTGGAAGTAAGCTTCTGCACCCCGCGGCTTCGCTTCAAGCACTTTCCAGTACTCAGGAGCGGCAAGCGCCGGCTTATTAAGGTCTCTCCAGTAAATTGCCCGGGCCAGATCACCTTCCGTAGTGTTGCGGGCGGCAATCGCCTCCACCTGCGCCCATGCCTTGTCCTTGCTGCCGCCCAGTATCCAGGGCGCCTGAAGATAAAACTCCATCAGATCGCGACGGGCGGCCAGATTGTCGGGATCCAGATTAACCGCAGCCTGATATTCCAGCTTGGCCTTCCGCGCAAGCAGAAAGCTGCGGTCCCTGTCGGCCTTCAGCGCATAAGAGCGCGCAAGCCAGTAATGGGACTCCGCGCAATCTGGCGACAAGTTGACCGCCCGCTCTCCGAATTCAACCGCCTGGTCGTAGTCCCCAAGGTCAAGGTACGCCCGGGTCAGCCACAACGTAGCCTGAGCATCGTGCGGGTCCCTGGCAACCTCCCGCTGGAGGGCAGAGGTGATCTTGTCGTAGCCGTTTGTGTCAAGGTCTGCAGCAAACGACGGCCGTATGGGACACGGCGGGGCAGTCGGATGTCCGGAAGCAAAGCCATGTGCGGCAAGGGAAAGGATGCAAGTTAGTGCTGCGATCAGCCGAATTTTCAGAGATGTCATAAGCTAACGGGTTGACCGGAAAGGGCTATGAGGCGACCTGAGGTGAGCCTCCGTTGTGGAAACGATCCATAGCGCTCGTATTCTATCAAAAGCCTCCAAAAAAGCATAGAAAATGACGTTCCGCGGCATCCTTAGATTGGATTTGATGCAGGACTTCAGGAGATGGCTACAAGCCGAGGGTCGCTCGATTCAAAGAACTCCTGCTTCGGCTCAGCTAAAAGTCCATTCCATCGTGCTTTCTTATTGAAAACACAGGTCTCTGAAAGGTTATTGAAAAACGCTCATGGCCCTCCAAATCGAGAGGAGCAAGAATTTTCGTCCTGCCCGGGCAACTCAGAACAATGGGAGATTCCTGCGGGAGATAATTCACTTCAGCCCTGAGAATCGAGATAACACATGCTTTTTCAGCAGCTAAAGGCCGGCAGACGTGCAGCCGGGAATACCGCTCAAGTTGATGCCAGGGAAATGAAAGAGAGGGTAGCCTTGTTCACAGGGTACCAGTTTAACCTGTGATCTTCTTCTCTTCAACGTACAGGGTGGAGCGGTTGCGGCCGGCCCGCTTCGACTCATAAAGAGCGCGGTCAGCCGCATGGAGCATTTCTTCAAGTGTTCCGCCGTGCTCCGGATAGACGGCAATGCCGAGGCTGACTGTGACGGGCGGGATGGGCTTTTCCTTAACCTGCGGTACAGCCATGTGGTAAACGGCCATCCGGATGCGCTCGGCGACAACCATGCAGGCTTCGGCCCCCGTGTCGGGCAGGACAACGACGAACTCCTCGCCACCCAATCGCGCCGTCAGGTTCGTTTCGCGCATTGATTGCGTGATGGTCTTGGCAAATTGCTTCAGGATGCGATCACCGATTTCGTGTCCGTGAACGTCATTAATGTTTTTAAAGTGGTCGAGGTCCAGCATGATGAAACCCAGCGGCGTGTTCTTGCGGCGGGCCATGGCCATCAGTTTTCGCGCGTAGTCCTTGCAGAAGCGGCGATTGTACAGCCCAGTGAGCGGGTCGATATTGGCCTGCTCACGCATTGTCTGAAGAAGATGGAGGTTTGAGAGCACGGAGGCCGTTGTGCTGAGGTAGCTTTCGAGCAGGCTTTCGCGCTCCGGCGTCCAGAATCCGGCTTCGCCCTCGAGCCTCACCGCCCCGATAATAATGCCGCCGGCAATCAGGGGCCCGCAGTAATAGCTCCCTTTTTCAGGAAGCGCAAACTTGCCCGGACACAGCGGCTCCACGCCAACTTCGTTCACGCGGAAAGGACGGCCCATCCTGACCGCTTTGCAACTGTGCTTTCCCTCAATCACCGGCCATTCCTGCACTGCCTGCGGCAAAGGCTTCAGAGAAGCGACGACTTCCAGGAAGTCCTCCTCCGGACGCAGCTTGAAGATAATCACCTGATCGGGATGGAAGCGGTCGCGGAGAGCGTGCAGGATCTGATCGTAAACCTCGTTTTCAGAGGTACATTCGGTGACGGCCTCGGAAAAGCGCTTGATGGCGGAAAGTTCTTCGCGGTCCTGCCGCAAAGTCTGGGCCATATGCAGGAAACTGCGGGAGAGCACTCCGAACTCGTTCCTTGTTTCGGGTGGCAGGTCGGGATCGAAGTCTCCCTGGCGCAACCGGTCCGAGGCGCGGACCAGTTGAAGCACCGGTCCCGTTATTCGATGGCTCACCGCGCGCACCAGGAGCAGCAGCAGCACGGCGAAAAAAGCCCCCAATCCCATGCCCCATTCGATCGCCCGCCGAATGGCTTTCTGGCGTTCATTCCACCTGGCGGCAGCGACTGCCTGATTCGTCTCGGCGAACTGGCCGATCTCTTTCCGTATTTGCGCGGATTGATTGTCTGCTTTGCGCAGCGAGGTTGCGGCGTCCGCTGTCTGGCCGGACTTTGCAGCATCAATTAATGGATCAATGGACTGACTCTTCCAGTCCTCAACCTGCTTCTGGATGTCGTCCAGCCGGGCGGACATGGACCGGTCCTGAACCAGCATGCGGAGAGACGAAAAGTCCTGAAGGACGCTCTGGTACGCTGATTCGCGAGCCTCCGAATAGGCGTCTCGCCGCGTAAACACGTAGTATTGAGCGCTGCCGTAGACGTCATCAAAGTCTCGCAGCAAAGACTCGGTGCGCGCTGCGATCAGTTCGCTGTTTTGAAGCGAGCGGTCGGTCCTGCTGATCAGCCAGAAGTTGTATACGAAAAGTCCAATGATCCCAAGCAGGACAATCAAGAGAGGCAAAGAAAGGACCAGCACCTGGTCGCGTATCTTCAGATCTCTCAGCAAGAACTTCATCGAACGTCTCGATCCCTGGTCACTACAGCCTGATCAGCCAAAACAGGGCTGAAGTTCGACGTGATATCAAACCCCAACGTGCCGACTCGGTGTTTGAGGGATTTCGGGCTTCCTGATCCGTTTCGGAACAAACGTTCAGGCCGCTTTGACACTATTGAACCATCAACTCCGATGTATAGCCGCTGACCGCCACAATGGGCCGCCTCACAGGCCGGCGAAGGACGCATCCTGCAAGTCACTATCCGTGGATCGCCGCCGTAAGGGCAAAAGGCTCATCGCATTTTCCGGACAAACTCGCCAAGGTCCCTGAGCCTCCGGGCCAAAGATGGAAAATTCCGGAGGTTTAATGAAGTTGGACCGTCCGATAAGGCCTTTTCCGGACGATCGTGAACTTCCATGAAAATCCCATCCACTCCTGCGGCGACACCCGCCCGCGCCAGCGGCTCGATAAACTGTGGCTGGCCGTCGCTTTGGGACCCTTTGCCGCCGGGCAACTGCAGCGAATGCGTACAATCAAGCACGACAGGATAGCCCCAGGAGCGCATCACTGCGAGTCCACGCATATCAACTACCAGATTGTTATAGCCGAATGTCGTTCCGCGTTCAGTAATCAGAATGCGCCGGTTTCCGGTCCTTTCAACCTTTTCGACGGCGTTGCGCATTTCCCACGGAGACATAAACTGGCCCTTTTTGATGTTGACGACCGCACCGGACCGCCCCGCCGCCTCCAGCAGGTCCGTCTGCCGGCAGAGGAACGCTGGTATCTGGATCACATCGCATGCTTCCGCTGCTGGTTCAACTTGGCTGACGTCATGAACGTCGGTCAGGACGGGGACGCCGACTTCTTTGCGAATGCGGGCAAGGATCTTTAGGCCGCGCTCGAGGCCCGGGCCACGATAGGAGTCTGCGGAAGTGCGATTGGCTTTGTCAAAAGACGCTTTGAAGACGTAGGGCATGCCGAGACGGCGCGCCACAGTGCTGAGTTTACGGGCCATCATCAAGGCGTGGGACTCGCTCTCAATCACGCAGGGGCCGGCGATCAGGAAGAGAGGCTGTCCCTGGGCAAAGGAGACCCTGTCGATGCGAACCGGACTATTCATAATCGGTCTGACGTTTGTCCCGCACGTTTGCACTCCGGAAGAGCGCAAAATTCCCGTAAAGCAAGTCAGGAGGCTTGACCGGAAGCCTGTACACCCTTTTCGATCAACTGCCCGCCCGAGCGTCCAGCTTCTACACCTGACATGCGCCGTTCGCGATGACTGACGGCCGCACCAATAAAAGCCTTGAACAGCGGATGCGGTTCCAGCGGCCGCGATTTGAATTCTGGATGGAATTGGCAACCCAGGAACCAGGGATGGTCGCGAATCTCGACGATTTCGACGTAAGTCCCGTCCGGGGTCTCGCCGGTGATCTCGAGCCCGTTGGCAACGAGCGTGGCTTCGTATTCGCGGTTGAACTCATAGCGGTGGCGGTGGCGTTCGGAAATTTCAAGCTGCCCATAGGCGCGATGGGCAAAGGAACCCGGCTTCAGCCGCGCCGTCCAGGCACCCAGCCGCATGGTGCCACCCAGTTCGTCGATTCCTCTCAGTTCGCGCAACTTGTAGATCACGCGGTGTGGCGTTGCGGGATCAAATTCAGAACTGTCGGCCCCCTGGAGCCCGCACACGTTGCGAGCGTATTCAATCACTGCGCACTGCATCCCAAGACAGATGCCGAAGAACGGGACCTTCTGAGTGCGGGCGTAGGTAATGCCGCGCAGCATTCCGGGAATGCCCCGCTTGCCGAATCCGCCCGGGACCAGGATCCCGTCAAACCCCTCGAGTTGGGCTTCCCAGCCTTCACTTTCGAGACCCTCCGCCTCAAGCCAGACCACATTCACGCGAACGCCATTGGCAATGCCGCCGTGCACAAGCGCTTCGTTCAAGCTCTTGTAGGAATCCTGGAATTCGACATACTTGCCGACAATCGCAATGGAAACCTCGTCTTTGAGCCCGCGCAGCCGCTCGACCAGATCGATCCAGGGCTTTAGATTGCACTCGCCAGGCTCCAGGCCGAGGTAGCGGACGATCTGAGTGTCCAGGCCCTCCGCCGCCAGTACAATCGGGACTTCGTAAATATTCCCAACATCCTTCGCTGTAATGACAGCGTCCTTCTGCACGCTGCAGAACAGAGCAATCTTGGCCTTGATGTCCGGGGGCAGAAAACGGTCCGTGCGGCAAAGGAGGATGTCCGGCTGGATGCCGATTTCACGCAATTCCTTGACGGAGTGTTGAGTCGGCTTGGTCTTCAGCTCGCCGGAGGCGTTGATATATGGAACCAGTGTTACGTGCACAAAAACCACGTTGTCTCTTCCCTGCTCCTGGCGCATCTGGCGAATGGCTTCAAGAAAAGGGAGGGACTCGATATCACCTACAGTGCCGCCGATTTCTACGATGGCCACATCCACGTCCGACGATACCTTGCGGATCGCCGCCTTAATTTCATCGGTAACGTGCGGAATCACCTGGACCGTTTTCCCGAGGTAATCCCCGCGCCGCTCCTTGGTGATGATGGTCTCGTAGATGCGCCCTGCCGTGCAGTTGTTTTCCCGCCGCATTCGCGCGTGAGTGAACCGCTCATAGTGACCGAGGTCCAGATCGGTTTCCGCACCGTCGTCGGTTACATAAACCTCGCCGTGCTGGAAGGGGCTCATTGTTCCGGGGTCGACGTTGAGATACGGGTCAAACTTGAGAAGATTGACTTTCAATCCCCGCGCTTCCAGCAGGCACCCAATCGAAGCCGCAGCCAGTCCTTTCCCCAGCGAACTGACGACGCCCCCGGTTACAAATATGTACTTAGCGCTCATGATGCTCCTCTAGGATATCGGCTGAAAGGCCCCCAATAGTTAGCACCTGTTTTCCGGAATTCAGCCTGTTTTCTAATCGTCTGCATTTAATCGGACTGGAAGGTAACTGTACCGCTCATTATGGGTTCAGGACGGAATCGTTGTCAATGCAAATCGAAACCGATTTCGCCCCATCAGATCAAGGGAATATTCATTGCCCGCACGTTCGAATCACAGGGTTGTGTTAGAATGTACTCAGGTCATGCCGAGTCTGTTGGATAGCAACCGCGGAGGGGCAACCGTCGGCTGAGACCAAAGGAAGGTGCCTGGGTGGCCAGAAACATCATCAGGCGCGCATTCCGGGTCGGATTGGTTTCGTTTTTGGCCTTTTGGGCCATCGCAAGTTGTTCAATAACTTGCTTTGCGTCGGGAGATAAGGCGGCGGCCCATTCTGATAAAACGGACCCAGTTCCAGACGTTGAAGTCCGTCGTAATCCAATCAACACGACGCCCATCCAGGTGAATGTGGACAGGGTCATCGTGCCCGTTACGGTGACGGACCCTTATGACCGCATTGTCACAGGGCTTGGTGAAGACAACTTCGAAATCTACGATGACAAAGTCCAGCAGAAAATACTGTCATTTGCCACAGAAGATGCTCCCATCTCCGTGGGCATGATTTTCGATACCAGCGGTTCGATGTCCGACAAGATTCAAAAGTCTAAAGAGGCAGCGCTGGAGTTCTTTAAGACATCTAACCCAGAAGACGAGTTTATGCTGATCAGTTTCAGTGACCGCCCGTATCTCGTCTCTGCTTTTACGGATAACTATGAAAACATCCTTGACAGGATGCTTTTTGTGAAAGCGGGCGGAAGGACGTCGTTGCTCGATGCGATTTACCTTGGTTTGAACCGGATGAAGAAGAGCCAAACCAGCCGAAAGGCATTGCTGGTAATCTCTGACGGCGGTGACAATCACAGCCGATATACTGAAAGGGACATTAAGCGAGCCGTTAGAGAATCTGACGTCCAGATATACGCGATTGGGGTCTTTGAGCCGCTCGCAGACCGTGACCGCACTCCCGAAGAGGCTGCCGGCCCCTCGCTGCTTTCGGAACTGGCCAACATATCCGGCGGAAGGATGTTTTCAGTTGATGACCCCAGCGAGTTACCGGATATAGCCGAAAAAATCTCAATTCAATTGCGGAATCAATATGTCATTGGATATAAGCCATCAAACCTTGTGCGGGACGGACGCTGGCGGCGGATTAAAGTCAAACTGCGTCCGCCGAGGGGGCTGCCTCCCCTTCAGGTCTATGCCCGAACAGGCTACTATGCCCCGACACAATAGGAAATTGCCCTTTTTGTTTTGTATTCACAGCCGAATGATCCTTGCCGCTTTCGCCGCCCTTATTCTGAGCGCGCCTCTGTCTGCCCAGGAACTTGCACCGCGCACTTCCACCATGCCGGGCCCTGAGAAAAATAATGGCCAGTTCAAGATCAATGTCAACGTAAACCTGGTAGTACTCCACGCAACGGTTGTTGACAAAAAGGGCCATATCGTCAATGGGTTGACTGAAAAGGATTTTCGTGTCCTCGAGGACGGTGTACCGCAGAAAATCGCCGTCTTCAGCCATGCGGACATTCCCGTGACCATGGGAATCGACATCGACGACAGCGGCAGCATGCGGGACAAGCGCGCAGCCGTGAGTGCGGCAGCGCTGACATTTGTCAAGACGTCCAATCCTGATGATCAGGTCTTCGTGGTCAATTTCAACGACGAATATTATTTGGATACGCCTGGGAATTTTGCCAGCAACATGGAAGAGCTCAAAGCTGCCCTCACTAAAATCGATTCCCGGGGCGGGACGGCCCTGTATGACGCGGTCTCGGCTTCCCTCGATCATCTGAAGCTCGGTAATCGTGATAAAAAGGTCATCCTGGTGATCACCGACGGCGAAGACAACGCAAGTCGCTACTCCTTCCCGGACCTGCTCCGGCAGGCGCAGCAATCGAATGCGGTTATCTACTGCATCGGGCTGCTTGGCGAAGAACACGAGGGCGGGCTTTTCAAGATCCATGGTGGCGGAGACAAGCGGGCGGCGAAAATATTAACGGAACTCGCCGAAGCGACAGGTGGAAAGGCTTACTTCCCGAAGTCTCTGGACCAGGTGGAACCCATCTGCGCCAGCATCGCCCATGACATCCGCAATCAGTACACGCTGGGCTACTATCCCACCAACGCCAAGAAGGACGGCACATTCCGGCGGGTTGTGATCGAGTTGACCGACCACCAGGACAGCAAGCGCTATGTCGTAAGGACCCGTCCCGGTTATTACGCGCCTAAGGAAAACGCTTCGCCGGCCGTCGCCGAAAGCCGATAAGAACATCTTCGGCCACCCTACGGACTCAAACCTTGTGCCAATCGAGGGGTTTCCGGTAAATTTGCAGGTCCTTGGAACCGCGGTTGTAAACATCTAAGAATAACTTCCGCGCCATTGCGCCGTTCCTTCGACAAAGGTAAACTCGCTCATCATGCCGGCAGAGCCAAATCTGCAGACTGAAGCAAATCAGCCGAACTGGCCGAGCGCCCTTGCCGTGTTCGCAGCGGCCGGCATCGTCGTCTGGCTCCTCTGGGCTAACCATTTTTTCCTTTCACTCGACGAAGGTATTTATCTTTCCGGCGCCGAAAGAATTTTGCACGGGCAGGCCCCTTACCGCGACTTTTTTGTTATGACCGGCCCGGGAACCTTCTGGATCGAGGCGGCAATTCTGGGGCTTTTCGGACCCACACTCCGTCACGCCCGGCTTGCGCTGGTTTTTGACCTTGCGCTGCTGACCGCGGTGGTTTACTGGCTCGCCAGTCAACTCACGAGCCGAAAGTTCGCATTGATACTCGCAGTCTCTTTTTTCGCTCTCCAGACTCGCCCGTTGTTTCGACTTTATGTGAACCATCGCTGGGACAGCAGCGCAATTGGCCTGCTTGCGGTGGCCCTGATCTCTGCCGGAACAGAACGACCGCGTCCCATTCTGTTTTTTGCCTCCGGGCTGGTCGGCGCAGCCGCCGCGTGGATCACACCGTCACTTCTTGCCGTCTCGGCGCTCCTTGGGTTGTGGCTGCTGATGGTCCAGGAGTTGCGTCGCCAAGTGGTTCCTTATCTTGCAGGCGCAGCGTGCCTTTCGCTCGTCGCCGGCGGAGTTCTATTTTTCCAGGGTGCGCTTGGCCCGATGTTTCGTGACTTATTATGGACTTCTGCGCATTATCCGGCGGCCAATCGAGTCCCGTATGGATACGGAGCGATCGGTCCTGGCGGCCTGCGTTTGATGTTTGCCGGGGCAAGCGGCCGGGCGCTCATTGCACGGGCCACAGGTCTGATTGCTGTTCTGCTCCCGCCTGTGCTGCCTCCCGTTGTATATGCGGCGTGGATCGTTCGGCGTCTGCGTCGAAGGAAAATGGACGAGCGCGAGAAGCTCGCAACACTTTTGATGCTCGCCTCTTTCGGGTTTGTCATTTCCGCATTTCCCCGTTGGTCGGCTGACCAACTACTGTTCATTGTTCCGGTTTTCTACGTTCTGGCCGGATACATGCTGAACGAGGCCCTCAAGGGCAAGATGTTGCGTGTGGCTGCCGCAGCATTTTCCCTGTCCATTGCGGTTGCCGCATTCGGTTACTCTTTTTTAGCGATCAGGTCGGAGCCCCTCATAGAAACTCGCATCGGACGCGTCCGTGCCGCCCCTGATGACCAGTCGATCATCAGGCTCACGAAGGAGCGGATCAAACCGGGTGACACGCTGTTTGTTTATCCATATCTGCCTATCATGTACTTCCTGACCGGCGCTCAAAATCCCACCCAGTATTCATTTCTCCAACCTGGCATGATGGACCCCGTCACGTACGATAAAGCGCTCGCTCAGCTTCGAGCGCATCCGCCGCGATGGATATTCTATTTCGCTTTGCCGCTTACGACCTACCACGGTATCTGGCCTGCGGCCGATCCCGCCGCGCTTGATCTGACGCCCGTTGATCACTTCATTCTGTCGAACTATCACCCGATCGGGGTCCTGCAGGCCCCCGCAACACGGTTCTTCCTGCTCGAATGGGGATCTCATTAATCGCAAATTTGCAGAAGGGCAAGAAGGAAGGAAATGCCTGTGGATTTTCCGGCATGGTCTATGCCCGATAGCGCCGCAGTCCCGGAAGAAACGTCAAGAGGACGGCGGCGCCGTAGGTTTAAACTGAATTGAAGCGACAACTTTATTTGGCCTTGAAGTTGGTCGCCAGCACCAGATCGCCCCATTGAACAGAGAAACGACCGCCATCGCCTTCATTGGCCAATTTGATCGTAACCATTTCCGCCGAATCGCTGGCTTTTGATTCTTCGAGGGGGACCTTCACAAAATCGAGCTTCGGATCGTGCTGCGTTCCCCACTGGCCATGCTGCTTGTTGAAAACCAGGTCCCACTTGTTGCCTGCCAGTTTCTCCGCCCACAGACTGTAAGTCCCGGCCGGCACGGTCTTGTTGCCGAACGCGAGGGCCGTCCCGGTCTCAAAAGTCGTGGATGAGTCTGCCCCAAGCCGCCAGAACTGGCCTGGTTTCAGTTCAGAAAGCATCTGATCGACGGTCCTGCCGTGAAGCGAAGGACGTCCATAGTCGATTGAAACCGTCTTGCCGTTCAGAGTGATCTCCGTTTTGCCACGCGGATTTCCCTGAGCCCGGAGAGGCAGGGTTATTGCCAGCAAGACCGCCATCCCCATAGACGCCATCAGTAACCGTTTCATCTTTTCCTCCTCCATGTCGAATAGCCATTCTCCCCTGACGCTTACTTCCTAATATCCTACCGCGCTTTCGATACGTCAGAAAGGGGATCGAAGAATAAGGGCCGGCGCTTTGAAAAAAGCCTGCCTCGTGACGCAGCGCCAAAGACCATGCGCGGGCTCTCGCGCACTCCGCAGGCCGAAAATGCTAGCCCAGGCCACAACAGGTGTTTTCCCGCAAGTCCTCCTAGCGGTCCTCCGCTTCCAGCAGTTCAAGGAACGTTTTAAGATCCGGCGGCAGTGGAGAAGTAAACTTCATCTTCGCACCTGTGCGAGGATGCACGAATTCAATCTCCGCTGCGTGGAGAAAGTGGCGGTCCAATGTCGGGCGTTCCTTTGACCCGATCCATAGCTTTGCTGGAGCTCCATACATCCTGTCGCCGACTATGGGATGATGAAGATGAGCGAAATGGACGCGAATCTGATGGGTCCGGCCGGTTTGCGGTTCCGCATCAATAAGGGTGAAATGATGAAATCGGCGGCTCACACGGTAAAGGGTGACTGCTTCACGCGCGGCGATTCCGTCCACTTTCATCCGCGCGCGCCTCACAGGGTCCCTGCCCACAGGGGCGTCGACCTTTCCGTGCTCGGACTCGACTCGGCCGTGAACAAGCGCGCAATAATGTTTGTGGATGGTCCGAACTCGGAACTGGTCAGCGAGCGCGTGATGGGCAACGTCATTTTTGGCAACGATGATCAGTCCGGAGGTCATTTTGTCGAGACGATGAACAATTCCCGGTCTTAGCTCTCCAGCCACAGACGAAAGGCCGCCGCCAAGGTGATAAAGCAGCGCGTTGACAAGCGTACCGGCCTTCGTCCCTACCCCAATGTGGACAGCCATCCCAGCGGGCTTGTCCACCACAGCCAAGTCGTCATCCTCATAGACAATGGCCAGCGGCAGTTCCTCAGCGAAGGCGCGAATCGGCTCGCGTTTTGCCAGGATGCTGACACGGTCGCCCGCTTCCAGTTTCTCGCCTGCTTTTGAAGCAGCCCGCCCGCCGATCTTGACCAGTCCCGTCCGGATGACCTGCTGTAACTGGCTGCGGGTCCAGTCCGGCATGTGTTCAGCGAGGAAGATGTCCAGCCGCTGGCCGCTGTCCTCTGCCCCGGCCACAAATTCCCGCAGGTCTGTTTCTTGGGACGCGTTTCCTGACATTCGAATTTATTTGGAAATCAGGAGTTCAAGGATCAGAAGCCCGGCACCCACCACAATGGCGCTGTCCGCCAGGTTAAAAGTCGGCCAATGGTAGCTGCGATAATATACATCCAGGAAGTCAACAACCTGACCAAAGCGAATTCGGTCCAGCAGATTTGAAGACGCCCCACCCAGGATCAACGCCAGCCCCACTCCGGTTTCCCACTTCATTTCCCTGCTCTTCAGCGCGACAATAAGAACGGCAACCAGCAGGGCCAAAGAAACCGCGATCAGCAAAACCATCTTCCATGAAGGCGAAGCGCCGGCAAACAGGCTGAACGCAATCCCGGTGTTTTCCGTGTGAATGATATTAAAAAAGCCCGAAATCACCGGAACCACCATCCCGCGAGGAATCCATTTCTGGACCATGTTCTTGGTGATCTGGTCGCCGGCAAAGATCACGATGATAATCAGCGCATAAGCAATGAGTTGGATGGTATGAGCGTGCCCGGCCAGTTGGCTGGGCATAACGGCAGTATCCATGGCTGGAGATGATTTTTCCCGCATCCCCTTTATCTCTGCAATCGTCTCTTGGAGCCGCGGTTCCCGAGCCACAACTGCGTCGCGCTAATCTGCCGCGCCGGCTTCAATCTCGCGCAAGGCAGCCACGCAGCGTTCACAGACCCCAGGATAAACCTCATCTTTGCCAACGTGCTCGGAGTAATTCCAGCAACGCTCGCACTTCGTCCCTGATGCCCGTTCAACTCTTATCTTAAGGCCTGGCAACGAGCTTTCACCAGCCTCGCTTGGCGAATAAGGTTCGAGCCCAACCTGAGAAACGATCAGCAATGTGGGTAAATCAGCGAGATAGTCTTCAAGCAGGGGCCTGAGATTTGAATCAGCGCTGAGACAGACCTTCGCTTCGAGTGAGCTGTGAATCACGTTATTCCGGCGCGCTTCCTCCAGGGCCTTCAAAACCGCATCTCGCAAAGCAATCAACGTCGGCCAGTTCTCGAGTCGACTCCGGCGTGCCACCGGAACCGCCTCACGAAAGTCTGCCGCCGGAATGAAATGCGCCAGATGAACGCTCTCTTCCCGCGAAGCTTGCGCCGGCAGGTGCGTCCACACCTCCTCCGCCGTAAAGCACATCAGCGGAGCCACGGCCCGAACCAGCGCATCGGCAATTCGATAGAGTGTGGTCTGCGCTGCGCGACGACGAATCGACCGCGCCGGCGCCGTGTAAAGCCGGTCCTTCAGAATATCGAAATAAAAGGAACTTAGCTCAATGGTAGCGAAATCGTAAATCGCTCGATAAACCTTATGAAATGCGTCCTCCCGGTAGGCGGCATAGACGCGGTCCAGCAGGTTTGCGGTTTCGAAGTGTGCCCAGGTGTCAATTTCCTCAAGCTGATCACCTCGCACGGTGTCGCGGGAAGGATCAAAATCGTAAAGGTTTGACAGGCAGTACCTGAACGTATTACGCAACTTGCGGTAGGCTTCCGACAACCGCGTCAGAATATCGGCGGAAATCACAACATCTTCGCGGAAGTCGATGGACGCCACCCAGAGGCGCAATATTTCCGCGCCATGGGTTTTGATGACCTCGTTCGGGTCAATGACGTTGCCCAACGACTTTGACATGGCGCGCCCCTGGGCATCCAGGACCCAGCCGTTGGTCAGCACGGCGCGGTAGGGGGCCTGACCGCGCAGGACCATGGCCACCAGGAGCGAACTGTGAAACCAACCGCGATACTGATCGCCACCCTCGAGATAAACATCCGCAGGCCACGGCAGGTCCGGCCGATGGCCCAGGACAGCAGCGTGGCTCGATCCAGAGTCAAACCAGACGTCAAGAATGTCTGTTTCCTTGCGAAGGTTCGACCCGCCGCAGTCGGGACATTGGGTTCCTGGTGGGACCAACTCATTGACATCGTGCGTGTACCACGCGTCTGCGCCCTCTTTCCTGAAAATCTCGACGGCCCTGCGTCCCAGGTTGGCGTCAAGCAAGGGCTTTTTACAATCAACACAATGAAAAACAACGATCGGGACGCCCCAGACCCTTTGCCTCGATATGCACCAGTCAGGCCGCGTGGCGATCATGTTGGAAATTCGTTCCTCGCCCCATTCGGGAGACCAGCGGACTTTCTTGATCTCTTCGAGCGAGCGCTCGCGCAGGCCGTTATGATCAATCCGTACAAACCACTGTTCGTTGGCCCGAAAAATGATCGGATTGTGGCAGCGCCAGCAGTGCGGGTAGGAGTGCGTCAGGTGGCCTGCCGGCCCCACCAGATTGCCCCGATCTTTGACCAGTTCAATGATTGCTTTGTTGGCCTCAAAGACCTGCTTTCCTTTGTACTCCGGCAGACCTTCGGTGAACTCGCCGGCATCTCCCACAGGGCAGAAGATCTCAAGGCCGTATTTCACTCCCGTCTCAAAGTCCTCTCGGCCGTGTGCGGGTGCTGTGTGGACGCAGCCCGTTCCGTCTTCGGCCGTGACATAGTCCGCCAGAACTCCCAGGACTTTGCGATCAAGAAATGGGTGCTGAATTTCAATCCGGTCCAGCATTTTGCCCGGAAAGCGCGCCAGTTCAACCGCCGCATTCAGCCCCGTCTCCGCCACCGCAGGCCCGTAGCGCCTTGCCTCCATGATGTAAACCGCGCCATCTTTGCTGCCGTCGCTGGCAGCGACATATTCGAACTCGGGATGAAACGCGACGGCCATGCTGGCAGGAAGCGTCCACGGCGTAGTCGTCCAGATAACGACGTAAACCTCGCGGCCCCTAAGCTCCGGCGCGATGCCGCCCAGATCAGAAAGCACTCGATAGCGCACGTAGATCGAGTCGCTGCGATGCTCTTCGTATTCAACCTCCGCCTCTGCCAGCGCCGTTTTGTCATGAATGCACCAATAGACGGGCTTGAGGCCGCGGTAAACGTATCCCTTTGCGAGAAATGTCAGGAAGTTTTCCGCAATCAGGGCCTGGTAGGAAGGGTCCATCGTCAAGTAGGGTTTAGACCACTCGCCAAAAACGCCCAGACGGATAAAGTCCTCCCGCTGCAGATCAACGTACTTCTCGGCGTATCGGCGGCACGCCTGGCGGATTTCCACCGCGCTCATCGACCGCTTTCTCGGGCCGAGTTCCTTGTCAACATTAATCTCGATGGGCAAGCCGTGGCAGTCCCAGCCCGGGAGATAGGGAGCGTTGAAACCTTGCAACGTTCTGGCCTTGATGATGAAGTCCTTCAGAATCTTGTTGAGCGCCGTTCCCAGATGGATGCGGCCATTGGCGTAGGGCGGCCCGTCGTGAAGCGTAAAGAGCGGCGCGTCCTTTCGCGCCTGCCGAATCTGGTTGTAAAGGTCCTTTTCCGCCCAGGTGGCAAGCCAGCGAGGCTCGTTCTGAGGCAGATTAGCCTTCATCGGAAACCTTGTTTGAGGAAGATTCAGCGTCTGTTTGAGGTCGAGCGCCTTTCGCATCGGTCCCCCTTCAGTGGATAAATTGTTGATTATAGAGAAGGACTTCATCCTGTGTCCAGCAATGCATAGCGCCCGAATCTCCAGCACATCCATGCCCGAGCCCTATGCAAAGCGGAGTATATGCTCCCTCATCGAGCCGCGCATATCTGTGAAAATGAAATCTCCACTATTTCCTGCGATCTGAGCGAAAATGGAAGTCACGAATGGAGCCAGGGAGCAAGTTCCGACACAGGGGCGGGAAGAATAAGTGGCTGGCGTCTAACTCTGCATGGCTGCTGTGTCCGTGCCTTTTTGTGCTTTTCTGCGCCGGAATCGCTTTCGGCCGGAACCAGACAGCCAGTTTGCTTGTCATTGTCAACGATGAGACCGGCATGCCGGTGCCAATGGCTCATATAACCCTGTCGCAACCCGGCACGCCATTTGTCGCAAGGGGAGAAACAAGCGATGCCGGGCGATTCCCTTTCACGGGCCTGCAACCCGGGACCTACCGGCTTCTGGTTGAGAAAGAGGGCTTTTATGCCGTGACGTCCGCCGCCATGAGTCTCAGTGGCCAGCAGACCACTGAAATCACGCTTGACCACGTCCGCGAAGTCCACCAGCGGGTGGACGTTGTCGCATCGCCCGCCAATATTGATCCAGCAAAGACTACGTCAACGCATCAGTTGAACGACAATGAGATCATGAACCTGCCGTACGTTGTTTCGCGTGATATCCGGTACGCGCTGCCTCTCATGCCGGGAATCGTGCAGGACGCCACAGGCCAGGTCCACGTGAACGGCAGCCCCACGCAACAGATTCTAGATGAATTGGATGGGTTCAACATCACGGACCCTGCCAGCGGCCTCTTCCACTCACGAATCCCCGTGGATGCTCTCCGCTCCGTCACGGTTTACGGCAGTCGATTTCCAGCGCAGTTCGGCAAAGCTTCAGGCGGCGTCATTGACTTGGAGTCCGGTATGGGGGACGATCATTATCGCTTTTCTGGTACGGATTTCGTGCCGTCCATCGACACGCATAAGGGTTTTCATATCGGGGGATGGACGCCCCATGGCAGCTTTTCCGGCCCGATCAAAAAAGGCAAGGCATGGTTTCTGCTGGCTCCTGAAAGCGAATATGATCTTGAACTGATCAATGAATTGCCGCCTGGGGCCGACAGCAACACTCGCTGGCGATGGGGAAACCTCGCCAAGGCGCAGGTCAACCTGACGCCCTCGAACATTCTCACGACCGATTTTCTGTTCAACGAATTCCGCAGTGACCATGCCGGCCTTTCCCGCTTCGACCCTGTGGAAACAACCACCAACGCCAGCGAGTCGATCTACCACTTCTCCGCAATCGACCAGTTTACCCTTTCAAACGGCATGCTGATGGAATACGGGTTGGGCTTCAGCCGCTTTCACACGGCGCAACTTCCGCAGGGAAACGAAACCTATGTTTTGACGCCCGAGGGCTCCAGCGGGAATTATTTCGAGCGCGCCGAGGGAAGGTCCGAACGCCTGCAAGTTATCGGTAATCTCACATCTCCAACGCTCCGCCGCTGGGGGACACACGAATTGAAAGCCGGCATTGATCTGGACCGCGTCGTGTCCGTCCAATCCTTTAACCGGCACGGAATTACGGTCCTGCGGGAGGATGGCACGCTTTCCCGCACAGTAAGCTTTCCGGGCAATCCGTCATTCCAGCAGGTAAATTTCGAAACCGGCTTTTATGCTGAGGACCACTGGTCGCCATTGCCGCGTCTTGTCTTCGACCCGGGTCTGAGACTCGAATGGGACCGGATCGCGCCCGGAGCGCGGGTATCGCCTCGCTTCGCTGCAAGCTTCACACCGTCAGAAAAAGAAACGACGAAGATCGTGGCGGGTGCAGGAATCTACTACGATCAGACCAACATCGATCTTTATACTCAGCCGCTCGCCGGAACGCGGATCGATTCCTTTTATGACCCGACCGGCACAATCCTGGTCCGGCCAGCCGTCGAAAGTGTCTTTCAGATCGGCCGGCAAGGCGTCGATAAACCCTGGTTCCTGAACTGGAGCGCCGGGATCGAGCAAAAGCTTCCCCGCTCGTTTTTTCTTCGTGCGGAGTTTCTTCAGAAGCGCGGATACAACGGCTGGACGTATGTAAACCCATGCTCGGGGCCGGCAGGCTGCTTTGCAGGACAATTCACGCTGGAAAGCGTGCGCGAGGACCGCTACAACGCGCTGATGCTGTCCATCCAGCGCCGGTTTAAGGGTGGTCATGTTATCTACGCCTCCTATACGCGATCATCAGCGCGGTCCAATGCAGTGCTCGATTTCAGCGTGGACAATCCCTACTTCAGCCCGCAAGCCGGCGGACCGCTTCCGTGGGATACGCCGAACCGCATTGTTTCCTGGGGCATTCTTCCTCTGATCAAACAATTCGATCTTGCCTACACGCTGGATTGGCACGATGGATTTCCATTCAGCATTGTCAATGAAGATCAGCAGCTTGTTGGGCCGCCGAATCAAATGCGCTTTCCAGCTTACTTCTCACTTAATATGGCCCTTGAAAAACGTATTTCGCTGTTTGGATTTCGATGGCAGGTCCGAGCCGGCTTTGATGACATCACTGACCGTCAAAATCCCAATGCCGTGGACAACAATATCGACTCACCCACATTCCTGACCTATGGCAGCGCGGGCGGACGCTCGCTTACGGGCCAGTTGCGGCTCCTTGGAAGGAATTGACTGCCTGAACAAAGCACTTCAAGTTGCAACTCTCGGCTCAATACCCACACCTTGACTGCAAAACGCCAAAGCGCAATGATGGCTGACTCTGAACATGGGATATCTGCTCGGAATCGACGGCGGCGGCACTCGAACCACGGCATGGCTTGCCGATGAAGACCTCAGGATTCTTGCGCGCGTCACCGGAGGGCCCTCCAATCCGATCAAAGTGGGCGTTGCCGCTGCTCAGCACGAGCTTGCACAGGTTTACCGCGGCGTGCTGCGCGAGGGCCGGATACAGCACCGAAAACTTGATGCAGTTTGCGCAGGTCTTGCCGGCGCCGATGGTGAGCCTGTCCGCGGCCAAATGCTTCGCTGGATACGCAGGTACATACCAGCGCGCGCACACCTGCTGACGACTGATGCCGCCATCACGCTCGAGGCTGCGCTCGGCGGTTCTGAAGGCATCATCGTGATCGCGGGAACAGGATCCATCTCTTTCGCACGCGACGAAAAGGGGGAAGTCTTTCGCGTGGGCGGCTGGGGCAGTCTGTTTGATGACGCCGGGTCCGGGTACGACATCGGACGCAAGGCCATCGCAGCCGCGCTCCGCGCACATGACGGAAGGGGCAGACCAACCGGCCTCCTGGAGCGGTTTTGCCGCAAACTTCGCCTCAGGAAAATCACCGAAGTCGTAACAAAGGACTTCACTACTCAGGACATTGCGGCCCTTTTCCCTCTGGTTCACCAGGAAGCCATCGCCGGAGATGTGGTTGCACGCAGACTGTGCTTTGAAGCCGCAGAAAACCTTGCAGAGCTTCCGATCACACTCCTCAAAAGGCTCGGCTGGAAACGCCGGCCCGTCCAGGTTGTGTGCTCAGGAGGCATATTTCGCTCAAGTGCGCTGATTCGCCGCGCTTTTGCGCGCAAGGTTCACGAATATGGGCCGCGAACGCGCATTACCCTTTTGCAGCGAGAACCGGTGGAAGGCGCCCTGCTACTCGCCCGCCAATTGGCGTGTTCAGAAAGTACGAGGCCCACCCGGCCCGGTGGTGAAGCATGACAACAAAGCTCCTTTCCGTTGGCCCCGACTTGGCCACGCGAAATTCCAGCCCGCCATTGAACGACGAAGTGATACGCATCACTGCGACCATATCTGTCGTAGGCGAGACTGAAATTCAGGAGTAGCATAGAACTGAGCCTGTTTCTGTTATGAGGTGATAACTTGGCCGCATTATCTCGCGACCCGGAGTACATCCTCGAACGCAAGGACCTGCAAAAGCTGTTCGACACCCTCACCGCGAACGGCTACCGAATCATTGGTCCGCGCATCCATGACGGCGCAATCATTTATGACAATCTTCTTTCGGCGGAGGAATTACCCGCAGGCTGGACTGATGAACAGGACGGCGGCCGTTACCGCCTGAAAAAACGCGGCGACGGGGCGTTGTTCGGGTACAACGTCGGGCCTCATTCGTGGAAACAGTTCCTCTTCCCTCCCCGCTCACGTTTATTCCAGGTGGATAAGCAGGACGGAAAGCTCCAATTCAAAGAAGAGCCTGTTGAAACACAGAAGATGGCCTTCATCGGTGTTCGCTCGTGCGACCTGCATGCCATCGCCGTGCAGGACCGCGTCTTCATTCACCCGATTGCCCCCAATGTTTCTTACCAGTTCCGCCGTGCCCAGACATTCATCGTTGCAATCAATTGTGGGCAGGCCGGCGGGACGTGCTTCTGCGTCTCCATGGGTATCGGGCCCAGGGCAGACGCAGGCTTCGACATTGCCATGACGGAAATCGTGAACGGCGGGCAGCACTACTTTGTGGTCGAAGTCGGCACTGAGGGGGGTCGGGCAATTTTCCTGCAGGTCCCCCATCGGAGTGCAGGACCGGAGGAAATGGCTCAGGCTGACCGCGCGATCAGCACCGCTGCCGCACAAATGGGCCGCAAGATGGACACGACGAACATCAAGGAACTTCTGTACAAGAACTACGGACATCCGCGATGGGACAACGTTGCGGCCCGCTGTCTGACCTGCGCCAACTGTACAATGGTCTGCCCCACGTGCTTTTGTTCGACGGTCGAGGATGTTACAAACCTGAAAGGCGACCACGCCGAGCGCTGGCAGCGATGGGACTCCTGCTTTACCATGGACCATTCTTACATCCATGGAGGCAGTGTTCGTGCCAGCACCAAAGCCCGCTATCGCCAGTGGATGACCCATAAGCTCGCCACGTGGATCGACCAGTTCGGCACTTCCGGCTGCGTTGGCTGCGGGCGATGTATTACCTGGTGTCCTGTGGGCATTGATATAACCGAGGAAGTCCGGGCCATTCGAGAAACGGAACCGCTTTCTACGGAACTTCAGGAGGCTCATCATGGAGACACTTAGACCTATTCTTGCCGAGCATCCTTTTTTTAAGGGCCTTGACGAGCATCATCTGGACCTCATTGTAGGATGCGCGTCCAATGTCCGGTTCAATGCAGGGGAATTCATATTCCGCCAGGGCGAGGAAGCAAACCACTTTTATTTGATTCGCGAGGGATTGGTCGCATTGGAGATGTTTGTCCCCGGCCGGGGTCCGGTGAAGGTCCAGACCGCCGGCGAAGGCGAGGTCCTTGGCTGGTCCTGGCTGGTCCCGCCTTACCGCTGGATTTTTGACGCGCATGCCATGGAACTGACACGGGCGATCGCGCTGGACGGCAAGTGCCTTCGCGAAAAGTCTGAACAGGACCACGATCTTGGCTATCATCTCCTGAAGCGCTTTGCGACCATCGTCCAGGAAAACCTGGACGCCGCAAGGCTGCAAATACTGAATATTTATGAAGTCCGCGCCTGAAGCCGCCACAACTGCTGGAGTGCCGGGTCCTATGACTCCGCGAATGTGCCGTGTCTTAAGAACACGGCGCGAAACCCGGGATACGTATACTCTCGAGCTATCACCGCCCGATGGCGCGGACGGCTTTCGCTTTGCACCGGGCCAGTTCAACATGCTCTATGCCTTTGGGGCTGGTGAAGTACCGGTCTCTATCAGCGGTGACCCTGCAAAGCCGAATAGCCTGATCCATACCATCCGTGAAGTCGGCACGGTCACGCGTGCCATGCGGGAATTGAAGGCAGGCGCGGTCCTTGGAATACGTGGTCCGTTCGGGAGTGCCTGGCCGGCCAAAGAGGCCATGGGCCACGACGTGGTGATCGTCGCAGGCGGCATTGGCCTTGCCCCGCTGCGGCCTGCCCTGTATGCCATTTTGGCCAATCGTCAGAAATATGCTCGGGTTGTGCTGATGTATGGCACGCGAACGCCGGAGGACATTCTTTTCAGAAAGGAACTGGAACGATGGCGCGCACGCCTCGACCTCAGCGTGCACGTCACGGTAGACCGTGCGATGGCGGAATGGCGCGGGTCGGTCGGAGTCGTAACGACGATCATTCCCCGTGCCCGCTTCGATCCGCGCAACGCGATCATATTGGTCTGCGGTCCGGAGATCATGATGCGATTTACGATTGCTGAATTTGAGAAGCGGGATGTGCGGCTGGACCAGATCTATATCTCGACTGAGCGAAACATGAAATGCGCCATCGGCTTATGCGGCCACTGCCAGCTTGGACCTGCGTTCATTTGCAAAGACGGGCCGGTGTTCCGATATGACAGGATCCAGCCGTTCTTCGAAATCCGGGAGATTTGAAATGCCGCACGTCAGAAAGCCCAAACTTGCAGTCTGGAAATTCGCTTCGTGCGACGGCTGCCAGTTGTCGCTTCTTGATTGCGAAGACGAGTTGCTGGAAGTTGCAGGTGAAATTGAAATCGCGAACTTTCCGGAAGCCTCGCGCGCAGTGGTCAAAGGCCCGTACGATCTTTCGCTGGTTGAAGGTTCCATCACAACGCCCCACGATGCCGAGAGGATCCACCAGGTCCGGCGCGTGTCCAAATTTCTGGTGACAATCGGCGCCTGCGCAACGGCCGGTGGAATTCAGGCTCTGCGCAACTTCATGGACGTCAGGAAATTCATGTCCATCGTGTACGCGACTCCTGCTTATATTGAAACTCTGAGCAAATCAACTCCGATCAGCGAACACGTTCCGGTCGATTTTGAACTGCGCGGCTGCCCAATCAATAAAAGCCAGCTTCTGGAAGTCATCAGCGCCTTTCTGAACCGTCGCAAGCCCAACACGCCGCCGCACAGCGTTTGCGTTGAGTGCAAATTGCGAGGGACCGTCTGCGTGATGGTGGCCCACGGAACGCCTTGTCTTGGACCTGTAACGCACGCCGGCTGTGGCGCCATCTGCCCCGCATACAACCGCGGCTGCTACGGCTGCTTCGGCCCGATGGAATCGCCGAATACGAAATCGCTCAGCCATGGATGGCTCCGGCTTGGGGCGAAGGAAACCGACCTTGTTCTCGCATTCCGCGGCTTCAACGCCTACGCCGATTCTTTCAGGAAGGAAAGTGAGTCCCATGAAAAGTAGGACGATCAAGGTGGACTACCTGGCGCGCGTAGAAGGCGAGGGGTCCCTTTACGTCAAGATCCAGGGCGACAAGCTGGCGGACGTCAAGCTGAAGATTTTCGAGCCGCCACGCCTGTTTGAAGCTTTCCTTCGCGGCCGGCGCTACAACGAGGCCCCGGACATCACTGCTCGCATCTGCGGCATTTGCCCGATCGCCTATCAGATGAGCGCCGTCCACGCCATGGAGGACGCATTCGGTGTCAAGGTCGAAGGCCCGCTCCGTAACCTGCGCAGACTGGTCTATTGTGGCGAGTGGATTGAGAGTCATGCGTTGCATGTTTATATGCTCCATGCACCGGATTTTCTCGGCTTCCCCGATGCAATTCAACTGGCTCGGGAACAGCCGCACATTGTGCAGCGCGGCCTTCAACTCAAGAAAGCCGGTAATGAAATTGTTTCGGTCCTCGGAGGCCGCGAAATTCACCCCATTAACGTCTGCGTCGGCGGATTTTATCGAGTGCCGACGCGAAGCGAACTGGCTCCGCTTGCCGAGCGGCTGAAGTGGGCGCGTGATGCGGCCCTTGAAACGGTCAAGTGGGTGGCGCAGTTCCCCTTCCCCGACTTTGAACAGGATTACATTTTTGTTTCATTGCAGCACCCTGATGAATATCCGTTTAATGAAGGTCGCCTGGTATCAAACCGCGGTCTCAACATTTCCGTTCACGATTATGACGATAACTTCGTCGAAGAGCACGTGGCGCATTCGAACGCCTTGCACTCTGTGTTGAAATCCGGCGAGCCGTACTTCCTCGGACCGATGGCGCGCTACAACCTGAATTTCGACCGGCTCTCGCCCGTCGCACAGGAGGCCGCGCGCGCTGCAGGGCTTGGACCGCAGTGCCGCAACCCGTTCAAGAGCATCATTGTCCGGAGCATCGAAATCCTCCACGCATGCGATGAGGCGCTGCGTTTGATCGAGCGCTATGAGCGGCCCGATTCGCCGAGCGTTCCCGTCCACCCGCACGCTGCACGCGGATACGCCTGCACCGAAGCCCCGCGCGGGACGCTTTACCATCGCTACCGCATCGACGAAGGCGGAATTATCCGCGACGCTAAAATCGTTCCGCCCACTTCGCAGAATCAGAAGCGGATCGAGCAGGACCTTTGGCAGTATATTCCGAGCCATCTGCACGAAAACCATGACCAACTCCGATGGCAATGCGAGCAGGCCATCCGCAATTATGATCCGTGCATATCCTGTGCAACACATTTTCTCAAGCTCGATATTGAGCGTGCGTGAGGGCGTTCCCCGTGGAGAAAGTGCGAAATCCGCAGGTGCTCATTATCGGCATCGGGAATCCTTACCGTGGCGATGACGCCGCCGGACTGCTGGCCGCGCGGCGACTGAAAGAGATGCAACTTGATTCGGCAACAATCATTGAGCATTCCGGCGAAGGGACTTCATTGCTGGAAACATGGAAAGGTGCGCAAGCGGTCATTCTGATTGATGCCGTGAGTTCCCGCGCCGTGCCCGGCACGATTCACCGGCTTGAACCAATCAGCAATCCCCTGCCCACGGAGATGTTTCACGCCTCCACGCACGCCTTCAGTCTTCCTGATGCGATTGAACTTGCGCGCGCTCTGAACGAGTTGCCGCCGGCCCTGCAGGTCTTTGGAATCGAGGGCCGAAACTTTCAGGCGGGCTCGGAAATCTCGCGCGAAGTGCGTGATGCGATTACGGAGGTTGCAAGGATGGTCGCGAATGAAGTAAATGCCCGTCAATCCGCGCCGCAATAAGGAGGCTGCCCGCTATGCATGAAGCTTCGCTGATGAAAGATCTGGTGCGAAAACTCGAAGAGATCGCTCGCGAACAGAATGCACGCCGGATTACAGGCGTCTGTGTCAAGCTTGGAGCGCTCTCACACATGTCGGCCAGCCACTTTCGCGAGCACTTTGCGGCCGCATCAAAAGGAACGCCGGCCGAGGGCGCATTGTTAGACATCGAAGTCATGTCGGATACCAGCGACCCGCACGCACAGGACATCCTGCTCGAAAGCGTCGAGGTCGCTGAATAAATGGCTGCGCTAGCAGATGCGCGGCAACGGCTCGCCCAGCATCACATCGAGCACGCGGCTGCCACCGATTTCCGTCTTCACGAGCACGCGCCGCGGATGCTCCGCAACCACTTCTCCAATACACCGTGCCTCACGCCCAAGCGGGTGATTGAGCATCGCATCGAGTACGTTTTCGGCAGCCTCCGGCGCCACAGCCGCAACCAGTTTCCCCTCATTCGCCACGTAAAGCGGATCAAGCCCAAGGATTTCGCAGGCGCCTCTGACACTCTCACGCACAGGTATGCTTTTTTCATGAAGCTCCATCCCCACTTGCGAGCGTTCTGCGATTTCGTTCAAAATGGTTGCAACCCCTCCGCGGGTCGGATCGCGCATGCAATGGATCTCTGTGCTCGCATCCAGCATGGCCGCCACAAGGCCGTGGAGGGCGGCCGTGTCGCTCTCGATCGCGCCTTCAAATTCAAGCCCTTCGCGCTGCGACATGATAGCCATGCCGTGGTCACCGATAGTCCCGCTCAGAATGATTTTGTCGCCCGGCCGTGCCCGGTCAGCAGAGATGGTGACCGGCCGCTCCAGAATTCCCAATCCCGTTGTCGTGATAAACACCTGATCACCCTTGCCACGATTCACGACCTTGGTGTCGCCCGTCACAAGCTGGACTCCCGCCTCCAGCGCCGCCTGACGCATCGACTCCACGACGCGCGCGAGGTCATCGCTTGCAAGGCCTTCTTCCAGAATGAACGCCGCAGCAATGAATCGCGGCGTGGCACCGCTCATCGCCAGATCGTTCACCGTGCCGTTGATCGCCAGACGGCCGATGTCGCCGCCGGGGAAGAAGATCGGAGTGACGACAAACGAATCCGTCGTGAATGCTATACGCACACCATCCACATTCAACAGAGCCTGATCATTCAGCTGCGCCAGGTAACTGTTATTGAAACTTGGCAAGAACAGCTTTTCGATCAGTTCCTGAGTCAGCTTCCCGCCGCTGCCGTGACCCAGCATAATCTGCTGATGCTCAAGATTCGGCACCGGACACGCTTCGCCAGGCACCATCCGGCGATTTTCGGTCTTTGACACTCAATTTCCTCCTGGGCCGACGTGCAAAGAATAAACCGGAACACTAAGGCTCGCGCGGGACGGCAGATTCAGGCCCCAACCCGGGTTTGTGCCCCGGCTTCAAATGCCTGCCGTAGAGATAATACGCGGCGCATGCGCCTTCCGATGAAACCATGGTCGCGCCCAGCGGATGCGCGGGCGTGCACGCTTCGCCAAACGCGGGGCAATCGTGCGGTTTCTTCACACCCTTCAATACTTCCCCGCTGATGCAGACGGAAGGTTCCTGTGTATCGATCCTCCGGACATCAAACCGCTGCTCCGCATCGAAGTCCCGGAAATCCTCGCGCAGGCGGTAGCCGCTCTGTGGAATTGAGCCCACGCCGCGCCATTTGCGCGCGCAGATTTCAAACACACTGAAGACAAGCTTCTGGGCGGCCGTATTCCCTTCCCGCGTCACCGCCCGGACGTACTGGTTCTCGACTTCCGCACGGCCTTCTTCAAGCTGACGCAGCGTCATCAATACTCCCTCCAGAAGATCGACGGGTTCAAACCCGGTGATCACGATGGGGACCTTGTAACGCGCGCTGATCTCCTCATATTCGCGGTAGCCCATGACGGCGCAGACATGACCGGGTCCCAGGAACCCCTGCACGCGGTTCCATGGAGAATCAAGAATGGCTTCGAGTGCGGGAGGCACAAGCACATGCGACACGAGGATGGAAATGTTGCGGATTCCTTCCTCCTTCGCCCGCCATACGAGCATGGCGTTGGCCGGGGCTGTCGTCTCGAACCCGATCGCAAAGAACACCACCTGCTTCGCGGGATGTTTGCGGGCGATCTTCAGGCAATCGAGCGGTGAATAAACCACGCGAACGTCCGCCCCTCGAGATTTCACTGTCAGCAAGTCGCACTCCGAACCGGGCACGCGCAGCATGTCGCCGAAAGAGCAGAAAATAACATCGGGCCGTGATGCAATGGCATGCGCCTTATCGATCAATTCGAGTGGCGTGACGCAGACCGGACAGCCGGGTCCGTGCACGAGTTCGACGTCTCTCGGCAGCAACTCGTCAATCCCAAACTTGACGATTGAGTGCGTCTGGCCGCCACAGACTTCCATCAGCACCCACGGCCGCTTTTGCACACGGCGAATTTCATCGAGCAGCTTTTGTGCGAGCCCTGCGTCCCGGTATTCGTCGAGGTATTTCATCGGCATGGTACGAAGCTGCCCGCTTCATAGCGCACGTTGCTCCGGTTCCTCAGGCCCCTGCGATGGCGGCCCTCCTTCGTCATCTGACTGCTGAAGCTCAGCCAGTTGGCCCATTTCTTCAAGAAGCTGATACGTGCGCGCGGCCTCCTCTTCATTGACCTTGCTGATGGCAAAGCCCGCGTGGACGATCACGTAATCGCCCACCGCAATTTCTGAAACGTATTCGAGGCATGCCTCGCGAATGATTCCGCCGAATTTCACCTTGCCCATGCGCAGTCCGCCGGCATCCACAAGCGATACGACCTGTCCCGGAATTCCAAGGCACATCCTCAAGCTCCGCGTTTCAGCAAAGCGTCAGCAACAACAGCCTGGCCCAGCGCAATCCCGCCGTCGTTGGGCGGCACGCGCTGATGCAAGTAAACTTCAAATCCGTTTTCGGTGAGGGCAGAAAAGGTGCGGTTCAGGAGAAGCATGTTCTGGAACGAACCTCCGCTGAGGCAGACCCTGTTCAAATTCTCCCTCTCGCGCAGCTTGCGACAGACTTCCGCCACGATCACGGAGAGAGTGTTGTGGAAACGGGCGGCGATGGTTCCTTTCGGCTCGCCTTGCTCCAAGTCGATCACTGTTGATTCTATCACCGGGCGCACGTCGATCTCCCAAGGTTCATCAGGATCGATCTGAAATGGATAAAAGTCCTCGATTCCTTCCTGCGCCGCCATTTCGAGCTCGATGGCCGCCTGTCCTTCAAAGTTAATTTCGTGCCGCAAGCCCAGGATGGAAGCTACAGCGTCAAACAGCCTTCCACACGATGAAGTCGCAACCGTGTTGATTCCACGCTCAATCATCTTGCGGACCAGCGCAAGCTCTTTTGCGTTTACCTCTTTCCACAGGGACAGATGGTCCGGCAGATCGTTGCCATAAGTTTCCAGCAGGTAAGCCAAGGCAGCGCGCCACGGCTGGCGGACGGCTGCATCACCCCCGGCGAGCGGAATATATTTCAAGTGAGCCCGCCGCTCGAACTTGTCGAAATCGGCGACCAGGAATTCCCCGCCCCAGATTTTGCCGTCCGTGCCGTAACCCGTCCCGTCAAAGGCCACACCAATGACCTTCCCATCCAGACCGTTTTCCGCCATGCAACTCGCAATGTGTGCGTGATGGTGTTGCACGCTGAGCTTCGGCAGACCGACCTGCTTGAGTGCGTAATGTGTGCTCAGATAACCTGGGTGAAGATCACAGGCGATCGCACGCGGTTCAATCCGGAAAAGCGTCTTGAGGTTGGCGAGCGTCTCTTCGAAGAACAACAGCGTTTCATAATTTTCCATGTCGCCGATGTGCTGACTCAGCACCGCCTGCCGGCCTCGCGTGAGGCAGAAAGTGTTTTTAAGCTCCGGGCCGCAGGCAAGAATTTCAGCAGCCGGCCGCGCGAGATTGACAACGGCAGGAACATAACCGCGCGCTCGCCGCAAAACGCGCGGTTTGCCCTGGGCCACGCGCACGACGGAGTCATCCACGCGCATGTGGATCCGCCTGTCGTGCAGAAGGAATGCATCCGCCACTTTGCCAAGGCGCAACAGCGCTTCTTCATTCGACGTGACAATAGGCTCTTCGCTCAGATTGCCGCTGGTCATCACAAGAGCCGTGAACACTGAAGGCATTTCAGTGCTATCGATAAAGAGCAGCGTATGCAGCGGCGTGTAGGGCAGCATCACGCCCAGCGTGTTGTTGCCCGGGGCTACCGCCGGAGAAATGCGTGAGCCCGGACGACGGGGAAGAATTACGATGGGATGGCGCGCGTTGAGCAGGACTTCGCGGTCTTCATCTGACACATGACAGAAGCTCTCGACCGCGCGAAGATCGGCCGCCATCAAGGCGAACGGCTTGTCGCTGCGCCGCTTGCCATTTCGCAGCCGGAACACGGCCTCGTCATTTTCAGCATCGCACGCCAGATGAAATCCTCCGAGGCCCTTGATCGCAACGATTTCCCCCTCGCGAAGCCGTCGGCGCACTTCCCGAATTACATCGAGATCATTTGTCTGTTTCCCCGGATCGCTTGCCGGGACTGTGATCGCAGCCCCATTGCGTTCAACCAGAGTCAGTCGCGGGCCGCAATTCGGACAAGCGTTTGGTTGCGCATGAAAGCGGCGGTTGGCGGGATCGTCGTATTCCGTCTGGCAATCAGCGCACATGTGGAAGTCACGCATGGTCGTCCTGGGACGGTCATAGGGAACAGCCTCGATAATGCTGTATCGAGGGCCGCAGTTGGTGCAGTTCGTAAATGGATAGCCGTAGCGACGGTTGGCTGGATCCAGCACTTCGCGCCGGCAATCGTCGCATGTCGCAACATCCGGCGAAACGAGCACGCCTTCAAATTCCTGCTCGACGCTGTCGCGAATGACGAACCCGGTTTCCTCCTGGACATTCACCTCGTTGACCGAAACACCGGCAACTTCGGCCAGAGGCGGCGGGTTATTGACAAGGTCGTGCAGAAAAGCAGCCAAGGCAGCATCCGTCCCTTCCGCCTCAATCAGGACCCCGTCCGTGGTATTGAGCACAAAGCCCGCGAGATGAAGTCGCTGCGCAAGCTGATAAACAAAAGGACGAAAGCCGACCCCCTGCACCGTCCCGTGAATTTGCATCCGCTTTCGTTTGCGCTTCGTCAAAAACTTCTCAACAGGCGCTTGCCGAAGTTCCCGCTGTGCGTCAGACATGATATGGAGGCGGCGCCGGCCCGGCGCTTCCCCGGAACATGGCCTTGACGGTCGCGATTTCATAGCGGCCGATGGGCACGACAATTTCTCTTCCGTCGGCTGCGAGCGAAAGCGTCTTCTCCTCTTTTTCCATCAGGTTCGTCTGCACGGCTTCGGTTGCAGGTTCCGGCAGCCGGAGCCGGACCTGTGCCGGCTTGCCCTGAAATTCGTAGAACCGAAATATGACACCGTTATCGTCTTCCGCCTTCTTCATGGCGGAGAGGATGACGTTTTTCGGCTCGATTTGCACGAAAGAATGTGATGCTGGCAGCGATCCTTCATGCGCTTCTGCGACGACGGGCAGGAGTTGGTAGTTCAATTCATAGCCACGCAACTCGGTGTCCGCCTCGAGCCAGCCGCCCGTATGCGGGTACATCGCATAGGTGAAGTGGTGCGGGCCCTGATCGGCGTGCGGGTCGGGATCTGTGGGCGAACGCAGGAGCGTCAGCCGGATCGTCCCTGGTTCGACCGTATCGTAACCATATTTCTCCCTGTTCAGCAGACTGAACCCTCGGCCGTTTTCCGACAGGTCGCCCCAGTGCTGCGCGCAGACCTCGAACTCCGCCGCCTGCGCCAGCAGCGGGTCATATTTCTGGTGTCTTTCCTGGATCCCCTGTGCCTCCGTGAATGGCAGCGGCGGCTTGCCGGGAACATGAGGAATCGCCGGGCGCTCGATGGTCCCATAAGGGACATCGTAGCTCGCCGTAAGGGGCTTGATGTCCAGCGGGAAGGCGACCTTCAACATCACATGCTGCTCGTGCCATTCGACGTGCATGTGAACATCGGCGCGGGGAATTTCGGGATACATGCAGATTTCTTGAATAAAGGAAGAATTCCCATGGCGCTTCCGGACGCGAATGACGGCGCGAACCGGCGTGTTCTCGACAAGCTTGACTTCTTCCGCGTTCAGCAACTCTGTTTTCTGCTTTTCGTAATTCAGGTTGATGTTCCACGCGTCGTAGTGGCGAGGCTTGTCCACAAAAGTCTCCAGGAGATTGCCCCTGCCCTCGGCACTCAGGATGTTCCTTCCGTCTTTCTTGCACACAAGGCTCTTCACACACCCCGTTTGCGGATCAACATCAAGGCTGAGATATTCGTTTTCCATGTGAAGGCCGCTCACCTGGAGCGTTGAATGCGCCGCGCTCGGACCGCTGACAGACACTACGCGAAACACCCGATATCCCGTCGCCGGCACACCGCGCGCCAGGAAACGCACTCTTACGCTGTTGGTGGAATCGTCACGCGAGATCACGGACGACGGTACCGCATGGCCCTCCGGATCGCGGACCTCAACCTGAGCAACCCGTGCCGGGAATTGGACGGCCGTTTCGGTCACGTCCGTCCGCTCCCAACTGAGCGGATTGAACACGACAACGGGCACTCCCGGGCCGCGCGTATCGATGCGCGCAACATGCGCTTTCAAGGAGTCCTCAAGGATCGGTTCGGCAGTGAGCTTGACGAACTCTATGCTTTCCGCTTCGTCTTTGTAGATGATATGAATGCCGGAGCCGGCCATCAGATCGTGAAATTGATTAAACAATACGCGACGCCAGCAGTCCAGGAACTGGTCCTGCGGATACTGCCGCCCTCGCAGCATCGCCAGCGATGAGAATTTCTCCGCATTGACCAGCAACTCTTCCATCCTGCGCATCCGCCGCTTGCTGTCCGACTGAGTGGTATAAACCCCGCGATGATACTGGAGGTAGAGTTCATTGTTCCAGACAGGCAGCTTGAGATTGGGCAGTTCCTTCTCGACCGCGTTGAAAAATTCCTGCGCGGTGCTGAACTTGAAGTTCGGGAACGCCGCTTTGGGGGACTTCTGCCAGCGTACGGCGGCATCGAGCATCTGCCGAGTCGGCCCGCCTCCGTGGTCGCCCACTCCGTAGAGAAGCATCTGAGTGCGCACATTTGAGCAGAGCGAAGTGTCTTCGGCAATGAACTGAGAGCACTCGACGGGATTGATGCCATTCCCATAGCCATGCGGGAAATAGGTCAGGACGCGGCTGCCGTCAGGGGCTTCCCAATGAAAGAGTTTGTAAGGCAAAGGAGTCGTGTCATTCCATGACATCTTCTGAGTAACAAAGTAATCAACACCCGACCGCTTATAAATCTGCGGAAGCTGGCGGCTGTAGCCGAATGAATCCGGGTTCCAGCCGATCTTTACATCAACGCCGAATTTCTGCTGGAAATAGCGCTTGCCGGTAAGCAGTTGCCGCACCAGGGATTCACCGCTTGGAATGTTCAGGTCCGGCTCGCACCACATGCCGCCCACCAGCTCCCAGCGCCCTTCCTTAACTCTTTTCTGAATGGCCTCGAACAGTTGCGGGTATTTCTCTTCGAGCCAGAGGAAATCCTGCGCGCTGGATTGCGCGTAGATAAACTGCGGATATTCGTCCATCAACTCGATGGCGGTGCCGAATGTATCGCGGACGACTTCCACCGTTTCAGTCCACGGCCAGAGCCAGGCAAGGTCAATATGCGCATTGCCAACGACCATGATGGTAAATTGCTTCATCCAATCCGCGAGCGGCTGCATCTTCGCATCGGCTGCAGCGAGCGACTGATCGAATGCCCGCTGGTCGCCGCGGTCGAGCGCTCCAAAGTCGATCGCCTTAACGGCCGCGCTCAGTTGGGCTTCGCGCTGCGATTGCCCTTCAGGAAAGCCTTTTGATGCAGCTTGCACGGCGAGAATCTGCTGGGACATCGTCAGCGGGTTTGGCTCCTCGGGCGGGTAATCGACCTCGAGCCGCGCATCGAAGATCTCTGCACCGCCTTCGCCGGCGGGTGCACAGGCGGCAACCACGAACTTTTCTCCGGGCTTTGCGCTTTCAGTCATCAGAATCGGCTGCTGCGTGTTTTCGGGCGTCATCTCTACCATCGAGCCATTGAAGAACACCCGCAGCCGCCCGTGGCCCGGGTATCCGAGCCGCAGCGCCAGCGTGATGCGCCTGCCCGTAATGTCATAGCCGCCCATGGACTTCGGAATATCGACAACTCGCCGGAACCACACGGGACGCTGGTTCACTCGCTGCCGCACGTGGACGGTTGTCCAGTCTGAATCGTCGAGCGCAGGGTCCTCGGGATGCGGCAAATTGTCGGCGTGGGTTTTCCAGTCGGCAAGCGGCTGAGTGATCATTGCTTCCAGCCGTTCGAGCGTTGCGCCGAAGGGATTGTTCTCGAACGGACGTCGCCTCCCTCGCGGGAAAATCTGCGCAAGGAGAGGAGCAGCCGACCCATCAACCAGCAGCCCTTCAGCAAGAAATGAAGCAGCGGATACCTGCACGAACTTTCTGCGGTTCATCATTGCCATCAATTCACCTCCGTTGCGGGTGGGAAGCCGTGAACGGGCATCTCCTTGTTCAGGGAGCGGCGCCGGCGCTGTTGTGAATGACCGCTCGGGATGAAGCGATATGAAATCAGCAGCATGAACATCAGGGGACAACTGCGGCAAAAACTGCGCTGTAATCTTAAGCCATCCATCATACACCTGTTATCCGAATGGCGACGCGTAACTTTCTGATAGTTTTCTTCTTCCTGAACATGCGTCCGCCGGGCCGGGCCGCCGGCGTGCACAAGTCACATCAGGATGTGATGGCCGTCACGCGGAAAGTTGTGCGATGCGTCATAATTTTGCTAGAATCCAACTGAAGCATGATCGCCGAATCTGCACGGCCGTGCTTCTGAGCAGGCCCCACACGGGCCGATGGGCGGCGCGCCAGGAGTGGGACAGTTATGTTGAAAGGCGACGAGGTTACTCATGGATCAAGCAACTGTTTACGTGGTTGGCGCCGGCCCGGCCGGCTTGTTCGCCGCACGCAAAATCGCCAATGCCAGACATCACGTCATCATCCTTAACCGGGACATCAAGCCTGGCGGCCTTGCCGAATACGGGATTTATCCCAAGAAATTCCATATGAAGAACGGCCTGCGCAAGCAGTTTGCCAGGATCCTGTCGATGCCCAACATCGACTATATCGGCAACGCCCGCGTGCGCTCGGACGAGCGCCTGACGATCAACGCATTGAAGGAATGGCAACCCGCCGCCATCGTCATTGCCGTGGGTGCACAGGGAACCAAGAAGCTGGGCATCCCCGGCGAAGATTCCAAGGGCGTCTATTCAGCCAAGGATTTTGTCTATCACTACAACCTGCTGCCTCCTTTTGCCACGCAGGATTTTTCCACCGGTCGCCGCGTCGCCATCGTCGGCATGGGAAACGTGATGGTGGACATCGCGCGCTGGCTGATGATCGACCAGCCGGGAGAAAAACCCAATGAGGTCATCGTCATTGCGCGACGCGGCCCGTTTGAAGTCAAGTTTGACAATAAGGAGTTTGACGAGATCGAGGCCTTCCTCGACCGCAAACTGTTCCAGGAAGAACTGAAGCGCGTAGCGGAAGCCTGCCGCGCCGTGGGACAGGATGTCGACCAGGTGAAGGACACGACTTTCCCCTGGCTCAACACGCAGCCTGAAAAACCCGGGCCATCAAAGCTGACTTTCCGCTTCCTCTCATCACCCATTGCGATCGAGCCCGGCCCCGACGGCCGCGTCCAGCGCCTGCGCGTTGTCGAAAACGTCCTCGTCGCCGACGGTGACGGCACCCGTGCCAAGGCAACGGACAGGGAAGTTTCACTCGACGTAGATACGCTCATCTTTGCCATCGGCGATCTGGCGGACCCCGCGCTCGGCCTGCCTTACAACAAGAATTCCTACGTCACCAATTCCGATCCATCGGATCCCGACCGCGCCGCCTATGAAGTCTTCGATCCGGCATCGGGACGAGTGCTTGAAGGCATGTTCGTGGTGGGATGGGCGCGCAAGGCCAGCGAGGGACTTGTGGGCAAGGCCCGGTTTGACGCCGAACACGGCGTCGATTTCGTCCTCAAGTACCTTGAACGAGCAGAGAAGGCTCCCACGCCGACCACTGCTGAACTTCTTCGCGAAATGCGCAGAAGCGGAATCGAAGCTGTCACCAAAGATGATGTCACGAGGCTGAGCCAGGTGGAAGCCCAGCAGGCGGCTGCGCTTGGGCTGCCGGAATTCAAGTTCTCAACGAATGAGGAGATGTTGCGCGCCATCGGAGCTGCGGTCGCCCGTTGAGTGCAGTCCCCTTTCACAGAGGCCCTTTTCTGCTGGCCGGGCATCAAAACTCTTAACCTGAATTCCTGCCTCCTCTCACTGCGCAGCAGTAAACCGCGCCAGGACATTTCGAGTGACCTGTTGTGCGTCAGGATTGAGGTACGAGGGGCGCACGTCAGGCACGCCGTAGTCATCGAGACCCCAACTCCATTCCATCGACCCGGTAGCAAATACGATGGCGCCGCTTGGAGCCGTATAGACCGTCGCGTCAGAGAAGTCCTGTGCTCCGGTCCCAAAAACGGAGTGCGCAATGCGGTCCGTTCCTGCGGGCGCGTGGCCATACATCTGATCCACCTCATAACCAAGCAAGCCTTTCAGGTGGCTTCCCTGGGTAAGGCCCGTGCCGTTATAAACCCAGCTTGAGGCATCATCCACGACAATATCGCCCTGCACCGGGTTGGTGTAGTACATCACCCCAATCACAGCGTCTTCCGGAAGGTTCACGGGCGGCTGCCGCCACTGAACCGTCGTGTATTTCATCAGGTTGGGATCACCGCTCAGGTAATCGGGATCTTCCGTCGTGGCCAGCGTCTTGTAGCAGACAATCGTGCGATCGGGAGTCCCACTCGAGTCCGGCTCGTAGCGGATTTGCCAGTACATCGTGTTCGATGAGAAAAACCCGAGGCTCACGCCTGCGTCGCGCGCGGCGATCACATTCGCCCGCTGGGCCCAGTTCCAGTATTCGTCATGGCCTACGATCAGGAGCGCTTTGTGGTTCAGCAACGCCGCCGGATCTTCCGCTGTATCAACGTCCGTCGAGTACGTCACGTCATACCCTTCGCGCTCAAGAAAACGCACGAAGGGAAATTCGAAGCCGCCCGGCGGCCCTTCCTGCGGCGGCTGCACGGTGATCAGAAATTCGCCCGAACCGACCGCCGGCGCGGAAATTGATTGATTCCCCATCGCGTAGGGACGGTCGAACGAAACCTTCATCGCCGCGCCGCCTGTGCTGTTCCAGTCATAGAGCGACTTGCCGCCCCAGTTGTTGTACGCCTCGTAAGTGCTGACGCTCTGCTGATAGAGAAAATCCGAATGGCGCGCATCGTCCCGCACAACAAAAATGATGTAACTCTGCTTCCCGCTCGATCCAGACGTCAACTTGGCGACGTAAACACCGCTCGTCCAATCCGTGGGATCGCTTGAATTTGGTATCGTCAGCGTGTAAGGGTTCTTCCAGTGACATTCCACGATCCCGGTGGTTGGATCGGGACTCGGGACTTCCTGCTGCGTTCCCTGCAACGTTACCGGGTCCGTCATCTGCCGCCCGCCCAGACCGTTGTACCAGCCGAGACGGTAGACCTGAAGCGTGTACGTCGGGTCCACCGTATTCACGAAGAACTGAATCTGCCCGCCGCGATTCACACTTGTCGCTGAAGCATAGCCTTCGATTTCATGATTCGTCGCAGGGTTCGTCAATTTCCAATCCGTCGTGCCGGGCTTTGCGTTTTCGAGCTGAATAGGGTTCCGGGGCGCAGTCGGAGCAGTTCCCGTTTGGTTGTTAGAACCGCCGCAGCCCGCCATAAATACAGTAAGGACCAGGAAGACTGCCGGCAAAGGATGACGAGGGAATATCACCGTCGACGTGGCTTTCCAATTCCGAGTGAAACAAGGAGGAAATGTCATAGATAACCTCCCAGGCGAAGCGTGACCGCTTCCGCCTGCCCATGAGATTCCCTCCCTCTTCATTTAATAAACAGGTTTCCATTATAGTTCGTGCCGAAGACCGCCAAAGCACCGGCTGGGTTCCGAGACGGCGGGAGATCGCCGCAGTGCCGCACCCAAGGCGGAAGATTGCAGGGGGAAAATTCAGAATTTTTCGCCGGGAGGGGAGACGCATGTAGCCTTTCCTGCGTGGTTGCACCGTTTCTGCCGGTCACGCATTATCAATAAGTTGGCCAGCTTCGGTGTCGGCAGCGCTCCGGTTCGTTTTTTCCACGGCCGTTGATTTTCAACACCTTCTCCACTTCGTTTTTAGCTTCGTTTTGTCCCATTTCCACAACCCGATCCTTTATTTTCAATAACTTCTCCGGTTCGTTTTTGCAAAAATGCGATTTTTTGTCCCACTCAAGCCCCCCTTCAGGGCTGCTGGATGGCCAGGACTGTATGCCGGCCGCTGACCGCGAGCTTCGCTTTCCTGTCGCGCGACTCCAAACGCAGTACCAACTCCCATTTTCTCCTCCGGGCAAGCCCGAGGTATTGCAAAGGGCCAGAATTTCCCCTGTGCCTCTTCGGCTCGAATTCCCTGCCGCACCGGTCCGCGGGCTTTGCGCTTCCCGGCACAAGCAAACAGACGCAGGATAGCACACTCTTGTAGCGTAGTCAAGTAAAATCCGACGGAACGCCCATGACCTTTCCTCACCGAAGGATTCCTGTCTTCCATCAGGCCGCACGTAAAATCATGAACGGTTTGGTGCGAGTTTTCCTCTTTCTTTGTCGGGATATGTAATGGCCAGGCCGTCCACTTGCGCGAAGGGCGTCAGAGTGTGTTCCTGCGCACGACCTGTGGCGAAGATATGGAACACCTTGATGCCACGCACCATAAGAGCGTCAGCAATAAGCGAGCGGTGGCAGCGCCACGGCAGGGCTTCCGCGCACATGATGGCGCACGTGTGTGACGAAGCGAGTTTGATCAGGCGCTCAATTCCTTTCCCGAATTCCCGAGTCTGCATGTAGTCCGCAAACCCGCGGAAGGAAGCGTTGCGCCATCCGAGATTCACAGAATCGCGCGCCGCATGCCGCAAACCTCCAAGCGCCGCAAGATGGACATAGCGGACCCCTTTCGCCAGAAGCTCGGCAGGGAGTGTTTCGGCATTGTATTGAGGGTTTCTGCGCGAGCGAGGGATGGTGCGCACATCCACAAGCTGTGTGACGCCGTGGCCCTTCAAAAGCTCGATGAATTCAGGGAGACTGCGGGTCGAATGACCGATGGTGTAAATGACCGGAGGTTCCCCTTTCAATCCGGCCCAGCCCTCACGGTCACGGCCTTCCCGCTCCGGATATGCGCTCTCGAGTTTTCGAGTCGGCCTTGACATGAACAATGCCCCACGGCCCGCATTGCAATATTGCGGCAGGGGCGCCGGCGAAATGACACAGGGCTATTGCGGGTCCGGGCCTTCAGTGACCTGCACAAGGTCATCCGGCCGGAGCCACTTTGCAAATGCCGCCTGGACTTCCGCTGCCGTGATCTTTACGAATTTGCGTGCCGATTCGACCGGCTCATCGAGCGGAAGTCCCATGCTGGACCGATAGATCAGGCCATGCGCAATCCTGCCCACGCTCGATTCGGAAAGCGGAATTTCGCGCAGCAGCATCGTTTTGGCCTGAAGCAATTCGTCCGGAGAGACGGGCCTGCTTTGCATTTCCTTCAGGTCGCGGACTATGATGGCGCGCGCCTGGGAAACCTTTGGCGGGTCGCAGGCGTAACTGACCTCGTAAACCGTGCGCGTTTTTCCAAAATTGAATGAGGAGCCAACATAATAGACAAGGCCCGCGTTCTCACGAAGGTCACGATAGAGGCGCGTGGCGTAGAAGCCGCCGCCGAGCACGTGGTTGCCAAGCTCGAGCGGGTAGTAATCAGGGCTGAAGCGGGTGAGCTTCAAGGTTTCCGCAAGCGCCACGCTGTCCTGGACGCGGCTCTTGTCCGGGACAACCGTGGCGGCCGGGCGGTTGTCAGGCACCGGCGGAAGGTCCGTAGGAGGTTTGGGACCTGTGGCTTTCCATCCGCCGAAATATTTCTCGATCACTGCCCGGGCCTCCGAAGGCGTGACCTTACCGATAACCACGATTGTCGTCAGGTCCGGCCGGAAGACACGGTGGTAGTACGCCTTCACTTCATCGAGCGTCAGCGAAGAGACCGTTGCCGGCGTTGCCTCCCGCAACGTGGGATCGGTCTTCGGAAAAAGCGAAATGTGCAGTGCGCGCGAGGTCAGATAATCCGGGCTCTGGAGTTGCCCTGCAACGGCCTTTGCCAGTTGCGGCTTCGTAATCCTAAATGCCTGCTCCGGCAGCGCAGGACTCAATTCGTTCTGCGCCAGCAATTCGACTCCGCGGTCCAGGTCCTTAGCCAAAACCTGCAGCGAGAAATCTGTTCCTGCGGATTCATCAGCGCCAATATCGTCCAGCGCCTTCTGGAACGCGATCCGGTCGAGCGTCGTGCTTCCGTAAGAAAAGAGTCGTTCCAGTTCGTCGGCAACGCCGTCCTGCCCCTTCGGCGTTTCGAGATCGGGGTTGTTCTTAATATGTCCGAAAATGCTGACCGTATCACTGATGGATTCCGGCTGAACGATCAGCTTCAGGCCGTTTGGCAGGGTCTGGACGACGGGATGGATCGTCAACTGCGGGATGCTCAACTTGTTCAGAGCTTTTTCAGCCCAGGCCGGCAGCTTGACGGACTTGGTGTGTTCCGGGGCAAAGGATTCGCGGCCACCAAACGACTTCGAAGATATCGGCTTCCCCGACGCCTGCGGCGTCAGGATGGCCATGATCGCTTTCGATTCCGCGAGGTACTCACGCGCCACGCGGTTAACATCGGCCACCGTAACCTTCTGGATGGCCTCTGCATCATCTTCCGGCGACCGGCGTCCCTCCACGGCAAGCGCATTAGACCATGCCATGGCCAGTCCCGAAACAGAGTTCTTCTCGAACTCAACGCCGGCGAGTTCATGCCTCTTGGCTGCGGCAACAAGGTCAGCGGGCACTCCGTCCTTGACATCCTGTTCCAGCACTTTCCGGATTTCATCCAGCAGTTGCGTCCCATCGCTTCCTTTGGGGAAGGCCCCCAGCGCATAGCCAAGGCTCGCGCGGGGCAATGACTCGAGCGAAAAACCTGCGTAAAGCGCCTTTCCTTCAGGAACCAGAGCATAAAGGTTCCCACGCTGACTGCTGAGCACGTCGGCCAGTACTTCCGCGGCAGCGAAGTCGGGACTGCTGGAGCCGGGCATGCGAAATGAAATTACAGCAAGGCCGTAAGGCAGGTCCGTTTCCAGGTTGAGCGTCTCCGCGCTGACCGGCTGGAACGTAAATTCCGGCCTGGGTGGAAGATTTTTGGAAGGAATAGGACCGAACAGTCTCCGGACCTCCGCCAGCGTCGCCTGCGGATCAACATCGCCTACGATTACGAGAATGGCGTTATTGGGTGCGTACCATGTGTCATGAAACTTTTGCAGCATCTGCCCCGTCGTTTTATCAAAGGACGGACGCGTGCCGAGCGCGTCGTGCTGATAGGGCGTCCCCCGAAACATCGCGGCCAGCAGCTTGGTGTAAAAAACGTATTCGGGATTCGAAAGGTCCTGGGCCACTTCCTGCTCGATGGCGCCGCGCTCCTTGCTCCACAGTTCGTCCGTGTCCAGCACGCCCCTCATGCGAATCGATTCGACGTGCAACGCCACGTCAAGATCCGCGACCGGCACGGTGAAGAAATACTGCGTAACCGTCTGCTGGGTGTCGGCGTCAAATTCGCCGCCCATGGCCGCCGATATATCCGCCAACTGGTCTGCAGAAAGTCCGGGACTGCCACGGAACATCATGTGCTCCTGCGCATGGGCCATGCCGGGAAAACCTTCGGGGGCCTCGTCCGAGCCAACTCTGTAATTCATTACCGTAGTGGCAACTGGCGCCAGAGTGTTGCGAACAATCACAACGCGGAGGCCGTTCGGAAGCGTAGCCCGCAGAACGTTCTCGCTGTCAGCTCCATTGGCGCGCGGAGGCGCGGCAACCAGCAATGCGATTGTTAAGAGCACAGCAACTAAAAATCCTCTTGCTTCACAAGCCTTGATCATGGGGTTTGCACGCTGGTCGGTTTTATTTTTCCAGGTTTCGGGTCCGTTGAATTTCATCTTTGCTGTTCCTTGCACTCCTATGCTGATATCACTGCCGTCAGTATTTGCTGAATTGCGGGGCATAACTGGTCGTACCGCGCCGCATTCCTGATTTTAGATGCAGAAATGCATTTCGCGGATTGCATAATCGCCGAGCCGGCGCCAACCGTCGCCGCGACGCAGAGTAGCCTGGGATGAGAAAATACTATCCATTGCCCGGACATCTTTGGTAAATTGGGCCGCGCATCATTTGAGCAGGTTCACAGGAACTGGAATGTGCCCCGGAAACGGGACCCGGGCGAAGGAACAAAAGAATGGTCCAGATCAGACGACGCTTCCCCGCGCTGCGACAATTGAAATCTCATCATAAGGGCACGCTGTGGTCATTTCAAATCGCGCTGCTGCTTCTGTCCGCCGTGTTTTTGCCGGGATGCTCGACCCGGCAGGTCCAGCCCGCCGGGCCCTATTCCACGTGGCAGGTTGCCGGCGGCGCACCGGACAACATCCATTATTCCACGCTGACTCAGATCAACCGAAGCAATGTCGGGCGGTTGAAAATCGCGTGGGAATATGACACCGGAGACGCCTCAAAGGGCTCGCACATGGAGTGCAATCCCATTATCGTCAACGGCGTCCTCTATGCTACAACGCCCGGCCTTCGCCTGATCGCACTCAATGCCGCTACGGGCAGGCTGATCTGGAGCTTTACCCCCGAGCAGGACCCGAACGAGCTTGAAAACCTGCGCTCGCTCGCGCTGACACCCAATCGTGGCGTGACCTATTGGAGCGACGGCCGGGACGAGCGTATCTTCTTCGTCGCCGGGCATAACCTTTATGCCATCGACGCCCGCTCCGGCAAGCCCGTTCCCTCCTTCGGCCAGGCCGGCCGCGTCGACCTGCGCGAAGGGCTGGGACGCAATCCTGAGGATTTG
>DASRCX010000068.1:0-39756 GCA_035652895.1 Terriglobia bacterium
GCCCGAAACTGCACCTTCGGGTTCTCCTTCGACAGCACCTTCGTGATCGCCGCCGTCAGCGTCGTCTTCCCGTGATCAATGTGCCCGATCGTCCCGATGTTCATGTGCGGCTTCGACCGGTCAAATTTTTCCTTCGCCATAGCAACCCCGCTTATGAATTATGCAGATCAGCGATGTGATGATCCTCAAAAACAGGTTAGAGTCGTCAAACTCTGGAGCCGATGAGCGGAATTGAACCGCTGACCCCGTCCTTACCAAGGACGTGCTCTACCAACTGAGCTACATCGGCCCGCATCAGCCATCAGTGCTCAGCAGCCAGTGCTCGGTGGAAACGGTACTGACAACCGGATGCTGATAGCTGAAAGCTGAGAAAACCTTGGAGCGGGAGACGGGGATCGAACCCGCGACCAACAGCTTGGAAGGCTGTGACTCTACCACTGAGTTACTCCCGCCCCGCAACATGCGCGCTGAAATCGGCGTCCGTCATTCGACCATCAATCGATGCGTGCCTTTGACCCTTGCGGAACTGGTGGACAGGGGAGGATTCGAACCCCCGTAGCTCGCAAGGAGCGGCAGGTTTACAGCCTGCTGCCTTTAGCCACTCGGCCACCTGTCCGAAGCTTTTTCTCGCCGCCCCGGAACTCGGGGCTTTCTCATCCGCAGCAGGTTCTTGCCGGGTCCCAAAAGGTTTCCGGCCTCGGACACCTGCGCCCGAGGTCTGGATTTCATCAACGTCAGAATACCAATGAAATTATAGTCTTTTTTGTCCGATTCCGCACACTTTTCCGCGGCCAACACTTCCTGATGGCGCCGTAAGTTACCGGTCTCAGCCTGGAGCTGGCGAAGGGATTCGAACCCCCGACCCTCTGATTACAAATCAGATGCTCTACCAGCTGAGCTACGCCAGCGGCCACAAACTTTTCATTATATGCATTAGGGCTCTAAATTGCAACCGGAACAAAAAAAGAAAAATCTAACCCATCCTTCGGCAACTAGTGCAATTCTACCTCACGACGATCAGAAATATCAATAACGCCAGATTTATCGCATGCGCCGCGTAGCAGAAGGGGCAATCGGTATGCAAAATTCGCCTGAGGGCATAAATGAGATAAAAACCCAGCGCGACAGTAAGGGCGCTGGCTGCAATCATCAGGTCAGTGAAGCTGATCGCATAAGACGTCGTGCCGAGGCGCAAGCCCCAAAATACAGGATTCCTCGTCATGCCCCAGATGATCAGAAGAAGGTAATATATGATTCCGAGCAGCGAATTCGGGACTCCGAAAACGCGTCCGTAAGGCGTCCGGACGACAGTGACGCAGCTTGACCCTTCCCGTGCGCAGAGCACTTCCGGTACCCAGCGAGATTTCCGCACCCGGCCGTAATACGCAAACGTGAAATAAAGGGCATCGGCAAGCCCTGCCAGCGCAAGCACGATTACGGCCCCGCGCAGAATCACAACCTTTTCCTGGATATCTGTTCAGGCGCCTGCTCACCTTTCCAGTGGAACTGCTCCTCCTGTTCCAGGTCCAGGTGGGCGAGTACCCGGCAGCAGAATTGGTTCACAAGATCATCAATCGTCCGAGGACGGTGATAGAAGGCCGGCATGATGGGAAAAATCTCTGCGCCGGCCTCCCGCGCCTGCAACATATTCCGCAGATGAACGCGGCTCAAGGGAGTATCGCGGATGGCGAGTATCAGCGTGCGGCCTTCCTTCAGGCAGACATCGGCTGCCCGCTCGATGAGAGTGGAAGAAATTCCGTGAGCAACCTGCGCCAGGCATCCTGTGCTGCACGGTATGATGACCATGCCGTCCACGCGGTATGAGCCACTGGCAATTGAGGCCCCGATGTCGGAGTCGAGCAGGTGTTCGGTCTTTCCAACCGGGCCGTCAGCAAGAGCAGCGGGAATTGAAGCGCTTCTCGAAACGTCGAGTTCCAGTTCCTCCCGCAACACTTTTAATCCTGCGCCAGAAACGACCAGGTGGATTTTGCCCACGCGCTCGTCGCACTCCAGCATCTGGAGCATGCGGCGCGCAAAGATGGCCCCGCTCGCACCGGTTACGCCGATTACAACCGTTTTGCGGTGTGGATGAAGGTTAGAAGGCATCGAAGAAATTCTCCGCCAGCCGTTTCTGTAAAGTCAAGGAAAGCCGAGACCCGCCTTTCGTTTGCTATACTCTTTACATTCGGGTAGCGGTGAGGTTTGCTGCGGCAGTGCACAAATCGAGATCCGTTTGGATGCAGGCTTGGCGGGGCCATGGAACTCGAGCGTTTTTATGGCTCTAAAAATCTGCAAGGAAGGGGTGGGGATGTCGCCGGAAGAAATCACACAGATGCTGAAGCAGGTGCGCAGCGGGAAACTGAGCATCGAGTCGGCCGTTGACCGTCTGCGCAACCTTCCTTTTGAAAACATCGGCTTTGCCCGGATTGACCACCATCGGTCGCTCCGGCAGGGATTTCCGGAGGTCATCCTTGGTCGCGGAAAATCCCCGGAGCACGTTGAAGGAATCGTCCGTGGCATGCTGCGCAACCGCCATAACATCCTGATCACACGCGGCAACGAGGAATTATACGAGCGGATCAAGAACCTTGAGCCCAGCGCACGGTTCCACGCGCTTTCAGGCGCCATCTCAATTCACCGCGACCGCAAAATTCGCGGCAAAGGCAAGCTGCTTGTGGTGAGCGCGGGCACTTCAGACATTCCCGTGGCCGAAGAGGCCCAGGTGACGGCGGAGGTGATGGGCAACCGCGTCGAATCGATTTATGACGTGGGCGTGGCCAACATCCATCGCATTCTGAGCGAAAGCCAACAACTTCGCAGCGCGCGGGTGATCATTGTGGTTGCCGGCATGGAAGGCGCGCTGCCGAGCGTCGTGGCAGGAATGGTCAGCGTGCCGGTGATCGCTGTCCCTACCAGCATTGGCTACGGAGCCAGTCTGGGAGGCATTGCGGCGCTGCTTGGGATGCTCAACAGTTGCGCCTCAAACATCGCCACGGTCAACATTGATAACGGCTTCGGCGCCGGCTACCTGGCCAGCGTAATCAACCGGCTCTGACAATGCAACCGCCTCATCCTTTGAGGCCAGTGGGTCTGCTTGCAATTTGTGAGCAAAGGAGTACGCTGAAAGTGGGTGCGGGTAAGCCTGGACTGAAGAGCGGGACACTGGGCGATGGAAGTCCCGCCGCGCGGTGAGTGCTTCGGCACCAAGAAGTCGCTTCCCCATTAGGACATCCCGCACCCCTTCTCGTCGTCAAGCGGCCACACCCCAGTTCGAAAACTCCACACGAGATTGCAATGCAGAGGCGGATATTCACGGGCGGCACGGCATCTCTTTTCTGCCGGTTCGGAACGCCGCGCCAGGTTTAGTGGTTTATGAATCGGGCAAGGATGTTGCAATTTCACCGGCCAAAAACCTGCCTGAAAATCTCATCCACGTGTTTCAAGTAGCGTTGAGTGTTAAAGACGGCGTCGACCTCTTTCGCGGACAGGCGGCTGGTGATGTCGGGGTCGCGGAGCACGAGCGATTTGAAATCTTCGCGTGTTTCCCAGACTTTCATGGCGTTGCGTTGCACCCAGCGGTAGGCTTCTTCGCGGGAAACACCCTTTTCGGTGAGGTCCAGCAGCAACTGACCGGAAAAGATCAGCCCTTTGAGCAGGCTTAGATTCTCCTGCATGCGTTCGGGATAGACGAACATTTTCTCGACCAGGTTCGCTGTCTTGTTGAGCATGTAATCGACCAGGATGGTTGAATCAGGCAGGATGATGCGCTCAACCGATGAGTGGGAAATATCACGCTCGTGCCACAGTGCTACGTTTTCAAACGCCGCCTGTGCATTGGCACGGACTACTCGCGCCAGGCCGCAAATCTGTTCGGCGGTCACCGGGTTGCGCTTGTGCGGCATGGCGGATGAGCCTTTCTGCCCGGCAGAGAAATATTCTTCGACCTCGCGGACTTCCGTCCGCTGCAACCCGCGAATTTCGAGCGCGATCTTTTCGAGCGACGCCGCAATCACAGCCAGCGTCGCAAGGTAGAACGCGTGCCGGTCACGCTGGATCACCTGTGATTCGGCGGGCGAAGCCTTCAGGCCAAGCTTCGTCAAAATCTTCTTTTCGATGGCCGGGCTCAGGTGCGAGTAGATTCCTACTGCGCCTGATATCTTTCCTACACGCATCTCTTCCGCCGCGTAAGCCATTCGCTCGCGGTTGCGTTGGCACTCGGCGTACCAGATCGCGATTTTTACCCCAAAGGTAATCGGTTCAGCATGGATACCGTGCGTGCGCCCCACCATGGGCGTGTGTTTGAACTCGAAGGCACGCTTCTTCAGCACGGCGGCGAGACGGTCCAGGTCTTCCAGAATCAGTCTAGATGCGTCACGAATCAGCAGACCCTGTGCCGTGTCCACCACGTCATTTGACGTCAGACCGAAATGCAGGTAACGGGCTTCGCGGCCGACATGCTCAGCCACGTTGGTGGTGAACGCGATCACGTCGTGCTTCACTTCTTTTTCGATTTCCAGAATGCGCTGGACATCAAAGCGGCCCTTGCGGCGAATGGCCCGCGCGGCGCTTTTCGGAATCAGGCCCGCTTCCGCTTCGGTTTCTGCGGTGGCGATTTCAACATCCAGCCACTTCTGAAACTTGTTTTCATCGCTCCAAATGGCGCTCATTTCCGGGCGCGTATAACGAGGGATCATGTTTTCTCCGTACGTTGTTCAATCCGGGTAACGTCACTGATCAGGTGTCAGTCGTGGATGCGGAACAATTCAACCACGCGATAATCCTGCGATCCTGAAGAGAATTTCGCGCATAAAGTGAAACCGCAGCGCTCTTGGGTAAATACCCCGGTGCGCTTCCCGCCTGATCTCTTCCATCATGTTTGAGCCGGATATTTTACATCGAGATTGAAATGTCGAGTTTTCCAAATCTGTCTGCACCGGATCAGAATTGAAAGACTCGGGTGGGTTCGTTCTGGCTGGCGAGGTGCAATTCGGCAGGGCGGCCATGACCTCGCTTCTCGAAGGCCTGCGTCGCGGAATGCATAACGAGGCCGGGATGATTGTTCTTGTCGCTCAGGTGTGCGAGCACAAGGACCTGCGCCGAGCCATCGTAATCCTCGGCCAAAAAACCCGCCGTAGCGTGATTGGACAAATGCCCGTGGCGGCTCATCACCCTCTGCTTGACGAACCAGGGATACGGCCCTGTCTTCAGCATATCGAGGTCGTGATTGGATTCAAACACCAGGCAATGGCAGCCGCGAGCGTGCTGCTTGACGACCTGCGGGATGTAACCCAGGTCCGTAATCACGCCGACCTTGATCCCTTCAGCCGTCAGGGTGAAAGCGACGGGATCGACGGCATCGTGCGGAATGGAAAACGGAGCAATCTCGAAATCGCCGACCGAGAATTTGTCACCGGCGGTGATCGTTTCAAAGGCCCTGATGCGCGGGTCCCACTGGATCATCTCGCGTGTAGGGCCGGTGATGTAAATGGGAACTTTCAGTTCCAGAGCCAGCGAGCGCAATCCGCTCACATGGTCCACGTGTTCATGGGAGATGATCAGCGCGTCGAAGTTGTCCGTGCGCTCACCCACTTCGGCCAGCCTTCGAAAGGTTTCCCTTTTGCTGAAGCCTGCGTCGAGCAGGAGGCGGGTGCGCTCCGTTGCCACCAGCGTTGAATTGCCCTTACTGCCGCTACCGAGTACGCAGATGCGAACGCTCAACCAGCCTCCCGGAACGATCAGATCGAAGCGGCGCCGGGCGCCGGCTTCGGCAAACCTTCCACCGATTATACGGCAGGATGGTTGAGTCGAAAATTGAAAAAGGCTTCGCTGTGCTACTTTTCAGCCCACAAGGTGTAAATCGCGCCCGCGAGCACCAGAATGAAACCAGAGAAGCTGGCAACGACAAGTGACGACAAAGGCAATGAAAGAACAAAGGCACCCTTCAAGGCGCTCGTGTGGGACACTTGTTCGGCAATCCATGGCGCAGCGAAAATCAGCAAGGCTATCAGCGCACCTGCACTCACTGCCAGCGCGGTTTTTTCAGCGATCAGGATTGGACGAAGCGCCCGCTCGGCTGTGGCCCTGCGTGCAGCCATCGTTGCTCGCCACCAGACGCGACCAGCTTCAGGCACACGAGCTGTGGCGCAAAGTTCTGCGCTGTCGTGCTGGAAAAGCTCATAGACAGAAATAAGTTCGGCACACGATGGACAGCCGGCAACGTGCAGGCGCAGCGGCGCTTCCATCGCCTCAGCTTTCAGCCCGCTTTCAAGGGCTTGCAGGACCCGAGCTTCGTTTTCACAACTGGGTAATTTCATGGTACGGTCTTCCTTGTTACAAACGATTTGCCCGCCAGTATCGCCATCAGCTTTTTTCGTGCACGAAACAGCAACGGGCGGACGCTGTTTTCCTTCATTCCCGAAATCTTCGCGATTTCCCTGTGGCTTGCGCCTTCGGCATAGGCCAGCCAGAGCATCTGGCGCTCCCGAGGGTTCAACTGCGCAAGTGCGCGGCCCAGGTCGGACCGCAAAGGGATGTTTGCGACGGCATCGTCATCCGAAGGCACGTCCGCAATTTCAATGCCCGCGGAGGTATGACGCTTCTCGGCCCGCCAGTGGTCACGCAGAAGGTTCGTCGCAATGCGGAAAAGGTAATTCTTCCGGTGGGCGTCCTCCTGCGGTGGATCTGCCAGGGAAAGGAACCGGCAATAGCACTCCTGCAAGAGGTCATCGGCAAGCGTTGGACTGCCAGAAACTCGCGCGAGGTACGCCCAAAGCGACCGGGCCGTACGCTCGTAGAGGATCCGAAAGCTCTCCTCATCCATTGCGAGCGATTGTACCTCACTCCCGGCCCGCAAGGTTTCACTGCGGGCATGAGCAACGGCGCGCGCCAGCATATTGTTGACTCGGTCCACAACGTTGTCCCGCTTATGCAGCCAGCTTGCCTGCCGGACGTTCGCGGTCGAACAGTCCAAAGGACTTTGAGAGACGATAGGACAGTCCCGCCGAAATCAAAAACCCGGCTCCCAGGGCCACGGTCAACCCGCCCAGGATATAGAACCCTTCTGCCGTGTTGGCAAAGCGTCCGCCGAGGACCAGAAAAGCGATGCCCAGAAACAGAAGAATAACGCCCGCCTGGATCGAGGCGAGTATTCGGCTGTAGGGCTCGCGGCTCGGCTGTTCAATCCCGATAGAGGCCACGAGCTTCCTGCCGGACTCGGTATCGAGGAAAGTCAAAAGTTCCTGGCTGGAGCCCACCTTGTCGATCAGTCTGGCATGGACGTCAGACTGCATCCGGGCAACTTTCAGCCTGCGAATGGTGCTGAAGACCAGCCAGAAAATCGCGACGAGTGAACTGAAAACGGTGATAATCGCGATAATGGGGATCGCCATCTGCCCTCCTTTTCCGGCCACCGCGCAGATTCATGGGTATTGCAGATTCCTTGCTAAGCATCGCCGGCTGCCGGTTGACTACTGCCTGGCGTGAACCAGGCTCGCAGCGTTTCTATCGTTGATACGCCCGGAGCAGGGCGATTGTTAACAGGCGTGTGCCATGCCGTGGGAAACCATATACTTTCACTATTGGTTTGGTCAGCAGATACGCCGGCTCAGCACTCGAGTTGGTCGCGGCGGATGCTGAAATCCTGGCGCGGCCCAAGCACGGTTACGGCAATCTTTTCCGACTGGAACAGGTCGCGGGCCACTTCGACCACATCTTCACGCGTGACGGCGTCGATTTGCGACGCCACCTCGTCGAGCGAAAAGCTTCGCCCGTAATAGAGCTCCTGCCGGGCGATATTCGCCATGCGGCTGTTGGTGGATTCAAGTCCGAGCAGCAGATTGCCCTTCAGGTAGTCCTTTGCGCGTTGCAGTTCCTCTGCGGGGATGGAGTCCTTCTTCAGGTTCCGGAATTCTTCAAGGATCAGGTTGACGACCTTCCGCGCATTGCCCGGAGCGGTCCCGGCGTAAACGCTCAGGATGCCTGCGTCGCGGTAAGCGCTGAGTCCTGAAAAGACCGCATACACCAGGCCGTATTTCTCGCGGATATTCTGGAACAGCCGCGAACTCATTCCGCCGCCGAGGATCGTATTGAGGACATAGCTGGCGAACCGTTTTTCATGCGCGTAGGGATACGCAGGAGTGCCCAGGCAGATGTGGGTTTGCTCCAGTTCTTTCTTGCGCCGGTAGCGAGCATGCGGATGAGCCACCGGGGCTGGCCCTTCAGTCGTGACTGGACCTCGCGGTACGCCGTCGAACTCTTTTCCGGCAAGGTCAACCACACGTTGGTGCGTCAAGTGTCCGGCCGCCGTGATCAACATGTTGCCCGGCACATAGTGCCGCTCGAAGAACTGGCGCAGCCGCCGGTGGGTGAACCCGCCCACTGTTGTGCGCGTCCCCAGAATGGGCCGCCCCAGCGAATGATGGGGCCAATAGCTCTTGCTGAAGATCTCATGGACGAGGTCATCCGGCGTGTCTTCGACCATCTTGATCTCTTCCTGGATCACCTGTGATTCCTTGGCGATATCGCTGGCCCGCAGGAGGGGATTTTTAACCAGGTCCGCCAGGATATCGAAAGCGCGCGGCAGGTGTTCATCAACGACCTTGATGGAAAAGCAGGTGAATTCCTTGGACGTGAAGGCATCCAAGTGGCCGCCAATCGCGTCCGCAGCCCGAGCGATTTCCTCCCCTGTACGGTTCCTGGTTGCTTTGAAGACCATGTGCTCGAGAAAATGCACGATGCCGTTTTCTTCTTCCCGCTCATGGCGCGAACCGGTCCGGAGCCAGATTCCCAATGAGACGGAACGTACAGCCGGCATGGATTCGGTCAAGATTTTAAGGCCGTTCGAAAGCGTGCTTTTTTTAACTTTTGGTTCCATGATTTTCTGAATGAAACGCTATCTTTAGTTGGAACTGCCAGCCCTGAAGCTCACGCAACCTTCCCTCAATCTAACCACAAGCTGCTGAAAAACGCCACTCATTGCAGGACGCCGTTCTGCTAAGTTAGATGCACAAAACGGCCTGATCGCCATACTTTGCGCACCCGTCATCTTCCACTTGCCAGATACTCCTGCCTTTGCCTATACTGATAACACCTCGTTGCAGAGGACGGGTTCCAGCACAGCCTGACTCGTCTTTAGCCGCAGCAAGGGCCTGTAGCTCAGGTGGCTAGAGCGCACCCCTGATAAGGGTGAGGTCGGTAGTTCAACTCTACCCAGGCCCACCATACGTCAAAGACCGCTAAGCTCTTCCAAATGCTGATCTTTCACTGTTTCTTGACAGGCCGTTTTTGCTTTGGGCCCACCGATAATACGAGTAAACGCCTGCGCGACCATAACAACGGCCGCACGCCATCGACGATGGGAAGCAGCCCGTGAGAACTGTATGATGCCGAAGACTTCCCAACCCCCGCAGAGGCCACCCGGCGGGAAAGGCAGATCAAAGGCATGAAGAATTGTTCCGTGATCGAGCATTTGGCTGGAGCGTCCCGACAGGATTTGCGGTTCAACTCGGCTGGCGAGGAGCTCAGGCCAGCATGGTTCTTGATTTGCTTGAAAACCTCAGTAACTAGCCTCGGACAAGCATCAATTTGACGTGGGCAAGATTTCTTGCCTCCGTTTATTTTCAATAAATTGGCCTGGCTCTTTCGATTGCAGTTTTCCGGTTCGTTTTTTCCACGGCCCTTTGTTTTCAACAGGTTCTCCGCTTCGTTCTCCGGTTCGTTTTGTCCCATTTTAAGATGCCGATCCTTTGTTTTCAATAACTTCTCCGGTTCGTTTTTGCAAAAAATGCATTTTTTGTCCCACTTGCGCCGATTTTCAAGCCGTATCGAGGCTATAAGTGTAGACATGGATCCCCGGCAATCGGCCTGGGTTTTGGGCTTTCATTCTCCCGCCTGCCGCTTCGGAGTTCGTGCTTCCGGCGCTAATCGGCGCAGCCATGACAGGTCGCTGAAAAGGGTTGTACCGAAAGCTTTGTCCTTCCTATCAAGGTTGAAATCATTGAACTTATCACGCATGGTTTCGTCGCTCTGCTTCCTCCAAAGTGTTTTCCGGAAATCTGGTTTCGCTTCAACCTTTAAGGTAAGATCGACCTCCCCTGTTATTTGCAGACACAAAGGGGTGGTCCCGGCGACGTCTTAGGGGCTTCGCGTCTCATGGTCGGGCCCTTCGGGCTGAGGAAACGTGTGTGACCCTCTGCTTTTGTACCCTCCGTGAAGAAAAGGCCCCCGCAACCTCCCTCCAAAAACGATAGCACAGCTTTGTAGCGTAGTCAAGTGAAAAATGCGCCCGGGAGGCGTGGCGGACCACGCCGGATCCCCGCCCTATGGCTGCTTGCTGGAAACAATCTGCCGAGCGCTACCCGCAGGCCGCACATTTTCCCGCACTTTTTCGTAGAACCAACCGCCCATAGGAGTAAGACTAACGGTCCATTGTCTCGAATCTTGACCTTCGACTACTATCACGATTGAAGGGGACATGTCGTATTCCTCAACTTCCTGCCTGCGGCTTGTCTCCCATAAAGTCCGGCGAGGCGGTTGCACCGCCGGTCGGAGCGGCTGATGCGGGGCGCTTAATGTTGACATCTCATCCTGAGCGTGGCCCAACGCCCCGCACGGCTTGCCATCGCTGAGTACTTGCAGGGAAGGACCGCTCCAAATAAAGGCTTGGCTGTCTGGAACCGGCCGGCAATCCAGGTAGCAAACCGCAGGTCTGCCTTGCGAGTGGTATCGGATGCGGTCAAGGCAATCCATCGTGAAGACACGGCTGGCGCAGGAGGAACGATGAAAGGCAGCTTTTCACTTGCCGATGAGCTTCGTGCGATCCGCAACGGCAGCAGAAACGACAAATTAGCACGACCTACGCCCAATCCCGAGAAGGACGAGAAGCCCTGGCAGCGGGACCTTGAGCGGATGCAGGAAGAGATCCGCGAGATGTTGCGGTCCGTATCGTTTTTTTCGGGAATCGACGCCGATATTGGCCACCAAAGTCCTGGTGGGTCGGTGCCGCGGCTGGACTTCAATGCTTTGAAAGACCGGATCCGCAACGACCTGGAGACTTTTTCACTGACGACAACCGAAGAGCTTACCAAACGGGCCGAAGAGGAAGCGCGCGCCAAGCTCGAAGCCATTGAGAGCGAAGTGCAGGGCAAAATCGACCAGGTTGCCGTCGAGTTGCGTGAAAAACTGCAAGGGCAGATTGTCCCCGAAGACCTCGAGGCCGGCATTACGCAGCAGACGCGGGACCGCGTTACGGAGATGGTCCGGGCCAGGACCGATGAGTTCGCGCAATGGGTCTGGGCCATGTGCAAGGGGACAGACACTCCGATCCCTGTGCAGATCGAAAGGATGCTGGAACCTTACGTCAACGAGGCGATCGCCCATTACAAAGGGTCTGTCCAGCGCCGTGTGGAAGAACTTCTCGCCGAGCAGGAAGGCTTGATTCGCGAGCGGTTGCAGAATTTATTAAGCTCCTTTCAGGGCCAGATCGCATCCCTCGAGCAGGCCTCGCTTCAGGTCTGCGAACAGAATGCCGATTCGGTCGCCAGGCAGGCTGCGGAGAGGCTGAATGCAGCGGCCGACGACGCAGCCAGGAACTTTGAAAGCAGAATTGGCGGGGAAGTCGAAGCCGCCGCCGGCCGTTTCCAGTCCCGCCTCGAGGAAATGACCGCAGGTACGCAAGAGAAATTGAAGCAGCAAGAAGACCTGCAAGCCGAAGGCTTCAGCCGGAAGCTTGATGGATTGTCGGCCACCGTTCGTGATCAACGGCTTTCAGAAATTACCGGGCGCATTGAGCAGACGGCCGCGGACATCATCGGGTCGTCTGTGCAGCACCTGCACGAGCAGGCGGGCGATGCGACGGATCACTCGAAACAGGAAATCAAGGCGTTTCTGGAACTCGAAATGGAAGAAGCGCGGCGGCAGATTGCAGACCTGGGCCGCTCGGTGCACGAATCCATTTCGAAAGACGCTGAGCGGGTGGCCAATACGCTGTGCTGCCTTGACCAGGAACTCGCGGCGATTCGTGACAGGCACATTGCGGCCTCTGAGGAGCAGCTTTCCAGCGTAATTCAACGGACCCTCAATACACTGGCCACGAGCGTCAAGCAGATTTCCGACGCGCACCTCGAAGAAATGAACCGGGCGTTGAGTGAGTTCCAGAATAAGGCGGCTGCACAGTACGAATCCAGGCTGGAAAGCGTTGCCGAAGAGCATTATCAAAAACTGCTGGAGCGCCTGAAGGCGGAAGCCGGCGAAGCAAGCTCGCGAGTGGCTGAAGAGGTTAAGGCCAGTTCGGAATCCGTGATGCGGGAACTCTCCGGCAAACTGAACGCCCAGGTTTCAGCCCTGAAAGAAGAGGCGCTTGCGGCGACATCACGTATCGACGAATTAATGAAGGCTTCGCTCGAGTCTTACCGCCAGCAGCTTGCACAGATCGCCAGCAGCGGGCTTGAAGAACAGCGCAAGACCATTGCAGAGAGCGTCACCGATCTCCACAACCGCTTGAAGCAGGCGGCGGAACTGCTGGTCCCTGTCAACCCGCAAAGTTAACTTTGCCAGTTGGCTGGCTGCCGGGCCAGCCCCCATTGCGGAAAGGCATTGAGCGTAATGGCGCGGCAAATCAGCGGGGCCCCGGAGGGCTCGCCGGACCTTCCGAATGGCCTCATTAATCCCGTTTTCGACGTCAACAAAAACGTCCTTGCTTTACAGCCGTTCGGCAATCTCCGTTCGAGAGACCATTTGCCCGCGGCGCTCCGCCAGGAGGATCAGCAAGTCCATAGGCCGCCGTTAAAGCCGCGCGGGGCGAAAATTCCAGCATCTGGAAATCGTTGGCGGGGGCCGTTTGCGGCTCCCACCTTTGTGTATGTGCCTCCCGCCGCCCGGATGCCGTGTCGGCGGGCATGTGGACCAATTAATTTGCCACGCGGATTTAAAGGGCTTAGAATGATTTGAAGTCGCCATCAGGGGCGGCAATTTGCGCACTTGGAAGCACCACTTGGTTTGCCCCATTTGTGAAAAGCGGAAGGCAAAGCGATTCTGTCCGGCGAAGGCGGAGAATATCTGCACGGTTTGCTGCGGGACTGAACGCGAAGTGACGATCGACTGCCCGTCGGACTGCCCTTATCTGGTTGAAAGCCGACGGCACGAGCACGAGCGCCGGGAGGTTGACTGGGCAAGCGTTCCTTTTGCCGATGTCCATATATCCTCATCCTTTGTCGCGCGGCATGAGCCGCTGATCCTTGCGCTTGGCTACGCCATCTGCATGTATGCGCGAGACAATGCGGCGGTTACTGACTTGGACGCGATCGCAGGGCTCAAGGCGCTGGCTGAAACCTATCAAACGCTTTCAAACGGCATTTATTATGAGAAGGTCCCGGACTTTGTGCTCCAACGCGGAATCTATGACTCCCTGAAAGCCGCAATCGAAGATTACAAGAAAGCTGGCAGCCGCGATCCGGGGTTTGAGTCGCCTCGTGACAGCGAAGTTCGCGACGCACTTACTTTTCTTACACAACTGGGGGCCACTCGCACCAACGGCCGGCCCAAGGGCCGCGCTTTCCTTGATTTGCTCCGAAGCCAGTACAAATCCGATGAGCTTCAGAAGCCTTCCTCGAGGCTGCTGGTAGTTCCATAGAAGGCTGCGCTTCAGGACTTCATTTGCGTCCGGTGTTTGGGTAAAATTGGTAAACGCGTCGAGGCGCTCGCCATTCAATTCCTCCTGAGCGCACAGAGACGTTTTCTGAAAGCCCATGAGCCAGGTGGAAGACGTTCGCGCAGCGGCTGATATCGTCAAGATCGTCGGCGAATACGTTCAGCTTCGCAAGGCCGGCGCAAACATGATGGGTCTGTGCCCGTTCCATCAGGAAAAGACCCCCTCCTTTGCAGTCCATCCCGGCAAGCAGATTTTCCATTGTTTCGGCTGCGGTGCAGGCGGCGACGTCTTCAAATTCATCATGCTCATTGATAATGTAAGCTTCCCTGAAGCCCTGGAACGCCTGGCGGAGAAAGTCGGCATCCGGCTCGTGCGGACGGGGCCGGCGGCGAATGATTCGAAGTCGCAGGAACGGTCGGCGCTTTACAAAATCCACGAAATCGCTGCGAAGTTCTATGCGGCGCAACTGACGGGCACGAGTGAAGGTCGCGCCGCCAGGGCGTATCTGCTTGATCGCGGGCTGAAGGACGAAGTGATAGGGCGGTTTCTTCTGGGTTATGCACCTCGCGACGGCCAGGCGCTCACCCGGCACCTGGGCTCCGTGGGCTTCAGCGAAGAATTGTTAGAGAAAACCGGGCTTGTCCTCCGCGATGGCGCAAGCGGCCGCCGGTTCGATCGCTTCCGGGGCAGAATCATCTTTCCTATCGCAAATGAAAGCGGAAAGGTGATCGCGTTCGGCGGCAGGACGCTCGGAGACGACCAGCCGAAGTATTTGAATTCCCCCGAGACGCCGATATACACGAAGAGCCGCGTTCTTTATCACCTGGACAGCGGCGGGAAATCGATACGGAAGCAGGATTACGCGGTCCTGGTGGAAGGGTACATGGACTGCATCGCGGTCGATTCCTGCGGGATCGAAAACGTTGTCGCCAGTTGCGGCACCAGCCTGACAGATGCCCAGATTCGGCTGCTCGCGCGCTATTCGCGCCGGGTGGTTGTAAATTACGATCCGGATTCCGCCGGCATGGCGGCCACGGAGCGGTCTCTGAACACCCTGCTGGAAGCGGGGTTTGAGGTCAAAGTGCTGGTGCTGCCGGGTGGACTCGATCCGGATTCATTTATCCGGAAACATGGCGAGGCAGAATACCGCCGGCTGCTGGGGGAAGCGCCCGGGTATATTGATTACGTGACGGACCGTGCCATCAGTGTGCATGGCCTGAACAGCCCGCAAAGTAAGCTGGCCGTGGCTAATGCGGTGCTGCCGTACCTAGCGCGACTGCCCAATAGCATCTTGCGCAGCGAAATGACGGGCCGCCTGGCCGCCCGCACTATGCTGGACGATCGGCTGCTCCGCGAAGAGCTGAAGCGCGCGGCGGTGGAGCGGCGGTCCGAAGTGGCGCGCAGACCTGTGGAATTCAAGGCTTCGCCTGCGGAACGCAAGCTGCTGCGGGCCTTCATCGAGGCGCCGGAGATTATGGATGAGCTTCTTCCCGGCCTTGTATCGGACGGCATCCTGAGCGGGCTTGTCACGGAAGAGATCTTCACCAGGCTGCTGGAAGTGAGGAAATCCGGCGAAGCGGTCGATATCCATAGCTTCAGTGAGAACCTGAGTTCCGAGGGGCGGCAACTGCTCCATGAGAGTTTGCTGGCATCAGAGGACGTCCCAAGCCGCGAGGATGCGGTAAAATTCTGTGACGCACTGCGCCGGAGGAAGATTGAGCGCGAACTGAGCGCGCTGAATCCTGCCATCGATGCAGCCGGAAAGGAACAGAACTGGGCACGGCTTGCGGCGTTGAATCAGAACAAGGTATTCTTGCTGAAAGAATTAGCGAGGATAAGGGAAACCTTAGAAATCGAGAACAAAACTCTAACGAGATAGTATAGTATTACATCTAATTGGCATGGGAAAAACTTGCCGGAAGGCTGGTTTTCCGTTATAGATTATGGCCGGAAGAAATCGTTCCCGGCGGGCAGCGGGTTTCCCGCGCAAAGGGCTTGTGGCCCAATCCCGAGATTGCTCCTGAACGGAGGCGGAAGCTTTGGCATTTGACGATAAGTACGACCAGGTCGGAAAGCTGATTACGCTCGGCAAGGAAAAAGGATACTTGCTTTACGACGAGGTAAATGACCTCCTTCCCTCAGATGTCCACTCCGCCGAAGACCTGGATGACCTTCTCTCGATGTTTGATCACGCCGGCATTGAAGTTCTGGAATCTCCCAGGGCGAAATCGGATGAGTTGCTCGAAAAGGGCGACGAGGAAGCGGGGGAAGATGTTGAGCTGGACCTGACGCCGGGCGCTCTCGACAAGACCAACGATCCTGTGCGTATGTACCTGCGCGAAATGGGTACGGTCCCGCTGCTGACGCGCGAGGGAGAAGTCGAGATTGCCAAGCGCATCGAGCGCGGGCAGCTTAAGGTGTTCAAGGCCCTGTCGCGCTCGCCGATCGTCATCCTGGAAATGTTCAAGCTGCGCGAGGAACTCAAGAAGGGACAGCGTTCGATCAAGGAAATTGTTGTTTTCGACGACGAAGAACTGACCGAAGAGCGCGTGGCCGAACGCGCCAAGGAACTGATCGCCACGATCGATGAGATGGAGCGGCTGAACAAGCGCCTGATGCAGTTGAAAGCCAAGCGCGACTCGTTCCCTCGCAGCCGCCGCGGCAAAGACTTTCGCAGGCTTACCCTGGCCATTTACCGGCACCGGATCATGATTTCAAAGTTGTTCCGGTCGATCGAGTTCACTCATGCGGAGCGCAAGCGGCTGATTGAATGCATCCGCCAGGCTGCCGAAGAAGTCCGGCCGATTGAGCGCGAGGCCCAGCGCCTTGAAAAGCGCCTGGAAAGCTCGCGAAGCAACGGAACCAAGGAGCTCAAGAAGGAGCTCCGACAGGTGCGCGATCGGCTCGAAGAAATCGAGGAAGGAAACCAGGCTTCCGCTGCGGAACTGCGCCGGACATATCAGAACATCCTGACCGGCGAGCAGGAAGCCGAACTTGCGAAGCGCGAGCTGATCGAGGCCAACCTTCGCCTGGTAGTCTCCATCGCCAAGAAATACACGAACCGCGGCCTGCAGTTTCTTGACCTGATCCAGGAAGGGAACATCGGCCTGATGAAGGCCGTGGACAAGTTTGAATACCGGCGGGGATACAAGTTTTCCACTTATGCCACGTGGTGGATCCGCCAGGCCATCACCCGCGCCATCGCTGACCAGGCCCGCACCATCCGCATCCCCGTCCACATGATCGAAACCATCAACAAGCTGATTCGCACCTCCCGCCAACTGGTGCAGGAGTACGGGCGCGAGCCGACCTCGGAAGAAATCGCCAAGCGCATGGACATCCCGGTAGCAAAAGTCCGCAAAGTGCTGAAGATCGCGCAGGAGCCGATTTCGCTTGAAACGCCGATCGGTGAAGAGGAAGATTCCCATCTCGGAGATTTCATCGAGGACCGCGGAGTCATCTCGCCCGCCGAGGCGGTGATCAACATTAATCTGAAAGAGCAGACGGAATCCGTGCTCAAGACGCTGACACCGCGCGAAGAAAAGGTAATCAAGATGAGATTCGGGCTCGACGACGGCAGCGAGCACACGCTTGAAGAAGTGGGCCAGAGCTTCGCCGTCACGCGGGAGCGCATCCGGCAGATTGAGGCGAAGGCGCTGCGAAAACTGCGCCATCCGTCACGCAGCCGGAAGCTGCGCGCCTTCCTCGACGCCGCCATCCACGATTAATCGCGTCCGCGGACGGCGCAACCACTGTGCCGGCAAGCCTTCAGTGGCGGACGGCCCGGGCGCAGGTTTCCTTCCGATTCTTGAAACAGACTCAGGCGTGCCGCCAGAGGGGCAAGGCGGATTCTTGGAATCGCGACGTGTCGTTCAGGAGGCTTTATGGCTGAGGTCGATGTCCCGCCCGATGCCCAGCAGGTCAGGCCTTCCAAATCGTTTGCAGCCCGCCTTGTGGGCGTGTTTGTCGAACCCGGTGAAACCTTTGATGATATTGCGCGCAACCCGGATTTTATCGCTCCCCTGGTGTTGCTGATCGCTGCTTCCGTGGCGGTCGTGGAGGTGATGCTGGCGAAAATCGGAATGGTCCGCATTGCCATGCACACCCTGGCCCAGAGCGGCCGGGCCGCAAACATGGATCCGGAACAGTTGAATCAGGCGATTCAAAAGGGCGCGGCAATTGGAAGTATCGCCGCGCGTGCCGCCGCCCTCGTGGGCGTGCCGTTGATTCTTCTGATCATTGCCGGATTTGGACTTCTGATCTTGAATGGCTTTTTCGGCAAGCATTCAAGTTTCAAGCAGGTGTTTTCGGCGAGTTGCTATGCGTATTTCCCTCACATCCTGGGGGCCGTCATGGCGATTGCCGTCATGCTTTTCGGCGACCCCGAAGCTTTCAATCCACAGGCTCCTTCGCCTTCCAATCTGGGATTTTTCCTGAATCCACTGACGACATCGCACGCTGCATTTGCGCTGGCGAGTTCGCTCGACATCTTCACGGTGTGGTTTCTGATTTTGCTGGCGATGGGTTTGTCCCGCGCTGTTTGGGGGAAGGTGAAAACGAGACACATCTTTATGATTTACCTGGGCGCATGGGTCCTGCTGATTGTTATCAAGGTGGGATTCGCTCTGATGGCCTGAACTGGCAGCCTGCCGGCGCCGGATTGATGAATCCGCTGATTTCTCCCAAAATTCCGCTGATGTCTCGTTTGCATGAGTGGTACCCGGGTGGCATAATTCGCCGTTGTCAATAGTTTGAAATCGTATGCTGGCGACCTGGATCTGGACGGATTCCGTCCGGCATCAGAGCGCCAACCTTATTGGGGGAAAAATGATCGAGGAAGAAATTGTGATCCGCACGCACGATGGAACGGCCGACGCTGTCCTTTACAGGCATGAAGACGGCATTCCGAGGCCGGGTGTGATCCACCTGACAGACATCGGGGGCATACGCGAGTCGCACCGGAAGATGGCACGCAGGCTCGCAGGCGAAGGATACACCGTGCTGATGCCCAATGTGTTTTACCGCACGGGCCGCCCGCCGCTGATTGACTCCGGAGCGCGCGCGGAACAGGAGCGTATGAAGATGCGCTTATCGGAACTGATGGGCCCGCTCACGCCGGAAGCCATGGAGCGCGACGCGGGCGACTACGTGGATTTTCTCGCTGCGCAGAGTTCGGTGCGTGAAGGACCGATGGGCGTGGTGGGTTACTGCTTCACGGGCGCAATGGCAATGCGCACGGCCGCCGCGCGCGCCGAAAGGATTGCAGCGGCTGCGTCATTCCACGGCGGCGGGCTTTATTCGGACGCCCCAACAAGTCCGCACCTTATTTTGCCGCGCATCAAGGCACGACTCTATTTCGGCCACGCCGTCGAGGACCGCAGCATGCCTGCTGAGGCCATCGAAAAATTCAATCAGGCCCTCAAGGATTGGGGTGGCCGCTACGAGAGCGAGGTTTATGAAGGCGCATATCATAGCTGGACCGTGCTCGACAGTCCGGTTTATAACCAGCCGCAGGCCGAGCGCGCGTGGCAAAAACTGACGGAACTGCTGGCCGACGAGTTGAAATAGAAACTTCAGGCGTTTCGGGGCGTGAATGGCGGTTGCGGAGGTCCCTGTGAAATACAAGATACTCGTTTGGGCTATGCTTTGCAGCGCGCCCGCCTTTGCCCAACAGGTGCGGGCGCCGGAACTCCCGTATAAACCCGAAGCCGATTTCCTCAGGCTCCCCCAGGGCATGTACCTGGGCGAAGCGGCAGGCGTTGCAGTGAATTCGAAGGGTGACATTTTTGTTTACAACCGCGGTGAGAAGACGCGCCTGCTGGAGTTTGATCCCGAGGGAAACTATATCCGCACGATTGGCGATGGCCTTTATGGATTTGTTTTTGCCCATAGCGTTAAGATCGATAAGAGCGATAACATCTGGTGCGTGGACGAAGGCTCGAACACCGTGATCGAGCTTGACCCTGCAGGCGCGCATGTCAAGATGGTGCTGGGCCGCCGACCGGAGCCGGTAAGCCATCTGCTTCCCGGCCAGCCCGAACCGGCCCCTCCCGACTGGCAGTTCAACCGCCCCACGGACGTGGCTTTTGACTCGAAGGGCGATATTTTTGTAACGGATGGGTACGTGAATTCGCGCGTGGTGAAGTATGACAAGTTCGGCAACAGGCTGAAGGAATGGGGAACGCGCGGCACGGCGCCCGGACAGTTTCACACGCCGCATACGATTGCTGTGGACGCGCAGGATCGGCTCTACGTAGGCGACCGGGAGAACAACCGCATCCAGGTTTTTGATGCGGACGGAAACTTCATCGCACAGTGGACAAACGTTGGCGCGCCGTGGGCGTTGTGCATAACACCGGGACCGCATCAGGTGATCTACAGTTCAGATTCGCGGCCCGGCCGCATCTACAAGCTCGATCTGAACGGAAACATTCTGGGTGTGTTCGGCAAGGCCGGCAAGCAGCCGGGTGAATTCGGTTGGGTGCATCAGATCGCGTGCCCTTCGGAAAACGTGCTGTTCGTTGGAGAATTGTTAAATTGGCGCGTGCAGAGGCTTGTCCTGAATCCGACGAAGTAGCTCGATCGCCAGGCCGGCACTTGACGATTCGTGAATTACCGGGCAGTATCAATGAAGACCGCCACAATCGGGCCTGTAGCTCAGTTGGGAGAGCACCTGGTTTGCAACCAGGGGGTCAGGGGTTCGAATCCCCTCAGGTCCACCAGCCGTGCTTTTATCGTTTCCATCCGGGGTTTCATCCGTAACTATCCGCGACCTGAAGCGACTTCTCTCACTATTTCTGCAACCGCGTAATCGCGCACGAGCGCTGATCGGAGGCCTGCATGGATGGAACGCCAGGTTGTTGAAACATTCTCGGTTGCATTCGCCGGGTTGGTGGGTGTATTTTTCCCCACGGGTCATGTAAAAAAGATTTCTGTAAATTTACCGGCGGAATTCGAGCAACTCAGGCCGTTCGGGCAGGGAACACGCTCACTGGAGGACATCGTGGCGGGCCAGGGAATGGATCGAAGGGAAGTGTTGCGCGCGATGGCGATCGCGGCGGCGGCAAGCGCGTTCCCCGGATTTTCGCGATGGGCGTTCGCCTGCGGAGAGCATGTGAACGGCGGCACGGCCGCGCCCCGGCCGGCGGAGTATTCTCCGCAATTCTTTTCTCCGCATGAATTCACGACCATCGAGCGTCTCACCGATTTGATCATTCCAAACGACGGCACGCCGGGCGCGAGAGACGCGGGCGTTGCGGAGTTCATCGATTTCATGGCGGCGCACGATGAGAGCATCCAGTATCCGTTCCGGCTTGGGGTCACGTGGCTTGACGCCGAAGCCGAGCGGATTGACGGAAGCCGTTTTCTTGATCTCGCGCCCGACAAGCAGACTGAAATGCTCGAGCACCTTGCGTACAGGGACCGCTACCGCCCTGGAGAGGAAGACGGGCGCGCTTTTTTTGAACTGGTGCGGGAGTACACCGTGATGGGATATTACACCTCCCGGGTCGGGCTTGAGGCGCTTGATTATCCGGGCCTCAAGCTTTACTCCGAATCGCCCGGCTGCCCGCATCAAGGCGACCCTGAGCACCGGCATCTTCCTCCGGCGAAGTTTTGATAACACGCTTTATCAGCGTGGGAACTGCAGGACCCTGACATGGCTAAGAAAGTTTACGACGTCATCGTAGTCGGCACGGGAGCAGGCGGCGGTACAGCCATCAAGGCCCTCACTGAGGCGGGCCTCACCGTGCTGGCGCTCAATGCGGGGCGAAGGCTCGATCCAGGGAAAGACTTCCGCAATCACCGGCAGCCCTACGACATGAAGTTCCGTGGTTTCGGCGATCCGCGAACGCGCGCGCAATCCTACGGCTACATGGACAACGAATATGTCGAGGGCGTCTGGGAGCACGGGATTACCTATACAACTGCGCCGGGCACGCAATGGATGTGGCCGCGATGTTATGCCGTGGGTGGGAAAACCAATTTCTGGGGCCGCTCCTCGGCGCGCTTCGGTGATATCGATTTCAAGGCTGCGCAAAGGGATGGCTATGACGTTGACTGGCCGGTGAGCTACGAAGAGATTGCCCCCTATTACACGCGCGCGGAAAAGCTGATTGGCGTGGCCAGCACCATCCAGAACCGGCCCTCGAATCCGGACGGCCACTATCTGCCGCCGATGAAATTCCGCTGTCTTGATTACATTCTACAAAGCGGATGTGAGAAGGTCGGTGTGCCGTACCTGCCTGACCGGATAGCGCAACTGACGGTTGCGCACGCGGGGCATCCCCCGTGCCATTACTGCGGCAATTGCACGGAAGGCTGCGACATCGGGTCGTTCTTCTCTTCTCCATACTTTTTTCTGCCACTGGCGGAGAAAACCGGGAAACTTGAAATGCGAACGAACGCGCTGGCCAGAGAAATTCTTGTGGATGAAAACGGCCGCGCGCGAGGTGTAGCGTACGTAGATCGGCTGACGCGCAGGGAAGAGGAAGTGTACGGGCGCGCGGTGGTGATGGCCGCTTCCTGCATCGAGAGCGCGCATATTATGCTGCTGTCGAAATCCCGCCATTGGCCCACGGGAATTGCCAACTCGAGCGGCCAACTCGGCCGCAACCTATGCGACCACCTTTACGGGACTTCTGCATATGGATATTTGCCGCAATTGCTCGGTCAGGCGAGTTTTCCCGACAATGTCTCCGGCAGCACGATTGCCTGGATGCCACGCTGGCAGAACCTGGAGAACCCGCATCAGGAAAGCTTTATCCGCGGCTATTCGGTTTACCCGGGCGGAGGCTGCTCGGAGTTTCCATGGTACTTTCGCCGGCTTGAAGGCTTCGGCTCAGAATTCAAACGCAACATCAAGCGTTACTACCCGACGCCCATCAGTTTCACCGTCCAGGCACCGACGCTGCGTTCTGACACAAACTACGTGGACATCGATCCTGAGGTCAAGGATGCTTACGGACGGCCGGCGGTCCGCATTCATTTCCAGTGGGATGACAATACGCTGAAAATGTGGGAGCACTCAAAGCAGGTTTGTGCGGAGGTGATTCGCGCCGCCGGTGGGGAAATCTGGGGCGCGGCGGACCATCCCGAGCTTCCCGGCTACAGCCTGCATGAAACCGGGACTTGCCGCATGGGGAATGATCCCAAAACGTCCGTCACAAACCGCTTCGGGCAGACACACGATGTTCCGAACCTTTTCGTTTGTGACGCCGGGGTTTTCCTGAACTGTACAGACAAGACCACAACGATTTCGATTATCGCATTCACTCTTCGCACGTCGGACTATATCATCGAGCAATTTCGCACCGGGGCGATTTAGAACGCCCTCGGCAACAGAGGCGCGGGATGTGTGAAGTCTATCCGGCGTGCTGCCTGAGCATTAAGACCAGGCCGGGACGGCCATCGCATCTGTCCAATCACGCCCACACCCGCCAGCCCGCCGGTTCACAACTTCAGGAGCGGAAGCAAATGTGTGATAATTGTTCCGAAAGCCAGAATGATGGGACGAATGACGATATCGGGTAAAATCACTGCACCCCTTTTCCTCTTAATCGTATTGGTTCATGCGGGCTGCTCGGGCGGCGACGCACCGGCGCAGGGATCGACCACGAGCGGGGCAATTGAGAGGCCGAAGAGTACAACGCCGGTTCCCGTTGTAGTGGCCAAAGTGACCCGTGCGACGATTCCTGTGCAATTGACTGCCATTGGCACGGGCCAGGCTTTCCAGACTGTTTCGGTGGAGTCACAGGTGGCCGGAGTCGTCAAGGAAGTCCATTACAGGCAGGGCCAGTTTGTGCAGAAAGGAGATCTGCTGGTTTCGCTCGATAAGGACCCATTCCTTGCCGCTCTCGCACAAGCAGAGGCGGCGCTTGCCAGAGACAGGGCGCAGGCGAAGCTCAGCCAGGTCGAACTTCAGCGCAGCGAGCAACTCTATAAGCAAGGCATTGTTTCACCGGAGCAGTACGATCAGGCGCTGGCGACTTCAACAGCGGCCCAGGCCACGGTACGAGCCGACGAAGCCGCGGTGCAGACGGCCAAAATCCAGCTTTCCTACTGTGACATCTACGCTCCTATCAGCGGTGTGACGGGGGCGCAACTCGTCGCCCCCGGGGCTGCAGTGAAGGCTAACGATGCCCCCGTGCTTGTCGTTATCAATCAGGTTTCGCCGATCTACGTCAGTTTTTCGGTTCCGCAGCAGTATCTCGAGCCTGTCAGAAGAGCCATGGCTGGTTCGCAGCTTCGCGTGCAAGCCAGGCCGACGGGAGACGCCGGCGTGGAGAGCGGAACTCTGACGTTCGTCAACAACGCAGTTGACACTGCTACCGGCACGATACAACTGATGGCTACGTTTGCGAACGCTCGTCATCATCTTTGGCCCGGCCAGTTTTGCAACGTTACGCTGAACCTGGGCGAGCAGCAGGACGTGCTCGTGGCCCCGTCCGAAGCCGTACAAGCCGGCCAAAACGGTGATTACGTTTTTGTCGTGAAGCCGGATATGACCGTGGATGTGCGGCAAGTCAAGCTCGGGAGTTCTGTTAACGGCCAAACGGTCGTGTTGCAGGGGCTTTCCAACGGCGAAACTGTGGTGACAGACGGTCAGGTGCGGCTTGTGCCGGGAAGCAAAGTTTATTTTACAAAGCCGCTCGGATAAGGGCGGAGTCTCATGAATCTTTGCGAACCGTTTATTCGCCGGCCGGTAATGACCAGCCTCTTGATGCTGGCCATTCTCCTGTTTGGCATTCTTGGTTATCGAGACCTGGCGGTCAGCGACCTGCCAAACGTGGATTTCCCAACGATACAGGTGTCTGCCGGCCTTCCCGGTGCGAGCCCTGAAACGATGGCTTCAACCGTCGCTACGCCGCTCGAGAAACAATTCACGACAATCGCCGGCCTGGATTCGATGACCTCGACCAGTTCGCTCGGCAACACGCAGATCACGCTTCAGTTTGACCTCAGCCGGGACCTCGATTCCGCGGCACTGGATGTTCAGACCGCCATCTCAGCTGCCAATCGCCAACTCCCGGCGAATTTACCCAACCCACCGACATTTCGAAAAGTGAACCCGGCGGACCAGCCCATCTTTCTGCTGGCAGTGACTTCGCCGACCCTTCCGCTTTACGTCGTCGATCAGTATGCGGAGGACCTGATCGCCGAGCAGCTTTCGATGGTTCCCGGTGTTGCAGAAGTTGACGTTCGCGGTGAAGCGAGGTATGCCGTGCGCGTCCATCTGAATCCCCAGGAGCTTGCCGTCCGTCAGATCGGAATCGACCAGGTTGCGCAGGCAATTCAGAACGCCAACGTCAATCTGCCCATGGGAACGCTGTTCGGCACGAACAAGGCCTACAATATCCAATCGAACGGCCAGCTTTCCGACGCCGCCTACTATCGCCCGCTTATTGTCGCGTATCGCAACGGGGCGCCGGTGCGGCTCGATCAGGTGGCGACGGTGACGGACGGCGTGCAGGATGAATACGTCGCCAACTGGATCAACAATGTTCCCGGCATCATGCTTTCGGTCTTGCGGCAGCCGGGGACCAATACGATTGATATTGTTAAGGACATCCGCAGGCTCCTTCCGCGCTTTTACACGATCTTGCCGCCCTCCATCCAGCTTTCGATTGAATACGACCGGTCGGTCCCGATCAGCAACTCGGTAAACGACGTCAAGTTCACGCTGATGCTGGCGGTGTTTCTGGTAATTCTCGTCATATTCCTTTTTCTGCGCAACGCTTCCGCCACGCTGATCCCGAGCCTTGCGCTGCCGATGGCGATTATCGGCACATTCGCCGTGATGTATCTTTTTGGCTATACCCTGGACAATTTGTCTCTGCTGGCCCTGACGCTTTCGGTGGGCTTTGTGGTGGATGATGCCATTGTCATGCTGGAAAATATCGTCCGCCACATGGAAATGGGGAAATCGCCGCTCGAAGCCGCGTTGGACGGATCAAAGGAAGTCAACTTCACGATTCTCTCCATGACCCTTTCGCTGGCTGTCGTGTTTCTCCCGGTCTTTTTCATGCCGGGTGTTTTCGGGCGATTGCTTCATGAGTTTTCCGTGGTGATCATCTCCGCGGTTCTGGTTTCCGGATTTGTTTCCGTAACGCTCAGCCCGATGCTGTGCCAGCGGTATTTGCGCCCTCAGCACGAAAAGCAGCGCGGTTGGCTGTATCGCACGCTGGAAAAGATCCTCGAGACTTCGCTCCAATGGTACGGTGCCAGCCTGCGCTGGGCGCTCAGGCATCGGGCCCTGGTGATGATCGTTGGCTTCCTGGTCCTGCTGGGGACGGCTTGGGAATTCTGGGTGATTCCGAAGGGTTTCCTTCCCCAGGATGATCTTTCCGAGATCGCAGTCTCAACCGAAGCCACGCAGGGAATCTCATTTGACGCCATGAAGGCACACCAGGAGGCCATTAACCGGATTTTCTATAATGATCCAAATGTTGTCCAGTTTTTTTCCGGCATCAGCGATTCAAATAACACCGGCCTCAACAATGGGCGGGCGTTCCTTCATTTGAAGGACCGGCCCGACCGCCCATGGACTGACAGCCCTGCATATGACCGCCTGGTGGCGCACTACGGCCACGTTCCGGTGCTTGACAGGGTCGTACGGTGGGTCCGCCCGCTCTACGAACATCATATGACCATCGATGACGTGATGCAGGAGTTGCAGCCAAAGCTGAACAGGGTCCCTGGAATCCGGGTCTTTCTTCAGAACCCCCCTGCCATTCGCATCGGCGGCCAGATTACCAAAAGCCTGTATCAATTCACTCTCTCGAGCCCGCAGACGGACCAACTCTATAAATACGCGGGATTGTTTGAAGCAAAGATGAAGGCGCTGCCAGGACTTGTTGACGTCACCAGCGACCTCCAGATCCACAATCCCCAGGCCAACGTGGTGGTTGACCGCGACAAAGCCGCAGCGCTGGGAGTGACGCCGCAGCAGGTCGAGGACGCTCTCTACAGCGCATACGGCCAGCGCCAGATTTCGCCCATCTATACCTCGAACGATGAATACTGGGTGGTCCTTCAGGTCGAGAAGCGCTTCCAGAGCGATCCGAACATGCTCTCCGAACTGTACATCCGCTCTTCCTCCGGCCAGCTTGTTCCGCTCAGCGCCGTTTCGAAATTTGTTACAAGCGTCGGTCCTTTGACGGTGAACCACGGCGGGCAGCTTCCCGCTGTAACCATGTCTTTCAACCTGGCTCCCGGTGTGGCCCTGGGCCAGGCGGTGACCGAAGTAGAAAACCTTGCCAAATCGATGCTGCCCATCTCCATAACCACCAGCTTTCAGGGCACCGCGCAGGCCTTTCAGCAATCCCTTACCGGGATGGGGATACTGCTGATTATGACGGTGGTGGTCATCTACATCGTTTTAGGGATTCTGTACGAGAGTTACATTCACCCGATCACGATTCTCACAGGATTGCCGGCGGCGGCGTTTGGCGGTTTGCTCACGCTTTCTTTGTTCCACATGGAGCTCGATATTTACGGCTTCGTCGGGCTGATCATGCTGATCGGCATCGTCAAGAAGAACGCCATCATGATGGTTGATTTCGCGCTCGAGCTTGAACGCAAGGGGAATTACTCCGCCAGCGAGTCGGCCTATCAGGGATCGATGATACGCTTCCGACCCATCATGATGACAACCGCCTGTGCTGTCATCGGGACGTTGCCGATCGCCATCGGACTTGGCGCAGACGCCGACGCCCGTCGCCCGCTCGGCCTCTGCGTCGTCGGTGGGTTACTTTTCGCCCAGCTTGTGACGCTTTATGTCACGCCCGTCTTCTACACTTACATGGACTCATTCCTGAAATGGCGTCGTGCAGACAAGTCACAAACCGTACCCGAACACGTCGTCGAGCCGCTGCTCGCCCCCGGCAGGGGGCCGGTCGCGGACAATCGAATTATGTAGCCCGTTCCGCAACGCGGCGGAACTTATTTGGGCAATGTGCCCTCCTGAAATCCGGTTCTGCGCCCGATCCACTTCCTGCTATCTGTCAACAGGCTCGCGTGAATGAGGGCAACCCACTGCAGATCTGCGGGGGGCCTGCTCGCGAAGTGCACGTGCGCCTTAAAGCGATTTGAGAAAGTTCACCAAGTCCGCCATTTCATTGGCTGTCAGGCCCATTTGGAACCGCTGATTGTAAAATGCGACTACCTGATCCAGCGTGTCTGCAGCGCCGTTCTGGAAATAAGGTGCATGCCCAGCGAGTCCGCGGAGGACGGGCCCCTTGAATTTCCCAATATCGGCACAAAGGCCGGTAATCAAGGCCCGGCCGGGGTCTGTCGTTTCAATGCTCATATTTGAAGGTGCCCCAAGGCTGGTTGAGCACGTGAGCTTATAGACCGGAGTGAGAGGTAAATTCAATTCGCCCAGCGCTGTCGCCAGAGAATCCTGGCTGTTCGTGGGGACGTCGCTGATTCCAATGTCGAGCGGGAGGGAGAGTGAGTGATCGCCCACGTTCGGAGCATCATGGCACGTCGAGCAGGTTCCAACGATCGTACTCATTCCGAGGACATCGTTCAGCCCTTTGACGTTTTGGATCATCAGAGGGGCAGAGTTGAATATCTTTTCGCCGCGTGCTACCGATGCCCGCCCCAGAGCGAAGGGATTGTTACTCATTAAGTTCTCCCATGATGTGAATAGAGTAAAGACGTTTGGATTGAACGTGGCGCCCAATGAATCGTTGATGCCGGGGTAGTACTGTACCGACGACAAGTAGGATGGCCCACCATCGGCTCCCTGGGCTGTCAATTGTCCGGCTGAATTATCAACGATTTGGGCGGTATAGGTGGACAGCTCAAAGTTAACGATTTCCTGAAGTTGCTGCTGTGTCGGCGCAGTTGTCGCCTGGGCATGGCCCAGCGTTGCGTCCAAAGCCTGGTGCGCGAGGTCGAACTCGAGATTTGATTCGAAGCTCGAAGGGTCGTTCAAGGTCTTCAGAGTTTCTCTTCCATCGAACATGACCGTACTCAAGAACCGAAGGTTGGTAGCCGGAAGCGGACGGCGATTCTTAATGGGGCGCGTTGGATACTGCCAGCATGAGCGCGCGGCGGGAATAATGACAAAGAGTATACACCGATGCGGCAACCCATGCACACAGATGAATGATAAAATTGGGACCACGAATGTGCCCGTCAACGACACGATGTGCGACTGTCTGCAGGTTCGGGCCAGAACACGGGATTTGTATGTGTTCGCTGACCCTTGGAAGTTCTCGAAAAGGAACATAGGAGGTTGATCGAAGAAATTTCTCTGTGCATAGAGAGGGATTTTGCAAATGGCCATTTCCAGACGGGTGTTTTTGGAAGTTGCAGTTTCCGTGGGCGGCGGGCTTGTGGCCCCCGGTTGTGTGAAAGCGCAGGCGGCATCTGTCGGTCAGAAAGAGAACGAGGTCGTACCAGCCCCCAGAGGCGAGTGGGTAGCCGCCACACCCGCAAGTGAGTACCGCGCCTATCGCTCGAAACCCACCAACGGACCGGACGCACCAACGTGGATCCAGATTGACCTAGGGCGCAGTTATCCGATTGAAGGCGTCAGGATTTATCCCGCCAATGAGAGGCTTTATCCTGGACGCGACGAATATTACGCGGGCGAAGGCTTTCCTTTGAGATTCAAGATTGAGGCTTCAGGCGATCCGGATTTCACGGGGTCGCAGATGATTCTGGATCACACGTCTGGAGACCTTCCTAACCCACAGGGCTTGATTCAACAATACCCAGCCCAGGGCGTGCATGGCCGTTATTTGCGCTTCACGGCGACGCGCCTGATGAATATCGCTGGCAGACGTGATCGGCCGGATTCCCCGGCCGGTTATCGCCTGGCCCTGACGAAAATCAGCGTTTATTCCGGCGGGAAGGAGATTGCCGCCGGCCGCCCCGTGACTGTGGACTCGGCTTATGGAAACAGCCGGGATGCAGCACAGGTTACCCGCAGCGAGCGCCCAGGCGGGGAGGGCGTGTTCATGAACAACCCTGGCAATGTCACTCCTGCTGTTGCATGGAGGCCGCCAGCTTACAAAGCCAGAAAACCGCGTAGCGGGGTGAGCCTGAATGGCGGCGTCTTTCAGACCGCCATGGAGCACAACATCGGTTACCTCTTGAATTCCTATACCGTTGAGGAATTACTGCGCGAATTCCGCAAGCGGGCGGGACGACCCAATCCGCCGGACTTGCCGAAACCCAAGACAAAGTTCTGGGAAGAAGACCTTGCAGGTTCCAACGCCGGCCGATTCCTGATGGGGGCCGGAAACACTCTTCGCTGGATCAATCATCCTGAATTGCGTCGTCGGCTCGATGCCGTTGTGGACGGGATCGCAGAGTGCCGCCAGCCCAACGGATACATCATGGCTTATCCTGAGGACACAATCTTTTTTTCAGAGCGTGGCGCTTACACGCGGGCCTGGCTGACGCACGGCCTTATCGATGCAGGATACGCCGGGAACCGGAAAGCCTTCGAATTGCTCCGGGGATACTACGATTGGTTCAATAGTTCACCCTATTTGCCGTACATGATGCGCTTCGCCATCCAGGGCGGGCAGGGAATGATCGCCAACACCCGGCTCTATTTCACTCCGGTGGGAAAGCCCACGGACATTCAAGTCATCCAGCAATACTTTCAGGAAAACTTCTGGCTGGATCAGCTTGCCGCACACGATGACCGCGCGATCTGGCAATATCCGTATGACCGGCCTCATTGCTATCTGCTGACGGACCTCCAGGCCTATCTCGACCTTTACTGCGCCACCGGTGACCTCCGCTATCTCAACGCCGTGAAAGGTGGCTGGGACCTTTTTCACGACAAATGGGAGAACATCGGCGGCTCGACTTCGATCATTGAGTACGTGGTGTGCCCGCCCAGGAGCTATCAACTGCACGCGAAGCTTGAGGAGCTATGCGGAAACGCGTTTTGGGCCTTTTTGAACCAGCGACTTCATGAACTCGATCCAGACGAAGAGAAATACGTTACTGAAATCGAGAAGTCGATCTACAACGTCGCTCTGGCGAACCAAGCGGGTCCGCATGGCTTCCGCTACCATGCGCTCCTGGCAGGTCGAAAAGAGCAGCCAACGCAGATCAACACCTGCTGCGAAGGGCAGGGCACACGCCTGGTCGGCTCACTGCCGGAACACATCTTTTCAATTGCAGCGGACGGAATCTACGTAAATCTTTTTGAGCCGGCGACCCTGAGATGGAAGCAAGCAGGCCATGAAGCGAGGCTGAAGGTGGCGACACGATTTCCTTTTGATCCCAACGTGCGGATGGAATTTGCAGCAAGCCGTCCCTTCCGCGCAAAAATCCGTGTTCGTGTGCCGTCCTGGGTATCGCAGGAAATGGTGGTTGACGTGAACAGCAAGCATTTCGGGAGAGGCCGCCCTGGCAGTTACGTCGTCCTGGACAGAACGTGGGACAACGGCGACACAGTTACTTTCAGGCTTCCAATCGATCTCAGGGTTCAGCAGTACACTGGCGTGGACCAGGTCCCCGGACATGATCGTTTTGCTATTCTCCACGGGCCGATTTTGCTGGCAGCCGTTGGCGCGCCGCAAGTTACTCTGGAAGGCGTTACAACAGAGCGAGCGGAAAGCCTGATTGAGTTGTTAAGAGCAAAACCGGACCAGCCGCTTCATTACACGGTGAAGGATAATCCCGGTATCGAGTTCATGCCTTACTGGCGGGTTGATAAGCAGCCATTCGATTGTTTTCCGGCAGTTGCGCGGTGTGCGTGATTGAGGATCGATTCAACGGACTTTATTTCCACTTCCGAACCGCTTTCACGGTCAAGGCAGGAAATTCACTCGGCCACGCTATTGAAAGCCTGCTGCCCGGTCCACACATAGACCGCCCTCGCACTTCCAGACTAGAATCTCATTATGGCTGACATAGCCCGGGCGCTTGGTTGGGCGCATCCGCTCGTCCGCGACTGGTTTACGGACCGATTTGGCGAACCCACGGAACCTCAGGCCGAAGGCTGGCCGCATATCGTGGCGGGAAAAGATGTGCTGATTTCCGCTCCGACGGGTTCGGGGAAGACGCTGGCGGCGTTCCTCGCCTGCATTGACCACGTGGTACGCAAGGCCCTCGATGGGGCGCTTCCCGCCCACGTGGAAGTCCTTTACGTTTCGCCACTGAAGGCGCTTGGAAACGACATCCACAAGAACCTCGAAATTCCTCTGCGCGGAATTATGGAACTCGCGGCGCGGCGCGGGATACAACTGCCCGAAATCCGGTCCGCCGTCCGCACGGGCGATACGCTTATGCCCGAACGGCGCGCCATGCTTCAGAGGCCCCCGCAAATTCTGGTGACAACTCCTGAATCGCTTTACATTCTTTTGACCGCTGAAAAAAGCCGAAGGATTCTGCAACACGTGAATACGGTGATTGTGGATGAGATCCACGCCGTCGCAGACGATAAGCGGGGCGCTCACCTGGCACTCTCGCTCGAGAGGCTGGACGCACTGATTCAGAGTGCAAATCCTGGGCGCTCTGTGCCTGTGCGGATCGGGCTTTCCGCCACGCAGAGGCCAATCGAGGAGGTCGCACGTTTCCTGGCTGGATCGGTGCGTGCAACTCCGAAAGTGGTCGATGTGGGCCATCGTCGAAAGATGGACCTTGCCGTAGAGGTCCCTGCGGGCGAACTCGGCCCCGTAGCGACCAACGAGATGTGGGAGGATGTTTACAATCGCATCGCGGAGCTTGCGCTTAAGCACCGTTCCACTCTCGTTTTTGTCAACACGCGACGGTTTGTTGAGCGTCTGGCACATCATCTCGCACAGCGCCTGGGGGAGCAAGCCGTTGCGGCCCATCATGGCAGCCTTTCGCGCAAGCTTCGGCTGGAGGCCGAGAAGAGGCTGAAGTCCGGTGAAGCGCGGCTGATGGTGGCAACGGCCTCGCTGGAACTGGGCATTGATATCGGGACCGTGGATTTGGTGTGCCAGGTCAGTTCGCCGCGTTCCATCGCCGTCGCCCTTCAGCGGATTGGCCGTGCAGGGCACTGGCGGGGTGCCGTGCCGAAGGGCCGCCTGTTCGCCATGACGCGCGATGACCTGGTGGAATGCGCGGCCGTTGTGCGAGCTATCCGGCGCGGCGAACTCGACCGGCTTGAAATTCCTTCTGCGCCGCTCGACATCCTGGCGCAGCAAATTGTTGCCATGTGCGCCTGTGAGGAGTGGAAGGAAGATGAACTCTACGGCCTGGTGCGTCGCGCGTATCCTTACCGCGAGCTTTCACGCCGTGACTTTGATGAGGTGGTCACGATGCTTTCGGAGGGGATCGCGACCCGCTGCAGCCGGCATACAGCGCTCCTTTTCCGCGATCGCGTGAACGGCCGTCTCCGCGGTCGCCGCGGCAGCCGTTTGGCGGCCATTACGAGCGGCGGAGCAATCCCAGACAGCGCCTTGTTCTCCGTGGTTTCAATGCCGGAAGGAACGGTCGTGGGGACGGTGGACGAAGACTTTGCCGTGGAGAGCATGGCGGGTGACATCATGCTGCTCGGTAACACGTCGTGGCGCATCCATCGGGTGGAGGCTGCGCGCAGCCGATTGCTGGTGGAAGATGCACACGGCGCGGCCCCCAACGTTCCTTTTTGGAGAGGCGAAGCGCCCGCTCGCACGATGGAACTTTCTGCGCAAGTGGCCGAACTGCGCGAAGCCATCAGCAGCATGATTCCGACACCGACCTGCGATGCGAGCGAGCGCGGGCGTGCCATTGAATGGCTGAAGGCAGAGTGTGGCCTCGATCAATCCGGAGCCGAGCAGTTGATCGCATACATCGTTGCGGGTCGGTCGGTCTTAGGTGCAGTCCCCTCCCAACGGAGAGTTGTCGCTGAGCGTTTTTTCGATGAGGCGGGCGGAATGCAATTGATCATCCACGCTCCGTTCGGCGGGCGGATCAATAGAGCCTGGGGGCTGGCGCTGCGCAAGCGGTTCTGCCGGTCCTTCAATTTCGAGTTGCAGGCGGCGGCCACGGACAATGGCTTGATGCTCTCGCTGGGCGAACAACACAGTTTTCCGCTTGCCGACGTATTCAACTTTCTCAGCGCCCAGTCCGTCCAGGCCGTGCTGGAACAGGCTGTCCTGGCCTCGCCTGTCTTCAGCAATCGCTGGCGATGGGATGCCAGTCGCTCGCTGGCACTGCTCCGATTTCGTCACGGCCGCAAAGTGCCGATTTATATCCAGCGAATGCAGGCGGAAGACCTTCTGGCTGCCGCATTTCCTGAAGCTGCTGCCTGCCAAGAGAATATTGTCGGCGACATTCAGATTCCTGACCATCCACTGGTGCGGGAGGTCATGAAAGACTCGCTTACTGAGGCCATGGACATCGAAGGTTTGAAGCGCGTCCTTCGAGATATTTCGAGCGGCCGTATCGAGTGCCACGCTGTGGACACCGCTGCACCGTCCGTCTTCTCGCACGAAATCTTGAACGCCAACCCTTATGCCTTCCTTGATGATGCCCCGCTTGAAGAGCGTCGCGCGCGTGCTGTCGAGCTCCGACGAGCGTTGCCGGAATCGGTATTACGCGAAGCAGGCCAGCTCGATCCGGAAGCTATCAATCAGGTGCGCACTGAGGCCTGGCCGGATGTACGCGACTCGGACGAATTGGCGGACGTTCTCCAGACCCTGATCGTGCTCCCTGAGGCTTTCGTGTTGCCGGACGGGAGACCGGTGAGAACTGCCTGGAACTCGTATTTCAGTCAGCTCGAATCCTCGCAGCGCGCGGGCCGTGCAATCTGCAATGGAACCGGCTACTGGGTTGCGGCAGAAAAAGCAAAAACTTTTGGGTCCATATTTACGGATGCGCGCTTTGAAAACAGCGTCGCCCCCGCAGAACCCTCCGCGCCTTCGAGAGAGGACGCGATTTTCAATTTGGTCCGAGGCTGGATGGGCCATGTGGGACCGACCACCGCGTTAGCCCTGGCGCAGGCTCTTGGGGTGTCCGCGGAAGAAATCCAGCAGGCGCTGTTGCGGCTGGAGGCGAACGGGGCAGTGCTGCGCGGACGGTTTACCAGTGCCGAGACCGAGGAATGGTGCGACCGGCGTTTGCTTGCGCGAATTCATCGCCTGACGCTTGGCACTTTGCGTGCGCAGATCACTCCCGTGACGCCTGCACAATTCATGGAGTGGCTCATGCGCTGGCAACATCTTGCCCCCGGAACGCAAGTGCACGGCGAGCGTGGTCTGCTGGAAGTTCTTCGGCAGTTGCAGGGTTTTGAAGCTCCCGCCAATTCCTGGGAGTCACACATTCTGGCCAGGCGCGTTGCGAAATATGACCCCGCCATGCTTGACCGCCTGTGCCTGACCGGCGCTGTTGGCTGGGGGAGGATATCGCCTCATCCGGCGGTCTTGGAATCTAGAGGTGATGAGACGGCGCGCGCGCCACGCGTTGTGCCCTCAAGTGCGGCCCCAATCACCTTCTTCGTGCGCGAGGACGCGGAATGGCTCGGCTTGTGCTGTCGAAAAGGAAGCGCCAATCGGGATAGTTTGAGCCACGCCGCGCGGCAGGTCCTTGAATTCCTTGATCGGCATGGGGCCTCATTTTTCACGGATATCGTTCGCGGCACGGGCCGTTTGAAATCGGAAGTGGAAACCGCATTGTGGGAACTGGTCGCAGCAGGAGAAGTGACGGCTGACGGATTTGACAATCTGCGGGCGCTGATCGACCCGAAACGCCGCTCTGGTCAGGGGCGAGGGCGCACAGTGCGGCCACGCCACAGCACAGGCCGCTGGTCTGTGCTCTTTCCCGGCGAGGTCCAGGACCGCCTGCGCGCCGTGGAATCGCTTTCAAGAGCGCTCCTCGAAAGGTATGGAATAGTTTTCCGCGAACTTACGGTCCGCGAGAATTTGCCTGTAAAGTGGCGCGAGCTTCTGCAAGTGTTCCGCCGCATGGAAGACCGCGGTGAGGTCCGTGGCGGGCGATTTGTAGACGGCTTCATGGGTGAGCAGTTTGGACTCCCTGTTGCCGTGGAATCTCTACGCGCGCTCCGCAACTCTGCCTCGACGGATATGACCGTGGTGATTTCACCGGCTGATCCACTCAATCTCGTGGGAATTATCATTCCCGGCAGCCGTGTGCCGGCCCTTTCAAAACAATTGGTCAATCTGAGAGGCGGGATGCCCGTGGGTACGGCCAACGATATGCACCGGGGCGATGAGCACATGCCGCACGTATTCGGCGAAGAAACGCCGTTGCGAATTGCCGGGGAATATTGATAATCTATTCAGACCAACCGGTGATGTCGTCCTGATGGCAACGCCAGAGCCGACAGTGTAAGAGCCGGGGCGAGGTTGGTTCTATCTTTCGGGTAGCAATTCAGTTTGAGGCGGCGGTGGCATTGCGGCGCTACGCGGAGAGAGGTTCTTCGCCTCGTGCGCCAGAGCATGCAGCCGCGTGCTTGCAAGAGTTCGCTTGACAGTCCGGCAGTGATGAAATAAATTCGGCAAATCGCGACCTCAATAACTCTTCATCATTGAGGCACAGCGGCAGAGGAGACGATAACTATGATGACGAAATCGCAAATTGTGGCTCACCTGGCGGAGAAAACCGGGTTGCAAAAGAAACAGGCCGCCGGCGTGCTGGAAGAACTCGCAGCACTTGCGGAAAAAGAAACGAAAACCAGCGGTCAATTTGTCATTCCTGGTCTGGGCAAGGCCGTAAAGGCGAACCGCAAGGCCCGTATGGGCCGAAACCCTCAGACCGGTGAGCCTATCAAGATTCCGGCCAGGACGGTTGTAAAGTTTCGTCTGGCCAAGGCGTTTAAAGACGCAGTCGTTCCGCCGAAGAAGAAAAAATAACAGCGCGCAGATCGTGTTTTAGAAAGTTCGCATAAGAGCGGGATGCCGTTCTCCTTGCGAGAACGGCACTCGTCCGCTTGCGGAGACCAAATACCAGGCCGGGGGATTCCTGATGGGACACAGTGTCTCCAGGGGCCTCGTCTTTTTGCAAGACAGGGTGTTCACCCTGGAGCAAGAGACTGACACTCTCAGTTTGAGTGTGGGGACGGCCTGCACATCTTAATTGGGCAGGGACGAAGGCCGCGCGTGAGTCTGGCGAACGCAGCTTGGCACGTGGAAATCGGTCACTCCCCCAGCGCGCCTGACCAGCTTTCGAATCGCCGCCCGCCTCGTTCATCATCCTTGTAAAACGCCAAATAAGTCATCAACTGGTAAGGCACAAACTGCTCATCCATGGGCCGCCGCTTTGCCAGTTGGTGGTAGGGGCGCCACGTTCCTGAATTGATGTAAACCTGATTCAGGATGCCATTGTGAGGGGCTGACACATCGAGCGGCACCAGCACGTACTGATGCGTGTGCCCGTAGACGATGCAGCGCGCACTACGGTCGAGAAACGCTGGCTCCTGCAGCGCATTCTTGTAGTTCGGATGGTCCGTTGAAGGGAATAAACTCGCAATCTTCCGAATCAGCCTGCTGACCGTATTCAGCGATAATCCGCTTGTGAGGTCCTGCGCCCATCTCATTCTGTTGACCTTCGGATGGTTCTTGACGAATGGGACCTGAAAAAACTCCGCAGCAAGCCGGTTCCATACTTTCTTCACTTCTTTTGCCACGGTCAGATCGGGGCAGGTCCGGCGAAGCAGGCCGTCAATCCACGCAGGAATGTCGGCGAGCGGCCGGATATTATCAATCTCGCGCAAGCCTTCAAGGAAGGCCGGCGGAGCTTCCGGGCCGAGCGCCGTCCGGACCGCAGGTGAAAACCTGTCGATCAGCTCAACCACTATGGCGTCGCCGATCGAAGACTTATTGCGGTCGCCGTCGAAGTTGTCGGGATCGTAGATGTCACCGTGCCGCGCGAAGACGCCGTGCTGCCTGTATGTTTCCGCAAGCCGCTTGAAAGCTTCCGATTGGCCGAATTCCACCGGGTCGTGCGGGAACGGGACGTCGGGAGAGTTGTCGAGTCCCATGGCCTGGGCGATGTCGCCGCGCAGCCGGTCATAAACCGGGCCCGGAAGATGGTAAAACCAGTCATGATTGCCAACCATATAGTAGGTATGCACATCAACCGGAACACGTCCTTCGGCATCGAGGTTCCAGCCGACGTCGGCCGGCCTACCCTGCGGAGTTGCGGGAGGAATCGTGATTGTTCGGTTGTCTTTGAAGCCTTTTACGACGGCAAGTGAATCGCTGTTGTTGGATAGGATTTTCTCTGTGATGGATGCAATCTTGCGGGTAAAGGCTTCGCTTTGAGGATCATCCCATGGTCTCACGGAACCATTAAGCCATTGTGTTGACCGGATCACATCCAGAATGTCTCCGAGCAACAGGAGGTGCAATTCCTTGATTGGCTCGTAACGGCCTCCCACGCGTTTTGAGGCGTCGTAAGCCATGTCACTCAATTCCTGCTCGAATATCTTGAACGCGCCGGAGCGGACGGTCTTGCCGGAGGAGCCATCGGAAAGATGAGTGTCGCTGATGATCACCAGCATCGGACCCTCCGCTCAATTTGAGAATCAGCCTGTCCTCTGCGAATCCGGAGCCAGGGTCGGCCAGGTCCGGAACGCACGCGCCGGATGGCAGACAGCTTACCTCATCAATCCCCGATGAACAGAAATTGCCGCCTTATTTGCATCCGTCACTGTTTTGACGAATTGCGCGTAGGGCTGGTCGTGGATGTTAACAAGGCCATAGTTTGAGTTTTCCCCGTCAAACCGCCCCTCCTTTGGCTCGTCGCACCATTCGAACCAGTGGTAGCCAACAGCCTCGGGCAGACCCTCAAGCCATTTCACGTAATTTCCGTAAGCGGCCGCTCGCGCCGCCTGATCCGGAACCTTGGGGCCTGCGCCTTTTGTATTGGGCAGGCCGGAGTCTTCGGCGCGAAAGGCAAATTCGGCGACAAGCACGGGTCGCTGGGCCAGCCTGTAAATGTGCTCGACATCAGGTCTGGGATCGAATTTGTAAATGTCAACGGAGACGACATCGGCGACGTGGGAAGCCCGCAGGACAGGATCGGGCGGAACTCCGGCAAATTTGGCGCCGAGATAAAGATGGTGGGGGTCGGCCGCATGGATTGCATTCGCGCAGACCTCAAAATAGCGTTGTGCAACCATCTCAAGAAAAACCGCGTTGTCATGCCGGAAAGCTTCTGTTTGAGCACTGGATGGAACATCTTCGAAATTGGCTGCGTGAACATCCCACGCCTGATCGAGTTTTTGTATCTCTCCGGAGTATCTCTTCTTAATGAAGTCGATAGCATGCCGCCGGCCTGGAGCATCCGCAGGCAAATTGAGATACATTGCGAGCATGTTCTGCTTTCCGCGCCAGTCAGGCCCCCAGCGTAATTCGTTGTCGCTGAAGTAGCCGATTAATTGCGGGTCGTTGGCGCGCGGTGAGCACTCGCGTTCGGCGATTTGCCGCGCTGTGTCTTCGAATCGCGTGCTGTAAACGTCAACTGGGACCCCTTTAAGCCAGTCGGCGCCGGAGCGGGCGGCGATGTCGAGAATGATTGCATAGGGCATCGCTCGCCCCCAGAGAACCGGGTCTGACCATGAGCCGATCGTATTGAATCCCCAGGATTCCAGCCGTTTGATTTCCGCCTGCGCCCAGGCTTCCTTTGATGGGAATATCTTCGAGATATTTTCGAAGTAAGGATGTTTTGAGGTTCCCTGAATTACGTCCCCACGGTACGAAACGTTGTTGACGCCGACAGAGAGCGCGAGTTTACCCGAAGGCTCCACGAACCACCAGACGCCGGATCGCTGCTCGACGCGGAAGAAGCCTTCCGCACCACAGAGAATTGATGACCCCCCAATAAGACAAGTGAAAGCCAGTATAAAGATTCCGAGTTTGCGATTCATCCAGCCGGACCTCCTGCCCAATATTTTTATTCTCGGGACCGAGTATTTCTTTTTGTCGATGTGTTGCTGGCTGTTGTAACAGCCTCAATTGCCAGCGCAGCGGCGCCCACAACCCCGGAAGGGTCGGCGACTTGTGCCTTAACCACTGGTACTCTCCGGTGCAGAAGGGTTCTGGTGCGCCAGTCCACTTCGCGCTGGAGAGGATCGAGCAGAAAATGGCCCGCCCGGGTAATTTGTCCACCGAGGATGACCACCTCGGGATCGAAGGCATGGACCAGCCCGGCGATAGCCCCGCCAA
>DASRCX010000069.1:0-69411 GCA_035652895.1 Terriglobia bacterium
TATTTCCGGTGAAGCTCGGCCAGATAATTGTCTGTCATTCCTGCAATGTAATCACAAACCACGCGGTAAGTGGGTTCTTCCTGTATCTTTGCGACATAAAAGGGAGGCAGGCTGCGGGGATGTTCGATGTAATACTCGAAGAGTTCCGCCACGCAGCGCACGATTTTTGTCCGCTCGGCGTAGATGTCCTTGTGAGTATAGAGATTGTCTCGAAGGAAAGCTTTGAGGTTCTGCTTTTCCTGCGACATGCGCGGCCCGGGCCCGACAAGGCGAGAAGGTGCACGGCGAACATCGTCTACTGTGCGGATCCTCATTTGCTCCAGGCGCTTTCGCGTGGCCTCAATCAGGTCCGTCACGAATGAATCCATCAGCCGCTTCAGCGCTTCATTGAATTTCAGCTTCTCCAGAGCCTGCGGGTGCTTCCTTTCTATGGGTCGAAGCAGGCGGTCAAAAAGGGGAACACCCTTCCGAATCTGGTCCAGCGTCAGAAGCTTGGCTTCGTAGCCGTCATCGAGGTCCGCGCAGTTATAGGCAATTTCGTCGGCCACATCGATGAGCTGAGCTTCAAGCGGCGGTCGTTCATTCAACCTGTATTCCTTCAGCTCAGGATATTGATCAGGGTCGTAGTCCCGTGAATGCTTGACGATGCCTTCTCGGACTTCAAAGGTAAGGTTCAAACCGGGAAAGTCCACATATTTCTGCTCGAACTGCTCGACGATGCGCAGGGCGTGGATGTTGTGATCGAACCGATCTCCCTGCTGCTGCATCAGGCGGTCGAGTTCGGCTTCCCCTGCGTGGCCGAAAGGAGGATGACCGACGTCGTGGACCAGTGAGAGAGCTTCCACAAGGTCAGTGTTCAATCGGAGTACTTTGGCCACGGTGCGGCTGATCTGCGTCACTTCCAGCGTGTGGGTCAGCCTGTTGCGAAAGTGATCGGAATAGCGGCGGGTGAAGACCTGCGTCTTATTTTCAAGCCGGCGGAAGGCACGCGAGTGGATGATCCGGTCGCGGTCGCGCTCATATTCGTTGCGGTAGGGATGGGGCGGCTCCGGGTAGCGCCGGCCTGAACTTTTCGCGACCGACATTGCATATGTTGCAAGACCGAGTTGATCCGCACAACCCATATCGTGCTCTGCGTTTCGCCGAAACAACCTGCTCTATGATAGCGGATTCAGAGATACCTTTTCAGTGAGAGCAGGATAAATTCCGAGGGTCGAAATCCACCCAAACTCATTTTTCGATGAGAAAAGATTCCTTTGATATAATCCGGTTTCTTGAAGAGCGCAATGCGAAAAGCGTCAGGCCGCACTGTCTTGGCGGGGCAGCGCCGGCGCTCCCATTCCTGGCGAGAGGAGACTTGCTCTCATGGTCAGAAATACCCTGGTTTGCCTGCTTGCGGGAGGTGCTGGAGAGCGACTGTACCCCCTCACTCGGGACCGCGCCAAGCCTGCCGTGACCTTTGGTGGCATCTATCGCATCATTGATATAACGCTTTCCAACTGCATCAACTCTGACCTGCGCCAGATCTTCGTTCTGACCCAGTACAAGGCCCTTTCGCTCAACCGCCACATCCGCGAAGGATGGAGCATGCTGGCGGGTGAACTCGGAGAGTTCATTCAGGTGCTTCCGCCGATGATGCGTGTGGGCGACTACTGGTATCGCGGCACGGCCGACGCAATCTACCAGAACATTTATTCCATCGGCAGCGAACCCTGCAAGTATGTCCTGATCCTTTCCGGGGACCACGTTTACAAGATGAATTACCAGTTGATGATCCAGCGGCACATTGATGCCGGAGCGGACGTAACGGTAGGAGTGATTGAGGTTGATCTCGCTGAGGCAACGCGCTTCGGCGTGGCCGAACTGGATTCCCTGCACCGGATTGTCGGCTGGCAGGAAAAGCCGGCCAACCCGAAGCCGTCCCCGCAGAATCCGAACAAATGTTACGCCTCGATGGGCATCTACTGCTTCAACCGCGATCTGCTCATTGAGTGCACCATGGCCGATGCCGACGATCCAAATTCAAGCCATGATTTCGGCAAGGACATCATTCCCAAGCTGCTCGAACGCGGCAAAGTTTACGCCTACGACTTTGTGGATGAGAACAAGAAAGAAGCCCAATACTGGCGCGACATCGGGACGCTGGAAGCGTATTACGAGGCCAATATGGACCTCGTAGCGATTTCGCCCGTGTTTAACCTCTATGACTCAAGCTGGCCCATACGGACCTACCAGCGGCAGTATCCGCCGGCCAAGTTTGTCTTTGCTCAGGAAGGACGGCGGATGGGGATCGCTGTGGACTCCATGGTGTCTTCGGGATGCATTATTTCCGGCGGCCGCGTCACCCGGTCGATTCTTTCGCCAAATGTGCGCATCAACAGCTATACGGACATCGAGGGTTCCATTCTCTTTTCCCACGTGAACGTCGGGAGATACTCGCGAATCCGCCGCGCCATTATCGACCGCCACATCAATATTCCCGAGCACACCGAAATCGGCTACAACCTGGACGAAGACCGTAAGAAATATCATGTGACGGATGATGGTATTGTCGTGGTGGTGCCGGAGCGCAGGATGTTCGAGGAACCCGAATAGCTGCAGTCGATACCGAGCCTTACAAATCACCGTGATGACCTCTGCTGTAGCACGGGTTTCGAGGACAGCAGGTTCTGAAACGGAGGGAAATTCTTCTGCAGAAAGCGCTGTTACTGCGGTTTGTAATCCTCGATAAACCGCAATGCACGGATTTGCCACAGGAAAAGAGAATGCTCAAAAAGATCGTCTCCCGTTTCTTCTTTCCGGTCCCCATCATTTTCGAGATTCTTGCAGTCGGGATGTTTCTTCTCTGGTTCACGCGCAAACAGAAGCTTGGAAAAATCCTGATTACCGCCGGAACAGTCCTTTTGTTGTTGGGCGTCAATTTGGTGTCAGCGGTTCTCTTGCGGACTTTGGAAAGGCAATACCATCCCTTCTCAGTGTCAGCTTTGTCCGCGATGGGCCGCAAGTCCGAAACCTACATCGTTGTTTTGGGGGCGTCCTACTTTTCGGATCCTGCGGTTGATCTCTACAGTCGAATTTCAGCAGACGGCGTAGTGCGCGTGCTGGAAGGCGTCCGGCTTTGCAGGAGTGTACCAGGGTGCAAGCTGGTTCTTTCCGGGGGACCGCCTGGTGCAGCACAAACGATGAACCAAATAGCATTGTCGCTTGGAGTCAGACCTGGGGATATCATCCTCGAAGAGCACTCCCGTGACACCCACGAGGAAGCGGAATTCATCAAGCCCATAGTTGGCACAACGCCATTCTTACTGGTTACTTCGGCCTCACACATGCCGCGGGCGATGGGCCTGTTCCGAAAGCTTGGAATGCAGCCGATTGCTGCACCCACGGATTATCTGGCAAAGTCGAACCGATCGCTTACGCCTGACGATATCTTTCCGAGTTCTTACGGACTTTATGAAGCTGAGCGGACCTTTTACGAATACCTCGGGATTGCATGGGAGAAGCTCCGGGGGCAAATCTGAGGGCCTGATCTTCACGGGTGTTTGTGCCGGGCCAGGACTGCAATTCGAGACCAAAACCAGGCCGTAGTCTTGATAAAAGAAGGAGCGGTGTGGAGGAGCGGAGACGTCATCTCTTTCGGAGGAATAACCGTATGAAGCGATCATCCCGCAGGGCCTTTTTGAAGGACAGCGCCGGTGCGATCGTGACCGGCGGCGCATTTCTAAATATTCAATCGGCAGGGGCTGCCGTAGATGTTGCGGCACAACCTTCGGATCCGGTAGAGGCGATCATCGACGCTGGAAAGGTTGGCGAACCCATTTCCAAATATATGTACGGGATGTTTCTGGAACTGCTTGCAAATCTTGTCTACCGCTCGCTTTGGGCCGAGATGCTCGACGACCGCAAGTTTTATTTTCCTGTCAACTCGCTTCCGCAAAAAGAGATCGGGCCGCGGTTTCGCCGCATGCAGCTGCGGAAATGGCGCCCTGTCGGCGGTGACGAGTTCGTAGTCATGGATAAGGAACACGCATATGTCGGAGAACATTCGCCGCGAATTACGCTGGCGGGTTCCTCCCCTCACGGCATCCAGCAATCAGGTCTTGCCCTGCAAAAAAGTAAAACCTGTATCGGCCGCATCGTTCTTTCCGGAACTCCCAGCGCAAAGGTTGAAATCACGCTGGTCTGGGGGGATGGTTCGGGCGATCGGCAAACCGTTACGGTATCCAGCCTGCGTCCCGAGTACGCGAAGTTTCCTCTCAAGTTTACTTCTCAGGCCGACACGCAGACCGGGCGGCTGGAAATCGTCGGTACTGGCGAGGGGTCATTCAATATTGGAGCGGTCTCGCTCATGCCGGAGGACAACATCGAAGGCTGGCGGCCGGACACCACGCGGCTTTTGCGCGAGCTCAACTCCGGATTCTACCGCTTGCCCGGAGGCAATTTTATTTCGGATTACAACTGGCGCGACGCCGTCGGCAAAGACCGCGACAAACGGCCTCCAACCTGGGACTATGCCTGGAACTTCCCACAGCCCAACGATGTTGGGATGGATGAGTTGATGACCTTGTGCAAGCTGCTGAATGTGGAACCCTACGTCACCGTCAACGCCGGCCTTGGAGACGCAGATTCCGCGGCAGCGCTGGTCGAGTACGCCAACGGTTCTGTCGAAACCCCGATGGGAAAGCTGCGCGCGGAGAACGGTCATCCTGAGCCTTACGGTATCAAGTTCTGGAACATCGGGAATGAGATGTACGGCTTCTGGCAGATCGGCCACACCTACATTCGATACTACGCGCTCAAACACAATGCATTCGCCAAGGCTATGCGTAAAGTGGACCCTTCAATTACATTGATTGCGTGCGGCGCCATGCCGGACGAAATGACCGTAACCGGCAACGCGCTCCTGATCACGGGGCAGTCGCAGGCTCAATTCGGCACCGAAGCCGACTGGACCGGCGGGCTCCTTGAAAGGTGCTGGGGAAACTTCGAGGCTCTTTCCGAGCACTGGTATTGCCGCAGCGGAATGAGGTTCGATGTAAGCGTCGGGGACAGAGATCCATTTCCCAAGGGAAGCACGACCACGCTTCCCGGAAATTACGGCTGGGTCCCGGTGCAAGAGTCTCTGGTCGACTGGGCGCGACGGCCATCCAATCGCGTGCGGCTGAAGGCGGAACAATGGGAAGAATATCAGAAGCGGTTTCCCGCGATGAAAGACAAAAATATCTTCCTCGCGATTGACGAATGGGCTTACACCGGCACCCCAGCAAACCTGAAGCTGGCACTTTGCTATGCGCTGGTCTTTCATGAAATGTTCCGGCACACGGAGTTCCTCAAAATGTCCGCTTTTACTTTCGGGATTTCATGCCTTGACTTCAACGCAACTGCGGCCATTTACAATTCCACGGGCCTTTTGTTCAAACTTTACCGTGAACACTTCGGCACGCTGCCGGTCCACGTAACGGGCAACTCGCCGCAGCCGGGGCCCAAGTGGCCCGTGGGGGGCGATCAACCCAAGGTCAACGCGGGCAGCCCAACTTATCCTCTGGACGTTTCCGCCGCACTCACTGACGACCGCAAGCGCCTGACCGTAGCCGTTGTTAATCCCACGGAATCAGCTCAGCAGATGAGTCTAAAAATCCAGGGGGCGCGAACCGTTGGTAATTCCAGAATGTGGCGGATGACCGGGCCGAGCCCGGAGGCAGCGGACGTGCTCGGCCAGAAACCTCAGATCAAGATTCAAGAGATATCCATCGCGGGCTTTCCGGGGATGCTCACACTGGATCCTGTCAGCATCAACATCTACGAGTTTGATCTCCAGGGATAGCGGGATTCGTGCGCCTGGATGAATCGCTCTCTGCTCCTTTCACCGCATCTGGCAACACACGCTTGGGGGCCAGTGCTAACATTTTCGTTTGCGAGGGTGCACTACTGTTGGAAGCTCCTCGACGCAGGTCCAAATGATCCAGCTTCCAGATGGATGAATAAGGTTTCGGCTGCTTCTACGCCATCCGGTTGCGTTCGCTCGCCGCTCGGTGGATGCAGGCCGGGCGAGGATTTTCGGACAACGAACGGGCCGGTCTGGTAATCTAAATCTATAGTATTGGGTTGTCCGCTGATGGGACGAGCAGGAGGAAATATGAGCCAAACGAAGACCGGATTCCTGACTCTAATCCTGACCTTGTTCGCCGTTCCCGCATTTCTTGCTGCGGCGGATCAGGCTCTGCCCGAACTTCCCGCCGGGACGAGGATCAGCGTGCAACTGATTTCCACTTTGAGTTCCTCCGCAGACAAGGCGGGTGATGTTTTCACGGCGCAGGTTGAAGACCCGATTTTCGCCGGGGGCATGGAGGTGGTTCCTCCCGGCAGTACGCTGCGTGGGCACGTCACATTCGTCAAACCACCCGGTCGCGTAAAGGGAAAGGCGGAGATGCGGCTTGTAGCCGACGGCATCGTGCTGAAGAACGGCCGTCAATACGCTTTCACCGGAGAGCTGGCGAACGATGCTGAGTCGTCTGTCAAAGTAAGCGACAACGAAGGGACTATCGAGGGAAAGGGCAAGAGCGGGAAGCAGACTGCAAAAGATAGCGGGATCGGCGCGGCGATCGGTGCTGGTGGCGGCGCCATCGCAGCCGGCGGGACAGGGGCTCTCTACGGCGCGGGCGTCGGCGCGGTTGCGGGCCTGATCCATGCCCTTGCCAAACACAACAAAGATGTCGTCCTCCAACCTGGCACGGCCCTGACCTTTGTGCTCACGTCGCCCGGAAAAGAAACCAAGGCCACGCAGCAAAGCGGAACTCCAGTGCCTTTCATCTGCGAGAGTTGCCAGTAGGTTATCCTGGCAGAGACTTTGCGCGGGTAAGCCGCTCGATGGCAAACGCTTTCTCGCTGCCTTCGGAGGCCGCTGAAAAACAACCGGCAGCCAATGCAAAGCCCCTTCCGCTCCTTTCCACATATTTTGCGTGCCATATTGACAACGAGTTAGAGCACAAGTAGTATCGAGGCCCGATGCAGTGCCAGAGCGGGCCGACAGCCGTCCGCTTGCAACCAGAGAGGTGATTGATGAACCGCAGGCGATTTTTGCAGTCCGGAAGCGTGGCAGCCATGGGAGCGCTTGCATCAAGTGCAGGAGGCGTTCCCTCAGTTGGTATCCCCGCTGCGCAATCCAGTTCCGGCCGCGCCCGCCTCACCGTCGTGGCGAACGAAACACTTGGGACCATCAGCCGGAATGTTTACGGGCAATTCACGGAACATCTGGGAAGCTGCGTTTACGGCGCGATGTGGGTTGGCCCGGACTCGCCCGTCCCCAACCACAACGGCCTGCGCAGCGACACAATCGAAGCATTCAAGCGCATCCATGCGCCCATAATCCGCTGGCCAGGAGGCTGCTTTGCGGACACTTACCATTGGCGCGACGGTATTGGGCCCCGCGACAAGCGCCCCAAGACATGGAACATCTTCTGGGACCGCGACGAATCCAACGAATTCGGCACGGACGAATTCATGGAATACTGCCGCCTTTGTGGCGCCTCGCCTTATATCTGCCTGAATGTGGGTTCCGGGACCGTGCGGGAAGCCCTGGGCTGGCTCGAGTATTGCAACGGTTCCCAGAAAACAACCGTGGCCCAGATGCGCGCCGCCAACGGCCACGCAGCCCCTTACAACGTCAGATACTGGTCCGTAGGCAATGAGAATTGGGGCTGCGGCGGCCGTTTTGATGCCGAGGAGTACGGGCGACGCTACGCCCGCTTTGTGAATTATCTCGGGACGGCGGCGCGGCGCGCGAACGTGGAGTTTGTCGCCTGCGGAGACATGCGGGATGGTTGGAACCAGACATTTTTTGAAACTCTGCTGCGGCGGCCGGGCGCGCGGCGAGTGGAGGGCGTCAATCACCTTTCCGTGCATCATTACTTTTTCAACCGTGAGCCGGCAGTAGATTTCAATGAGCAGCAGTATTACAATCTGCTCGCGGCGGTCGACGAGCTTGAAGCATTGCTGCGCAAAACGATTGGCGTCATTGACAATTACACTCAGGGCGCAGGGCCAACCATCGGCATCTCGCTCGATGAATGGGGCGTCTGGCACCGGACTGAAAACACAGGAAACCAGGCATTGCTCCAACCGAATACGGTTCGCGACGCGCTCGTCGCGGCGGTGGTCATGAACAGCCTTAACAATTTCGGGAACCGCATCACAATCGGATGCATTGCCCAGGCTTTCAACGTACTGCAATGCATGGCGTTTACGCGGGGCAAGGAAATGGTCCTGACGCCCACCTTCTATGTCTTTGACCTCTATCAGCCTCATATGGATGCTGTGGCGCTGAGGACCCTGGTGGATTCCACCAGCTTCACCGTTAAAACGCCGGAGGCGGGCCCCCCGGGATTCCAGCGCGAACGGGAGATCAAACGGCCCTACCTCAGTGCTTCCGCTTCTCTAAAAGAATCGAAGCTTTGCCTGACGCTTGTGAACCAGCACTTGACGGAGCCGCTGGAAGTCGAAATTCAAATTACGGGTTCGGAATTCGCCGGCTCGTTGAGCGGAACTCAGCGGCAATTAATTTCAAAGGACGCACGCGACCAGAACACGTTCGAAGAACCCAATGTCGTGAGGGCCAGCCCTGAAAAGCCGCTCTCCGTCAGAGGAAATCAGTTCGTTCGCCAGTTGGCACCGCATTCGGTGGAGACGCTGGTTCTGCGGAGAACGTAAGCGGTTGGAACCCGGACATTCCTGTCACGAAAAAACGCAAATCTATTCGCACGAGGATGGCAGGCCGCGTACTCGGCAGTTCTGCCCGTCTGCCTCGGCTCGTCCGGTGTTATCATGAAACAAAAAAGGAGGCGTTAATGGCTGACGAACTTCAAGGCAAAGTTGCAATTGTGACGGGCGGAACGCGCGGCATCGGGTTCAGCATTGCCCAACGGCTCCTTGCCGAGGGGGCCAGGGTCTTTATCTGCGGGCGCAATGACGGACGTTTGAAGGCGGCACTCGATGCGCTGGGGAAGCAGTCCAATGGCAACGTGGAGGGCGTGGTTGCCAACGTTCGGCGCTATGAAGACTGCCGGAAGGTCGTGCACGGCGCAGCAGAAACATTTGGAGGCATTGATATCCTCGTTAATAATGCAGGATTGGGCTATTTCAAGCCTGTTGACGAGTTGACGCCGGAGGAGTGGGACGAGACGATTGAGACAAACCTCTCCGGTGTCTTTTATTGCTGCCGCGAAGCCATTCCTTTCATGCGCAAGCGCGGCGGCGGTTACATCTTTAACATCTCCAGTCTGGCGGGCGTGAATCCTTTTGCTGGCGGCAGCGCCTATAACGCATCCAAGTTCGGCTTGAACGGCTTTAGCGAAGCCATGATGCAGGACGTTCGTTACGATGGCATCCGGGTCAGCTACATCATGCCAGGCAGCGTGGACACGGACTTCGGGGGCGAGCCCGGCAGCAGATCCAAGGCCTCGTGGAAGCTGACGGGAGAAGACATTGCCAAGGCCGTGGTCGATCTCTACCTTTTCCCGAAAACGGCGCTTGCCAGCCGAATCGAGATGCGGCCGTCGCAGCCTCCAAGGAAGAAATGAGAGTCCGGAGCCATTAATCCATGAGTCTTTTTCGAATAAGGGGCGGATTGATCGCTGCCGGCATATTTGCCGCCGCCGCAATTGTTTATTCCGCGGGCACGGAAGGCGTTCAAGTCCCGCACGTCAGCCTCCTCCGGGCGCCCGGTGGAGGAATCCAGCCGCAGACCATCGTAGACTCTCGCGGCGTACTCCACATGATCTATTTCACAGGCGAAGCTGACGCTGGAGACATTGAATACGTCCACCGTGCACCGGGTGCGCAGGCTTTTTCGAAGCCCATCCGTGTGAACAGTCAGCCGAAGAGTGCCTTGGCTGTAGGAACAGTGCGGGGACCGCAGATGGCCGTGGGGCGGAACGGGCGGGTCTATGTCGTCTGGTTTGGATCATCCGGGGCGACGCCGCGAGGTCCGGATGGATCAACTCCGCTGCTCTTCTCGCGGCTGAATGCGTCCGGCACTGCTTTCGAGCCGCAGCGCAATCTTGTCACCTATGCCAGAGGGCTTGACGGCGGGCTCTCCGTTGCTGCGGATCGCGATGGTGATGTGTACGTGGTCTGGCACGCAACGGGGGAAGTCCCTGGAGAATCCCACCGGCGTGTTTATCTTGCCCGCTCTATGAACGATGGCAGAACTTTTAAGCCGGAAGTTCCTGTTTCACCGGCAGAGTTGGGCGCGTGCGGCTGCTGCGGCATGCGCGCTTTCGTTGACAGCCGTGGCCAGGTCTATGTCCTGTATCGGGCCGCTGCGGAGAACATCCATCGAAACATGACGCTGCTGGTTTCGACGGACCGCGGGCAAACGTTTCACCCCGAAGAAGTTTCAGCGTGGGAACTGAACGCCTGTCCGATGAGTACAGATTATCTGAGCGAAGGGGCGGGGTCTGTGCTTGCCGCTTGGGAAAAGGCGGGCGAGGTGTATTTCGATAAGATCAACCCGCAAACATTTCAACTCTTTCCGTCGATTGCCGCACCCGGCCAGGGATCAGACAGAAAACATCCCGCTGTTGCAGCCAATTTGCGCGGCCAGATGCTCCTCGCCTGGACGGAGGGAACCGGCTGGAACAAAGGCGGATCGCTGGCCTGGCAGATTTTCGATCCCGTCGGCAAGCCCATCGGCGCAGAAGGCCACGCTCTCGGAGTACCAGCGTGGGACATGCCAAGCGTTTATGCGGGTACGGACGGAAACTTCACTATTGTCTACTGAGCCATCCGGTACAACTATACTATTGGGGATTTCCAACAAAGGAGTTCGTAACTCGGGGCGCGCGACGGGCGATGTGGCTCTTTGATTGGGCTCCGGGACATTGCGTGCAGCAAAGGATTGCGGGTAGATTAGTAGTGGGTGACTTGGTTCGGCGGCGGGTGGTCGACCAATCTGCGCCCGCCAGGAAGGTTGCCATCGAACTCTTTTTAATGGGAATTTATTTCCGGCAGAATGAAAGGCTGCCCAAAGTATCCTCCGAATGAGTGGCTTTCGCCGGAGCCCAACAGCCAGTGCGGGCCCATAGCTCAGTTGGTCAGAGCGGCGGACTCATAATCCGTTGGTCGCAGGTTCGAGTCCTGCTGGGCCCACCAAAACAGGCCAAACCTCGTTTACGGCAATTTCCGCAAGTATTCGGCTGCCTCAGCGAACCAGTTCGGGAAAGGCAGAAGCATGACCGCGATGGTTCGGGTGTACGGCGAGGAACGTATCTTCAAGGGTAAACATTTCTGGTCCCATTGCCACGGTGCGCCAATGGTCGGGCTGGTGTTGGAGCCGTAAGCCAATGAATCCACGCGCAGGAAGAGGAGATAATATCTCCCAATGGTTCGAACTGCGTCGTGAGGGTGTGCGTTGCAGGGCGAAAAGAGAAGAGACCGGCTTCCCGTGAGGCGGCCGCACTCATCACGCCCGCGTGTTGCGACGACGCCAGGCTGTGCGCTATTGCTGGCGGATATGGATGGTGCCGCTGAAAGATGTGACTTCCAGTGTAGCCTTCCCGCCTCCCTGGGTCCCAAAGATACTGTTCCCTGGCGGGAGGAAGGGCTTTGGCCCCCGCGAAACCATTGGAAACTGATTCTCTAACTTTCCGCGGACGGTTTTCGCATCAAGCTCAAAGGAAGCACTTGGAGGACAGAGAATCGTGATATTGCCGCTATAATCGGACAATACATAGCTCCCTCCCGGTACAAAGTCTCCTTCGTACAGGATCGTGCCCGAAGTCGTATTTCCCCTCAGGCGCGAGCTGGTTGGGTTTACAAAGTGGAGATTACCATTGATCGAAGAAGCTTCAACTCGACCGGCAGGGCGGATGACTTCGATATTACCCGCCACTGAGCGAATCGACAGGTGGCCGGCCGAATCCACAACCGACACGTCTCCGCCTAGAGACTCTACGGAAATGTCTCCTTTCACCGAACTGGCCTGTACACTCCCCTGAGGATTCTGAATTTCGAGGCTCGCTCCCGTGGGAACCTGCAAAACGTAATCCACGGTTGGGTTTGGGACTGATTCTGTGTGGTCGATTGTGTAGGTCAAAAAGCGGACTTTGTCCGCCGCACCCTGCGACGGCACCTGCTCAGTATCCACTGCAGTGTTGGGCGAAACGATGGTATAAGTTACGTGGATTCGTAACCTGTCCCAGCCTTTTACGAGCACTTTCCCTGCGACGTTGGAAATGCTCACGCGCGGAGTGGGACTTGTGGCAATGTCCTTTTCCGTTGATCCCGATCCGGCAGCTATCAGCAGACCAGCAGGAACCAGCAGCAACGCGCCCACCACCCGTATCCCGCCGTTTATGCAGCCGCTCTTTAATCTCAACACGTCTTAAGCATCCCTCCCCTTCGTCAACGGCCGCCGTATTCCAGAGCCGAAGCGAGGACTTCGGCCTTTTGTGCGTAGGCCTGCATCAGATACTCCCGAGCAAGCATGTTTTCCGGCTGCTTCTGGAGCGACTCCATACACTCCTGAATGGAATTGTCAAGAGAAGCCAGACCAGCCCGATAAACTTGTTTCGCTGACGGATCCAGCGTAGCCTCGCGCGCCTTGTAGTTTTCTTCCATTCCCTCCACAGTGCGGATCAGGTTCGTCTGAACATCCGATAGGCTGACGGGAGAAGCGCTCTCGGCCACCGGGGACAATGCGGGGCCGCGGTTGAAGTTTTGCCGGATATCGCCATGGAACAGCAGAATAATCGCCAGCGTCAGGGCAAAAGCCAGAGCGGCTACCGGAGCCATTCGCGGCCCAAATGTAATGCGACCCGCCCACCTCTGCCAGAAGCTTTCCTGCTCGTGGATGTACCCCTCCTGGGCCAGCGTCGCCCGGATATTGCTCCAGACGCGCGGAGAAGGAGACTCCAGGGGTAATTCCCGCGCAGCGGACCGTATTGCCTCGATGTCATCAAGAAGGATGCCGCAGGCTGAACATTGCTCAGCGTGCAAACGAAGATCAGAATTCTCTTCGCCTTCCAGGTAAGCCGCCAGATTTGCGTTGAATTCCTGGCAGTCGAACTTTCTGTTTGGCTCCGGTCTTTCCTCTCGCATGGCCTTACTCACCCTCCTTCGACTCTTTGGCTGCATGCGCAGGAGAACGCTTCGGCTGTTCGCCCTGGTGCTCCTTGAACCATTCGCGCAGCTTCAGGCGCGCTTTATGAAGTTGCGATTTTGAGTTTCCAATCGAGCAATTCATAATTTCGGCGATCTCATTATGTTCATAACCTTCTACATCATGCAAGATGAACACCGTCCTGTAACCGGGAGGAAGCTCCGCTATGGCCCGGTTCAGCCCGATACGATCAATCGACCCTACAAGACGGCGATCTTCATCACCGTAATCCCGCTTTATCGGTTCGCCTTGTGAATTCTCCGTCTCATCGAGTGAGATCTGGTTCAGCCCTTTCTTCCTTAAATGCATCAGCACGACGTTGACGGCCAATCGGTGCAGCCAGGTCGAGAATGCCGACTCACCTCGGAACGTTGAGATTTTTCGAAAAAGCTGCAAAAAAGCTTCCTGCGTCAGATCTTCCGCTTCCGTGGGATTGCCTATCATCCGGAGACATAGAGAGTAAACACGCCTCTTGTGCGTTTCAAACAGTGCAGCGAAGGCCTCCTCATCGCCTCGCTGAGCGCGAGCGATTAATTGAGTCTCCGTAGCGACCGAGGATGCAGCCGATTTCTGTGGGCTCAACAGATCACGCTCAAGGCCGCATCAGGACTCGATTTTATGATGCGGCGCCTAAAATTGGAGTTGTCTCCAAAGATTCGATACCGTGAAGCGGATAACGCCGTTTAATTAACCCCTGACGCAGCCTGATATAATCCTATCATCCCTGCTTCTTACCGGGATGGAACTTCAACGACCGCCTTGCCAACACCCACGTTCCCTGCCATATCATAAGCGCGCAAACTGATAACATGCTCTCCGGGAGAGAGATCGCCCGCCTTGACGGTGAAAGTCTCAGTCCGGGAGTCGATAATTCCGTCATCTGAGGTGATATCCTGCCAGTGATTGCCACCCGATGAACTCTGGGCCCTATGCAGGGGCGATGTGGCATCCTCGACTCGGAACCGGACGATGGCGAGGTTACCTTTTACTTCGCTGCGTACAACGCTCACCGCGGGCGGGGTATTATCGATCCAAAATGGAGCGCTTAACATCTGATCTTTGCGCGTGGATGCGGGGTCGTTCGATGGCCCGTCAGAAGCCACAAGCAAAGCCGTGTACTGGCCGTCAGCCAGGGTAGAAGGATCAATCGTGTAGCTGGTTGATCTGATCTTGTCCTTTAGCAGGTGCCACTGGGTCTCATCGGAGGATTTGAGATACAGAGAATACTCCAGAGTGTCCCCGTTTGGATCGGAGGCCTTCCAACTCAGCGTAACCGGACTCTTGCCCGCACCCGGCGTCAACTGGACAGGGTCTGCATAAGTCACCTGCGGTGTGGCCGTAACGCTGACGCTGACGGCAGAAGCAGCCGGCAAGGACGAACTGCTGCTCGCGCTCGTTCGCTCACCTGCGTTGCTGACGTTAAACGATTCAATTTGGGGTGGGAGGTTCTGGTTGAGATAGGCGATGGAAACCTCGTCCAGAACAGGCTGTGCTGTCTCAGACCCGCGGAACACCGCTTTCCACTGGATGTAGCGGGCCGGGGGACTGGTGATCTGGCTTCCATTCCTGTCGCGGTAGGGGCCCGCCCAGTCGCTCCAAGTCTTATCGGGTCGTTTGAAATTTCCGCTTCGAGTGTAGAGCTCAATCGAGCTGCCCGCGGGAGTATTGGCTCGCCAACTGATTGTTCCCCAGCGGGACATAAACTTGGTATCGTCCACACGGGATTCATACGTTCCTTCGAGTCCGGTAGCGGTACCCATGCGAAAAAGCCTGGCTACATTGCTTGTCGCCACATAAAGGTCATTGCCCAGAAGCATGAGCCGCGTTGCAACGGACTCGTGAGTTTCCGTCAGGAGGGTAAGGTTCTCGCCGAACTGGGTCGGGTCCAATTCAAAAATCTGTCCGTTGGAGTCTGTGGAGAACAGGACCTTCTTGCCCAGCAATGCAAGTCCATAGACGCTCTCTTTGTTGGAATTCCAAAGGGTCTCGACGGTGGCGTCAGGAGAAATCCTGACGAGTTCTCCCCGGCTCTGTGGCAACATGAAACCGTTAAGGGACCTCGGGGTTGTCCCGGGGCGCATGAAGCTGGGCGACGTCTGGTTTTTCTCTGTCGGGGGTTCGGGTTTCTTGGGCCCTTGAGCAGGCTTTTTCTCGTCCGCTGCTAATCCATTCTGCGTATCGGCCGTTACTGTCACGACCTGGGTCGGGAGGGTCATTGTCGGCGCCTGGGGCGTCAGCATCATCGGAAGGCCTTTTTGGCCCGGCGCCCCTAGAGCCGCTGCATAAACATTTCCTTCCGCGTCAACGGCGAGGTCATGAATTTCCGGCAGGCTTGCCTGATAAATGACGAATGCTTTGCCTTGGGGACTGATCCGGTAGATCAACCCATCTGGCACGCTCCCGGCAAGCAGGTCATCATGGCGGTCCAATGCCAGACACATGATGTGCGTCTGGCCGCTGTCAAAGAAAACCTTCCCTTTGCCTGTTTGGTCAACCTGGAAGATTTGTCCCTGGTCGCCGGTTGCGACATAAAGCCGCCCTTGCGGATCAAAAAGCAGCGCCCAGATATATTTGGTGTTGGGATTGTAGAAAACCGATGATTTACCATCCGGCGTGACGCGGTAGATTTTCCCGTCGGGTGAACTGCCAACATACAGGTTTCCATCAGGGCCGGCGGCAAGGGCAAAAACATCGGGTTCCGGCGCCTTGAAAAACAACGATGCTTTGCCGGCCGGAGTAACGCGAAAAACCTTTCCCTGATGGCCGGTCCCGATATAGAGGTTGTGCTCGCGGTCAGAGACAAGTGACAACGCCAGTTCCTCTTCAGGATTGAAGATCACCCGGGCTTGGGGCGCCAATTCGAGTTCTCCATCCTTGCTGATGGAAATGCCCGTCAAGCGGCCCTGAAGAAATTCGTTGAAGTCACTCACTTGCCAGAAAGAAGTTTCAACGCCCGCCAGAGGTATTGCCGCCGCAACGGCCATAATGAATATATGGAAAATTAGCTTTTTGGCTGGTTTCATGGACACACTCTTGGTGAGAATTCCGGGCTTAGTAATTTTACATGGCCTGCGAAGTGCCCGTCAGCCTTCCGGATTCTCCACTTTTAAATACAGGGTCCTTTCCCCCTGAATGGTGTATTGCGTCGGCTTCGTCTGGAAGTCCCCAATGATGGAAGCGTTGCCGTAGATCACGCTGCTCGAGACCGCTGGATCAGCGATAAATGTCTGCACCAGCGAGGGCGGAGGCGATGGATACTCTTCCCCCTGGAAAGTCAGCGAACGCTGCGGAGTCATAAGAAGCGCATAAAGCCGGTTGTCTCTACGCATCCTGTTCAATGCCCGCACTAACTGGCGCAGATCGCGCGGAGTTGCGCCGATTGGGGTCAGACGGTTCTGAAGCATGTTCAGACTTGCTCCGCTCCCAACAACCAGCGAAAGCCGCTCGTCATGGACGCTTTCCGGGATGGTGACGGGGATCTTTTCGACCAGAGTTCCCCCCGATGGAGTTCGCAACAGTCCCGTGATCTCGATATGGTCGCCCGGCCTCACCAGCGACTTCGTGCTCCATACCTGCTCCAGCGTAGCCACGCGCCTCTCGTCGGAGGAAACAATTGTCAGGTCGATTCCCTGGATGCCCAGGTCGGGAAACTCGGCGTCGAGGAGGTAATTCAGCGGGGTGGAAACCGAGGCCCCAATGGCCCCCGCAGTGTTAATCTCGCCGGAAGCTACGTCTTCAATCTTCACAGCTTGGCCGTCGCTCAGGCGGATTGTACCGTGCAAGCTTAAAGTTGAAGGACCGATGCTCCTTTCAGTGCCGTTTAACGCGGAGACGATGCCCATGTCCAGGAGCAGCGGCGAAAGAAACGATTGCTTGATGATCTCAAAGTTGTAGTCAGCCTTCGTGTTGAGCGTCGAGTCCAGATGGATATGAACCGGAATCATCGGCGCCTTTTCTCCAATCACGCCGTAAATCGCCCCAAAACGGTCCTGGAGAATGGTCCCAATTTCCGGCCCCGGCACGTCGATTTTGAAGGAACTGGCGACGCTCGGGACGGTCGCAAGAACGTGCGATTCCGAAAAAGGTATCTTTGTGGGGCCGACCATTAAGAAGCGGTGTCCGCAAGCGAAGATGTCATTCCCCTTACGGTAGGTGACGGTGCAATCGACGTTCAGGTTGAGGTCGCCCCTCACCAGCGAAAGGCTGACCATCGTTCCGGGCTCAGGACCCTTTGGACTTGCCGGTATCGCCTCGCTGCTGGAAAGAGCTGCTCCGTGCATCGGTTCAAGACCCATGCGCTGGAAGAGCGGGGAATACGCCTCGACAACGCCGGGGGAAAACCCGCCGAAACGCAGCGGCAAGAGGAGGTTCGAGGCTCCCCCGTTGAAGCTGGAAGGGGGCAGAAGGTCGATCAGTTTCTTGACGCTGAACTCATTACCGGGGTCTTCGGGGATCAGCCGCATCGTCCCCACAGGATCGATCGCAGTGCCCGCAAATTTGAAAGGCAAAAGTGCAGAAGCCTGCTTCGTTGTCGCGGGAGGCGAGGGCTTTGCCGCTTCAGGAACGACCTCCAGCATCTCCTCGATCGGAGTAATGCCTGTTATGGCTTCTTTGGCGAATGGAAACGCCAGTGCGACGGCCCCCACCAGCTTGCCGTCGACATACACAGGACTGCCGCTCATTCCCGCAACCACACCCGTCTGGGCCAGCGGGCCCCCTGACAGTCGCGCCAGGATCACGTTATGTTTCGGCGCCAGATAGTTCCTGAGCACTCCCAGGAATTCAACCTGGAACTCCTGAACTTTATTTCCTTCAAAGATCGTCCGGCCAACTCCCTTAAGTCCCGGACGGATGTCACTGAGAGGAAAGAACTGGGTCTGGCTTTGGGCTCGAAGAGAAGGAACCGCCAACAGCACAAACGCCACGGCGGCGATGCACTTACGCAATCGCATATTGCAGGATTACCTTGTACAAACCATCATCTAGTCTAAGGGACGGCTAATTGGTCAGTCAAGCAAACTTCGGGGTTGGACAGGAAACCGGACGGTGGACGGTTTTTTGTTGAATGAGCGGGTTGAATCGTGCATAATCTGGAAATTCAACCACATCCGGCAGCCCAGACTGCCTTACGGGGAACCCGAACTTAAAGGGAGAAACCGAGTGAACTCTACGGCCGATACCTTGGACCGCATCGATGAGCGCATTGCGGAGCGCAGCCTGCTCCTTCATCCTTTCTACCAAGCGTGGACGCGAGGAGTACTTCCGATTCCAGCGCTTCGCGACTACGCCCGGCAATACTACCATCACGTTGCCGCTTTCCCCGCGTATTTGTCCGCGCTACATTCCCATACGGAAGATCAACAAGTGCGCCGACAGATCCTCGCCAATTTGATAGATGAAGAAGCCGGGAACCCCAACCACCCGGAGCTTTGGCTCAGTTTTGCTGAAGCTACGGGCCTCAGCCGCGACGAGGCATCCAACACTCAACTCTGGCCTGAAACTGAAAACCTGGTTCGCACCTTCAGGCGGATCTGCCGCGATGGCAGTGTTGCCGAAGGGCTTGCCGCACTCTACGCTTATGAGAGCCAGATTCCCTCGGTCGCTGAATCAAAGATCAAGGGGCTTCAGAGCTTTTATGGCATCAATACTCCGCGCAGCCTTGAATATTTCCGGGTCCACATAGAGGCGGATCGCGAGCACTCACGGGTCGAGCGTGAGTTGCTTGCGTTGGTTTTGGACGAGGGCAATCTCCAGATGGTTACGGAGGCCGTTGACGATTCGCTCAATTCACTTTGGGGCCTGCTTTCGGCGGTGTGCATGCGCCACAGCCTGGATTGCTAAAACCTCTCATGCGCGCAGGCCTTCAGCTTTTAGACAGGAGCATCCAACCCATTGTGTATTTCTATCGGCGCACGGTGCAGCCCTCGCCGCCAACCCGCTTCGGCCCAACTGATCAGTAGATCTTTGTGTAAGCGGCATCTGGGTCCCGACATCCTGGGCAAGGCTCGACAGGCTGCTCCGCCGTAAAGCCGCAGGTCTTGCAGACGTAATATGATCGTGCCTCTACACCCGTATGCCGGAGGTTCGCCGCGGCAGCCTTGAATAATCTGTAATGTTGAGCTTCTGCCGTCTGCGCGTACTTGAATACCAGCGCTGCGTCATGGTTGCCTTCGGCCTCGGCCTGTGCGATGAAGGACGGATAGAGAACATCGCGTTCGTATGCTTCGCCCTGGTCCGCGGACGCCTTAAGGTTTTCCGCCGTTGTTTTCACTGCAGGGGCTTCGACCCTCGACTCAGGTTCTGCGCCCATCTTCCGTATCACAGCGCCAAGCTGCTCGAGGTGAATGTGCTCCGCATACGCAGCGGACCGGAACAGACTCGCCACTTCGTAATATTCCTCATGCTGCGCCTGGTCCGCATACGCCAGGTAGCGCGCGTGGGCATTAGCCTCTCCGTTGTAAGCCGAGTGAAGGTTCCGTAGTGTTTCACTTGACCGGGGTGCGACTTTGAACCATGCAAGTGCAATGAACGCGACCAGCGCCAGGCATCCCGCAATTGCCATCCCTTGAACAAATTTGCCTTTCAAATCAATGATGCTCATTTCAGCCCCTCCTTCCTCCTTCCCCGGAGGCGCGTCAGAACATCTCCTCGAATTCAGCCTTGGGATCTCCGCATCCCGGGCAGGGCGTGACCGCATGTTCCGCCGTGTAGCCGCATACATTGCAAACGTAATACAGGTGGCTTGGCGCGTTCATCCTCTTCAGATTGTTCAGAGCGTCCTTGAAGAGCTTGAAGTGCTGGGCTTCAGCGGTCATCGCATATTGGAATGTCCGAACGGCGTCCTCGTTGCCCTCTGCCCTCGCTTGCTTGATGAACTGCGGATACATGGTGTCGCGCTCGTAGGCTTCGCCAGCGTCAGCGGCCGTCCGCAGGTTTTCTGCCGTTGTCTTCACAACAGGCGTGTCAATCTTGAGGACGGGCTCAAATCCCATTTTTCTCAACACCGCAGCATGGTTTTTCAGGTGCACGTGTTCTGCACAAGCGGCAGCCCGGAACAAGCTCGCTACTTCTCCGTGCTCCTCTTCCTGCGCGCGCTCCGCGAAGGCCAGGTAACGCACATAGGCATTCGCTTCGCCAGTGTAGGCGGACTGAAGATTCTGGGCAGTCTCACTCTTCCTGGATGCATCACTCATCCATACGAGCGATGCAAACATGACAACTGCAAGGGACCCCAGAAGCGCCCACCTGGGAAATACCATGAATCTAAAATCTTTGGTTCCCATGCCGTCCCCTCCTTCCTCCCTCTTTGGAGGGCATGGCCTCTCCTCGACTACCCCTTTTTATTATCCCGAGCGCGCACCGGGCCCTCAGTGATTCCAGTCACCTGAAACTGTGAGAAAGCTCTTTTGGAGAAAACAAGCGGGCTTCTTGCCCTGTTAATTTCAGACGTGTACTGCGGAGAAATCCGACGCTTCGCAGAACACGTATTCTCAGAGAGGGCTCAAAATAAGGCAATTCCTCTCACTCCCTGATAGAATAACCGCCTGCTGAAGTCGGCAACTCGCTGGCAAACCAGTCGGAGGCCCTGAATGGAAAAACTGGGTGTTGGAATTGTGGGAACAGGATGGGTGTCAGGCGAATATATTCGCGCGTTTCAGGCCGACCCTCGCACTGAAGTGCGGGCCGTCGTCAGTCGGGAAAAGCAGCGGGCCCATGCGAAGGCTGAAGAATTCAAACTGGAAAACGCGCGCGCTTATGAACACCTGGAAAAGATGCTCGACGATCCTGGCATCCAGATCGTCGTTCTTGCCACGCCTCATCTTTATCACGTCCCGCAGGGCGTTGCTGCGGCACAGGCTGGAAAGCACCTCGTCATCGAAAAGCCGGTTGCACTTGACCTGGAGGGTCTGCGAGAGCTTCGGGCGGCTGTCGATGCTGCAAAAGTCAAGACTGTTGTCAGTTTCGTGCTCCGCTGGAACCCCCTCTTCAAAACAATTCGTGCAATGCTGGCCGATGGGTTAATCGGGAAACTCTTCTCTGCTGAGGTCGATTATCTCCATGGCATCGGTCCCTGGTACGCGCAATATTATTGGAACATCAAGAAGGAGATGGGAGGCAGCAGCCTGCTCACAGCGGGTTGTCATGCGGTTGACGGCCTGCGCTGGTTTGTTCAGCGCAGAGCCGTGGAAGTCTTTGCTTACGCCAACACGAGCCCCGACAATCCGCTGCGCTATGAATACGAGCCCAACAGCGTTACGCTGGTCAGATTTGAGGACGGGACCATCGGCAAGGTGGCATCGTCAGTCGAATGCGTCATGCCTTACGTCTTTCGCATCCAGTTGCTTGGCGATCAGGGGACCATCCGGAATAACGAAATCTTCACCCGGCGCTGGCCGGGGCAAACCAACTGGGCGGCGATTCCGACTGTCCTGCCGGACAGCGGGGACGTGAGTCACCATCCCTTCCGCGACGAGGTCAGCCACTTCGTGGACTGCATTCTGGAAGGCTGCGAGTCCCACGCAAGCCTTGATGATGCCGCCCTCACTCACGAGATCTGCTACGCGTCGGAAATTTCGATTCGTGAACGCCGGCCCGTTTCACTTCCTCTTTAGGGTTTGGGGTTGTCAGCCAGTGAAAAACCTTTTCGCCTTATGTCATTTGTGACGAAACCACGTAAACTACGTGGCCCATTCGGAAACTCCTCATTCCGGGCATTCGAGGTTGATGTAGCGGACCCATTCGAGGACCGCTGCAACAGCAGCATTCGCTGTTTCTTGGGGATGGAAAGCGTACCTGATTTCTCCGAAACGATCGACAAGATACACGAGCGGCGCGGAAAGCTTGTCGGCGTGCTGGATGCCAGCCAACTGATGCGCGCGCCCCTTAGCATCCAGAAGAACCGGGAATGAAAGGTTCCCGAGACGTTCCGGCAGGCTCTCCCCTTGCACTATTGCCAGCGACTCAGCTTCTTCATCCCCAAATTGAAAATGCTGCTGCGAGACCTGAAGAAGAAAGCTGCGCGTCGCCTCCGATTTGCCATCGCCACAAAAAATCAAAACCAGGTTGCGGCGGCCACGATAATCGGAAATACGGACGAAGTTTCCCTCGCTCGAGACCAGAGTGAAGTCGGGCATCATCTCGCCCTCTGAAGGCGAATGAGAGGTTGACTCTTGTCCGGCGCCTGAGATGAAATGCGTCATCACTTGTATTTTACAAGCTCCTATTGCTCCTGCTTCGTTCCCTCAAAGGGGACTAAGACCAGCGCCGTAACTTCTCGTCTTTTCAACCGCGCGGTGAACCCGCTTCCGTTGCCAGGACGCCTTTGCCCTTTCATGATGTTTCCGGCCCCATTGCGCCCAGGATATTTCGCCGGGTGTAGAGTCCACGAATTAAAATGCGGACAGCGCAATGTGCGCATCCGCGCACGTCAGAACAGGCTCGCTTCACGGCATTACAGACGGTACAATTCAGGCTTCGTGCCATCCGACGGAATTTGCGTTGGACGGTCTATGCAGCGATCGGAATCGAACGGACTTGCCAGTCCGCAGCCAGGAGAACATGGCTTGAAAGGTGATCTCGCCTGATGAACCGCCGCCGTTGGGTCCTTCTCGCGCTGGTCTTTGCCGCTATCGTCATCAATTACATCGACCGCGGCAACCTCAGCGTTGCGGCGCCAGCGATGATGAAGGACTTCAGCATCACACCTGCCACGATGGGAGTGCTGCTTTCAGCCTTCTTCTGGACGTATGCGGCATTCCAGATTCCTGCCGGCCTGATTGTGGACCGTTTCGGCATCCGCTGGTCATACACGGTCGGGTTCCTTGTCTGGTCATTGGCGTCTGCTGCCATTGCAATCAGCCGCGAGCCAGGGGACGTGATTGGAATGCGCGCGGTGCTGGGCCTAGCCGAAGCGATCGCTCCACTGGCAAGCATTTCCTTTATCCGAAGCAATTTTTCAGGAAAGGAGCAGGGGCTTCCGACATCCATCTACATCGCCGGACAGAACATCGGCCCTGCGCTTGGGGTGCTGGTTGGAGCGCTCCTGCTGGACAAGTTTGGATGGCGCATGATGTTTGCCATCACGGGGCTGGGTGCGCTGATCTGGGTTCCCTGCTGGCTCTTGGCCGCCCCGCCTGACAGCGTGCGCGCTGAGCGTCCGGCTGAACTCGGCATCGAGGACCCCGAGGTACCGCGTCCCTGGACCTGGCGCATGCTGCTGGCCAACGAGACATTCTGGGCGATGGCATTGTGCATCCTGCTCTCGTCTTATTACTGGTATTTTGTTCTCACCTGGGTGCCAAGCTATTTGATCATGTCGCGAGGCTTCTCAACGCTTGGAATGGGGCGTGTGCTTTCCACCGCGCTCTTTACGATGGCCGCTGTCAATGTCATTGCAGGCGCGGCAGCGGACAGGCTGGCTGCACGAATCGGCGTCTTTCGCGCGCGTTTGTGGTTTGGCGTGCTGGGATATGTGGGAACCGGAGCCATTTTGCTGCTTTTGGTGACGGACCGCTCATGGTCGCTTCCGATACTTGCTTTTTCGCTGTGTGCGACGGGGATTGGGAATTCCACGTATTGGACGATTATTCAGCACGCCTCGCCCGAGAAGATGGTTGGGCGGTCGGTGGGGTTCTTGAACACGGTTTCCGTGGCCGCAGGCGCAGTCGCTCCCATTGTCACGGGCTGGATTCTCGGACCGCAAAAGCACTTCGGGCCGGCGATCATCGTTGCCGGCGTGTGTCCCGTTCTGGCCGCCCTCTGCCTCCTCGTGGCCGGATCGAAAGGTCTCGCAAAGATAAAATCGCTTCTTGCAGGAGAAGCATACTCGGAGAACTGAGCGCAAAGATGTCCAACGGACTGCCCCCTGCAAGCCATGTTCACCGATAAAATTGGCTGCTATTACCCAGTTTTATTCGCTTCCACACCAGCTTCAGATTATTGACCGCCCGCAGAGCTCCGTTTAGCCTATGCAGGTCTTTGGGGCAATTTGCGTCGGGCCCGGGGTCACATCATCAAAGCTTGATCACAGAAGCGGCGGGCAGGTTTGCTTCCTCGCGGGGTGTATTTCTGCCCGCCGGTGCGGCCGCAGTCTCGGGAGCAGGGGGCGTGCGTCATCATATGAGGACTTTATTCAAATATGCTGTTCCAGCGCTGTTGATTTATGCTGCGCTGCTCGGCGGAATGTACGCCGCAATGCTCCAACCTCCCGCGGTATTCGGCCGCATCATGTCGAAGCTGCCGGTGGTGACGTATTTTCTCTTTCCATTTGAGCCGATGTGGTTGATCGCGCGCAGGGGTCAATTGAGGCTCGGCGACCCGGCGCCGGATTTCGTGCTCAAGACAGCAGACAACTCGCAAGCCGTGCGCTTGTCTTCGTTCCGCGGGCGCGAACCTGTTGTTCTGATCTTCGGCAGCCATACCTGACCGCCGTTTCGTCGGGAGGTTCCCGCGCTCAACAAACTGTATGAGCAATACAAGGGCCGGGCCGCATTTTACGTTGTTTACATTGAAGAGGCGCACCCCAGCGATGGGTGGCAGATGCCGAGCAACATTAAAGAAAACATCCTCATCGCCAGCGCCAGGACCTTCTTCCAGCGTGATGAAGCCGCCAAAACATGCGTGGCCAAACTTGGCATTCACATTCCCGCCCTGGTGGACGATATGCAGGATTCCACAGAGCGCGCTTATACGGCGTGGCCGGACAGGCTCTACGTCATTGACCGCGAAGGCCGAGTGGCTTACAAGAGCAAGGCCGGACCGTTTGGCTTCAATCCCGCAGAGATGGCTGCGGCCCTTCAGCCTCTGGTCGCTGCCGATGGCAAACAATGAGTTAAAACGGCATTCCTGGTAACCCACAGGCCCGGATGCCAGAACCGCCGCTGCGCTTTCTTGAGCCAGTCGCTGGGCCTGTCAAAGAAATCGGAAAGGTCGGAAGCAAATGAAAGAAAGCATGTCCAAAGTTCTTTCGAGCTGTTTCTTTCTCCTTTTGCCCGCGCTGATGTGCAGCCCTTTGGCTGCACAGGAGGTTACGGCGAGCATCCGAGGTGTAGTGCTTGACCCGAGTGGCGCGGGAATCCCGGCCGCGGAAGTGACGGCGACGCAGTCTGAAACCGGCCTGGTACGAACCGTTCGCTCGGACCGCACTGGCGCATACGTCCTGCCCCTTTTGCCTGTGGGGCATTATCAGCTTGAAGTTGCAGCCAAAGGCTTTCGCAAATTTATACAGGAAGGGATTACGCTGAGCGTGAACGAAGCCGCCAGTGTTCCTGTGCACCTCGTGATTGGCTCTCCAACGCAGGTCGTGCAGGTCAATTCGAACGCACCGCTTATTGAGACATCGAGCACAACGCTGGGAAAAACAGTCAACGAGCGCGAAATTCTTGACCTTCCCCTGAACGGACGGAATTTCTCCCAGCTGGGACTTCTGCAACCCGGCGTTGTCCCGATTACACCGGGCCTTGCCCAAGCCGGCGGATCGTTGCGGGCGGGGCAAGCCTATTCGGTGAATGGTCAGCGGCCGGAATCAAACAATTTCCTGATTGATGGTGCTTCGAATTTCAACTCGGTGGACGGGGGTTTCGTCATGCGACCCCCCATCGACGCGATCGCGCAGTTCAAAATCCTTACGAGCACGGCCAATGCCGAATTTGGCGGCGCCGCCGGGTCAACCACAAATATCATTACGCGCTCCGGGTCGAATTCTTTTCACGGGGACATCTGGGAATTCCTGCGCAATGACAAGCTGGATGCAGCCAATTTCTTTGAAAATTCGGCAGGATTCAAGAAGTCCGAATACCGGCAGAACCAGTTTGGCGGGACCTTGGGCGGGCCGATCCGCAAAGACAAGGCCTTCTTCTTTGCATATTACGAGGGCTTTCGGAATCGCCAGGGTGAAACTCTCAATAGCGTGCGAGTGCCTTCGGCTCTTGAGAGGCAGGGAGACTTTTCCGAGAGCGGCCCGCTTTTTAATCTTTTTACGCCTGGTGGTCCCACTCCTTTGCCGGGCAGCAGAGTTCCTTTCATCGATCCGACGGCCCAGAAAGTCCTGGATCTCTACCCGCTTCCCAACGCCCCGGACTCAAACGGAGTGCTGGACCTTTTCAACGCCACTGAAATTCTGCGCGAGAGTGAGGATCAATTTGGAATGCGCATTGATCAGAACCTGTCATCGAACAACAGTCTGAACTTCCGCTACATGTACCTGAATGGGGATCGCTTCGATCCATTGTCACCTTCCGGCGCGGGCGTTCCAGGCTTCCCCGTGGGAGAAGACCGGCGCGCGCAGAACTTTGTTGCCCAGTTGACCCACACCTTCTCGCCCTCGCTTTTGAGCATTACGCGCGCGACTTATTTGCGGAACAAGTTCCTTTTTGACGAGCACTTGAACCACACATCGCCTGCTTCGCTCGGTTTTGAATATCAGCCCACTCTGGGAATAGCAGAAGGGCCGCCCTTTATTCAGTTCGGTGGTGGAGGTTATGCCAGCATCGGCGATCCGATCACCGGCCCGAGAAACAGTTATGAGAACGCCTACGGAATTTCAGAATCGCTGACGTGGATTCACGGCCGGCACGAGATTCAATTCGGCGCATTCTACCGCCGCGATCAGATCAACGTCGTTAACGGCATAGCATCGAACGGTTTCTTCGTTTTCATTCCGGCACCGCTGAGCAACGCCTTTGCCAACTTCCTGATCGGGCAGCCGCTGCTCTTCTTGCAGGCGGGCGGCGACCAGCCGGACGGAACCGGCGATCTCTCTCGCGGCCTCCGCAGCAATACCTTCAATTTTTATGCACAGGACAGCTATAAGATGAGCCGGCGGCTGACTCTGAACATCGGCCTTCGATACGATATGCCCTTTCCTTACACCGAGATTCGCAACCGGCAAAACCTGTTCGAACCCGGCAGGCAATCAAGTGTTATTCCCACTGCACCGGCGGGTCTGCTTTATCCCGGCGATCCGGGTGTGCCCGCCAGCCTGATTCCCGCGCAGGAGGACGCCTTCGCACCTCGGGTGGGTGTGGCCTGGGATCCGACGGGAAGCGGACGATGGCTCATCAGCAGTGCGTACGGCATCTTCTACGATCCTTACTACAACGGCCAGGGCGGACCGTTGCAGACCCCCATCAGCGCCCCGCCTTACCTTCGGACGGCGCAGCTACTGTTTCCGGGCAGCCTCTCAGACCCCTTCGCTAACGGCAATCCTTTCGCGTCGCAATTCGCTGAGCCGATGACCCTGCTTACGCTTTCTCCCAACCTGCGGCTCCCTTATACGCAGGACTGGAATTTCAACGTGGAGAGGTCTTTCGGAGAAAACTGGCTGCTCGAAGTCGGGTATATAGGAACCAAGGGCACGCATCTGCCGCGCCTGATCGAGGACAATCCATCATTGCCGATTCAGGGCCAGACGTGGGCCGGGCAGCAGAGCAATATCGACCAGCAGCGGATCTACTGCCAACCCAACACGCAGGGCGTTTGCACGTACAGTTCGGTTGGGATGATCGCTGGAATTGCAAACTCTTCGTACAACGCTCTTGAAGCGAGCCTGCGAAAACGCTTTGGCCACGGTCTGGCTTTGCTTGCTTCCTACACGTACTCGAAAGCCATCGACGACGTTTCCTCTTTCAATATCACAGGCTCAGCATCACAGCCTGTGGCCGGAGAAAATGACCTGGCTCAGAACCCGTTCGACCTTGCTGCGGAGCGCGGACGGTCGATGTTTGATTCCCGCCACCGCTTTGTGTTGAGTTACGAGTGGGAGATTCCTTCGTGGAAGCAACCGCATAACTGGTACCAGCACGTGCTGGCTGACTGGCAGGTGAACGGGATCACCACCTACATGACCGGCACGCCTTTCACCGTAGTTGATCAGAGCTACAATTATGACGCGCCGGAGATCACGGGATTCTCCGCCTTTCGGCCTAACCTTATCGGCAATCCCAACAACGGCCCAAAGACGGTGGCCGAGTGGTTCGACACCAGCGCATTTCAAAGGCTCGATCCTTCTACGACTCCCGCGGGTGTCTATGGAACGGAGGGACGCAACGTAGTCCAGGGGCCGGGATTCGCAGAATGGGACTTTTCAACATTCAAGGGCGTCCGCTTTTCAGAATCCAGGATGCTGCAATTTCGGGCGGAATTTTTCAATCTCTTCAATCGAGCTAACTTTCGACTGCCGAACAGCGATATCAGTTCGCCGACATTCGGGCAGGTGCAGCAGGCGCTCTCGCCAAGGCTGATACAGTTTGCGCTGAAGCTGCTCTTCTGATGGAATGAGCGCAGGGGCCCGATCAAAGATAATGTGCATGGGCACGGCGCACTGCGTCGAATCGAAATTTGGAGGAATCACCGTGAAATCGTTTCTAATGCCAATTGTATTTTCTATCCTTATGCTCCCTGGGGTTGGAAGAGGCGTTGAAGGCGGACACGCCGCGACTATTCAGGGGTACGTGATCGATTCAGCCTGCACGTTTGTCAAAGGCCTCAAGAACCCGGTGACTCCCGAGTGCGCCCGGGCGTGCGCAAAAGCGGGTTCGCCCCTGGTCGTCCTGACGAACGACGGAACGATTTACTGGCCGATTTCCGCACAGGTTCCCGCCCAGGGGCAGAACGCGCGACTGATGCCTTTTGCCGGCCAGAGAGTCACAGTGACAGGGACGGCGTATCAAAAAGGCGGATCGTGCGCGATCGTCATAAGCAAGATTCACAAAGATGATCGACAGTAGCTATGCCATCGAGGTCGAAGAGATCCTATGGACGCTATTTTCTTGGAAGAGGTAGAGAAAACAGCAAAGGCCGGCCCCGCAGGCGCGCAGTTCGCGGCCATGGAGGCCCAAGGCATTCCCGTGCCCCAAATCCTTTACCTGTTTGCCTACAAGCCGCGAATGACTGAACACTTGTCGCGTTTCACTCAGGAACTGATGCGCGGACCATCCCCACTCTCGCCTGGGCAGCGGGAACTGATTGCGGCCTTTACGTCCCGGCGCAATCAGTGCCCATTTTGAATCGGCTCGCACGCCGCGGTCGCGGCGGAACTGCTGGGCGATGCCGAACTTGTGCGTGCCGTACTGGAAGACTATTCAACAGCACCGATTTCTGACGCGGAGAAGGCCCTGTTCAAGTTCGTGACGAAGGTGAACTCTACTTCAAACCAGATCAACCGCGCGGATATTGAAGAAGCGCTGCGCGCTGGTTGGTCTGAAGAAGCGCTCTATGATGCGATCACTGTTTGTGCGCTTTTTAACTTCTACAACCGCTGGATAGACGCCACCGGAGTGCAGGACATGCCTGCTTATGGTTATGAGATGTCTGGCCATCGCCTTGCAACCGAAGGTTACATCCACGAGGAAAAGAAATGACGCTCCTCTGCAGCCAGGAAGCTGAAGCGGTCCTGCGGGTCTGCCACTTGCAAAGATTTGAAACATGCTTCCTGTTCTTTTCGAATGAATAATCCCGACCGACAGCGTTATCTCGATCGGCGACTGGGGCTCGGGTCTGCGACTGCGGCTGTCGCCGGGGAAGTCATCGGAGTCGGCATATTCCTCACTCCCGCCGGCATGGCGCGGCAACTGGGTTCGCCCTTCTGGCTGCTGATCGTATGGCTGTTCATGGGCGTCATGGCCTTAGCGGGTGCACTTTGCTTTGGCGGGCTGGCCGCCCGTTTCCCGGCAGCGGGGGGCGCTTATGTTTATCTGCGCGAAGCGTATGGCCCGCGACTGGCCTTCCTTTACGGCTGGATGCAACTTCTCGTGATCGATCCTGGCGTCACTGCATCGCTTGCCGTTGGCATGGCGGCGTACACAGCGACAATTATCCACCTCTCATCGGCTGAACAGAAAATGCTGGGTATAAGCGCAATCCTGATACTAGCAGCCGTGAACATGCGTGGAGCCCGCTTGGGCGGCGGGGTCCTGCAGTTGCTCACCTGGCTGAAGATTGCAGCACTCGCATTTATCCCGGTCTGGGCCATCGCTTTCGGCAGGGGGAACTGGGCCCATTTTTCGCCTTTTATATCTCAGCGGCCGGGTTCCGTGCCGTTATTCCTGGCGCTTGCCGGCGGGTGTACGGGGGCATTCTACTCCTTCGGCGGCTGGTGGGAAGCGACTAAAATCTCAGAAGAGGTTCGCGACCCACAGTGGGTCATGCCGCGCGCACTTGTGATTGGCGTGAGCGTGGTAATACTCGTTTATATTCTCGTGAGCGCAGTATTTATTTACCTTGTTCCCATAGGCCAGATCAGATCTGACGAAACCTTCATGGCCCAAGCAGGCAGGAGATTATTCGGCCCGGGGGGTGGAGATGTGATGGCGGCGCTCGTTGTGCTGTGTGTCGCCGGGAGCATTGCCGCGTTGATGATGCTTTCGCCGCGCGTCTATTACTCCATGGCGCGCGATGGCCTGTTCTTCCATGCCGTGGCGGAAGTGCATCCGCGCTTCGGAACTCCTGCGCACGCCATTGCAGTGCAATGTGTTCTGGCATCGCTGCTTGTGTTGATCGGAACGTTCAGCCAGATCGTGGCCTATTTTGTCTTCGTAGCCGTGGCTTTTCTCGGATTGACTGTTGCAGGCATCATTTGGCTCAGGCTGCGATCACCAAACGGCTTGCTGCTTCGCGTTCCGGGATATCCTTATACTCCTCTCGCTTTTCTCACTCTTGTTGCTTTCCTGCTGGTGTTGCTGGCGGCTCACAATCCGTTGCAGGCTTTCCTGGGCGTGGCAGTCGTGAGCCTTGGCATTCCTGCATTCCGGCTCGTGCAGGGATAAGCCGAAACACGGCTGCACAGAAGTCCCCAAAACAAAAACCCCAAATTCATCCTTGAGGCTGTGATAGCTTTTTTCTGCGAGGAGGTTCGGATGCGGAGTCTTTTACTGGAAGGCCGCGTGGCTGTGATTACCGGAGCAAGCAAAGGATTGGGGAAGCAAATGGCCATCGCGCTGGCCGAGGCGGGCGCGGCGGTAGCGCTTGTGTCGCGCAATCGAGAATTACTGGAAGAGGCGAGGGCGGAAATCGAGGACCAGGGCGGTAAAGCCTACGCCTTCGTTGCGGACGTCCGCGATGAAACGGAAGTCAGAAAAATGGCGGAGCGCATTCGGGCCGAAGTCGGGGTTCCTGAGATCCTGATCAACAACGCAGGCATCAACCTGCGCAAGCCGCTCCACGAGTTCACGCTGGAGGAGTGGCATCGAGTCCTGCAGACGAACCTGGACAGCGCGTTTCTCTGTTCGCGCGCCTTTGTACCGAATATGATCGAAAGAAAATTCGGGCGCATCATCAACATGGCTTCCACCATGGCCCACGTGGCGCTTCCGGAACGCACTGCCTATTGCGCCAGTAAATTCGGGGTGCTTGGAATGACGAAGGCCCTTGCACTTGAACTCGCTCCGCACGGCATCACCGTCAATGCCATCAGTCCCGGCCCCTTTGCCACAGAAATGAATAAAATCCTGATCGAGGACCCGGTCCGTAATGCTCAATTTGTTTCCAGAATCCCCGCAGGCCGCTGGGGCAAGGTGGAAGAGATCGGGCCGCTGGCCGTGTTCCTTTGCTCGGAGGCAGCCGGTTTTATCACGGGTACCGACATACTGATCGACGGCGGTTGGACAGCACAATAACTCCCTTTAAAAAAGGCGCTGGTCGGACGACAAAAATACCCGGCGCCACCTTTTCAGCATCATAAATATTGTGAGCGCAATTATAATGAAGACGAGTTGCTGTTCAGATGGAAAACGGACTGGGCATGAATTCTTCCCGTGACGGGTGGAGTGAACGATGATTTTTGACTCGGAAGTCCCTAAGCCGAAGACCGGAATCCGCAAATACTGGCCGCTCCTGGTGATTGTGATTCTTGTCGGCGGGACGGTAGCATACTTCGCGCTGCACAATCTTCCTGAGAAGCGCGCCGTCGAGCGTTTTCTCACTGCACTCGAGCAGGGAAATTACCAGGAAGCCTACAAACTTTGGCAGCCTGCATCAGATTACTCCTACGACGATTTTCTCCACGACTGGGGACCGCAGGGAGACTACGGGAAGATACGGGAGTTTAAAATCCTCGATGTAAAATCCAAAGGGAGTGAGTTGGTCATCGTCCTGGTCTCCATCAACAATCAGACTCCTCCACTGGCGCTGCTGGTGGACCGCAAGACGAAAGGCCTTGCATATTCGCCCTATTGACGGCGGTTTCCCGGCGACAGAGCATAGTCGGCAATGGCGTGCTGCAGTTCATGCGTGCTGATTTCTGAGGTCCCAAATTTCAGCACCACCCGTCCGCCGGCGATGTTGGCGAGCGTGGCGGCATCCAGCATTTTCGCTCCTGAACTGAAAGCGAGTGCGAGGACTGCAAGTACCGTGTCACCTGCGCCGGTAACGTCATAAACGGGCCGGGGCTCGCTCCTGATTTCATAAACTGCGCCCCCGTTTTCAAAAAGCGTCATGCCTTCCGCCCCGCGCGTGATCAGCAGGTACGAGCAGTTCAATTCAGCGAGCAACCGCCGTCCGCCGGCTTCGAGGCTGGCGCGGTCGCGCATGGGGCGCCCTGCCATCAGTTCCGCCTCATGAAGGTTTGGCGTGACGGCGGTAGCGTGGCGGCAGATTTCAGGATGCTCGGGCTTCGGGTCCACGAATACCGGAATCCGCTGCTGGCGAGCGACAGACAAGACTTCGCGGCACAATTCTGTTTCTACGGAACCCTTCCGGTAGTCGGAGACAACGAGGGCGTTCAGTTTGGGCGCCCATCGCGCGAAGCCTCGACTTATCGCGAAAGAGGTTTTGCGGGAGATGGGCGCCGGCTTTTCAAAGTCCAGCCGCAGAAGTTGATGCTGATGGGCGACAATCCGCAGCTTGCGCGGGGTAATTCGGCCGCGTTCGCGCACAAGCGTGCCGCAGGAAACACCGCGGGCGCGGAGTTCTTTGCAAAGCTGGTCACCGCTTTCGTCCATGCCAATCGCTCCGAAAGGAACGGGCCGCCCGCCAAGAGCGCGGATATTGATGGCAACATTGCCGGCGCCACCGGGAAACCGTTGCGGGTCCCGATGGCCATCCATCAGTACGACGGGCACAGGCGCCTCCGGCGAGATTCGCGTGGCCTCGCCCCGAAGCAGTTCATCGAGCATGTAATCGCCAAGCACGCCAATCGTCTGGTCGCCGAACCTCGTGAGGATATCGTTCAGTCGGTTTTGAATGTTCTTCATGGTCATTGAGCTGTTAGAACTGTTGCGCATTCTTCCGTTTCGGGAGCTGAAATTCATCAGCGCGATTGATGCTCCATCGATAAGGCGCCCCGGCGGAAGTTGACGCAAAACAAACGCTATTCTACCTTAAACGATAGCCATCGCGGGCCAATCATCCTTTTGCGGAGAAGCCGTGGACCAGGCAAATTCAGAGCAGGGAACGTCAGCGGCCAGTTTGCGGCCGCTCGGACGTCCGCGCATTCTGATCGTTCGGGCGGGCGCGATTGGCGATACGCTGATGGCGACGCCACTGGTCCGCGCCGTTCGCAAAACCTACCCGGAGTGCCATCTGATTTTCCTGTGTTCGGCAACGGCGCTTGATGTAGTCCGCAATAATCCGCATCTCGATCAAGTGGTTTCCATCAGGTATCGACACGTGCCAAGTTGGCTGAGCCCCGAGAAAGCGCGGATCGAGCGTTCGCTCCGTGAACTGGACCTTGACTGGGCCGTCGTGCTCGAAAGCCACCCGAGCCTGATCGACCTGGCGCGCAAGGCGGGAGCCCGCCGCATCATTGCCTACAGCGCCGATGAGCACGGCGATGGATTTGAAGCAGCGCGATTCGATCCGTCGAAGCATTCAATCGAGAACCACCTTCAGGCCGCCGGCCCTCTGGGTCTCAGGCTGGATGGTCTCCACATGGAACTGAACAATGAGCCCAAGACGAACGAAATCGTTGTGCGCCGCCTTGAAATGGCCGGTGTCAACGGCGGTGATTGCCTGGTCGGCATCCATGCGGGATGGGGCGGACGCTGCCGAAATCCCGCTGAGACCCGGCTGCGAAGCTGGCCGCCCGACCGTTTCGCTGAAGTCATCCGCTGGCTTGTGAAGGATCGTGGGGCGCGGGTTGTCCTGACAGGCTCAAAGGCAGATCGTCCTCTGGTTCGATATATCGTCCAGAGAGCAGGCGTGCCCTGCATTGACATGGCAGGCCGGCTTTCTCTCTCGGAGCTTGCTGCTCTGATTCGCCGCCTGGATGTCTATCTGACGGTTGACTCGGGACCTGCACATATGGCGGCAGCCGTAGGAACATCGCTTGTGACGTTGTGGGGACCCGGTATTTTTGACCAGACCGCACCCATCTCGCCTGGCAATCCGCCGCGAATCCTCTACCACCGCGTCCCTTGCGCGCCTTGCTACGGTACTCCTGCAATGAAAACCTGCACGGACAACATCTGTATGAAGGAAATTCAAGTCGACGAAGTTAAAGAAGCACTGGACGAAGTTTTGAAGCGGAAGTGCACGCCGTGAGTGGCCGGTTCAATCAGGGTCGATTCTGGCTTCGTCCACAAGCATCACTGGAATATCGTCCTGGATGGGGTACACTCGTTTGCACTGGCCGCACTTGAGGCCGTCGCCATCCGGCGTCAGCACGACCGGGGTTTTACAGACGGGACAGACCAGAATATCCAGCAACTCCTTGCTGACAGCCATTCATTCACTCCGTCTCGAAGATGTATTTCACATTAACAGACGCACCGGAGGAATTCAAGTAAACCGTACAGTCTGAACCGTTTAGCACAGCTTTCTGTTTCACAAGCGGCCAGCTTCCATTTTCAGCCACCGGCTTTCGGGCGCCGGCGACGCGTTGATCTCCCAAACAGCCAGAATCGCTGAACCCTGATACAGGGCCTCAAAGCCTGCCTCAGATTGCGACACCGTGCTGATCGGAGCAATCCACCACCGGCACTCGGGCTTCGCCTCAAGGGTCAGCTTGACGCCCTGCCACTCATCGACAATCTCCAGTTTTCCATTCTGGAACTCACCTGCGAATTCAAGTGGATAGCGTTCGTTGGAGGCCACGAAGTAGCGGTCGCGAGCATTCGCAGCGAGCAGGTTGAATACCAGTTCGACTCCAAGCGACAAAGGCGCAGGAGATCGCTGATCGCTTGAAATAAGCGAGCGGCACTCGACTTGGAAACCATGATTGCGGTTAGTTACATACAGGATTTTGTGCGCTTCGACGACGACGGGATTGCCGCTGACTTCGTGGGCTGTCTGGCAGGACATCTCAATCGGGTTCGCGGCCGGGCTTGTCGTTAATTCCCACACGCCGCCGGCAAGATTTACATCTTCCTGCAACTCGAGCGTCTCGAAGTCCTTCCACTGCTTTGACGCGTGAAAAAGATACGTCCGAAAACAGTGCCGCAAATAACGGTCGTAGCGCAACAGATATTCGGTGGGAAGTTTCCGCCCGAAGGATGCGTTCTGTGGGCTGGAAGCAGCCATACGGATGTCTTTATGGTAAATCTCAGGCCGCCGCATCAGTGAATTGATAAGCTCAGCCTCTGCGAGCTTGATTCGCAGGCTCGATACTGTTCCGCCGTCTGATGGTTTCAGAACCATCGCGAATCCCTTACTGCTGATCAAGACCTCCTTTTCGCCATCCACGTCGAAATCCGTTTCTGTCACCCGAACGCCGTTTGCCGTTCCGCTGCCATCAATCTTGTCCAGGAGCGTTTCAGCAGCGATCAGGTTCTTCAACGCAACACTGCGCAGGTGCGGCGAGTACAAACCGCCGAACAACCCGTGCCAATACGTGTCGTTGCATTGTGCGGCCAGCAGGTGCGTCCGCGCTTCATCGAGCAGAGGATTTATCCAGCTTCCAGCGGAAACATTCGTTTCAGCCTTGCGAAGCCGGCGGCTGATCTCCAGCATCAACTTGTGAATCTGGTTTGATTCCGGGTACTTGCTGAAAAACCCCTGCCACGTGCCGCCCAGCAGAAATTTCCGGAACCGTTCGCCGGATGGCATATGTTCCGTTTCTTCAAGGCACTGCTTGAATTCCTCACACGCCCGCACGGGCAGCGCCCATTCCATCATTTCTGGATATGAAGCGGTGGGAAGATAAACCCTGCCGCACGGCTTATGTGTAGCCATAAATCTGGCGAGCGTGGTGGTTTCGAGCCATTCGCCCGCGTGTTCGATGGCCTGGAAAAACCTCTCCAGCCACCCTCGCGTATAGCAAAGATCAAAGGTACCGGGCCAGATTCCGAACTTCTCAGCGTCGTCGCCGGCCGCAAAGAGCGCGTTGGGCCGTCCGAGTCCCTGGCGGAGGAATTCGATTGTTTCCTCGACGTCCCGGAAAGGGATGGTGTATCGCAACTTTTTCAGGCTGGGAACAAGATGAATCCCGGTGCCCAGATCTTCCGTGATGTAAGTTCCGCGCAGGTCTTCGGGATCAACACCTGCGGCGATGAAGTGTGTGTCATCCAGGATGACGTAATGCAGGCCGGACTCCGCCAGCGGCCGCACCAGGTCCTGCCGCCAGACGCGTTCCGTCAGCCAGCCGCCTTGCGGGCGTACGCCGAAATGCTTCTCAATGTAATCGCTGAGCCGCAGGATTTGCGCAGATTTGTCTGCGTCGGGAATGGCCGAAAGCACGGGTTCGTAAAACCCGCCGCCCAGCAGTTCCACCTGGCCGCGGGCGGTCAACTCTTTCAGCCAATCGAAGAATTCCGGGTGGCTTTTTTCAATCCATTCCAGCAGACACCCGGAGAAATGCAGTCCTATTTGAATGTGCGGGTGGCGAAGAAGCAAGTCAACGAAAGGACGGTAAGTTTTCTGATACGCTTCTTCGATGACGTGATCGAAGTTGCCGACGGGCTGATGCGAGTGGACAACCAGTGCCAGAGCGACTTTATTCAACGCGTAACCCTTCCAGAACGCAGCGCCGTTCCGATGCAGAAACGTTCGCTAAGACCGGTAAAGCTAGGATAGAATGAATCCCCCCATCCTGTCACGGTGAACGCGATTACGGCTGTTGCGCACCGGACATGCGCTCGAACAGGAAAGGACAAAATTGGAATTCCGCAAGCTGCTTGCATCTTGTCGAAGCGATCTGCCTTACATCATGAAGCTCATTCGTGCGGCGGTCGAAATCGAATCACCCACGTATTCGCGGACCGATATCGATCGCATCGCACGCCTCTTCGCGCGCGAGTTCCGCCGTCATCAAGGGAAAGTTTCAATTCTTGAAAATGTGACAACCGGCGCCGCCATTTTGGCGGAGTTCTGGGGTGGATCGTCGACCGCTGCGCAGCAAGGCAATAGAGTAAATCGGGCCAAGACCACATCGGCAAAGCCCATTCTTCTGCTCGGGCATCACGATACCGTGTGGCCCAAAGGGACACTCGGCCGAATGCCTTTCCGGATCAAGGACGGGCGCGCCTACGGCCCAGGCATTCTGGATATGAAATCAGGCATTGTGCTCGGTCTGGCAGCCATTCGGGCGGTCCAGAACCTTGGATTGGAGCCTGCAACGCCCGTTCGGTTCTTTCTCAATCCGGAAGAGGAGACGGGGAGCCGAACATTCAGACGCTTGATTGAACGCGAGGCGAAAAACTCCAGGGCCGTCCTTGTGCTCGAGCCCTCAGCATCGGGCGGCGCGCTCAAAACATCCCGCAAAGGTGTGGGCGAATTTCGCCTCACCGTACACGGACGTTCTGCACACGCCGGCGTCAATCCTGCGGAGGGAATCAGCGCTATTTCAGAACTCACCCGCCAGATCATCCGGATCGAGAAGCTGGCGGAGCCACGGCGCGGGCTGACCGTGAATGTCGGGATTATCGAGGGAGGAACACGGTCGAATGTAGTTCCTGAATTTGCCCGTGCCACGGTGGATGTTCGCATCCCAAAGCTTGGAGACCAGCAGCGAATCGAAAAAGCCGTTCTCGCGTTGAAGCCTGTTCACGCCGGGGCAAGGCTCGAAATCGAAGGCGGCATCAACCGGCCGCCCCTCGAGTCGTCGATGACGACCGAGCTTTTTGCAAAAGCGCAGGCAGTGGCAAGAAAACTGGGGTTTAAACTCACAGGCACGACCAGCGGAGGAGGCTCAGACGGCAATTTCTCCGCAGCGCTGGGAATTCCCACGCTTGATGGTCTCGGAGGAGTCGGCGACGGACCGCACGCGCTTCATGAGCACATCGTCATTCGTGAATTACCTCGCCGCGCCGCTCTGCTGGCGGGTCTTCTGGCGACACTGTGAAGCACAAGGCGTTGGCGTGTTTATCCCGGCGGCCAGTGAAAGACGCGTCCGCCCAGCATGTGCAAATGCAGATGATAAACGGTCTGTCCCGCCCAAGGGCCGTTATTGATCACGGTCCGGTACCCTCTGGCCTCGAGTTGCCGTTCGCGGGCCAGTTGTGCGATTACGGTAAATAGATGTCCCATCATCTGTTCATCGGCAACTTCAACTTCCTTCAGCGAGGGCACGTGTTTGCGAGGCATCACCAGCAGATGCACCGGCGCCTGCGGCCGAATATCTTCAATCGCAACAACCTGATCGTCTTCATAGACAATCTTGGCCGGCTGCTGGCGCTCAATGATTTTGCAGAAGATGCAGGTATCCATTTTGCCTCCGCTCCGAAACTCTGACATTTTCAGTTGATTCTTACGACGTAGGTTTCGGTTGCCAGTTTGTCATGGACCAACTGGCTGGCCAGTTTTTCCGCCTGCTGCCGCGTGGTTTCTTCACCTACCAGGACCAGGTTGAAAACACCGGTGCCGTGGTCCGCCGTCTTAATCACCACGGGACGAAACTTCTTTTCAATGCGCTGCTTCAGCCGTTCAGCGTTGCTGCGGTCCAGAAACGCGCCGATCTGGACTGCGTAAATTCCGGCGGAAGCATCCGGTCCTGAGGTTATGATGTCCAGGCGTACCAGTGCCGTTGATGGCATGTGAAGCGCCTGAGCGGCCGCGTAGGACAGATCAATGATGCGTCCTTCGACGAAAGGCCCGCGGTCATTGATGCGGACCACGACGCTGCGGTTATTCTCAAGGTCCACCACCCTGACGCGGGTGCCGAAGGGCAGCGTGCGATGCGCGGCGGTCATCGCATACATGTTGTAGATTTCGCCACTTGCCGTGGGCCGGCCGTCGTAGGGACGCCCATACCAGGATGCAATGCCTTCCTCTCCCTGAACAATTGGTGCCGGATGTTTGGGTTGGGGTTGCGGTGAAGGCACGCCTGCGGGCGGCGTAACCACCACCGCCCGATGGTGGCAACTGGTCCAGAACAGCGCCAGTGCCGACCAAAGCGCGACACGGCCGAGTCTCTGATAATTCCCGGAGCGAGTTTTACACTTCAGCGTCTTGACCACGATCTCACAGTACGTCAGTAACTTCGTCAAGACCTCCGCGCGCCATCGCCCCTCCTCGCGCTATTCTAGCCAAGCTCTTGCGTGCAGACAAACAATTTCCGGCATTATTCGAAAGTCTTCCGGAACGCCCGGGCTGCCGAAAACAAGACACATCGGCTGCATCGGGCGAAAATCGTGTCGTGCGGATGCGCGTCGGTGAACTATAATACGCGTTTACCCTTGGCCGCTTGATGAAAAAGGGTAAATTGTCGTGTTGGACGAAGGGAAGCAGCCCCGTATTTGCTGGAAATAAACGTCGAGATTCTTCGCTGCGCCCACAACGACGGGTGGAAAGGCCGTTTCCCAGCGACCTTTCGAAATCCCACGAGTTCCCGGCACCTATGCAACTGCCTCCAAAGGTCTGGTTCAAACTCGAAAGGCTGAAAGCCTGGTGGCGATCAACCTTCAGCAAGACGAATCAACCCTACGACACTTCGCACCAGATGTGCCCCGTATGTCGTGCGCTGGTTGCGCGGGGCACGAAGGTGTGCCCGCATTGCGGAGCGAGTATCGGGCCGCGGCGTGCGAGAGGCGGTGGTGCAGCTTCAGACCGAATCATGGGAGTTATTCCCATGCCCACCAGCGCCACCTCGATCCTGGCGGCGGTTATCGTCCTGATGTTTCTCGTGGAATGGTTCATGACGCAGAGAGCGGGCGGAAGCCAGGGAGGAGGCTTATTCGGCGGCATTCGCGGAATGGTGATGCTCCGGCTGGGCGCCAAATTTGGGCGTCCTATTTACGCCGGCCAGTGGTGGCGGCTCGTGACCGCCATGTTCCTGCATGCGGACCTGCTGCATATCGGAACGAACCTCTGGGTCCTGTTTGACCTGGGGCCCGAAGTGGAAGGCGTGTTTGGGATTTCCAAGTTTATTGCGCTTTATCTTGTCACTGGTGTGTTCGGTTACATCGTGAGCGTGTGGTGGAGTCCCATGACCCTCTCGATTGGTGCTTCAGGAGCCCTCATGGGCCTGATCGGAGTTCTGATCGGGGTTTCTTTCCACCATGGTCAATTCGGCAGACAATATCGCAGCATGTTATGGCGATGGGTGATTTACATTGTGATTTTCGGGCTGTTTTTCCCTGTTGACAACGCCGCCCACATGGGTGGGCTTGCGGCGGGTATTGTTTTAGGTTATCTGGTTCCCGAAGGCGCGCCGGAGACTCGTCCGGCGGAAAATTTGTGGAACGCGCTCGCCGTTATTTCTGTGGTCATCATTGCAGGGTCATTTGCGCTGATGGCCCTGCAAATCAACAATCCAATTTCCTTCCACTGAATCTTCCGGGTAGAGAAGCCGGACTCGTAGTCTTTCACTTCGCTGCGGACGCTTCCAGCGGTGCATAGCGCGTAGCGTTGGGCAGGTGCGCCCTCTCGTAAGCAGCGATCTGGTCTTCATAGCGCAGCGTCAGGCCGATATCGTCCCAGCCATTCAAGAGGCACTCGCGACGAAAGGAGTCAATCTTGAATTCGATCTTCAATGGAGTCCCTGACGGTGGGGTTGCCTCCGTGATCGTCTGGCTTTCAAGGTCAACGGTCAACTGGTATCCCGTGTTCCGTTCCACGCGCTTGAAGAGATCATCGACTTGCTCGTCAGAAAGCGTAATCGGGAGGATGCCGTTCTTGATGCAGTTGTTATAGAAAATATCCGCATAGCTGGGAGCAATGATTGCTCTGAACCCATAATCGAGAATGGCCCACGGAGCATGCTCGCGACTTGAGCCGCATCCGAAATTGGACCGCGCCAGCAGGATGGAAGCTCCTTGGTAACGGGGCAGGTTCAGCACAAACTCCGGGTTGGGCCTGTCGCCTTCGAGATAGCGCCAGTCGTAGAAAAGAAAACGGCCGAATCCTTCGCGTGTGATGGCTTTCAGAAACTGCTTGGGAATAATCTGGTCCGTGTCCACGTTCACCCGATCCAGCGGCGCAACCAATCCCGTGTGTTTTTTAAATGGCGTCATGTCTAATCCCACCTGAATTATGAGTTATGGGTGATGAGCGAATTACAGTGCACTCCACTATGCATTCATTGGCTGGGCGAAAGGAGCGCGCGTTTTTTCCAGAATTCATAATCAATAACTAATTACCCGTAACTTGAAGACCATAACTCAGCGCTTATAACTTAGAATTCGTTGTTCCTTCCCCGCATTCGGCAATTCGTAAATCTTAATGATTGGCGTGCCGTTGCACTGGCATCGGCAGGGTTCTATTCGACCTGCCCCAATCCCCAATTTCGGATATCTACAAAATGCCCTTCAACGGCCGCTGCGGCTGCCATCAGCGGGCTCACAAGATGGGTCCTCCCGCCCTTGCCCTGGCGACCCTCGAAGTTGCGATTGGATGTGCTGGCGCAGCGCTGGCCGCTCGGCAGGACGTCGGCGTTCATAGCCAGGCACATGCTGCAACCGGCGTCGCGCCACTCGAAGCCCGCGGAGCGGAAAATCTTGTCCAAGCCCTCGGCCTCCGCCTGCGCCTTGACACGCCGCGAACCGGGGACCACCAGCGCTCCCTTCAGGCTTCGTGAAATCTTCTTTCCATCCACCACGCGGGCGGCCAGTCGAAGGTCTTCGATGCGGGCGTTTGTGCAGGATCCGATAAAAACCCAGTCGATAGGAATGTCCGTGATGCGCGTGCCCGGCCGCAAACCCATGTATTCGAGCGCGTGCTCGGCAGCTTCCCGCGATACAGGGTCGCTGAAAGAATTCGGATCGGGTACGCTGCCCGTAACGTCCGTGACCATACCGGGATTCGTCCCCCAGGTTACCTGCGGAGCGATCTCCGCCGCATTCAATTCCACAACACAGTCGTAAGTTGCCCCGGGATCAGACGCGATAGTTTTCCAATAATCTACGGCCACCTGGAAATCCTTCCCACGGGGAACGTAAGGCCGGCCCTCGAGATATGCGAAGGTCGTATCATCCGGCGCCACCATGCCGGCGCGCGCGCCGCCTTCAATCGACATGTTACAGACCGTCATCCGGCCTTCCATGGAAAGTTCGCGAATGGCCTCTCCCGCATATTCGAATACGTGGCCGTTGCCGCCCGATGTGCCGATCTTTCCGATAATCGCAAGAATGATGTCTTTCGCAGTGACGCCTTGCGGCCGGCGGCCATTTACCCGTATAAGCATGGTTTTGGATTTGAACTGCACCAGACACTGGGTCGCCAGAACGTGCTCGACTTCGCTGGTGCCGATGCCAAAGGCCAGCGCACCAAACGCGCCGTGGGTGGAAGTGTGGCTGTCGCCGCAAACGATCGTCTGGCCGGGGTTCGTGAGGCCAAGCTCCGGGCCGATAATATGCACAATGCCCTGATTACGATCGTTCATGTCGAACAACAGGATGTTGTTTTCCCTGCAATTCTGCGCCAGGGCGGCAAACTGCGCTATGGCCGCCTGGTCCACCATCGGAAGGCTGCGGTCCGTTGTCGGAACAGAGTGGTCCATCGTGGCGAAAGTAAGGTCTGGCCGGCGGACCTTCCGTCCGTGCGACCGAAGGCCGGCAAATGCCTGCGCGGACGTGACTTCGTGAATCAAGTGACGGTCGATGTAAATGAGCGTGGGCTGCCCGGGTTCCTCCCGAACAACATGTGCGCTCCAGATCTTTTCATACATGGTTTGAGGTGGCATCGTGTCTATCCTAACTCATCCTGAAAGTGTTCGAAAAGAAGCCTACCGGTAGCCGTTACCCCGCTGCCCGATAAGGTCAACCTCAGCGGGCCGGGCCATATACCGACCAGTCGGTAGGCAGTTTAGCACCTTGCCTTGCTTGCCGTCAATTCTACTACGCGCACTATACCCATACAGGTCCATTGAGCATAGAATCGTGAAGTATGTTAGGGCGCTTTGATGAGCAAACGCTCGGCTGTCTCTTGAACCACGATGCATCCAGAAGGACCGTGCTGAAAACCGCACTTGGTGCACTTGGAGCGTTTGCTGGGCTCACGATGACTGAAGCGGTACGAGGTGAAAGGATGCGGTCCCGATGGCGTACTCACACAGTCGCCCGGATTCCTGATGGCTATCAGGTTGCCGTGGCGGATGTTGATGGCGACGGCCGACTCGACATTCTGGCCCTGAGTTCAGAAGAAAACATTGTTGACTGGTATTGGAACCCGTCTTGGCGCGCGCGCTCCGTGACCACTTCCACGGAGAAGAACATCAGCCTGGCGCCGTTGTTTCGCGCGGGATATCCGGCGCAGGGACTGGCGCTGGCCAGTGGCTTCAACCTGGACCATCCGGAGCAGGGAGGTGGGGACATCTGGTGGGCGCAACCGGGAGCATCGCTTGATGCTGAATGGATGGTCACGCTGATCGGGCGGGTTCCTGCGTCGCACCGCCTGCGCTGGGCCGATCTCGACGGCGACGGCCGGCTGGAACTGGTGGATGTGCCGATTGTGGGCGCGGGATCGCGGCCGCCCGATTATTCAGTCCCCGCGCCGATTGCGTGGTTTGAGATGCCGGAGACCCTTCTGACCGGCCACGCGGAGGGGGCTGCCCGGCAGTCAAGCAACTGGGTCCCACACCTGATTGATGAATCCCTGACCCTGGTGCATGGCGTTCACATCGTGGACTGGAACGGTGACGGCCGCGACGAAATTCTCACCGCAAGCGCGCAGGGGGTGAGCCTTTTCGAATCGAGAGGGCAGGGAACGGAGCTTAAGTGGTCGAGAACCCTTCTCACTCCGGGCGATCGCGGGCCCGGCCGCTACCATGGGGCAAGCGAAATCGACGTGGGCAAAATCAACGGTCAAAGGTTCCTTGCCACCATCGAGCCCTGGCATGGAGACAAGGTGGTTGTCTATCCTGGCGGAACACGAGGATTCAAAGAACGGCAGGTGATCGACGCAAGCTTCAACAACGGACATGCGCTTGCCTGCGCCGACCTCGATGGCGACGGAAATGATGAGATCGTTGCAGGCTACCGAGGGCCAGGAACTTCACTCTATATTTATCACGTCGCCGACGAACGCGGCGCAGCTTGGGAACGCGAAACCCTCGACACGGACATAGCTGCTTCCTGCGTGGTGGTTGCCGACATTAACGGCGACCAACAGCCGGACATCGTCGCCGTTGGCTCATCAACCGCAAATGTCAGGTGGTATGAGAATTTAGGCCATTGAACGGCAGCCACCCTCGCTTTAATCCCCATGGGGTCCGAGCACTCGTTCATTTCCGCACACGTTACACAATGCGATCAGGGTTGCTGGTGTCCGGCAATTGCCCGCGATAGCCAAAGATCAACTGGAGCAGGCGCACCAAAGTTCGCGACTGCTTACGGACGTACCACTGGTCTGCGGCGCGGCGGTTGCCCAGGGCGAAAGTCGGGTACGCGTGAATGGTGTCGGCCATATTGCGGAGAGTTACTTTGTTTCGCATGGCCAGCGCAAATTCCGAGATCATCTCGCCCGCGCGCGCACCCAGAATGCTGGCGCCGTAAATCCTGCCGTCGAACTTCCTGGCCAATACTTTCACGAGGCCGATCGTTTCGCTGTCGGTCACGGCCCGGTCGATCTTCGCGAACGGGAAGCGATACACATCATAGCGCCGCCCTTGACTTTTCAGTTCGCTTTCAGAAGCCCCAACGTGCGCAAGTTCGGGATCGGTGAACGTGCACCACGGAACGCTGCTCTTATCAATGGACATTGGAAAGCGGAGCAGGGCGGTGGTGACGGCGACCTTGGCCATGTGCTCCGACATGTGCGTGAACTGGTAAAGCCCCGTCACGTCGCCGCAGGCAAAGATGTTCTTTGCGGAGGTGCGGCAATGGCTGTCCACTGTGACGCCCCCGCGCCCCGTGCGGACGCCTGCCGCCTCGAGATTCAGGCCATCAATGTTCGGCCGCCTGCCTGTCGCGATCAGCAGAGCATCACCTTCGATTGTCTCAGCTATGCCGGATGTGTCTGACCGAAACGTGATACGGAAGGTCCCGTTGTTGTATTCCACTTTCTCCACAGCGCATCCCAGCAGGAAACGCACCCCTTCATGGGTGAGTTGCTGGCGCAGAATTTCAGCGAGTTCAATGTCATCCCGCCGCAGAACTTGTTTTTCTGATTCAAGGACGCTGACCTCGCTGCCGAGGCGGCGGAAGGCCTGGGCCATTTCGATTCCAACCGGCCCCGCTCCAATCACCATCATTCTTGCGGGCAGTTGTGAAATTGAAAAGATGGTTTCACTGGTCAGATAAGGAGTTTCAGCAAGCCCGTCGATCGGTGGGGTCACCGGTCGCGCGCCGGTGGCAATGATAAAAAACCGGGAGGTGATTGCACGCTTTCGTCCGTTGGGGAAAACGATCTCGACATGGTTTGGGTTGATGAACTGCGCTCTCTGTTCGATCACTTCGATGCCCAGTTTCTCATAAACGGGCGGCGCATCGGCTTCCCGGTAAATGTGGTCCTGGATCTGGTGCAAACGCTCCATGATCTTCCGGAAATTAACCTGGGGTCCCGAAACAGCGATACCGAAACGTTCAGCGGTTTGGACATTGTGCGCGACGGCTGCCGCCTTGAGCAGGGCTTTGCTTGGAACGCAGCCGGTCCAGGTGCAGTCGCCGCCGAGCCGGCGCTCTTCGATGAGCGCGGTCTTTGCTCCCAGCGAGGCTGAAATTCCCGCTGCGGTCAGCCCTGCCGATCCGCCGCCGATGATGACCATGTCGAAATCCGTTTTCATTCCAACCCTCGCGCCTCAGGTTGTGTTCGGATATCGGCTGGAACCTTCCCAACTGTCAACTGTGAGACGTTATACCACCAGGCGATATTTGATGCGAATACTTGCACGAGTGTGCGGATAAACGCGCGCGCCCACCGGCGGGCGCCTTATCTGGGACGACGGTTCATAACGCAAATTCCTTTCTGATCTCAATCGGATGCAGGTTGAACTCCGGTCAAAGGGGCTCGCCGTTCAGGCACCGGTTGATAACTTCCTGAAGTGTCTGCCAGGGTATGTAGATTCGAGATCCCATGCGAACCGAATATACCCTGCCACTATCCAGCCATCGGTAAAATGTCGATCGCGCGATATGGCCGCCGGTCCTCTTGCGAAGAATGCGCCAGGCGTTTGTGGGGGAGAGCAGCGGAGAGTATGAAGGGATTTCACCGCTGCGGCCGGCACTGCCGGATGCAATCTTTCGTTCAAACATTTCTGTACTGAATCCCATATCTGACACCTCGATGTCGAAGTAAAACTGCCCGAATGCGGGCTATGGTCCGAAGACCCCGCCCAAAAACTATTCTTCGGCCGAAGCACTCCCTCGGGAGGCGCTTGAAACGCCTTTGCAGCGCTAATATCACCGGCCCAGGAATTTGTTCTAATTCCGACAACTGTCCGACGGCACTGGGATTACCCTCTACGATGTCCCATCGCTCTGGAATTGCTCCCAAATGGCCGCCAGGCGGCGGCGATCACGCGTACGGCTGGAATCGTGCTCTTTCCCATCAGGAGTCAGTCTCGCGGGGTCAAGAAGAAGGCCGGTGGGTTGGTGGGACCGAAACAGCCTTGGTTCTTCCTGCTGATGAAGATGATAGGAGCACTTCTTCACATGCGGAGAGGAAGCAGGGAACACGCATCCTTTTTCTGAGCAGCGGGTCGTGGAGAAGGAAACGGATTCAGGCTTCCTGTTTGAGCCGGTCGTGAACGAGAAGCGGTGCGGCTCCTCGGACTGGCCGACTTCCTTCCTGCCAGGTTGGTTGCCGAAGTTTACGGAAGATGCGTCTGCGGGAGACCCAGCAGGGCGAAGAAAATAAATGCTCCGGTTCGAGTCTTTCATTGAACTCCTCCTTGAGTTGTGCGTTGGGGTAGGAATAGAGTGAAATCTTTGTGCAGGACATGGATGTGGTTGAACGGGAGAAAGATCGGGAAAAACAAGCCCAGCGCAGAGCGAACGTTACAATTCAAGTCGCACGCCAAGCCAGCCAAAAAGATTGGGCAGGCGAACAAGAAACAACAGTTCGCGGCGCGGCGGATGGCGAAGTCGCCCCGAGTTGAGCCTTCGTGGAAATGATGCTGGCGGTAGTGCACAGGCAGGGGGTGCGCGTAGATGCAGGATAAGTTAAGTGCATCGTAAGTTAACAGGCAAAGCGCGAACATTTGATTGCTCATTGACAGAAGCCTGTGTTACTACACAAAATTCTCGGGGTTCAGGCAGTTCCTGTAGATCTTGGTGGTCGTCGCAGGAGAGAGATTCGCGATGGAACCGGGACGTCGCAAGCCCGGCTGTGGTACCGTCTCCCCTCCCTCACGGTCACACGACGAAGCGGCCCTGGCACGGCAAAAATGACTCGGAAGCAATAAAAAACTTCCGAATCGGAAATTCCATGATATAGTAGCCTATAACTATAGTCGTGTCAAGAGAAAACTAACGAGGAGAAGGCACTCGATGGCTGAGCTTGATGTAGCAAAGGTGATTCGCAGAGTACGGCAGAAGCTTCAGGTGAGCCAGGAAGGGCTCTCGCGGCTGCTGAATGCTACCAAGGGGGCAGTTCAACACTGGGAGCGCGGCAGAAACCGTCCTGATTTGGCGCGTCTGATGGCTTTGCGGCAGCTTTGTCCCCCGTCCCAGGAACGTAAAGATCTGGATGCTTTGATCCGAGAGGCGCAGGCCCAGGTTTCACCCTACGCCATGATCAAGACCGGACTACGGCCTCCGGCGACAAAGGCGAAGGATTTTGAGGAGCTCTTCCCGCCGCAAGGGCTGGATGTCCTCCGTAAAGAGAACCAGCGCCTCCGAAAGCAGTTGGCGAAGCTCCAGGCGACGCTCGACAAGAAATCGCAGCAGGTTCGAATTCTTGAAGACCTGGCCAAAGACCTCCAAAGTCAGATCGCCAACCTTCGTGCCGGCGCCCCCGCCGCCCCGGCCGCATCGAGTGAGGAATCACCGCAGCAGGTTGGCCAATAGCAGGCGGAGCAGCCCGTCGAACTGTGTTTGAGGCCGGCTGGGGCACCGAATGCTTAATGGCGGCTACTTGGGCAGCACTTTGATCATAACGACGCCGTGGGGAACAACCCGTGCGCGGAAGAATCCATCTGCAAATGGGCCGAGGTCTTCGTGCTTCCAGAGGTCGCGGACGCGCACGTTTTCTCCCACATAAACCGAAATTTCCTTTGGCGTTTCGCTTCGGTTGAGTAGGAGATACGCTTCAGTGTTTCCGGTCAGTTCCTTCCGCCACACTTCCGTATCTCCGTAATCGCGATACCGCTGGCCCTGATGACCCAGAGGATCCTGGTCCACGGCGATCACCTCTTTGTTGGTAAGGATTTCGCGAATCTGCGGAGACATGTGTCTGAGGTCGTTGCCCGCAATCAGCGGCGCGGCCAGCATGGACCAGAGGCTGAAATGCGACCGGCTCTCCTCAATTGAAAGCCCGGGGTTGCCGACCTCGAGCATGTCGGGGTCATTCCAGTGGCCGGGGCCGGCGTACGGCCAGAGGTCGGCTTCCTGGTCTACGATTTGCATCACACCGCGAGTGTAAACCCCTGTGCAACTCCAGCAATCAGTGATGTCTCCCGTCGTCCTCCAAAGATTGCCGATGTCGGCCGCCCACTTCCAGGGGTCATCTACGCCCCATTCGCACATGCTGAAGACGATGGGCCGGCCGGAAGCCTTGAGAGCGTCCCGCATGATGGCATAAGAAGCCTGCACGTTCTGCGTACTGTGGTTGCACCAGTCGTACTTAAGATAGTCCACTCCCCAGGCGGCATATTGCCGGGCATCCTGGAATTCATATCCCCGGCTGCCCGGGCGGTTCTGGCACGTGCCCGTCCCGGCGTCGGAATACAGCCCGAATTTCAGTCCTTTTGAATGGACGTAATCGGCCAGGGCCTTCATTCCAGAAGGGAAACGTTCAGGGTCGGGAACGATGTTTCCATTGGCGTCGCGGCTCACCTGCCAGCAGTCGTCGATCACGATGTACTGATAGCCGGCAGCCTTCATCCCGGTTGAAACCATGGCGTCGGCCATTTCCTTGATGAGCTTTTCACTGACATTGCAGCCGAATTTGTTCCAACTATTCCAGCCCATAGGCAGTGTTTTTGCCAGCCCATTGTCCAAAGCCGATGCAGGAGCAAGGGTGAAAAAGAAGAGGAGGGGAAACAACAGGATGAGTTTTTTCACGGCTAGTCCTCCATTCTACGAATTGTTTCTCAAAGTCTTTTATAGCGAGAGGCAGTATAGTAACACGAACTTTATGAAGCATCATGCGATGTGACTGGAAAAACTCAAATCATGCGGTGAATCCATTGTTGAAGTGGGACTTCGGTGGGCCTATAATCAGCGCCAGGATAGCGGCAGTCCGGGCAAGGCCTGCCCACCCTTTCTCGAGAGGCCGCCCATGCCGCTGTTGATTTCCCGCAAAGAGGTCTGACGATGAACAGAGTTGAAACTTCAACTTCGGGCCCAATCCTTCCTTCGGTTGTTGCCGTTATTCTGAGCTTGTTTCTTACAGCATGTTCGTCATCCGTTTCGCCCCCCAGCGGCGGCGGGGTGGATTATCAGGTAGCCAAAGTGATGTTCAAGCAGGGCAATCTCGACCGCGTAATCACTTTGACGGATACGATGGCGTCCGCGAAAGGCAATAGTCCTGAGGCGCTGGAGGCCCGCGTTCTGAGGGCCGTGATCTTCAGCAGCCGCATCCAGGCCTACAAGGAATTGGCGGATACCTACAAGAAGGGCAGCCAGGCGGCGCGCAATCCGCAATTTGTCGCTACGTATGATCGCCGGCGAAGCAACGCGATCCAATATGCCGGCGATGCAACCTTGAGCCTTGGTGAAGTGGTCTTGCAATTCGTTTCTTCTCCGGAATTTCCCAAAGAGGTCACGCTCGATGCTCCATGGCCAAGCGTTGAGGGACCTGAAGAAATATCAGACCTGACGCGCATCAGCCACGGGATGTGGGTCCCTGAAAACCAGCAGGACAATATCGCACTCGATGCTCAGCACAAGGCTGTTGACGAAGTACTCAGTGAGCTTGTCGGCGGCGACCGTAACAAAGCCCGCACAGAAATGCAGGCCGGGCCGGTACGACTCGACGGTCTGGATTTCGCCCTTTTCCTCGAGGAACAGATGGTGGAAGGTCTGAAGGTATTTGGCCCGAACTATCTTGCCAACCCAGGCCAGCTGAAAACGCTTTGTGACGTGGCAGACCGCATGGCCTCGACGATCGAAAAAATGCTCAAGGAAAATCCGGACAAGGCAAAGGAAGCTGAATTCAAGAAGCTCCAGAAGCAGATTGCAGATGCGAAAAAGTTCACCTGATCCTATGATGACCGTGTCAGGAGAGCAATCATGTTTCCATTTCGCGGCGTCGATTTCATGGAAATCGACGCCTTCCTGAACGATGAAGAAAAGCTTGTCCGGCAGGCAGTGCGCGAGTTCGTTGACCGCGAAGTGGTTCCGCACATCGAGGCGTGGTACCACGACGGCGTATTTCCGCTGCATCTCGTTCCCGCGTTGGGAGGGTTGGGCCTGCTGGGCGCCAACCTTACAGGGTATGGCTGCGCGGAGATGTCAAACGTGCAGTACGGTCTGATCATGCAGGAACTCGAACGCGCGGACAGCGGCCTCCGCAGCTTCGTTTCGGTCCAGAGTGCGCTGGTCATGTACCCTATCTACACTTTCGGCTCCGACGAACAGAAGCAGCGATGGTTGCCAATGCTTCAGCAGGGCAAGGCCATCGGCTGCTTCGGCCTCACAGAGCCGGATTTCGGCTCGAACCCCGCAGCGATGCGCACTCACGCGGTGAAAGACGGCGCCAGCTACGTGTTAAACGGTGAGAAGACCTGGATCACCAACGGATCAATTGCGGACGTTGCGCTGGTCTGGGCGCGGACGCCGGAAGGCATTCGCGGCTTTCTGGTGGAAAAAGGCACGGCGGGTTTCACCGTGAAAGACATCAAGGGCAAGATGTCGCTGCGGGCCTCAGTGACTTCATCGTTGTCTCTAGCGGACGTGCGCGTTCCGGCGGCGAACATGCTGCCCGGCGCAACAGGGCTGAGGGCAGCGCTCGATTGCCTTACGCAGGCGCGTTACGGAATCGGCTGGGGAGCTGTGGGCGCGGCGATGGCCTGTTACAACGAGGCGTTAGAGTATGCGAAGGTCCGCAGACAGTTTGGGGACAAACCCATCGCTTCACACCAACTTGTGCAGGCGCAATTTGCCGAGATGATTACTGAAATCACCAAGGCTCAGTTGCTGGCCCTGCACACAGGACGGCTGAAAGATCAGGGCCGAGCGGATTACGCCCACATTTCCATGCTCAAGAGGAACAATGTGAAGGTCGCTCTCGACATCGCCCGAACCGCGCGCGATATCCTCGGCGCGAACGGCATCGCGGATGAATATCCAATTTTCCGTCACATGTGCAACCTCGAGTCCGTCTTCACTTATGAGGGCACGCACAATATCCACACGCTCATCATCGGCGAGCGCGCGACCGGCATCGCGGCTTTTCAATAGCGAACGGGCTGAATGAACGCATCAATTCAGGGCACGGAGAGACAGTTACTTCCCTCTGGTCAAAAGTGGAGTCCCGTTGCAGGGGCCTACCTGTTGACAACCTTCATTCCGCCCTCGGGATAGCGTTCGCCGGCGGCGACTCCCTTGGGCGCAACTTCATCGATGCGCGCGAAGTCATCCTGAGAGAGTCTGACTTCGAGTGCCGCCAGGTTTTCTTCCAGGTGACTTCGGCGACTGCTGCCGGGGATGGGAACCATGTCTTCTCCCTGAGCCAACACCCAGGCCAGCGCGAGCTGAGAGGGCGTGCAGCCTTTCTCTTTTGCGATCTCCTCGATGCGGCGTACGAGGTCGAGGTTGCGCTGGAAGTTCTCTCCCTGGAAGCGCGGATTACTGCGCCGCCAATCACCCGGCTCCAGGTCCTCCGGGCTTTTGATCTTTCCGGTAAGGAAGCCGCGGCCGAGCGGGCTGTAAGGCACAAAAGTGATGCCAAGTTCGCGGCATGTGGGGATGATTTCATCTTCCGGGTCGCGCGTCCACAGCGAATATTCCGTTTGCAGCGCGCTGATAGGCCACGTTTTGTGCGCGCGCCGGATGGTCGAGGCCGCCGCCTCCGAAAGCCCCAGGCAGCGGACCTTGCCTTCTTCCACAAGCCGCGACATTGCGCCCACCGTCTCTTCGATGGGTACATTAATGTCAACCCGATGCTGGTAGTAAAGGTCGATTGTCTCCACGTGCAGCCGCCTCAGACTGGCTTCGCAAGCCTGACGGACGTATTCCGGCCGCCCGTTGATTCCGACAAAGTTTCCAGCGGCATCTCTTTGATTTCCAAATTTCGTTGCCAGAATAACCTGATCGCGCCGGTCCCGAATGGCCTTGCCCACCAATTCCTCGTTATGCCCTCTGCCGTAAACATCGGCCGTGTCGAGGAAATTCACACCCAGATCGAGCGCGCGGTGGATGACGTCGATCGATTCCTGATCGTTACGCGTTCCGTAAAACTCGGACATTCCCATGCAGCCCAGCCCAATGGCTGATAATGAAAACGAACTGTGCCCAAGTTTGCGATATTGCATGCTGTTGCCTCCGGTCTCTGCCTGATGGATGAATTGTCAGGATAGCACCCGCAATCCGTCTCCTCAAGGTTCGTGATGGCCTCCCGTGGAACTGTCATCACACTCAAAACGTATCAAAAGTGAAGCCGCAGAAGATCTCCGGCTGCGGTAGAATGCTTTCTTAAGAGGGGGATCCATTGAGCACAGCACAGCCGCCTGTTCCACCTGCTCGAAAACCGCTCGACAAGCACCTGGTTTGGGCAGTGGTTCTTCTGATCGTGTTTATCGTCGCCTCGGGCGTCTTTATGATATGGTTCGGCCTGAGCATCCTTTCCCACGCCGTCCACGTGAAGGTCACCGAAAACGGTTCGAATAGAAAGGAGGTACTGGTCAAGACGCCCGTGGGCAATGTCGAAATCACCAGAGACCAGAACGTCAACAATCTCGAGCTTGGCCTCCCAATATATCCAGGGGCCACGAGGGCAGTAGATTCCAACGACGACAATTCGGTTTCCCTTACTCTGGGCCTGCCTGGACAGACGAACCTGCGCGTCGCAGCTGCGAAATTCGACACTCCGGACCCCGTCAGTAAGGTTGAGGAATACTACAAGAATGAACTGAGCAGAGAAAAGGTTAACTTCACCGAGAAAAAGCCCGGCGACAAAGTAGTTTTCGAGATCGACGACGGCGAGCAGCATAAAGTTGTTTCGCTCAAGCCCCACGATGGCGGAACCCGAATCGACCTGGTGCGGGTTTATCACGGGCGCGCGGAGCCGAACTGAACGCGACAGCGCGACGACTTCTGCTCAGGCCGACATACGCCACAGGCCTCGGAATACCATCTGCGACTCGAATTCGCCGTTGGGTCTTGAACTCTGCGCGCCTGGCCGCTAATTTCTTCCGGGTCATTCACGGATGTCGATATAATATCTGTTTCACTCACAACAAGCAGGGGAGAAGTGGATGCAGCTATCACCTTTCAGGAATGAACCCTTAAGCGACTTTAAGGGCAATCCCGAACATTTTCGCCGGATGAGCGAAGCTCTCCAGGACGTGCGAAGAGAATTCGGGAAGAAATATCCGCTTGTGATCGGCGGAGAACGCATCGAGACGAACGAGACGTTCCATTCTTATAACCCTTCAAATAAGGACCAGATTGTGGGAACGTTCTCAAAGGGCAATCCCGAACTGGCCGCGCGGGCAATCGAGCGGGCGGAAAAGGCCTTTGAAAGCTGGAGCCGCACGCCGGTAGCAACTCGTGTGAATCTGCTCGTCTCAACGGCCAAAATTCTTCGCGATCGCAAATACCACTACGCTGCATGGATGGTTTACGAAGTCGGCAAGTCATGGGCCGAGGCCGATGCCGACGTTGCTGAGGCCATCGATTTCTGCGAGTTTTACGCCCGTGAAATGCTGCGGATCTCCGGGCCGCAGCCGCTGACCCCCGTTCCCGGCGAGCGAAACCGCCTGGAATATATTCCGCTTGGCGTGGGCGTAGTGATCCCGCCGTGGAATTTCCCTCTGGCGATTTTGACCGGCATGACGACGGCTTCGATCGTGGCAGGCAACACCGTAGTGCTGAAGCCTTCGAGCGATTCGCCGACCATCGCCTGCAAGTTTTTCGAAGCCCTTGAAGAAGCAGGCATGCCGCCCGGCGTGGTGAACTTCCTCCCAGGTCCCGGCTCGACTGTCGGCGACGCACTTGTGGCGCATCCTCGGACGCGGTTCATTGCTTTTACGGGTTCGAAGGAAGTCGGCCTGCGCATCAACGAACTGGCGGCAAAGCATCAGCCGGGACAGATCTGGATCAAGCGGGTAATTGCCGAGATGGGTGGCAAGGATTCCATTATTGTTGACAGCGAGGCAGACCTGGAAGCGGCGGTCGAAGGCGTAGCCGTTTCCGCCTTCGGCTACCAGGGACAGAAATGCTCGGCGTGCTCGCGTGCCATTGTGGACCAAAAAGTTTATGAGGCATTTCTGGAGAAGCTGAAGGAACGGGTCCAGGCCATCACGGTCGGCGACCCGGCAGCCCCCGAAACCTACATGGGACCCGTAATTAACAGCCGCGCGAAAGAGTCCATCCTTGAGTACATCAAAATCGGCAAGAAGGAAGGCCGCCTCATTACCGGCGGCAAGGAAGCCTCCGGCCCCGGCCATTTCGTCGAGCCCACGGTGATCGCCGACGTTCCTCCGAAGGCGCGCATTTCGCAGGAAGAGATTTTCGGCCCGGTGCTCGCCGTGATCAAAGCTTCGGATTTTGACGAAGCGCTTGCCATTGCAAACAATACCGAGTACGGCCTGACCGGCGCGGTGTACACAAAGAACCGGGCGAAGATCGAGAAAGCTGCGGAGCGTTTTCACGTGGGCAACCTCTACTTCAATCGCAAGTGCACTGGCGCGCTTGTGGGCGGCCATCCCTTCGGCGGATTCAACATGTCGGGCACGGATTCCAAAGCCGGCGGGCGCGACTACCTGCTGCTTTTCACGCAGGCCAAGTCCATTTCTGAGAAGCAGACGGCTTAGAAGATTTCCGCCCGCGCCCTTCTTGCGCCATTCCAAGCGGAGTGGAGAGTCTCCGCATGCCAGGTCAGGCTGTCGAAATATCGGGGCATTTTACTTCGATCCGGGCAAGTCGATGCCGAAGTCCCAAACGTCGATGTTGAGTTTGTCTTCGAGCATCTCGCCAAGAGCATACTCTCCCGATTTCAGCGGCTCGACAGGTTTCAACTCATAGACGCCCGCCGCAAGCTGTTTGCGTTCGAGCGGCAGTCCTGCGCGCAACTCTCCCGATTTCCCCACGCCGATCCCTGACTGGATCTTTTCAACAACGCGCGAGTCCTTCTTGCGAACCAGCGGAACCAGTTGCGCTTGCTCGGCCCAGTTGTCGATGTCCTGAACATAGAACACCGGCTGTTCCACCGTGATTCGCACGGCGGCCCTGTCGCCTGGCAGGACGACGAGCGCCTGCTTCTTCAGCAGCGGCCCCGGCATCACCATCATGAGGGCGATGCGCTTTTTGTCGGTTACAACCTGCGCAGGGTCCTGGATCAGATGAATCACGCGGATTCCATCAAACGCGTAAACACCGCCGTCGCCGGGCAGGCGAATGCCGGGCTTGATCTCGAAGCCGGTGTTGGCGGGGACTTCAAACCGCTGGTTCTGCAATTCCTCAGCGGCCTTCAATTGCTTTGCCTGCTCGGCTTTCTTTTCCGCTTCGGCGCGCTCGGTCGCTTCAAAGTCAACGAGCGATTTGGGAATCTCCTCCCAGTCGGAGCGGTCAAGGCTGTAGTAGCGGACGCGGTCGCCAACGATCTGGTAGCTGTTGACCAGTTCGTAGCTCCCGTCTTTGAGGTAGAGCTTAATAGAGGCCTGGAGCGGTGCCGCTCCAATGATCAGCACGGCCAGCGCCGCGACCAATATCATCTGAAATGCGCTTCGGCGCATCCTGTACCTCATCTTTTTAGATGTTAGCGCGCCCCGTCGCGTGGTATCAAACCCCCCTTGCCTCCATTTCTTAAAAGGCGCGGTTCTCATTGGCCGGGACGGTTTGCCGTGAGATTAATGGTGGCCTTGATGACGCCATCGCGATAGTGCGCGACAAGGTCAAAGGCTTCGCTTGCCTCTTCAAGCGCGAAATGGTGAGTCATCAACTCGCACACATTGACCCTTCCGCCGGCCAGGAGTTCGACGGCGGTCGCCATGCAATTGTTCTGCCGACGGACGTTGATGATGGTCAGTTCATTCCGCCGCAGCGTGTGGATGGGAAGGCTGATCTCATCGACTTCGGGAATGCCGACAATCAGGAGCGCCCCGCCGGGCTTCAGCATCTCGACGCCCTGCTCGATGGCCTCCTGCTTCCCGGCGCATTCAAACACGAAATCAACGCCGGAGGGTTCAGCATCGAGTACGGCCTTCACGACGTCGCTCTTCCCGGGATTGCCGGCCCACGCAGCGCCGAGCTTCGCTGCCCTCATCCAACGCTCATCAATCAGGTCCGTCACGTAAGCCGTGCATTCCGCTGCCGCGCGGCATGCGAGCAAAACGCAAAGGCCGATCGGACCCGCGCCAAGGATCGCGATTTTTGCGCCGGGCTCCATGCGCGAAAGCTGCTGCGCATAGACGCCGATCGAAAGCGGCTCGACCATCGCGGCCAGCCCCGCCGTGACAGCGGCTGGAACAGGATGGCAGCACTCTTCGGGCAGCACGATGTACTCAGCCAGCGCCCCTGCCATCTGGCCCGGCTGGCCAAGAAAAAGCTGGTTCCGGCACGTGTTCCGGCGCCCAGTCCGGCACTGATCACAACGGCCGCAGGCGACCAGAGGATCGACCGCCACCCTCTGGCCCGCTCGAAGTCCGCGGACTTCCGCCCCCACTTCAATCACCGTGCCCGCGCATTCGTGGCCAAGGATGAATGGATACTCGACGATGGCCGAACCGATGCGGCCCGTCGTGTAGTAATGCATGTCGGAGCCGCACACGCCCACGGCTTCAATGTGCAGGAGGACGTCGTGCGGTCCATGGATGTGCGGTTCGGGGATATTGCGGATTTCGATCCGCTGAGGCGCAGTCAGAAACGCTGCCTTCATGGATACATCTCATTCAGCCTGCGGTCAGTTCGGCAGCGACCAGATCTGGGTTGCGAGGTTGTGGCCGCACACCTGCATTTCGAGGCTCTGGGGCTGGCTTTCAGGGCCGACTGCAGTGAGGCAATCGAGACTGCCGTTGTTGACAAGATTGCCCTTCAGCGTGTAGTGCCAAATCTGGGCGCTCTCAGCGCGACAGGCTTCGAGCATCGGCTTGCCGTTAACTACGGCGAGACATTGCCCGCCCGAAGACCGCAGCGCGCCGTCCGCCGTAACTGTCCAGAGTTCTGCGGTTGTTCCGGCGCAGGGTTCGACGCTCTCCGGCGCAGCCAGGCAGCGCGTGTAACCTTCGATGTCGCGCTGGCGGCGGTTGGTTGTGATCAGGGTAATCACGCCCATGCGGGCCGCAGTTCCGCACTCGGAGGAAGGGTGAATGCGCCACATGGCTGCATCGTGCGGGCCAACTTCCGCCTGGAGCGAGGACAACCCCGATTGCGCCTTGCCGCTCCAGAGGTCTTTTGCGTCCAGCCGACAGGCGGAATCCGCTGCAAAACCAAGTTCGGCAGGACCCAGATTTACATTGGCGGGCGATTCGCCATGGTTCATCACGGCAACGGCGTCATCGCCCGATGAAAGGTGCTTGAAAAGAACGTCCATCTGCGGGGTCCGCCGCACAAGCGTGGCCATTTTGCCCAGCGGGTCCTGGTCGATTGCGATTACGTCCTTGTTGCCGACAATGGCCAAGGCCTCGGGGCTGAGCTTTCCAACGTCAGAACTCAAAATCAGCGGCGCCGACATCATCGACCACAGCGTCATCTGTGTGCGACTTTCAGGAATGCTCATGCCGATGTCGCCGGCAATAATGAAGTCCGGGTCATTCCAGTTGCCGGGCTTCTGGAAGCGACCCAGGGGCTGATTGTAGGCATAGTTCCAGAGCATGCTCTGGTAGCGCGTGCGCTGCGGAAACATGCGCCGGAACCGCTCAGGAATAGGCTGCGCATGATAGTTCGCGATGTCAGTGCCCTCGCGCCATAACTGGCCATACTTCCCCACCCAGCTCAGCACATCGTACCATTCGGGAGTGCCCTGGAAGTACGCAGGTGCTGATTCTGAAAACACAATGGGCCGGCCAACCTTTTCAAGGGCCTCATGTTCAGCAGCATAGGCGTGGCGATAGGCCTGTTCCTCCGTCTCGCCCGGGGCCACATACACGTTGCAGCCATCCAGCTTGAGATAATCGACTCCCCACGAAGCAAAGAGCCTGGCATCCTCGAAAAAGTGGGACTGTCCACCGCCCTCAGGTCTGCCGCTGCCCGCAAAGCGGCCGCAGGTTTCGGAGCCGGAATCTTCATAAATGCCGAATTTCAGACCCAGCTTGTGGATGGCGTCGGACACGGGCTTCATGCCGTTGGGAAAGCGCTTCGGGTCCACCTGCAGGTCGCCGTTCGCGTCGCGGTCTTTCTGCATCCAGCAATCGTCAATCGTCACCGTGTCATAGCCCGCGGAGGCGAGGCCGGTCGAAACCAGCGCTCTGGCGTTATCGAGGATCGTATCAGCCGTGAAGCCGCACTGATAATGCGCCCAGTCGTTCCAGCCCATCGGCGGAGTAGGAGCGAGCTTTGGATGTCCCGTCTGGGCGAAGCAGGAAACCACAGCCCAGGCCACGCACTGTAAAATTGCGATGACCCGTGATGTTCCAACCGGGCGTTTCCGACCAGCATCGATGCTTTGAACAGTCAGATTTGGGAACACGAGCTTACCTCCGGCGCAGCAGCGTTGAATGCAGTGATAGAGAAGAGTACAACCGCGCCACGTCGCGTTGTCAACGGATTTCATCCGGGCGCGGTGTGCGAATTGGGGTGCAAGGTTTCTCACCCAAACGCGTGGGTCGTTATGGGCCGATGGAGCGCGTGGCAAAATGCCGGGTTGGCAAAATGGTATAGGCTAGACATGATCATGTGCGGCATCCGGATCCGGCTCATATGCGCTTTCAGTCCGTTATCGGCACTCATGTTATTTCAACGACTTACAAAGATTCATTTTCCGGTTCGTTTGTGACAATTCACTGATTCTAAAGCACTTCTCCGCTTCGTTTTTCGGTTCGTTTTGTCCCATTTTCGAAGTGCGATCCTTTGTTTTCAATAACTTCTCCGGTTCGTTTTGTAAAAATGATGTTTTTTGTCCCATCCGGTGCTGATGAAGGGTAAGAGTAGCCTATATATGTCTGTTTTCGGCTGTTCAGGTGTGCTGCTCCAGGAGATGGCGGGGTGCGCCGCCCTTCTCCAATCCCGCAGCCTTCCGCCATGATCTGCCCGCAGGTTTCAGATTCGAGTTTGCCAACAGCCGCGTGCATGAGAAATGCTGGATTCCACAGACTATTTGCAGCGTCCGCGCCCTTCGGGTTCCATCCGGATGTTTCATCCGATGCCGGAGCCTGCTGCCGCCGCGCACAGCAGACAAAAAGACTAGCACACTAGTGCCTGATTGTCAAGGGAAAAACGTTACGCTTTGATCTAATATTCACAAAACAGGATGGTTGTCGGATTTTTGTCGGCCGGCTTGCGCTGTGCAGGAAAAGGCTATCTCATGGTTTACGCGCCGAATTGCCGCAAGTGATGGTCGGCGTGGAGATAGCCGAGACGCTTCCATTCTTCCGGTGACATCCGGCCGAAGAACGGGTGCTCGGGCCACCTGAAATCGACGGGAGCCTTGGCAAACCTCTCGATTAATTTGTGCAGTTCTTTCCTGTCGCTTTCAAAATCCGCGGGCTTCGTACCGTCCGCTTTCGGGTCCCATTCGCGCGGGCCGCGCACGCCGCGCGGCCATGGAACGGGGACCCAGAGGGCAGCCCAGCGAAACAGGCGCCGGGGAATCCACCGGCTGGCCGGGCGAACTTCTTTTTCGCCCAGGCATGAGTGGAAGGCATCCGACAGATGGCAGATCATCTCATGCGGAGTCATTTCGCCCCAGCGGCGGCGGCTGGTCGGTTTGATCGATCTCAGCCGCCGCAGAATTTCGAGTCTGTCGTCTGGATTGGCCAGCGTCTTCATTTTTACGTCAGGTATTCTAGCGCGGCGCACAAAGACGCGGCTACAGATTGCAAATGCTCACACGGCAGGGACGCGCAGGGCCTTCATTTAATTATGGGCGGTTGCTTGACCCGGCTCGGCGCAATTCTCTATGCTTGAAGGAGCCGGATTAAAGGACCTCATTGTGGACACACCACGGAAAACCCTCGCCGGACCGTTTGCATTGGCTGTTTTTGCAACCATACTGATGATAGCCGCAGCCAACTCCGGTCTCGCGCAGCGGAGAGCGCCGCAGGCGAGCGCTGCTTCCAACCCGAGCGCGCTTGAGCGCGAGGCGCAGAGCGCCGTCAAAGCGGGCGACTTTCAGAAAGCGATTCAGGATTATTCGAAGCTGGTCAAAGCCTCTCCGGGCTCCCCCGAATATCATTATCAACTGGGCGCTGCATTTCTCGCGGCTGGCGAGCCGGAGAATGCCGTACCGCCGCTGCGCGAGGCGCTGAAGCTGAAGCCGACCCTTGCGGAGGCACGATACTTGCTGGGCGCGAGCCTTGCCGAAACCGGCCATTGCACTGAGGCGCTCCCGGATTTGAAGCAGGCGGCAGCGCGCCTTACGGACCGGATGCTCCAGCGAAGGATCGGGATTGATGGCATGAATTGTTCGATGGAACTCGACCGGCAGGATGATGCCATCGGTTTTCTGCAGCAACTGCGACACCGCTTCCCGAAGGACGCAGAGGTGCTCTACTTGAGCGTCCATGTCTTCTCCGATCTTTCCACGCGCGCGTCGCAGGCGCTGCTGATGGCAGACCCGGGGTCTTACCAGGTCCATGAATTGAACGCTGAGGCGCTTGAAGCACAGGGCAAATGGGACGAAGCGGAGTCTGAATATCGCAAAGTTCTGGAGATGAAGCCTGACCTGCCGGGCATTCACTACTTGATCGGCAGGCTGATCCTGACAAAGCCCAAGACGGCGACAACCTTCGAAGACGCGAAAAAGGAATTCGAGGCGGAACTTAAGATCAATCCGCACAACGCCGGAGCGGAATTCGTGCTGGGCGAACTGGCACTGCGCACGCAGGACTACACCACGGCCATCGAGCACTTCTCAAAAGCCATTGCGGATGATCCGAATTTTGCCGATGCCAAGATCGAACTGGGCCGGTCCCTGATTTCAACCCACCAGCCGGAGCAGGCGATTACTCCTTTAGAGTCGGCCGTGAAGCTCCAGCCGCAAAATCCCTCCGCACATTATCTGCTCGCCATGGCTTATCGCGGCGCGGGCCGCGCCCAGGACGCGGAAAAGCAGCTTGCCGAATATCAGAGGGCCACCGCCGACGCGCAGCAAACCAACCAGGAAGTGCGCTCGGGAATTCTCGGCCGCAAATCCCCCGCCCAGATGCCCGAGTCATCGCAAAGTCCAGGGCGCTAATCTCTCCTGATCTCATTTCGTATGGATGAGTTAGAATACCGGCGATGGATCGCAGAACATTTCTTGAAATTGCGGCCGCCGTTGCCGCCATGGACATCAGCATGAGTGCAGAAGCCACACCCATCCCGATTATTGACAGTCACATCCACCTGTTTGATACGACGCGGCCGGAAGGCGTCCCGTGGCCGCCCAAGGACGACAAAATTCTTTACAAACCGGCGCTGCCGGAGCGCTATCTGCACGTGACCAAGGGCCAGGGCGTCGTGGGCGCGATTGAAGTCGAGTGCAGCCCGTGGCTGGAAGATAATCAGTGGGTGCTGGATGTCGCGGCCAAGGCCCCGATCATTGTGGGAATGGTCGGCGACCTGGAGCCTGAGAAGCGCGACTTCCGCAGGCAGCTCGAACGCTTCCATCGCAATCCGCTCTTTCTCGGCATTCGCTGCGGCAATCTGTGGGGCAGAGACTTGAGCACGCAGCTTGAAAACGCGGAGTTTGTCAACGGCCTCAAGGAGCTTGCCAATGCCGGCCTCGAAATGGATACGGCCAATCCCGATCCGACGCTGATCGCGGCGATTGTGCGGCTGACGGATATGGTTCCCAATCTGCGCATCGTCATCGACCATCTGCCGCAAATGGCCGAACCCACTGACCCGGACGTAAAAAGAAATGTCGAGGCGAACCTCCGCGAACTCGGCAGGCGGCCGCAGGTTTATGTCAAGGTCTCGGAAGTCCTGAGGCGCGTCGATGGCAAGCTGCGGTTGGATCTCGATTTTTACAGGCCGACGCTTGACCGGCTGTGGGAGATCTTCGGCGAAGACCGTCTGATCTACGGCAGCGACTGGCCCAACAGCGACCACATTGAAACCTACCCGCAGGAATTGACCCTCGTCCGCGAATATGTCCTCGGCAAAGGCCGCGCCGCCGCTGAGAAAGTCTTCTGGAAAAATTCAGTGGCCGCTTATCGCTGGACCAGGCGCGACCCCAACCAGCCCGACCCTGCCACAGCCTGACCTGATTGCGCGGCGCAGTAATCCATGGCAAAGGAAAGGCCGTCGAAGACTGGTCGGGATCCGTCGACGCATGCAAGGACACACCTCGGGAAACCCAGATGAATTGCGCCTGATCTGTAATGAGACGCTTCCGCAACGGCGAAGTGGTTCGCCCCACTGGGCAGGGGCCTTATTTCCGAAGAGCGGCCAAGCCTTGCTACAGGGCTGCTCTATGCCGCGTGAAAGCGCCCGTCGCTCTCTCTGACGCCGGTCTTTGCCCCAAAAATGAGCCGGTCGATTAATCAGATTGTCCGTCGCCATCAGGTCCGCGGCCCGCCTGGAGGCATCGGGGCAGGCAAAATCCTTCCGAAGATCGGAATGCCCGTCTGCCAGTTGGCGCGATCCTTCTTCACTTGCCGGCGTTTGTGGAATATACTTGCCGCCTTACGGACCAGACTCGATCAAGTCACCTCATACGATCCGGATTTCACACGGAGCGCAGAATGAAACGAACGCATTACGGGTCCCTTGCAGCAGTTCTCCTCATGATCGCGGCGGCGCTTCCGGTGTGCGCGGCGGAGCGCTATCACGTCATCATCCAGCGCAACGTTCCCGCCACCATGCGGGACGGCGTGGTCCTGCACGCGGACATCTACCGGCCCGACGCGCCCGGCAAATTCCCGGTGATCCTTGAGCGGACACCTTACAACAAAGACGGCAGCCTCGGCTTCGCCATGAAAGCTGCGGAGCGCGGATATATAGCTGTCGTGCAGGACGTGCGCGGGCGATACACGTCGCAGGGCGAGTGGTATCCCTTCAAGTACGAATCGCAGGACGGCTATGACACGGTGGAATGGGCCGCCTCGCTGCCTTACTCCGATGGAAAAGTGGGAATGGTGGGCGGGTCCTACGTGGGCGCTACGCAGATGCTTGCGGCCATTGCGCATCCGCCGCATCTCGCGGGGATTTTCCCGTTTGTGACGGCTTCGAACTATCACGACGGCTGGACTTACCAGGGCGGCGCATTCGAGCAGTGGTTCAATGAGTCGTGGACCTCCGGCCTGGCGCAGAATACGCTCGCCCGCAAAGTCGCCGACGTCACCAACGCGCGCGATGGCATGTGGACGCTGCCGCTCAGCCAATATCCTCTGTACAATTTCGGACCGGGTTCACCCTGGCCGAAGGACCTGGGCGCGCTGGCGCCCTACTTTCTCGACTGGCTGAAGCATCCGACATTCGACGATTACTGGAAGCGCTGGGCGATTGAAGAGCATTATCCGGACATCAAGGTCCCGGCCTACATCGTTGCCGCGTGGTATGACATTTTCCAGGGCGGTTCGCTGCGCAACTATGAAGGCATCCGCGCGCACGGTGGGACTGAGGCTGCACGCAATGAAACCCGCTTGATGGTTGTGATCGGCGGCCACGCCGGCAATGGAAGAAAAATCGGCGAAGTGGACTTTGGCCCGCAGGCCGACTTCGATCTGGATGAAATCGAACTGCGCTGGTACGACCATCTGCTGAAAGGCATCGATAATGGAGTTGAAAACGAGAAGCCGGTCAGAATCTTCGTGATGGGGGATGACACCTGGCGCGAGGAAAGCCGTTGGCCTCCGGCCCGCGCGAAAAGCACCGACTTTTATCTCCACTCGGGCGGCAAAGCAAATTCGCTGACGGGCGACGGCAGCCTTTCCATGACGCCCCCTCAATCCGAACCCGGCGATCATTATGTTTACGATCCTGAAAACCCTGTGCCAACGCTTGGCGGGCCTCTCTGCTGTGACGCTGCTCATCTGATGCCGGGACCGGTTGATCAGCGGCCGGATGAAGCGCGTCCGGATGTGCTGGTCTATACGACCCCGCCCTTCAAGCAGGATTTTGAAGCAACCGGCCCCGTGAAGCTGGTGCTTTACGCCAGTTCCTCTGCTGTCGATACGGATTTCACGGGAAAGCTGGTGGATGTGTGGCCCAACGGTTTCGCCCAGAACCTCACGGAAGGCATTATCCGCGCCCGCTATCGCGATTCCCAGGTCACGCCGGAATTCATGAATCCCGGACAGATTTACAAATTCACGATCGATCTCTGGTCAACGAGCAACGTATTCAAGGCGGGGCACCGATTGCGGCTGGAAGTCTCAAGCAGCAATTTTCCCCGTTTCGACCGTAACCCCAATACCGGTGAAGACCCGGAGTCAGCCTCACGATGGGTGAAGGCCACAAACACAATCTACCACGACAGTGAGCATCCATCTGTCCTGGTGCTGCCCGTTGTACCGCACTAGGGCCGGATATCGCAATTGGCCGCAGGAATGCGGCCCCAACAGCCTGCTTCTGAAAGTCGGGCTCGAAGAAAAGCGAATGAAGCAATCGAACGAGGAGACCGCCATGCGCGCACAGGTTTGCCTTTTCGTGATTTCATCCTTAATCAGCGCTGCGACGTTCCTTGCGGCGCAATCTCCGCAGTCGCCTTCCCATTACATCAAGCTCACAAAAAACTGGGAACTGCAATCTTCAGCACAGGTCCCGCAGCAGGGGAGCGCCGTCTCGCGGAGTGATTTCAGTCCATCCGGCTGGTATAAAGCGGATGTTCCCTCTACCGTTCTTGCCGCGCTGGTAAAGAACAACGTCTATCGTGATCCGTACTTCGGCATGAACCTTCGCTCGATTCCGGGCACAACCTATCCTATCGGAGCGAATTTCTCAAACCTTCCCATGCCTGCGGACAGTCCTTTCAATGTTCCATGGTGGTACCGGACCACCTTTCGACTGCCGGAGAGCTTTGCGGGCAAACAAATCTGGCTCCATTTTGGCGGCATCAACTATCGAGCGACCATCTGGTTGAACGGGCATGAAATTGCCGGGCCCGACAAGGTGGTGGGCATGTGGCGGACTTATGACTTCAACGTCACGAGCCAGGCCCAGGCGGGGAAAACAAACACCCTGGCCGTTGAAGTTTCGGCACCCAACGCCGATGATCTGGGCATTACGTGGGTGGATTGGAACCCGGCGCCTCCGGACAAAGACATGGGCCTGTGGCGAAGCGTTTCGATCACGGCAACAGGACCGGTCGCATTGCGTTATCCGCAGGTCGAGACGAAATTCGATCTGCCCAACCTTGAAGTCGCGCATCTCACCGTGCGCGCCGAACTCCAAAATGCCACAGACCATGGCGTGCGCGGCGTTTTGAAAGGCAGTATCGGCGGAGTTGACTTTCAGCAGGCGGTTGAACTCAAAGCCGGCGAGACGCGCGAGGTGGCTTTTGATCCCGGGCATTTTACGCAGCTTAACTTCCGCAATCCGCGCCTGTGGTGGCCGTGGCAGATGGGGCCGCAGAACCTCTATCACCTGAAGCTTGCGTTTGAAACCGGCACAGCGGTTTCCGACAGCCAGGAAGCCGATTTCGGCATTCGCGAAATTACTTCAGAGCTTAATTCGAGCGGCTACCGCGAATACTTTGTGAACGGCAAGCCGATTCTGATTCTCGGGGGCGGGTGGGCGCCGGACATGATGCTGCGCTTCGATCCGAAGAAGACCGAAGAAGAAATCCAATATGTCAAAGACATGCACCTCAGCACCATCCGGCTCGAAGGGAAGATCATCGACAATCATTTCTTTGATCTTTGCGACCGGTATGGGATTCTGGTTCTGGCCGGCTGGTGCTGCTGCGATCATTGGGAAAGATGGAAACAGTGGAAACCCGAGGATTACACCGTCGCGGCAGATTCGCTGCGCGATCAAATCCATCGCCTTCGCAACCATCCCTGCATGCTGGGGTGGCTTTACGGGAGCGATAATCCGCCGCCTCCGCGCGTCGAGCAGATGTACCTGAACGTCCTTGCAGAGTCGCACTGGCCCAATCCGCACCAGTCTTCCGCAACGGCGCGTCCGACGACTGTAACAGGCCCCTCCGGGCTGAAGATGAACGGCCCGTATGACTGGGTCCCGCCCAACTACTGGCTGCTGGATACGAAGCACGGCGGGGCGTTTGGCTTCGCAACGGAAATCAGTCCCGGACCGGCAGTGCCGCCTGTTTCATCGCTCAAAATGATGCTCCCGGCGGACCACCTGTGGCCGATCGATTCTGTCTGGGAGTTCCATGCCGGCGGCGGGGAGTTCAAAACGATAAATACCTTTACAACCGCGCTGAATGAGCGTTACGGGCAGGCCAACAGCGTTGAGGATTATGCCGAGAAGTCGCAGCTTATGACCTATGAAGGCGAGCGCGCGATGTTTGAAGGTTACCGGCGGAACGAATTTGTTTCCACCGGCGTCATTCAATGGATGCTGAACAACGCATGGCCGAGCCTGATCTGGCACCTTTATGATTACTATCTGCGGCCGGCGGGAGGCTATTTCGGCACGAAGAAGGCGTGCGAACCCCTGCATGTGCAATACTCCTACGATGATAATTCCGTGGTGGTTGTAAATTCGCACCTTCGCGCTTATCCGAAAATGAGGGTCAGCGCGGTGGTTTACAACATCGACCTCAAAAGGGAATTTTCCAGACAACAGGCAATCGATGTGCCTTCGAACAGCAGTACGCGCGTGTTTCAGGTGCCGAAGCTTGATGGCCTTTCGACCACGTATTTCCTGCGGCTGACTCTGAAGGATGAAGCCGGAAAGCAGGTGAGCACGAATTTCTACTGGCTCTCAACCAGGCCTGACGTGCCCGATTGGGACCATTCGACGTGGTACTACACGCCGGTGAGCGGCTACGCGGATTTCACGGAACTGAAAAATCTTCCCCAGGTGCGGCTGAATATCCACGCCGCGACGCGCGAGGAAGGCAGCCGGAACATCACGCGGGTGACGGTCGAGAATCCGTCTTCTCACCTTGCTTTCTTCATTCACCTTCAGGTGGACAAGGGCGAGCATGGCTCTGAAATTTTGCCTGTGCTTTGGCAGGACAATTACTTCGAATTGATGCCCGGCGAAGAACGCGAAATTTCGGCCAGTTATTCGAAGGATGCCTTGCAGGGCGCAAGACCGTACGTCGCCGTTGATGGGTGGAACGTTGCGGCTGCTTCCGTGGCGGCCGAAAGATAGAACCGTATTGTAGTGGTTAAGAATTGGAAGTGGTTTTTGCCGCGATATCACGCAGGGGTTGCAATACTTCCCTGCAACAGCCTCGGCGCGAGCGAGGCCTTCTATTCCCCGCCGGGCTGCAAACGAGGCTGGCATTTCAGTGTTGTACCTCGATGATAATGTCCCCTTTTGTCCTCGTTAGAAATGTCCCCTAATAAGACCTCTGGAAGGAGGTCAAATTGGGGCGGACGGAGATGAGCAAGAGGGAGTTGAACCGGGTAGAGGTACTGGCGAGGGTGAAGAGCGGGGAGTTGCGGTTGGTGGACGCCGGGTGGCTGATGCGGGTGAGCTACCGGCAGGCGAAGCGGCTGTGGAAGCGGTGCCGGGAGGAAGGGGCGGCAGGTCTGAAGCACCGCAGCGCGGGGCGGCGGTCGAACCGGGCATACGGGGAAGGATTTCGCCGCCGCATTCTGGGGCTGGTGGGGGAGAAGTATGGCGGGGCGGTGGGAGAGCGATTTGGTCCGACCTTGGCGGCAGAACATCTGAGGTCGGAGGACGGGGAGGAAGTGGAGGCGGAGACGCTGCGGCGGTGGATGCTGGGGGCAGGGTTGTGGAGCCGGGAGCGGCGGAGGAAGCCGCATCGTCGCCGGAGGGAGCGGAAGGAGCACTTTGGGGAGTGGGTGCAGATGGACGGGAGTTTTCATGACTGGCTGGAGGGGCGAGGGCCGGAAGGATGTTTGATGGACCTGGTGGACGATGCGACGAACACGACGCTGGCGCGGCTGGGGGAGGAAGAGACGATCTGGGCGGCGGCGGGGGCGCTGCGGGCCTGGATTGAGCGCTACGGGGTGCCGCTGGCGCTGTATGTGGACGGGAAAAACCTTTACAAGCGCCCGGCGAACGCCCAGGAGCGGATGAGAGGGGAAGAACCGATCACGCAGTTCGGGCGCATGTGCCAGAAGCTGGGGATCGAACTGATCATGGCGAATTCGCCGCAGGCGAAGGGGCGGGTGGAGAGGATACACGGGACACACCAGGACCGGCTGGTGAAGAAGCTGCGGCGGAAACAGATCTCGAGTCACGCCGAGGCGAATCGGTATCTGGAGCGGGAGTATTTGCCGGAGCACAACAGGCGGTTTGGGCGAGTACCAGCGAGGCGGGAAGATTATCACCGGCGGGCTCCGGGGGCGAGCGAACTGGATAAGGTCTTCCGCCTGGAGAGCGAACGGAGCATCAGCGAGGATTGGGTGGTGCGGTATGAGAACCGGTTTTTCCAGTTGGAGGCGGAGAGTCGGAACTATGCGCCGGCGAAGGGCAAGGTGGTGGTGTGGGAAAGGCCGGATG
>DASRCX010000070.1:0-6676 GCA_035652895.1 Terriglobia bacterium
GGTACAGAAAGAAGATGACGCCCACGAGGAACGCCAGGTGGTCGTACCCCGTCACCATGTGTTTGGCGCCCAGGTAGAGAAACGCGGCGATCGCCGCCCCGTGATTGGCTTGGACGAAAGAGGCGTCCCGTTTCGAGTTTAGGCCGTGATCCGGTGATGAGTTAGCGCTGAGGTCTGATAACTCTTTTGTACGCGTCGCCGACTACTGTCCCTGATCGCGTAGATTGGGGGTCATGGTCAGTAGATCTCGCACGGGCGTTTTATCGGAGCCATCGAAGTAGCCTTGAGCCTTTGACCACACCTCCGTCGCGACTGTCCGTCCTAAATCCCGGCCAACCAGGTCCGCCGCTTTGAAATGGATCCCACCATAACGGCGGGACATGCCGGCCTCGTCGGCGGCTTCGGTGAACGTCTCCCACTGGAGGACAATTGGCTGCGCGGGGGTGACATGCGGTTCGATTTTGGAGCTGCCGGCGGGCAACGTGACGGATTCGCCGAAGCGGTCGCTCCCGGTGAACAGCTTTAGGATATGGGCCGCGGCTGCGCTGAATGTGCTGTGGCCGGACACGTACTCCGGGAACGGCGGCGTGGGATCGCTCGCCGGTTGATACGGCCGCCATCTCGCGCCGTCCATCTCGACCGTGCCTTTCCCGGGCCCTCCCCAGGAGCGGATCGTTTTGCCCTGGAACAACATCGGAATGGCGCTGATGGGGCGAACGGAGTCGTACGCTCTTTTCATATCCCATGCGGCAATGCCGGCGTCGAGCAGCGCGTTGCTCAACGCGAAGAACATCTTCACATCATCGTCGAGGCCGTGGTGGTCCCGGCGGGAAACCGCTTGCGCGAAGAGCGCCCAGTGACCGGGCGGCTGTTCGGAGTTTGGCCCGTCCTTCCAATACTCAGCAATCATTTTCTGCCGGTCGGTCAAGCCCGCGCTCAGGGCGACGAGTTCCTCAGCCTGCTGCCGATACTCAGACGAGCCGTAAGTGGCGGGGCCGCGGAAGTGGCCGCGAAATTGGTTGCCCTTGGACAGAGCAAAAGGAATCACCTTGCACCAATGCGGTACGAGGAAGCGCTGCAATATGAGATCGCCATCGGCGTTGACGTGCGTCAACGGTTGCCAACGATCGGGATTCGTGATGGAAAGCTTCCCGCTGAGGTTGTTCGGTGCGTTGACGGGGGCGTAGCTGGTCCAGTCAGTGTAGGGGCCTTGCGCCAGATCCCCTAGTTGATTGGACCCGTCGTGGTGACGAAATTCCAAGACGGCCGCGCACACGACGTTGCCGATACCGGCGGGCGTCTCGATATCGATTGACTGATTATCGGGATCATATCCGAGCTGCTTCATCAGCGGCGCGAAGACCGCCGCCGCTTCCGCAGGCATCAGGTCGGTGAGAGCGCGATAGGCGGCGTAGCTGACGGCTTCTTCTTTGTTGGCTGCTGTTCGCTCGGGACGGGGGCGCCGGAGAGCGCCGTGCAGTTCCGTGCCGACCGCCCGCTCGTCATACGCCGCCCAGGCATCATAGATGCACGTGTGAACGATGGCGAGGGCTCGTGCGGACATGGGTGCACCGAGGTGTAAATCACGGATACCCTGGAGGGCAGCCGAGTCCCAACGGATCACCGGATCTTGTGAGGCTGTGGGAAAGGCGTGTAAGCTGCTAGCGCAGAGTGCAATCCACACTCCCCAAAAATGAGGAACAGATAATTTCAGATTAGTCGGCATGCTCACCCGCCGTCGCGAACGCATTCAAACACCCTAGGGCAGAGTTATTCGTCCTTCAACTTCCATCCCGAGTCCTCCAAATGACCAAGCTCCACTTCAAAGCTCGTAACAACTTTCGTCAACTTGCCGTTGAGGATGGTGGGGCGAAACTGCCATCGAGTGATTGCCCCTAAAACGTCTCCACGCACGCTGTCTGGCAGCGCGTCGCTCAGTTCACCGCGTTCAACGGCTCCGTTGGTTCCGATGGTCAGTTTGATCCCAACGACCTCTTGTTCGTATGGTTGTAATCTGTCGGACCGCATCAGTGGTGTAAACGCGATTAGCTGTTTCTTCTGGACACGCCATGGGATCGGAAGGTAGTTGTCATTCAATTTCTGGACTGGCGACACGTTCAGTGTAGCCGGGTCAACATTGTAATCTCGAGAAGAGGATTCGATAGAAGCATTCCGCAACTCCAACGAGAGGACAAGGCCGCCCGCGGCATCGCGGTGAAAGTTCTTGGGCCAAATGGAAGTGATGGAATCATCGCCGAGCGCGCGAGAATCTAGACACTTGCGAGCCACTCTCGGAGATGAGGACGTGATCTGATCCACTCTGACCAGGCAGAGCTCCTGTGGCTCGACATTGCCAGGAACAACGCGCTCAAGCCGATCGATGAAAAAGAGCGTGGAATCGCCAGTGGCCCAAAGAAAATTCTGGACACGATGTCTTATCCCTGTCGGAACCGACATTTGAGGGTAAACTGTCCGGCCGGCATTTTCAGGTGGAACATGAAAATCCGCCGAAGGAGAAAGAGACGGCAGACCTTGGGAAAGGTCGATGATTTGTACGCGGTCCGATAGGTCGGCCGTACCAAAGTGAGGATAAAAATGTCGAAAGGCGATCTTCAGGCCGCTCTCCGAAGGCTGTGCGTCATAGCAGAGGAACTCCATCAGTTCCCGTTTTGAATTCGCGTCGATTCCCGTGACAATTTCACCGATATCGCTATCCATCTGGCCCAGAACCACGATGATCGAGTCGGCCTGATACGCACTCCATATCGTAGCCGTGCGGTTTACCGGACTCAATCGATATCGGTAGGAAGGCCGATTCGGGTCGAAGACTTCCAACTGGCCTTGGCGCTTCGAGGGATCCCATTTCAGCCACTTGAATCCGCTTGCCCTCTGGGCGTAGGCAACCTGGGCGAGAAGCGGCAAGATTGCCGGGATCAGACGAAATGTTATAAAGTGTCTCGTCATTGCAATACCAAGGTCACAAAATATCCCAAGTCAGGAACCGTCTTGGAACAGTTGGCTCCGGGAGTTGTGGTGAAGTTGTCGAAATGCGGCGGATCGTTACCGCACGCGGGGCATTCATCCTGCACGCTTTTCTGTGTATTGCTGTTGGCGGTCGGATAACCTTGAATCTGAATCTGTTGCCCACAGGCGTGATTGAAGGCTGCCACGTTCGAGTTACCGAGGCTTGAGTTACACGCTCCCGTAACAGATGAGACCTCAACGAACGTGTTCTGATTGGTGGCATCTGGCGGCTTTCCGGAAGTCGCATTCCTGCAACTCGAAGCGGCCACAGCTTTCAGGTAGCCCCAACTCCGGCTTAGTCCGGTACCATTCAGGGCCGTCTGCGAGGCGAAATCACTCGCGAGCGTAGACGATTGCAGTCCACTCGAATAGCAGGCGCCGAGATTCGTGATGATGTAAACCGGAGTTTGTGAACCGGAGCAGGTGCTCTCCTGAATCACTGTGTATTGGGAATGATGGGTCGAACCTAAGTTCTGAAACCGGTACGGGCGCTGGGCCGCCACCTGGAACCCGCCGATTGTCCAGGTGGCAAAGACGTTGGCGAAGGTAGTCGCTGGCATCGATGCATTTACATTGAAGCTATCGTTGTAAGTGCCACCAGATCGAGTAGTTGAAGTTTGAAGATAGTAAGTCGTCGATCCGCTGTCCGCCAGCCAAAGCGAAAACGGACCGGATTGGCCGTTAGGACCTAAAGTGGTGGAGATTGTGTCCGTGGTCACATCAGCCGAGTTGATACTCACCTGATACACCCCGGCGCTAGTGGTAGCCCCCATGCCCTGCGGGCAATAGGTACCGGCGCAGGAATCATACACCGGATAATTCGGATCGTTGGCTGTGATCGTAACCGAGCCTGGGTTGACACCGGTCATGGAGCCGCCGCTGACCGTTGCAATACTGGTATCAGAGGAAGTCCAGGACGCCCCCCCAGTGTCGTCGAAGTCGTTGTAGGAGTAGCCGTCGTACCACTCGACGGTCAATGTGAGCGGGGTGCTGGCTCCCCTGTCCACGGAAGCCGGATCGGGATCGATCCATGCGGCGACCCCACCATTACAGGTCACACAGCTAACGCCGCAGGTTGCCTTCTGGACGTTGTAGGTCCCTTCCTCCATAGAGACCAGAATGTGTTCGGCCCTGCTCTTCGCGCCGGTCAAGGCCGCGCTTCCTTCGTGCACCGACAGAGGCACGACATTGCCTTCGCCGTCGGGAATCTGGCTTCGAATCACCTCCGAGATGTTGAACATGCGCGTGGCTCTTGGGTCCAGATGGACGGGATACGCGTAATGGCCCCCCGAGTACATCAACGTAAACAGGAAGTCTTGCGCTTCATCGGCCGGGTTCCACAAGGTGACCATGGTGTCGTCGCCATTCCCGGTGCTCCAATACGAGATCGACCGGCCTGCACTTTCGGACGCGGCGAAGGGCGCCACCTGGAAGACGTAGGTGTTCTTCTGATCGACACTGCCTGCGGCCAAGAGTAGCGCGGAGGGCGGTGCGGCTGCGTCCAAAACGAGATTGACGCTCCCGCTGAAATTCCGCAGGCCGGCGTTGGACAGAAAAGACGGGACATCGAGGTTCAGGGCCAGCTTGGAAGGCACCGTTACGGCCGGGAGTGAGGCGGAGCGGGGAGCCGCGCCCTCCATCCACCAGAGCGTGGGCTTGACCGTTACAGCTTTGTCGGAGATGTTGCGCACGACCGAGTACGGCGTAAACACCGTTCCGGACGGGAACGACAGCATGGAACTCGCGGCGCCAGTCATCAGGCCCAGTTCCGCGATGTTGGGAAAGGGTTGTTGCACGAGGGTGGAGCGCGCCGGGAAACTGACGGGAATGTTGGCGGAATAGCCCGTGGCCTCGTCTTCCAACCAGCCGTTCACCACCCAGTCCCCTTGCAGACCGTCGAGGGTGACCCGAACGCCGCCTGCGCTCGATGCCGACGAGCGCACTTCCACCATATCCACCAGTTTAGTTCCATGCGGTTCTACGGTCACGGTGTGCTGGCCGATCGAGGTGTTCACCCGGTCGCTGACTTGGACGGTCGCCTTCTGCGGCTTGGAGGACAGATTGGTCAAGGCGAGGAATCCGCCGACGTTGGGTTCCTGTTTCCACCAGAGACCTTCGACCGGCACGGCCGGACTCTGGCCGCCAGGTTGCACGGACGGCCGAAGGTTAAAGTTGAAAATCTCGCTGTGCCGCGGATCCACGTTGTGCACCGTGACGCACAGCGGGTCCCATCCCCACGCGTACTTCACTTCAACATACCCGCCGAGCGTCGCCCAGGGAGCGATCCCCTGCTGCTGAAGGGCGGCATTGATGTCGACAGTCGCGATCCCCGACGGCTCCAGGGTCACATTAGGCAGGGTATAGGGCACGCCGTTGCTCAAGTAGAGAATCGGGTGACGGTAAGTGGCGTCATCGCCAGGGAATTCTTTAGATAAAGCACTGATTTGTAGTTCGCGTCTATCCGCCAGTATCCTCCCACCATCGAGCGTGGGGCTGCCGGGATATTGTGGTTTGAGGATGATGGCTGCGGAATGGGCCGGTGCGGGGCAGGAACGAAAGCCTGCTGAGCGATGATCGGCACTGCACCGATTGTCATAAGAATGAAACAAAGCCGTGCGAACTGCCCTGCGTTGGATTGAATTCGAATCATCATGCCCTCCTGGACGTGGTGCGAGTATAGGGTGGGCACTCCGGAGTTGTTTGCACGGATTTCGCGAATTGCTCAAAGTCTTGGTAAGGCTAAGTATTCAGGGGAAGAATAAAATCGTCGGACTATTGAAGGCTCAGCCTTCTGTTCGGACTAGCCTTTGAATTTGCTCGGCTCGAAATCGCCACTGTTTTCCGACCCGGATCGCGGGTAATTCCGACAGCTCCGCCAAAAGACAAACCGTCCGACGAGACACCCGAAGCAGCTGTGCCACTTCAGCCGTTGTCAACAGCCATGGACCCGCCGGACGCCGGTTAAGGATTGTCGGATGGCGGCGGATCGGTTTGAAGTCGGCCCCAAGTGCGGAATCTCGCGACCCGCCCGATTCGCCAGGCCCAGAACTGAAGAGAACGGCAATTCCCATTTGCGTAAAGGGATTTTCTCATCCAGGCTGGTATTTGAAATAGGGAGAAGTCCTGTAGAGGCGAGAAATTTGTTCCTTTCCATACAATTTGAATTCGATCCGTTTCACCACAGTGACGATCTTTCCTGACAAAGAGCGAAGGCCTCTTGGGCCCCTATTTCCCCTCCCCAATCTCCAAGTCCACCTTCTCATCCCCCGAGAACATCTTCGCCGAGTCGTAAAACCCCGCGGTGTTCAGGTGCATGGTGACTTCTTTGTTCGTCTTGTTTTCCCAGAACCAGCCATGGATGCCCGTCTTCGGCGCGGTGAATGAGCCGTACGATTGATCCTTGCCCACCTTGTCATCGAGTTCGTAGCTCTCGTAATAATCTTTGTTCGGTTTCTGGTCCGGCTCGCCGTGGAATTCGAACCGCAGCTTGCCGTCCGCCTTCCAGCCGTAAACCATCACGGCGCCCGCTTGCATGTGGTATTTGATTTCGACGCCTTCGCCGGGGCGCAGCGATAGATCTTCGCTGTCGGTTTTGTAATTCTTCGGCTGCGCGGTGTACGCGCCGGTCACCTTCGGCGCGGGCACTTCCGGA
>DASRCX010000071.1:0-23561 GCA_035652895.1 Terriglobia bacterium
TGAAGGGCCGGCCTTCGTGCTCGCCGACTTCATAAATCGTGCAGATGTTCGGATGATTGAGCGCCGCCGCCGCCCGCGCCTCGCGCTGGAAACGTTCGAGGGCCGCGGGGGTGGCCTCGACCGCAGGCTTCACGCCATCACCGTCCGGGTGGCGGATGGGACCCGCCTCTGCGGCCGACGCCGGGGACACGGCTTCTGCAGAGAGGAATTTCAGCGCGACGAAGCGTCCGAGCAGCGTGTCCTCGGCCCGGTACACCACGCCCATCCCGCCGCCCCCGAGCTTCTCCAGCACGCGATAGTGCGAACTCTGATTATCTGTCACCCGAAGGATTCACCCTTTGGTGCCTTTATTATATGGAAGAGGGCTCTTTTCTTCAATCTTGCTATGCAATCCATCAATGTCTTTCGGCGAGGTGGACGCTAAAACACGGAAAGCGGGCTTCAAACCTTTGATGTAGGATCGAATTCTGCGCACTTGCCAAATCGTGCGATGCATGACAAGGTGATTGATATAAGGGGCGGTCCATCCGGGGGGAGTTCATGCGGCAAGATCCACCGCGGCTTATGGTTCGTGACAACACGGGCGCTATCCGCGAAATTGAAATCGCCAAGCCCGAATTCACGATGGGTCGCCAGAGCGATAGCGACCTTGTCCTGCTCGACAGCCGGATTTCGAGGCGTCAGGCTCGTATTCTCAGGACCGCCCAGGGGTGCGTTCTTGAAGATATGGGCAGCCGGCACGGCACATATGTGAATGGCCTGAAGGTAACATCCTGCATCCTCAAGTCCGGAGACCAGATCAGCCTCGGCGTGGCAGACGCGTACACGCTCACTTTCATTGCAGGGGAAGCCGAGCTTCACGGCCTGTTGGAGGAATTCGAAAGGGCCGCGGACAGCCCTGCACCGAAACTTCAGCACCTGGGCCTGCTGCTCCGGATGGCCCAGATGCTCTACCGATCGCCGACTCTGGAAAAAGTGCTGACAGCTCTTGTCGATTCCGCCATCAGCATTACAGGCGCCGACCGAGGCCTGCTCTTTCTGCGCGATGCGAATGGAGGGCTCCATCTGCGGATTGCCCGCGCCCCGGATGAAGTCAGCCTGGACCCGCCGCCCCAAGACTATTCCAAGGCAGTTGTTGAGCGCGTTGCGGAAACCGGCCGGGAAGAGATGATGCTGGAGGAACCCTTTACCGGGCGCGCCGCTTTTGAAACCGTAACCATTCAGGGAGGCTTGCGCGGGGTTGTGGCTGTCCCGCTTCAAAGGTTTCAAGTTGCTGACGCCCGCGCTGAATCGATTTCGGGGATGGTCCCGGAACAATTGGGCATTCTGTATCTTGACAGCCGCGCCCGCGCAACCTCGCTGACCGGCCTTGACCGCGATGTCCTGAAAACACTGGCCGTTGAAGGCGCTACGGTGATTGAGAATGCCCGGCTTTTGAAACTTGCGCGGGAACAGGAACGGGTCCAGCACGAACTGGAGCTCGCGCGCAACATTCAGCAGGGCCTGCTGCCCAGGGAGTTGCCGGCAAGCCCTTATTTCGAAGTTCACGCATTTACCATGCCGAGTTCAAGCGTCGGTGGTGATTATTACGACGCTATTGCATTGGCGGAAGAACGGTTTGGATTCGCGGTTGCGGACGTCTCTGGGAAAGGCTTGCCGTCTGCCCTGCTGGCTGCGAACCTTCAGGGAGCATTCGCGGCTCTGGCGGCAAGCGATCTCAAGTTGACCGAGACTTTCAGCCGCGTCAACAGCTTTCTCTGCGCGCGTTCAACCGATGCCATGTACGCCACAATCTTTTACGGAATTGTCGCCCCGGATGGAAATTTCCATTTTGTCAACGCCGGGCACGTCTTTCCTCTGGTCGTTCGCAGCGGCGGCGCGATTGAGCGGATCGAAGTGTCCGATCTTCCCGTCGGTCTGTTCCCAAAGGCTTCGTTTACGGAGGGAAGTATTTTCCTCAATCACGGCGACCTTTTGCTGCTCTTTTCTGATGGATTAACTGAGGCCCAGAACCTCAACGATGAACTCTTTGGAGAGTCCATACTGGACGAAGCAGCCAAAGGATGCGCAGGAAAACCCGCTCAGGTTGCTTCGGAAAAACTCTTAAATTCCGTGAAGAGATTCATGGGCCCTTTGCCACCCGCCGACGATCTGACACTCGTCGTCCTGCGGTTCGGCCGCGCTGAGGGGCCTTCGGAATACCTTTGAAGCCGCGGTAAAGATCAATAGTAACCGGGGCCGATCAGCCGTTCGATCCGCTTCTTGATGGGCGGATGTGTTGAAAAGAGATTGGAGAAAATCTCTCGCCCGGTCAGGGGCTGGCAGATGAACATGTGAGCCATCGAGGGTGAAACCTGCATCGGTACGCGCTTCGACCACTCATCAATTTTCTTCAGTGCACGCGCCAGACCCTGGGGGTTCCCCGTGATTTGCGCCCCCGTAGCGTCAGCCTGATATTCGCGTGAGCGCGATATCGCCAATTGAATCAGCATTGCTGCGATGGGCGCCAGGATCATCATGGCCAGTGCGGAAAGAGCTCCGCCCTCGCGGTCTCTGCTGCCTCCGCCTCCAAAACCAAACAGTTCTCCCCAATAGATCATCCGGGCAATAAAGGTGATGGCCCCGGCGATCGTTGCCACAACGGCGCTTGTCAGGATGTCCCGGTTCCTGACGTGTCCGAGTTCGTGGGCCAGCACGCCCTCGATCTCTTCGTCGTCACACAACTCGAGTATCCCCCGTGTGACTGCGACAGAAGCATGGCTTGGGTTGCGCCCTGTTGCAAACGCATTGGGCGAGTCCGTTGGAATCAAGTAGATTTTCGGCACCGGGATCGATGCCTTTGCCGCGAGCCTTTCAACGATCTGGTAAATCCTGGGGCCTTCCTCGCGAGAAATCGGCTTGGCGCCGGACATCGCCAGAGCGATCTTGTCAGAGAAGAAATAACTGCCGAAATTCATGACTGCTGCGACCACAAGGGCAATGACCATTCCGTTTTCGCCCGCCCACAGTTGTCCGATGGCGAGCAGCATTCCAGTCAGTACCGCAAGCAATAGGGTCGTTTTGATATTGTTTATCATATTTGTTCAGAGGCAGGTGATTGCCTGCCCTTTCCTCATACTTTAGATGCCAATTTGATTCTTGCAGTTTCTATGGCCGGCCGGGCTCAGGGAGAACTAGCGCCCCGTGCTTACCGGAAAACCCTTCTGCGCCCAATCGTGACCGAAGTTGTTCTCAATCTGCACGACCTTGACGTCTTTGAAGCCCATTGATTTCAACGTCCTGAATGCCGGGCGGATGTTCGGGCATTCCTGCCAGGGACAGCATCCGCAATAGAGGACGATGGTCCGGTCGTGCGGAACACCTTCGACGCATTCCTTCAATTTGGCGATGCCGTCAGGAGCCGAGGCGGGCCCGCAGTATTTTGACCCCGGAATATGCCCCTGGTCAAAAAGGCGCTCGAAGCCGACCTGCAAGAGAAGCGGCTTGCTGCCCGGGCCCTGAAGCTCCCTGGCCAGGGTCTTGGGTTGAATGACCTGGGCGGGGCTCCAGGGGTCTGTGGCCGCCAAAACAAGCGCAGCACCAACCAGACAGACGCCCGCGGCCGTGGAAAGGACAAGTCTGTACTTCTGACTGTGATGACGCCATAACACAAAAATGTTTTTCATAATCAAAATACTAACACGTTGCGCTTGTTTCAGACAGCCGCCGATGGCGACGAAAAGGCCGTCAGGTCTCACTCCATCAGAATGCTATAATTCCGTGAGGAGAACCTTCGTGCGAGGTCAAGACCCTGAAACCACGATGGTGTGGAGATGCGGCACCGTTCTCTTGAACACATGCTTCCTTTGCGTGCTGCTTGCTGTTTTTGCAGTGCCCCTGAAGGGCATCGCCGGTTGTTCAGAGCAACCCACGGTATGGATGGACGAGAGCACAGCAGCATCGCACCTGCTAACAAGCAGGAAATTTGTGTTTCCTGCGGTAGTCCCTGTTTTGGCGCAGATTCGCAGTGTCACTGTGATTGCGACGGTCGGCCGAAAGGGTGAAATCTGCGGAGCCAAGGCGGAGGCAGGCGGCGGGGAGTTCCGGGAGGCCGCCGAGAATATCGTAAAGACTTCCTGGCGCTTCCGACCGTTCCTTCTCGACCGGAAGCCGGTTGTTGCTCAGTTTCCGGTCACGGTGAACTTTGTGCTGTCTGTTGACCGGCAGGATGTGCGCGCCCCTGAAATGGCCTGGGCGATCTCTGCTCCTGAGCGGACCCAAAGATTGCCGTTGACCGAACCAGAGACGGCGAGGGCATGAAGTCACTTGAGGAATATCTCGATCTTGCAGCCCGGAGCCACGGGCATATGTGCCCGGGACAGGTCCTGGGAGTGCGAATGGCAATGCTGGGCCTGCGGCAACTTGGAATTGACGACCCGCTGAAGCACCGCAAGAGTTTGCTGACCTTTGTCGAAATTGACCGCTGCGCGACCGATGCCGTCAGCCTTGTGACCGGGTGCCGGTTGGGCAAGCGGTCGCTCAAATTTCTCGATTATGGGAAAGTTGCGGCCACCTTCGTTGATCTCGAAACTCGGAGGGCGGTTCGCGTCGTAGCTCGCGATGATGCGCGGCAGAAAGCCAGGCAAATGTTTGGGAGCTTCTCAGATCCCCATAAGCAGCAGCTCGAAGCTTATAAGGTGATGGACGATGAGGAGCTGTTCGCCACGCAGCGGGTGCGCGTAAAACTTCGCGAAGAAGACCTGCCCGGACGGCCGCGCTCGCGCGTTACTTGCAACCAGTGCGGCGAAGGAGTCAACGACGGCCGGGAGAATTACCTTAATGGCCGGATTCTTTGCCGCAACTGCGCAGGTGAAAGCTATTACGAAGTCATTGACGATCAGTAGAAATATCACCCGAATCGAGTTCGCAGTCTGTGCGGGCGACGATGGCTGACCATCCACAACCGATCAGGCATTTTCGCATCGATCCTCTGCCTCCAGTTTTTCTTAAACAGCGCCGTTACTGGCCGGTGGCTACGCTGGCCCTGCTGGGAGCATGCGTCCTGGTTTTCATTGCAACGGTGCTGGCAGGCGGCTCAAGTAACACAGATGTCCTCCTGAATTTCGGCGCGTCCTACGGACCGTACCTCAAGCGGGGTGACTATTGGCGGCTGGTGATGCCGATGTTCCTTCACATCGGCTGGTTTCACCTCGCCATCAACATGTACGCCCTCTATCTTCTTGGACCCATCCTCGAACGTATCTACGGTTATGCGCGCTTTTTGGTGATTTATGTCGGCGCCGGCATCGCGAGTTCGTGGCTCTCGATGACCATGTCTCACAATGTCGCGGCTGGCGCTTCGGGCGCTATCTTCGGCATTGCCGGGGCCATGCTCGTGACGGGCCGTTTCTATCCTGAGGTCGTCCCCCCGCGCTGGAAAATGGCCTTCGGCAAAGGGATGGTCCTGATGATTGTTCTGAATTATGCCATCGGTCTCAGCATGCCGAACGTCATTGACAACTGGGGACACACGGGAGGTCTTGCAGGGGGCATCCTGCTGGCACTCCTGGTCCCACCGCCTTTTGCTTATCGGCCTCATAAGTGGGCCATCCTGGCGGTTCCCAAGCAAGCCGTTGTTGTTCCTATTGCCGTTGTTCTAATGTCAATGGCTGCCACGGCGGAGCACTATCTCGTCTCACAGAAAGTAACGCAGTTGATCAAAGAGGGTCGCGAGCTCTGGGCTGAGCGGCAGGGCGATCAGGCTATTCAGCGGTTTCAGGAGGCTGCGGCTGAATACCCGAAGGATGAGCGTCCTTACGAAGAGTTGGCTGCTGTTTACCTCGCCCAGAACAATATTCCCGAGGCCATCAGGGAATACAAGGAGGCCTTGCGACTGAGTCCGGATTCGCCGGCAGCGCAACTGGGACTCGCAGCGGCTTATGAGCGTGAAGGCCAGCCCGGCAAGGCCCGCGAGCTGCTCGTGGATATCGTTGGCAAAGACCCCCACACGGCCGACGCTCAGGAAGCCCTGGCCGATCTTTGCGCGGAGCAAAAGCTGTACCCCGAAGCCATCGGGCATTACAACGAAGCAATCCGGCTGAAACCGGATTTTGCCGAGGCCCGCAACAACCTCGCCTGGCTGCTGGCAACCGCCGAGGACCCCAGGTACAGAGACCCCTCGGAAGCGCTGAAGCAAGCACAACAGGCTGTCCAGTTGAGCCACTGGAAGGAAGCCGCCTTTATTGACACACTCGCTGAAGCTCTTTATGCGAACGGTCAATATCAGCAGGCGGTCGCCGTCGAGAAAAAAGCGCTCGCACTCGAACCCGGCGACAAGACAATGCAGGAACACATGGCCAGGTATCGGAAGGCCGCGGGGACCTGAGTCTGCGACAATGGATCCACTGGAAAAACTGCATCAGGATGCGCGCGTGACTGTGCGGCGCGGCGGCCCGATGAATTCTGAAGGTCGGGCGGTTGTTTACTGGATGCAGCGAGCACAGCGGGTAATTGATAATCCAGCACTTGAAACGGCCGTCCACGCCGCAAACCTGCTGAAGAAGCCAGTGGTTGTCTTTGTCAGCGTTGTGGGCGATTATCCCAACGCCAACCTGCGTTCTTACACATTCTTCGCTGAGGGAATCCGGGCGCTGGCCCCGCAACTTGTGCGCAGGGGGATCGGTTTCGTCCTGCGAGCATGGCCGGCGAATGATGTGAACAGATTTTGTGATGAAGTTAACCCATGCCTGGTAATTGGCGATGAAAATCCGCTCCGAAAACCGGAACATTGGCGGCAATCCTTAAGCAAGCATTTGCGCGTGCCTTTCTGGACTGTTGATGCCGATGTGATTGTCCCCGGCAAGCTGCTGTTGAAGGAACAGTATTCTGCGCGGACGATCCGCCCCAGAATCTCTGCGCTGCTTGATGAGTTTCTTGTGCCCGTCGCTGAATCAAGACCTCAAGTTCGCTGGCGATCGGTGAAGGGGTTGCACTCGTTGTCCCCTGATTCGGACTTTCTGCAAGGGCTTCCCATCAGCCGGAGCGTCGGGCCGGTGGGATCGCTGCGTGGTGGGACGGCCGAGGGTTTGAGCCTGCTCCGTCGGTTTCTGCGCGAGCGGCTGCCGGGATACGCCGAAGGCCGCAATTATCCCGACCGGGAGCATACCAGCCGGCTTTCGCCCTATCTGCACTTCGGCCATTTAGGCCCGCATACGATTGCGCTCGCGGTCAGGGGCGCCGAAGTCCCCACGGAAGATAAGGCGGCATTTCTCGAACAACTCATCATCCGCCGCGAATTGGCAGTCAATTTCTGCCGCTATAATCCTCATTACGACAATCTGGGCTGTGCGGAACCCTGGGCGCTCCGCACTCTGAGGCAGCACGCCCGCGACGAGCGCGAGCATCTCTATACCGAGCGGCAGCTTGAGAATGCGGAGACGCACGATCCACTTTGGAATGCCGCGCAAAAGCAAATGGTCGTTTCAGGGTGGATGCACGGTTACCTGCGGATGTACTGGGCCAAGAAAATCCTGGAGTGGACGCGTTCACCCGAAGAAGCGTTTGCTATAGCCGTGCGACTGAATGATCGCTATGAACTGGACGGCCGCGATCCGAACGGCTATGCCGGCATCGCCTGGGCCATTGCTGGCAAGCATGACCGTGCCTGGGGCCCCGAGCGGCCTGTCTATGGCAAAATCCGCTACATGTCACACGCGAGCACCTCCAGCAAGTTCAACAGTAAGGCTTACATCGCAATGGTGAACTCGCGCGCCGGGTAAAACGTCTTAAGGAGTCGTTCGTCGACCGCCTCTACAGGCATAATGGCATGTCGAACTCTGGCCGGAGCGACAGGCCTTGCGCGCCCGGTGTAACAAGCCGGCTGTGTAAGGTTCGTCAAGTCGCCTCCGAGTTTGATGGATTTGAGAATTGCCCTCTCATACATGCGGCCCATCGACCTTGGCGGATGGCATTACACCGTCTCTGTTGCTGGTTTTTGAAGCCGCTATCTTTTCGGAGGATCACACTTTCGAATGGGTGACGCGGATAGCGGGCATGCCGTCGGCTTCGTCGTAAACTTCAATGTCGTGGAAGATGTTGGGGCTTTCCTTCTTGAGGACGTGGCAGACTTCCACCGCCAGCAGGCGGATTTCGGTATCGGCGTGCGGGCTGCCGCGCAGTTCGAGGAAGTGTCGCCAGGCGCGGCCATTGCCCGTGACAAAGATTTTGGTTTCGGTGGCGTTCGGAAGGATTGATCGCGCGGCCTGCCGGGCCCACTTGCGCCGATCGCGGGGAGTCATCTCGGGTCGCTTCTGCTGGACGTACTGGCTGGTGGCTTCAGCAAGCTCGACGTAAGCTTTGCGGACGAGTTCGATGGTCTGCTGCCATTTCTCACGGAGTTCCGGGCTTTCCTGATAAAGCGGCGGCACGACGTAGCGCGCGTCGGCCTCGTCCACGTACCGTTGCGAAAGTTGGGAATAGCCGAATCCCGCCCGGTGACGAACGAGTTCGTGAGTCAGCGAGCGGCTCACTCCTGTGATCAGCAGGTTCCACACGGCGTGTTCCAGCACGCTGCCGTGTTTCGAACTGAGAATATTCTCCAGGTACTCCTGATTTGACTTACGCCCCTTTCCAAAGGACATATAGCAGGTGCGACCGGCAATTTCCGCCAGAACCTCAGCCGCGGCCTGCGTATCGGTCGAAAAAAGAACGCCTTCGTCCTCCAGAAAGCGGGCCAACTCTTCACTCACAAGAGTCTGGCGGCCCAGGAGGTAAACCTTCGGCTTCGTGATGTACGGGTCAAGCGACGGGTTGGTGGACAACGCCCCTTCCTGCCTGTTTAAATCTTGGGAACTGAGTGAAAAACTCAGGAGGAATCCGATTGCAAGCGGCGGCGCTATTTCGCAGCCTTGGCTTCCTTGGCCGGCGCCTCCGCATCATGCTTGCGATACTTCGCGTACTTTCTCTGGAACCGTTCCACCCGCCCGGCGCTGTCAACCAGCTTTTGCTTGCCGGTGAAAAAGGGATGGCAGTTCGAACAAATCTCAACGTGCAGCACGGCATCCTTGTATGTCGAGCGCGTCTTGAATGTGTTGCCGCACGCGCAGACGACCTGAACCTCATGATAATCTGGATGAATGTTGGCTTTCATGGAACTCCTTGAATGTCTGCCTCGAATTTTTTTATTATATGTCGGGGCGTCGAAACTTTCAATTGTGAAAAGTTCATGATGGCGTGACACGCCCGGCATGAGTTTTCATCTCTCCCTTCAGCCATGATCAGAAGTTGTGGTCAACCCTGCCGGAAAAGAAATTTCCGGCGGGAAATCCAATCCACCAAAACCAAAGGGAGGCTCATCATGTCAGGAAAGAAAGAGAGTAACCGCAAGATCCTGGAGTTTTTTATTTCGCTAAAGGTTCTTGCGGTTCTTTGCGTGCTGGGAATATCAACTTCGCAGGACACGCTTGCACAAAGATTACCCCAGCCAGCTAACCCGCGCTCTTCGGTCAATCAGTCAGGCCTGCGCGGGATTGAGAAGAAGGACATACGGGTCGCGATCACATACTGGAACCCGAGCGATGTATCAGCGGCCCAGGCTTTCGCTCAACAGATCAGGCCGGTCGTGGACGCTATTGCTTCCGGTGCCAAACTTACGAAAGCGGATGCGGCTCGATTCGGTCAACCGATCGATGAATTGCAAGACTGGTTTTCCCGACTTCTCGAACGACAGCCAGGTGGTCGTCCGTTGGTGTTCTCGGCCACGCCCACAAACGCCAGACAGGACGTGATGGGTGGCGGTTGCCGGACGGAATGCCGAATGTGGGGTGAGTTCTGCTTTTGCCTGCTTGATTTTGATGGGCCCACGCTCTCGACCTTTCCTGAGAACGACCCTGAACTGACAACCATTGGCATACTTGGTGGTTCTGGCGGTGGGTCCGCTGGCACCGGAGGGTCTGTAGGGTCAGGTGGGTCCAGTGGTTCCGGCGGCTCGGGCGGATCCGGAGGGTCTGGCGGATCGGGTGGCACCGGGGGGTTTGGCGGTTCCAGTAGCTCCGGCGGAGGAGGAAGGGTGGCCTCACAAGACTTTGGCGGAAGCAATTTCCCCAAAGGACCTGTACAGCCGGTGGTTATCGTAGTTAATGGGCAGGCGGTGCCAAAGAAGCAGGCAGGCGAGTTGGTGTCGGAAGCGTTGAAGTCCTTGGGGACCCTTCCTGCTACCGAACGTCTAACTATTAAAACCCGCTCATCCTATTAAAACCCGCTCGCCAAAGCTGTAATAATGACATCAGCAAGCTGAACTGCATGCTCGGGCGAGTCGCCACTGTATGGGGGCGCGGCTTCGCCCGAGCTTCGGGCTGACTGTTTTCGGGCGATGCCTTGAGAGCGTCCCTCGGGCTTTCCGGCGCCGGAACCAAACCGTAAGGCCCGAAGATGATGTTTTTGAAGATGTACTCCGCAGCGGAATTACACCGGCTGCATCTGGCAACGCCGAAAATGCCGTGCTACAAAAAATCCTGGTTTAACTTCCGGGCGAGAGAACGACAACCGGATGATCTCCTCAGACGAGGGCAACGGTTCATCTCGATGAGGCGGCATATCCTATTTGCTTTTCCTGTGCAAAGAAATAATACTTAGAAACAGACGGGGGAACGGGGGTAACTGAACTTACTGAGAAAGAGGGGGTGGCATATGGAAAAGGCAACGTTTGGAGCGGGTTGTTTCTGGGGCGTCGAGGCCACTTTCCGTCAAGTGAATGGCGTAACGAACACAACCGTAGGATACATGGGCGGAACGCTGAAGAACCCGACCTACAAGGATGTCTGTACAGACAAGACGGGCCATGCGGAAGTCGTACAGGTTGAATACGACCCCTCCGTTGTCTCCTATGATAACCTTCTGGCTGTTTTCTGGCAGTGCCACGATCCAACGACTCTGAACCGACAAGGTCCGGACATTGGGACGCAGTATCGGTCGGTGATCTTCTTCCACACTCCGGAGCAGGAGAAAGCCGCTCGTTTATCTAAAGAAGAGCTCGATAAGGCAGGGATTTTTGGCCGCCCGATCGTGACAGAGATCGAACCGGCATCGGAATTCTGGCGCGCGGAGGAATATCACCAGCAGTACCTCGAAAAACGCGGCCTGGCGCATTGCAGCATCAAGTAATGCGCCCTCAAGACGAAAATGTGGAGCGTGCGCGCCGTGATGCGGGCCTTTGTTTTTCCTGCCGGCACGCGCGAGTTATTCAATCCAGCCGAGGCTCGACTTTTTACCTCTGCCGCAAATCTGAAACCGACCAGCGGTTTGCCAGATACCCGCGGCTTCCGGTGACCCGTTGCGAGGGATTCGAAACATCCCCGACCGACTTCGACCGCGAGCGGGCCACCGCCGATTAAAATACGTTACTTCACCCACCAGAGCCAAACCAATCCAAAGGCAAGCGTCAGTAACGTGACGGGCAACCCCACGCGGAAATAGTCACGAAAACTGATCTCGACTTCCGGCTTGGAGCGTTCCACCACAATAATGTTTGCCACCGACCCCGTGACAGTTAGATTTCCGGCCAGTGTGCTCGCCATGGCAAGAACCAGCCATCCGGTTTGCGGATTCGCAAAGCCCGGCACAGCCGATTTCATCAGCATGACGGCGGGAACGTTGCTGACCAAGTTGGATATGGCGGCTACGACAGCCGTGAAGATTCCCGGGTTTTGCAGGTTCCACGTTCGCGCAAAGTCCAGAAGAAAGGTCTCCAGCCCGGCTTTTTCCGCTCCGCCTACGATGACGAACAGCCCAACAAAAAACACCAGGACTCCCCAGTCAACCTGGCCGTAAGCCTGTTGAGGATCGCGCGTCCGGGTTATCAGCATGATCGCAGCACCCAGGGCCGCCATCAGCGCCGGAGGTACCCCCGCGATGAAACCCGCGAGAACAATTGTGACTACGATTCCGGGCTTAATCAGCGATGAGCGCTCGCCTGCCCTTTCTGCAACGGGAATTTCCAGTACCCGGTCTGCGATTCCCGCACGCGAGAAAACAAGGTGAAGCACCAGCCAATCCAGAAACAGCCCGGCCATCGCGACGGGAGCCAGGTGAAGCAGGAATGAACTGTATTTGATTCCTGAAATCGAGCCGATCAGCATGTTCTGGGGATTGCCTGTGATTGTGGCGACGCTGCCAATGTTTGAAGCCGTGGCTACAGCCAGCAGATATGGAAGCGGCTTGAGGCCGAGCCTCCTCGTTGCCGACAACACGAAGGGGACCATCACGAGGCAGATGATGTCATTCACAAAGAACGCTGAAAGCAGCCCACAGGTGAAGATGACCGTAGGCAGCAGATGATGCGGCTTCAATCTCGTCAGAATCAAGTCCGTGATCCACTCGAAAAATCCTGCCAGGCGCAAATAGCCCACGATGAGCATCATCGAAAACAGCAGCACAATGGTGCTGAAATCAATGAAGTGCAGTGCATCCTGCGGCAGGACAACGCGAAACACAACCATCAGGACCGCGCCGATAATCGCCGCCCCCGGACGATCGATCTTCATGCCGGGAAACTTGCCGATGGCAAAAACCAGATAGCTGCCGAGAAACACGGCATACGCGGCAAAGATTCTAATGTCAGGAAGCACGGCCGGGGGAAGATGAGTCATAAATGGACTGGGTCTGCCTGGTCCTTTCTCACAAACGCAATTTCATTTCTGCACGTCATCCGTGGTTTTTCTATTTTTAACGGAAAAAGTCACGAGCGCGAGAGCATTTCAACATTAACTTTTTCCCTATTGCGTCGCAAAACTTTAATCGCCATCCCTCACTCGCGAATTTCGTTTTGGAGCAGGAAAGTGGTGTGATAGACTGGTGCATTAATAAAGGGGCAGCAAGTATCCTCCCTCAAAGTGAGTTGGAACCGCCCAATGAAAGTTTTGATGGTTTACCCTGAATTTCCCGACACATTCTGGAGTTTCAAGCATGCGCTCCCTTTCCAGGGCAAACGGTCTGCATATCCGCCTCTGGGCTTGCTGACCGTGGCCGCCATGCTTCCTGCCAATTGGGAGAAGCGCGCCGTCGATCTGAATGTGCGGCCCCTTAAGGATTCGGAGTTGGACTGGGCTGACTTGGTGTTCCTGAGTGGCATGATGGTCCAGGGACCCTCCATGAAGAAGGTGATCGCGCGTGCCAAACAGCGCGGGCTGCCAACCGTCGTTGGAGGGCCGATTGCCAGCACTAAAGACCCGACGATTGCCGAGGCGGACCACGTTGTGGAAGGCGAAGCCGAAGAATTGATTCCGGTCCTCGTCAAGGACCTCGAGGCCCGTGCTGCGCGCGCACATTATAAGGCGCCCGTGCTCCCGGACCTGACGCAAGTGCCGGTTCCGCAGCTTAACCTGCTTGACCTCCGGAAATACAGCGCCATGGCCGTGCAATACTCGCGCGGTTGCCCATTCACCTGCGAGTTCTGCGACATTATTGAAATTTACGGCCGCCGCCCGCGCACCAAAACGCCTGAGCAGGTCCTTTCTGAACTGGGTCAGATTCATGATCTCGGATGGCGAGGGCGCGTCTTCCTGGTTGATGACAACTTTATCGGCAATAAGAAAAACGTAAAGAAGCTGCTTCCTGAACTCGTCCGGTGGAACCGCGATCACAACTTCCCATTTACGTTCCTCACCGAAGCATCCCTGAACCTTGCCGAGGACAAGGAACTGCTCGAACTCATGCGCGACGCGCATTTTAACGGCGTTTTCATGGGGATTGAAACGCCGGTGCCGGAAAGCCTGAAAGAAACCACGAAATTTCAGAACCTGCGGAAGGACCTGCTGGACAGCGTCAAGCTGGTCCAGTCTTACGGGATTGAAGTGATGGCAGGCTTCATTGTCGGATTTGATAACGATCCGCCCGACGTTTTCGAGCGCCAGATCCAGTTTATCCGCGAAGCCGCGATCCCCATTTCCATGGTGGGGCTGCTCAGTGCCTTGCCCAATACCCAATTGTGGCGGCGGCTGAAGGCTGAGGGCCGGCTCATCCGAGAGAGCCTCGGCAGCAATACACTCGTTGATATGAACTTCATTCCTCGGATGGACAAACAGGAACTGATTGACGGCTATCGGCGGATTCTGGAGACGATTTACCATCCAGGGGAATATTTCAACCGGGTCCTGAATTTTCTTTCTCAATTGGGTACGCCTACACGAACTCCAATCGTTTTCTCGGACGTGCTTGCCGTAGGCCGGTCTTTGTGGAGGCAGGGCCTGCGGAGTGATTACAGGAAAGAGTATTGGAGATTCCTCGTCCAGGCCATGCGCCGCCATCGGCAGCATCTGGACAAAGCCCTGACGCTTGCCATTATGGGGCACCACTTCTTTGAATTGACCGGAACGGTGGAATCGGGAGGCAGGCTCTAATTGAACGGTTTGGGCAGCAGGTTGTTGCATGCAGCTCGACGGAATTCACAGTTCAATTGCAATGGTTCCCTGAGCAATCGTACACGATGTCCGCTGCGGGCCGCGGTCAGCCTTTCTTGAGTTCCATGAGCACTTGCCGGCCGACTTCCTTCAGTGTTTCAAATACACCAATGCCTTGAACTGCGATGGCTTCGAACACCGGCTCATTCTTCCTTGAAAGCGTTTTCTTGAGTTCTTCAACCGGCAGCGCGTTCGGCAGGTCGCGCTTATTGAGCTGAAGGACATATGGAATCGTGGCAAAGTCGTAGCCGTGATCTTTGAGATTAGTCTGAAGATTGTCCAAGGCCTCCTCGTTCGCGTCCATGCGTTCCGGCTGCGAGTCAGCTACAAAAACCACGCCGTCAACTCCCCGGAGAATTAGTTTACGGCTGGCATCGTAAAAGACCTGCCCGGGGACGGTGTAGAGGTGAAAACGGGTCCTGAATCCGCGGACAGTCCCGAGATCGAGTGGCAGGAAATCAAAGAAGAGCGTGCGGTCGGTTTCCGTGGCGAGTGAGAGCATCTTGCCTCCAGACTTCGCCGCAGTCCGCTCGAAGATCCACTGCAGATTCGTGGTCTTGCCTCCGAGACCCGCCCCGTAATAGACAATTTTGCAATTGATCTCACGCGAAGCAAAATTAATAAAGCTCACGGTTGTCGGTCCTCATTTTGTGTTCCGGCCGGCCTGTCCCTCACCCGCAAAACCCCAGGCAGCCCTCATCGATTTTTGTTTTCCGGATCGGCTCTTTCCGTCACCTGCGGGCGACGTTCCATGTCTGATTACATATCGGCTAAAAAACATGACGACTTGTGGCCTTTCACGCCGTTCGGATCCGCCAACCCCAAATAGAGCGGCCCTGTCATTGGGCCGCAGGCGGCACACGACCGGGCAATTGCCATGAGCTTTTCCTTTTCATTAAATTGCGGATTTTAAGCGGGAGGAACCGAGATGTCATAAAGGCAGGCCAAATATCTCGGTTCTCCCTGAAATGGGTGAAGCAGCCCCCTCGCGGGGGTGGAAAGCCGCTTACTTGAAGAGATCCATTTCTGCGGTTCATAATGACAGAACCTGAACGCAAGATGCAAGCAAAAATTCGTGTGGTCCGCAAAAAACATGAAAGCGTTCTACTGCGCACGGAATCAACGTGCGCTCGTGGGGCATGGCCTGGCCCGCCGCGGCCGTCCAAGGCGCAGGAAAAAAGCGGAAAATCCGTACACGCCGCTTTCTTCCTCGTTGCGTTAGAATGACTCTTCGTGATGAGATGGCTTGAGATGAAACGCAGGCCCGAGCCCGAAATCATGGACAACGAGGACGAGGTGTCGGCGTATGCTTCCGCCGCGGCGCAGGAGCATTTGGATGCACTCGACAATACGTTTGTGGACCAGATGTTATCCCTTTCGGCGGACAAGGGAGCGCTGACGGGCCGGTTGCTGGATGTCGGTTGCGGGCCCGGCAATATCGCTCTGAAAATCGCGCGTCGATGCCCCGGCGCGCTGATTGTCGGCCTCGACCGGTCCGCCAACATGGTGAAGGCCGCGCGCAAGGCGGCTGAAGCGGCAGGGCTCAAAAACCGCGTGCATTTCCAGATTGGCAATGCGGACCAGATTCCCTTTGCTGACGGCTCATTTGAAATTGTCATTTCCAATTCCGTGTTGCACCATCTTGCCGACCCTGCCAGGGTGTTCAACGAGATGCGCCGCGTGGCAAAATCGGAAGGTGCGGTCTTCGTGCGCGACTTGCGCCGGCCCTCACGGTTTGCGTATCCGTGGCACGTCCGGTGGTACGGCCGCCATTATTCTGGCATTATGAAAAGGCTGTTTGAAGACTCCGTTCGCGCCGCATACACTCCTGAGGAGCTTGCCGCCTTGCTGGGCCGCACCGGAATGTCGAACGCCCGCATATTTCTTCATCAGCGAAGCCATATCGGCTTTGTTTACAGGGGGCAGCCTTAATGAATGGGTTTTTTCGACGACACCGGCTCATGTTGTCTCCAGCAATTTCCATGATTTTGCTCCTGCCTGCGCTTGCCGCGGGGGGCGAAAAACAATCCTCCACGTACCGCATTCCCCTGCCGCCTAAGCCCGACTTTTCCTCGATCGAATGGCTGATCGGCGACTGGAAAGGCCAGATGGACAAGCACAGTCCTCCCGGTGAAGTCCACCTCTCCGTTTCCTATGACCTCGACAAGCGCGTCATGGTCTTCAGAGAGACCCTCTCTCTTGCCGAAACCGGGCAAGTTCCGGCAAATAACGAATCTTCCTTTGGAATTTTGTCTCGTGCGCCCTCGGGAGATTCGTTTCTCTACCAGGTTTATTCGTCCACCGGCTTTATCAGCCGATACCGGGTGAACGTTGCAGGGCCGGAGATCGATTTCACTCCCGACGGAGGGCCTCAGCCTCTTCCCGGGTGGCTCTCGCGCCGCATCATACAGCGGGGAGATGTGAATGGATTCACAGAAACCGTGCAACTGGCCCCGCCCTTGAAGCCATTTTTCGATTACTACACAGCCGCTTTCACGCGCGTGACGGCGGCCGCAGAAGCCAAGGCCGGTCAGCACGGTGATCATCCAAAACCATGAGTCTTCGCGCTGCGAATGCACGGAATAATTCCCGTCGCAAGGCCCATGGAAGTTTTGTCCGTGGCTGATGTCATCGCACGATTGCCAAAGGACGTCCGAATGTCTGCCCGCACCAGGAAATTTCTGATCGTTGCCGTCGTTGTTTTGGGCGTGCTGGCGTTGTTGTGCGTGCTCGTGGTGCCGGTGCTGGTGGATGTCAACCGCTACCGCCCCGAGGTCGCAGCGTACCTCGAAAGAACGACCGGTAAACCGGCGCGTATCGGCCGCCTCCGGCTTACGCTGTTTCCCGATCTTGCGATCGAGGTTGACGATTTCGCTGTTGGAAATCCTGAAGGTTTTCCGCCCGGCGATTTCATCAAAACTAAGCGAATCTACGCCCTGCTTGAGTGGGGACCGTTGTGGGACCGGAAAGTAGTCATCCGGTCTTTGATTGTGGAGAATCCTGACATCCATATGCTCAGCAATACCTCGGGACAATGGAACTTTGAAAACTCTCCCCAACAAGAGAGCGAAAAATCGGACCTTGCTGCCTCCGGTCAGGGCGGCTTTTCCCTTGGCACAATTTCGAAAATCGAAATCAATCACGGAACTGTGACCATTGCGAACCTGTTGCCTTCAGGCGCCCCTGGACCGACGTTCTTTGATGGTCAAGGGCTGTCATGCCAACTCCAGGATGTCAACCTCAACGCTTTGACGGCTCCGACCCAGGCCGGGTCTTTAGCTTCAAAGCGGCCGGCGTCCGGCCGGATTGTTTCAGCCCGCGACAACACTGCTCCTCCGGTAGCACGCGGCTCTTTCCATGCCGACTTGCTCCGTTTCGGGGCCATCGAAGCCTCTTCGGTGAACTCGAACCTCCAGGTTTTTCCAAAACAGGCTTCTCTCGACGATCTCTCCCTGAAACTGGCTGGCGGGACCGTTGAAGGGCAAGCGGCGTCTGATTTTTCCCATCAGGACCTCCTTTACAGCATCCGGACGACATTTCACAAGATTGATCTGGCCCAACTGCTCAACGCCTTTCCGGCTGCGCGCGGGAAGATGACCGGTACGATGGAAGGCAATCTTGATCTCGATGGTGAGGCTGCGCATTCTTCCGACCCGTTGAGCGGTCTCAGAGGCACAGGCCAGGTTACCGTCCGTAATGGAAAGCTTCCCACGCTGCAACTGAACAAAAACCTCCTGCTGCTGGTGCGGATGGCCGGTATCGGAGCATCCTCCGGCGATCCGGCCGCGTTCTCCTCGATCGCGGCCGACTTGAACCTCGCTGACCAGCGGCTTGTGAGCCGTAACGTCCGCATCGTGAGTAACGATGTCGATGTGGACGCCGCGGGAAGTGTTCTGCTCACTGGGGACTACCCAATAAGCTACTCAGGCACAGCCCGCGTGTTCGCAAGACAAAGCGAATTGACCAACCTGGTCGCCGGTCTTTCCGGAGCCACCTTTGCCGGCGGCAAGCTCTCGTTCCCCTTCGCACTTCAAGGGACGCTCGACAGTCCCAGGTTTGCTCTAAAGACAACCAGGGGAGTTCTGGGCGGGCTTCCAGTCGCTCCTCCTTCCGGTGCCAGCCAGAATATGCAGCCCGGCAATGCCGTCCAGGACCTCATCAATATCTTCCGCAAGAAGAAGTCCTCATCGCCGACGCCGAAGCAATGACACGTGTGCGGCGTGCCGCCTCCGAACGTTTACTTCAGGCAGCGCCCGGAATTCGGTCCAGGCGCGCGTTTTTGCCAATTTATGCGATGATAGTGCTTTTGCTTGCAGCACAGAGCTTCTCTCAATCTCCAGCGAGACCATGACAATAGCGAATGCCATCCTTCTGTTCCTTGCCGCCCTCGGCGCCGGCATCATGAACTCGATTGCCGGAGGCGGCAGCTTTCTCTCTTTTCCGGCACTGATCTTTGCCGGCGTTCCGCCCATCCAAGCCAATGCTACTTCCACCGTGGCTCTGTGGCCGGGAACCATGTTGAGCGCGGTCGCTTACCGCAACCGACTGCCGCGCGGCCCTCGAGTGCTGGTTCCATTGATATTCGCCAGCCTGATCGGCGGTTATTTCGGCGCCCACCTGCTGCTGCACACACCGCAGCGGACGTTCATGCGCCTGATTCCTTTCCTGTTTCTTGGCGCGACGCTGCTGTTTGCATTCGGGAAAAAGCCGACTGCAAGTGCGAGACACGCCGGACCGCACGATGGAGCATCGTGGAGGTCTGTGGCGGGCGTTTCGTTCATCCAATTCTTCATCGCGGTTTACGGCGGCTTTTTTGGCGGCGGAATCGGGATCCTCATGCTTGCCTTCTTCACCTTTCTCCCATTCCGCGATATTCATGCCATGAACGGCCTGAAGACGCTGCTCGCTTCGACCATCAACGCGGTCGCCATCATCGCATTCATCGTGGCCCGGATTGTTTTCTGGCCGGAAGCCCTGATCATGCTGGTGGGGGCCGCGCTTGGAGGTTACGGAGGCGCATTCTTCGCGCAGAGGATCAATCCTGCGCGGGTGAGAGCCTTTGTCGTTTGCATCGGCTTTGCCATGTCATTCTATTTCCTCTGGCGCTATCGCTGAGCCGCGGCGAAATTGTACATCGTCACGTTTCTTTTGCCGGCTATTGCTGCGCCATCACCACGGCCCTGCCCGTGCGGATCGATTCCTTCGCCGCATCGAGGATCTTATTCACTTCGACATTCAGACGGGCCGAGAGCAACCCCGTAATCGGCCTGTTGTTCTGAATGCAATCGACGAGGTATCCGATAGGGTTCGATTGCGCCGGGGACAACGAAGGCAATGCTTCGGGCTGGCCGTCAGGGAACTGCCCTGAAGACTGCGTCCCAGAAGCGCGAAAGAGCAATGCTCCGGGGAGCGCCAGCAGGCTTCCATGCGGGCCGAACACCTGAATGCGCTCCATGGAGAAGGGCCAGTCCCATGAAGGCTGCAGGACCCCGGTGCCGTCCGCATATTCGAGAACGATCACGGCATCATCCTCGACGGCGTTGTGCTGGCTCACCTTGAGTTTCAGAGAGTGGGCATAGACGCTCCGAGGCATTCCCTTCAGCCAGAGCGCCAGCGCGGCGCCGTAGCAGCCAAAATCCATCAGCGCCCCACCGCCGTTCCTGACCGGATCGTAGAGCCAGGCGGCAAACTCCCTGGAGGTCCCGATTTCGCGCGGCCCCTGATGGCCATACTGCACAATGAACTGCTGGACAGGCCCGAGCTTTCCGCTCTTCACCTGCCGATAAAGTTCCTGATAAGAGGGCAGCCAGTTGTTGAAGTAGTTCACCATCAGCCGGATGTGTGCGGCCTCCGCCAGCTTCTCCATTTCGCGCGCGTCGGCTGCGTTCGTCGCCATGGGCTTTTCCATTTCCACGTCGATATGCCGCTTTGCGCACTCGCGGACAATCGCAAGGTGATGGTCCGTCTCCGTCGTGATGATCACGGCCTGCGGCTTCATTTGATCGAGCATGGCGATGTAATCGGCATAGAATTTCACGCTGGCCGGAACACGGGCCTTGGCTTTCTGCACCAATTCGGGGGGCGGTTCCGCAATGGCCACAAGCTCCGCCTGCGGGACCTCGCTGATGTCCTTAAGAATTCCCCAGACATGGTCGTGGTCCAGGCCGACAATTGCAAGCCGGACCCTGGAGGTGTTTGTCCGCGCCTTTATGCCCGAAGGCGCGAGCAGTAAGGTGAATGTAAATGCAAGCAATGAAATTCTGCGCATGGGCTTTTCCTCCGTGGGAGCAACAATAACCTATTTTCAACCGACTGGAAATGCAGATTCCCATTGAACGACCATGCGAAATTCCGCTGGCACTTCGGCTCAATGCCGGGTAGAATCGGGCCATTAGGTGTCTGAAGCAGTCCCGTTTACAAAGGGCCCCTTGCGTCTCTGATCTTGAACATTGTTGAAAGGAGACCCCCATGGCCGAGAATTCGACTCCATTGAAACTGAATGTAACGAGACTGGTTCTGGTGCCTGCGCTCATCACGCTGGCCGTAACGCTGCTGAGGCTTATCGGCGAACTGCAACATTGGCCAAGCGTGCTCTTCAGCCGGGCCGAAGGCGGCGGGGCGGCGATCGTCGGCATCTCCTGGCTGCCCATCATCTTTGGACCGTATTTTGCCGTGAAGCTGATCGACCAGGGTCGCGGGCCATCCAGCTTTGGCAAGACCATCGGCTTCGCGCTTCTCGGGTTCGTGGTCCTCATGCTGGGTGCGGGTCTGGCGTTTGCGACCAATTTTACTTTTCCAGGGCATCTCGCGTTGGGCCTTCTCCTGATCGTTGTTGCCGTCGTCTTGCAGTATGTGCCCTGGCGGGACCTGGCGCGGATACAGATCGCCTACGCCTATGCCGCGCGCATCCCTGTTGCCATCATCATGTTTTTCGCAATGCGCTACAATTGGGGCACGCATTATGATGCCGTCCCGCCTCAATATGAACATGTCGCCTTCTGGCCGAAATACATGTTGCTGGCATTTGCGCCTCAACTCGTCATGTGGATTGCTTACACGATGATCGTCGGTGCGTTTTTTGGCGGCATATATGCGGCGATCGTTCGCCGGAAAAAACCTGCCGCCGCCCCTGCGGGTGCGTGATCGCTTACTTGCTTCATGATCACCGATGTGACGGTTCCAGCAGCACGGAGCCTGGGGGCGGGATTCCGGGTTTGATCAGACAAACTTCCAAGTCAACGCAAGACGCCAGTTCGGGGGTGAAGCTTCCCAAGAAATAGGCTACATTTTCTCCGGTTCGTTTTTGGGGCCCCTTCGTGTTTTCAACAAGTTCGGTAGCTTCGCTCTCCGGTTCGTATTTGCACACTTGCTGATTCTAAAGCACTTCTCCGGCTGGTTTTCCGGTTCGTTTTGTCCCATTTTGAAGTGCCGATCTTTTGTTTTCAACAACTTCTCCGGTTCGTTTTTGCAAAATCAATGTTTTTTGTCCCACAATTTTGATGCCACTTTAGTTCCGACATTTATTTTCAGCAAATTACATAGAATTAAGCAGTCCATCCGGACTGTGTATCCCAATTTTCCGCGTTTCATCCCAGCGCCGGTCCTCCGGGGCCGAAACCACTTTGACAAGACTAGCATAGTAGCCATTCCTTGTCAAGAAAAATCTTTGCGCGAGCCCACGCGTGCCGGGTTCTGTCTGCTTGAGGATGGCCTGGCGCGTTGCTGAAAGATGGACTTTGCACTTGTCATCATGAGCGCAGAGAGCGACCCGGGTATTTCCTTTCAAAGAAATACGGAGATACTTCATTCAGTATGGAAATTTCGGTCTTTCCGGTAACCTGCCAGCAGTTGCTCCCGGACGGCTGGAAACAGAACGACGCGGCTTGCCGGCTCCGTTTTGAGCGTTGCGTTTGAGTTATCCTGCAGATATCGTGCTGAAGAGGATCAATCGCTTTCGATTCCGTAGGTAACACGGGGAATAGGGGCGCGATATTCCCAGTCGGAGATGGGGGCGACGCGGTAGCGGTAGAGATGGCAGAATTCGCACACCTGGGACACGAGGTAGGGGCTTTCCTGATCCACCCAGCGGTGTTTGCACAGGCCGGCCAGCGGCTTCATGATTGGCGTGGGTTCATATTTGATGTTCATCTTTCCGCCTTCTGATATGTTCCGCAGACCCCTCCGGTACGGGAGGTCATTTTGCCTGAGCGCGTGTTAGCTTCCCGAGGTGACTTTGATCATGACTGCGCCGTGGCGCGGGACCTGTGCCGTGTAGCTGCCATTGAAAGTTCCGAGGTCCTTTCTTTCCCACAGGTCACGAACTGAGACCTTGCCAGTGAAACCGATGTCTTTGAAGTGGATGGTGACGGGCATCGTTGATTCGCCTTCATTAAAGAGCCCCACGGCCTTGCTGCCGTCGGCGAGGGGTTTCATCCAGACCTGCAGCGGGCCTTCCTCGGATACGCGGTGCCCTTCAATTCCGGCCGGGTCCTGATCGACGGCGATCACTTCGGGATTGGTCAGGATGGCCAGGGTTTCCTGCGACATTTTCGTGAGGTCGTTTCCGGAAATGAGCGGCGCCGCCAGAATGCACCACAGGCTCATGTGGGTGCGGTATTCGTCAGCGTTCATGTGGCCGTTGCCGACTTCGAGCATGTCGGGATCGTTCCAATGGCCGGGCCCGGCGAAGCGCGCAAGTCCGGCCTGTCCAAAGCCGATGAAGGCCATGCGAGTGTAATTGTCCTCAATGTCATCCGTCGTACGCCAGAGGTTGCCGCCGACAGACGGTCCCCACTGCCACACCCGGTCCATTCCGTATTCGCACAGGCTGTAAACAATGGGGCGGTTTGTAGCGACCAGCGCGTCATGCATCTTCTTATATACCGCCGGCATTTCCGAGGGCTTATACACCTGGCGCGCACTGCACCAGTCGTACTTCAGATAATCCACGCCCCAGGAAGCGTAGGTTTCGGCGTCCTGCTTCTCATGCTGATAACTTCCAGTGTAGCCGGCACAGGTTTTGGGGCCGGGTGAGGAGTAGATGCCGAATTTCAATCCCAGGCTATGGATGTAATCGCCCAGGGCCTTCATGTCCGGGAAGCGGCTGTTCGGGTGGATGAATCCTTTGGC